>NZ_JBIDAU010000018.1:0-101057 GCF_043202655.1 Streptomyces sp. NPDC048171
CACGATCCACGGCCGCGACTGACGGTTCCCCATGCCCATACATACGAGCAGAGAGGCCGACAGCCTCATGATCAGCAGCTTTTGTTAGAGCCAGTAAGGCACACCCGGAGGAAAGGCGTGTTCGACAGGAGTGGCGGCGGTTCCCCGGCAACGCCATCTTGATCAAACAGAATGGTAAGGCGCACGTTCCAGGCGCCTGCAATCACATGACAGAAGACGAGGTGCAGCCCCCGAAGTGGGGTTGGGTCCTCGATCCGTCCCCCGGAGATTGGGGCCGTATCAGCGAAAGCAACCCAGCCATCGCCACTGGGGGGAACTCGCAACTGCGGGCGACGAGCCGGTGCATGACGTGCATGGGGACGCTCGGCGGCTGATGGGCAGCAGGGCGTGCTGTGCTGTGGGATGGCTGACCAGAGGGCTGACGGCTTCCCGTCGGCCCTCGTTCGTTTCGTGGTTCTGGGCACGCCGGCTGCGGCACGACTCGGTTCGATGGCAAACGACTGGGTTCGATGTCCACGGACAGAACTGCTGATCCGAGTCGCTTTCGTCGAACTCACAAAGCCATTCAAGGAAAGAGGGTGGCGGTCACGGGGCCTGGAGGTGCATGCTGGCCCGTTTCCCATCGAGAGGATAGGCACATGGACATTCGGCCGCTTGCGGAGTTGCGCGCTGCGGAGGACCTGTCGCTGGCCTTCAGTCCTTACGGGCTTGGCGGCCGTATGAGGCCCGAGGACGCTGCGGAGTTCCAGCAACGGCAGATCGCCGACTGCGACCTGGCGACAGGTGTCGCAGCCGGCACACGCGACTCCTTCGAGCGGCTGCGCACCGTCTTCGCCTATGGCGTGCTGTGTTACGACGTGTACACCATGGTCGGCGACCAAGCCCTGCTCATCTACGAGCAGGCGCTGCGCGACCGCTTCATGGAATGGTGCGCCGGCACCGTCATCTTCCGCGGGCCCCAGACCCCGGACGTCTCCTACACCGTCGCGTCGTATGACGACGTCAAGAAGCGTGCGGACAGAATGATGCGGCGACGCGCGAAGCTGGTCGTCGGCACCCACGTCATCGAGTTCAACGGGACGTTGCACGGGCTCCGCCAGTGGGCGCGGACGGCGGGGCTGCTTCGCGGGCGGCGCAGTCGCGCAGTCGAAGAGGCGCTGGCCAAGCTGCGTAACCACGTCGCCCATCCGTCCGGCCATCACGTCGACACCCCCGTCGGTGCTGCCCGAACGGTGCGGGACCTGGCGGAGCTGATCAACCAGCTGTGGGGGCAGGCCACTCCCGACGGGCGACTGTACCCGGCCCCTCTTCGCCGGGAGATCGCCGTGCTGAGCTGGAACAGTTCCGGGCGGACGCGGATGGAGCCCGCCGGTGCACTCAGCGCCCCCGACTCCCTGAAAGATCAGGAGGACGACGAGTACCAGCATCTCGTGGTGCGGGCCGTCCCCTTCATCCCGGGCAGTCGCTGGAATGACGAGCACTGGGCGGAGTTCGATACCCACTACGAGACCACCCAGTTCCCCACGGAGTACCTGTGGGGCCCGGGCACCCGAGCGGAGGCCCGGACGTGGCTGGAGCACGAGCGCCCGGAGGGAGACAGTGCTGACTTCACGGACCGGGTCTTCCTCGTCCAGGACCACGAACATCTGCTGCCGCCGATGCGACCGGCGGTAGCGGCCGGGCTGCCCGACAACGAACGCGTCGGGATCTGGCACGCCATCCGGGCCGACTTTCCCGCCGACGCCTTCGTACATGTCCGAGACTCCGGAGATCGCAGCGCCGGTCACGCCCGCCACCCCGGCGACTGCCCTGCATGCTCCGCGGAGGTCCTTGGCTCCGGCTCCCACGACGACGCTCTCCGCGCTGCCGCAGCGGCCCTCGGACCGATCCTGGCGGTGCAGCTCCCTCCCGCCCGGCTCCCAACATCGATCTTCTGGCCCGAGCGGCCGTAAGCAGATCCACGCGGTGACTGAGTTCCCTAACTGGCACTGACAGCCAAGCCCCGCGCTCCTCCCGGCGAGGCCAATGCCGGCGTGCGCTGTGCCCTACCTGTCCGGCGAGCACCTCGCCTCTGCTGGGGGCGTGCCCAGCGAGGAATCTGATGGCAGGGCGCAGCCGTTGCGTCGGGAGCCCACTCCTGTGGGCTCGTAAATGATCGCGGCTAGTGAGCCGGAGAGGGCGCCAGCTCCAACTCGGCCGTCGAGAAGCGGAAGCACAGGTTGCCGAACACCGTGTCGGGACGTGGCCCGACGTCACCGTGGTGATACTCCACAACAGCGCTTGTCAGGTACTCGCGGGTCCGATGCCAGTCCATGAGCTCGTCTTTGGCCACCAGGACGGCCCACTCGGGAATGCTCTCGGCGGTGTGTACCGAGGAGACGAACTCGTCCAGGGCGGCGTACCACTCGGCAAGCTGTGCCTGCTGGTGCCGCACCAGGTTGTCTACACCTGCAGCACCATCCTTAGCTGCAGCCGCGCGTAGATCCGCTACCTCAAGGCAGCTCTCGCGGGCCTCGTGCCGGCGGTCGGCGTACCTGGCGTACTGCCACCGGCACTCCGCAGGAATGCGCGCGCCTTGCCGACTCTTCCAGCCCTCGGCGTGAAAGAGCTCCGCATGCCAGCCCGGGTCGTCCGGCCGGGGAGTCAGCCGAATTTCGGCCGAATCCTCGGTCACGGAGTGGACGTCGTTGGCGACCCGGCACCACGACACGTCATCGGCGAACCGTTCCAGCAGGTCCGCTGCCAGCTCTTCCAGATCGCCTGACCAGGAGTTCACCAACTCGACTGACGCGCTAACGACGGGCAGCCCTGCGAACGCGATATTCAAGGCGGTGAGGTCGAACCGATCGTCTGCTACCCAAACCCCTACCTACTCCATGGCCGGAGCCTCGCCCACCGGGACATAGGCAGTTCGCCGACACGCCCTCGGGTCACCCGTCCGTGCAACCCCTGAGCAGCGGCAGGGCAACGACCGGTACGGACACCTGCCCCAGCAGCGCCCGACCCACAGGTGATGGCCGCCCCATCGGACGACGGATCGCCCACCACAAGCTCTCGACGGCGGCTCGCAACCGTTCGTACCCTTCGGCTGAGCAAGGGGGCGACGAACGACGCCGGATAGCACGCCCAGTCACCTACGCGAAGAGGCATCCTCACCTGCGAGGATGCGCCAAAAATCGAACACGTGATGCAATAGGCGTATGCGTTGTTCTGCCTTCCCCGAGGACTTGGTCGCCGCGCAGCGAGCCTGGGACCGGACCTATCGAAGCCTCGCCGACCCGGCCAATCGCCAGCGGACGACACCCCTGCGCCGCCGCCTTCTGCAGCTGTCGGTCCAGGTGTGGCGGCACCCCTACTGGCAGCAGGCCGGCACCGGGCAGCGAGCAGCACTGCGTTCCTCGGCGCGAGAGTTGGAACCAGAGGCTCGTTAGGTGGCCAGCCCGCGTAGTGACCGACGGGCGACCGAGTCCTCTCCGGCCGAAATTGCACTGGCTTTGCCGGACGGGCAGACCGTACGGGCCCGGCTCCACGCACGCCAGGAGGTAGCCGGCCCTCATCCGTGGCGATACCTCGTGGGCGTCCCCTCCTGGATTGCGCGCCCGGACGGGGGCGAGGCGGCCGAGTACACGGTCTGGGTGACCGATCGGCAGCTGACGCCCGTCGAAGGAGTGGATCTGTCCGGCGTGCCGACCCGACGTCTTCCCGCCCCTTCACCGCGGCCGGCCCCCGGCTGGGTGGTCCGCCCTGCGCCTGGACGCCGTGGCCGGACGGTCGTGCACGACGCCACATGCCGCCACGCCGTAGGGGGTGGAACGGAGCTGGGCGCGCAGGAAGCCCTGGACGCTCTGATGCGAGAGGGCGCTCGCGCCTGCACCGACTGCGACGCGGCGGCTGTACTGGTCCCGGCGCTCGAACTCGGCCAAGGGCATGGATAGCAGAGCGATTGCCGCTCCCCTGCGCGTTCTCGCTGGCGTTCGACACCGCACGACACCAAGGAGACCTCGAATCCACCCCTGACGGTGAACAGGCGTCAGTGGCATCGCCGTGCACCGGGGCACGCTGCGCACCGACCGCACGTGGACGGCGGACGGAGCGGAGAGGGTTTCCGGGATACAGCCAACAGCCCCGACAAAGCGCCGTCACTGGATTTCAAGGGCTGCCAGGAAGCCGCAGCACCTCCGGTTACACATGCCGAAGCCCCCGGAGTTCACCCAGTTCCGGGGGCTTTGTGCCGTGAGGCGGATGGTTCAGCTCTCGGCGGGCCCATCGCCGGTGGAGTTGTCCATGCGCCGGCGGCGGGCTATGGCGACGGCGCCTGCGCCTGTGGCGATCAGGGCTCCGGCGCCTCCGATGAGCCACGGGGTGGCGTCGGCGCCGGTGTGCGCGAGCGAGCCCGCGGAGGCAGGCGCCGCGGTGCTCGACGCGGTCTCGTCGGCTGTCGGAGTGTGCGAGGCGGACGGAGCCGGAGCATCCTGGTGCTCGCCGTGCTGGCTCGGGGAGGGCTTGTCGCTCGGCTTCTCGGCGGGCTTGGCGGTCGGCTTCTCCGTGGGCGGCAGGGTGGTGGCGGTCTTGGCGTTGGTGATGGTTACGGTCACGGGGTCGCCCGGCTTAGCCTCGAACTCCTTCGAGGGCTTGTAGATGTTGTAGCCGGCGGGTGCCTTCACCTGCTTGGCCCAGAAATGGCTGCCCGTGCGGGAGTTAATGGCGAGATTGCCGCTGGCCGTGCCGTTGGAACCGGTGGTGAGCGTCAGGAAGGTTTTGTCGCCGCTGCCGATGTTGACCGTGGCTCCGGTCAGTAGTTTGCCGGTTTTGTCGTCCCTGGCCTGCAGCAGGACCTTGGCGGCCTTGAATGGGTCGGTGATCGTGATCCGTGTGGTCGCGCCTGGGGTGACGATGACGTCCTGGTCGGCGACGACGTCGTGGAGCGGGCTGCCGGAGGCCGTTTCCTTGAGCCGGTAGACGCCGGGCGCGAGGCCGGGGAAGGTCAGCTTCCCCTGTGTGTCGGTCCTTCCGCTTCCGGCTTCCTGCCCTGCGGAGTCGAGCAGCAGGAACACGGCGCCGGGCAGGACGTCTCCGGCCGTGTCCTTCGTGGTGATCTCGATGCTGCCCGCGTCCGTGGCCGGGGTCTCGGCCGGGACGGCGGAAGCCGAGGGGGTCGGTTTGGTGGGCTCTGCGCTCGCGGCCGGTGCCCAGGCGAGGGTGCCGGCCGCCGCTATGGCGAGGACGACGGCTGATCGGACGGGACGTGCGTGCACGAGGAAAGAGACTCCTTGATCGGTCGGAGGGTCAGCAGGTGCGGCCAGCGGCGTGGTTCGCGGGGGGCGGCCACACGATGAGAGGCTCCTGCTGGTCAGGTGGCGCGGGATGCGGTGCGTGGGCACCGTCACCGGGATAAGGCTCAGCGGGTCCGGGCCCCGGCGGGGGTGGCCGGTGGGACCGGGGTGCTGCGCGGCGTGCGGCTGGCCCGGCGCTTGGGCGTGGAAGCGGGCCAGGCGCCGGGGAACCAGATGGCGGTGTACTGCTCGATGGCGTCGCGCAGCCCGGTGGTGACGGCCCCGTCCCATGGCGGGCGGCCGGGGCGGTGGTATTTGTCGAAGGTGCCGTACTGCTGGGTATTCGGCCGGGTGTTGGTGGCTTCGTCGCGGCGGTGGAAGGTTCCGTGGTCCAGGAAGCTGAGCGCCACCGCGTCGATCTCCCCGCGGTCCGGGTGGACGACTGCGACACCCAGCCCGCCATAGGTGTCCGCGTAGATGGTGCGGGTGAAGTCGATCCGAAGCCGTAGCGGTGTGCCCGGGACGGGAGCGGCGTAGTAGGTGTTGCCCACGACGGTGTGGTCGTGGAAGGGGAGGGACAGCTCGGTGAAGAACTCGGGGGCCTGCAGGGACACGAGGGTCTCCGGTCGGGGGGTGGGCTGGGGTCAGCGGCGTGGGCCGGGCAGGGCAGGTCGGCTCGTGGTGCTCCAGCGCGGAACGCTGACCGCGGGCAGCGCGGCCGGGCGGCGGGAAGCGGCGGCCCGCTGGACGTCGAGCGGGGTGGGTGACGGCGGACTCGGCGGGAGGATCGGGGAGAGCCGGGCGTGGTCCTTGACGTAGCTGTCGGTGTCGGCCCGCCAGCGGGGAAGGGGTGCGGGGTCGGCCACGGCTTCGGTCACGGCTCGCAGGAGGGCGGCGGGGGTGTCGGTGCTGGCCGTGGCGTACCAGAAGGGCCGGGCCGGGGACGTGCCGGCCCACAGGTGCCAGCGGGCGTCGCGGGTTTCCAGTTCGATCGCCGGGTCGAGGTCGCCGGTGGTGTACTCCAGCGTGGCGAGGCCGTCGGGTGCGGTGATCGCGAAGGTGCTCGGGTGCGGGCGGTCGAGCTGCCAACCGTGGTTGATGAGGGGGGCGACGGCCAGGAACGGGTTGTGGTCGGCGCTGTCGGCGACCGGCCGGGCGAGGTAGTGGCCCGGGCCCTGCCGGTACGCCTCGGCGAGGGCGGTGGTGAAGGCGGTGACGAACTCCGTGGGCGCGGCGTCGTTGAAGCAGACGCCCCAGGCCGGTGGGCCGAAGGCGTCCTTGTAGGCGTTGATGCGCCACAGTCCGTCGTCATCGCCTTCGGGGAGATAGCCGAGGCGGACCTTGCCGTCGGGTGCCGTGAGGTGCGCGTTGCCGAGGTCGTCGTGGTGCAGGTCCCAGCCGAGGTCGCGCAGCGGGTCGAGGCCGGGGTCACCGACCGCTGTGGATCGGGCCAGGTGGCGTGGGGAGATGTAGACGTCGCCGTCGATGGTGTCGTGGTCGTCGCGAGGCACTGAATCCTGGGGGGGGAGGCGGGGTCAGTTGGGGGACTGCAGGGCGGCTGCGAGGTCGGTGGGGCGGCCGGTGTAGTGCAGGGTGCGCAGGCCCAGGCGTCGGGCGGCGTGGCAGTTGTCGGCCCGGTCGTCCACGAAGAGGACGCGTTGTGAATCGCGCACTCCGGTGGCGTTCATCGCGTGCTGGTAGGCGGCCGGGTCGGGTTTGCATACCTGGAGCCGGTCCGAGTAGAAGGCGTGGGTCATCAGGCGGCGCCACGGTGGCGGTCGAGGACGTCGCTGAGGTGGCGGGGTGCGTTCGACAGCAGGACCAGCGGCAGCCCGGACTCACGGGCGTACTCCAGGACTTGCACGACGCGGTCGTCGGTGGACGTCCACATGTCGGTGTCGGCGTCGCGGAGTTCACGCAGCCGTCGGGCGCCGGGGTGGTGGCCGAGGACCGTGGCCCAGTACGCGAGGTCGCTGAGCTGCCCGGCGTCGTAGGCGGAGCGAGCGTTCCAGAAGGCGTTCTGGAAGGCGGGGAGGTCCTCGGGCCACAGGGCGGTGTGGGCCAGGCGGAGCCACTGGTCGGTGGTGGGTTGCAGGCCGATGACGCCGTTGTAGTCGAGGATGACGGCGTCCAGGCCCTGGGCGGTGGCGGGGGTCAAGGGGTGGTGTTCTCCAGGGCGCGATGGGCGAGGGCGGCGACAGTTGCTGCGAGGAGGGCGGGCAGCAGCAGGGCCGTGGACAGGGTGGTGGCGCTGGCCAGGGCACCGATGAGGGCCGGTCCGGCGAGGAGGCCGAGGTAGCCGGTGGCGGTGACCGTGGCCACGGCCTTGGCTCCTCCGGCTCCGGCCGCGGTGATGAGCGAGGGGACGGTGGTGGACAGGCCGAGTCCGAAGACCGCCCACCCGGCCAGCGCCAGCGGGGTGCTTCTTCCGATGACGCCGATGGTGAGTCCGGTCGTGGCTAGAACGGCTCCGGCCCGTACGACTGTCGGTGCGCCGAAGGCGGCGGTGAGCCGGTCTCCGGTCAGCCGTCCCGCGGCCATGGCTGCGCTGTACAGCGCGAACGCGGTGGCGCTCGCGGCCGTCGGGGCGCCCAGGGTGTGCAGGTGCACGGCGGCCCAGTCGGCGGCGGCTCCCTCCCCCAGCAGGCTCGCAGCGGCCAGCGCGGCCAGAAGCCAGAGCCTTCCAGGCGACGAAACCAGGGGCAGCTTCCCGGCGCCTGCGGGCGTTGCGGGGCGGTCCGCGCCGCTCAAGCGTCGGGTGACCGGCACCGCAGCAACCGCGACGCCGGCCAGGAGGGCGCCTGTTGCGGTGAAGAGAGTGCTGTGCGCGGCGTGGGAGGTGAGGGCGGCCAGGGCGGCGCCGGCGAGGGCGCCGAGGGAGTATGCGGCGTGAAGACCAGACATGATGGGCCGGCCGAAGGCCGTTTGGCATCGGACGGCCGCAGTGTTGGCGGCGACATCGAGGACGCCGTGCACAAGGCCGAACGCGAGAGCCGCCGCCAGCAACGCGGACAGGCTCTCGCCTTGGCCCACAAGGACGAGGCATCCGGCCAGGGCAAGGGCCCCTGTGCTGAGCAGCGTCGGTAGCCGCGCCGGGTGGGCGTAGCGGCCTCCGAGCTGAAGCCCGGCGACCATACCGACGGCGGCGGCTAGCAGGACCAAGGCCAGCCCTGCGGTGCTGAGGTGGGCAGCCTGCTGCACGGCAGGCATCCGGGCGCCCCACACCGCCATGATGGCCCCGAGGCCGAGGAAGTACCCGGTCAGCAGCGCGCGGCTGTGCCGGTCGGACGCAGACACCATGCTCACGCCGCGGTGCTGCGGGTGCCGGGGGTCTGGTCGAGGACCGCGACGACGGCACGAGCGGCCCGCTCGGCGCGTGCACGCGCCTCCTTGCTGGTGGCGGCGGTGGTGATGAGGTAGCCGAGCCGCCCCGTGTACAGGTTTCCTCCGTCGGTGGGGAGGAGGAGCTGGTCGCCGGCGCGGCACTGGAAGCGCACCCGGTCCAGCCATTGCGGGCGGAGCCCGTCGTAGGTGAGGTGGGTGAGGGTGCCGGAGGTGTCCGGGTAGAGGAGCCGGATGGCGGCGGCCGAGGACCTGGTGGGCGTGAGGTCGGGGGCACGGCCGCAGGCGATGTCGGCGGCGGCACGGGCCAGGTCGATGCCGGTGGCGAGACGCACGAGGTGGCAGATCATGTCTCCGGCCAGACGGGCGTTGACCTCGATGAGGCGGGGTCTGCCGTCGACGAGGCGCATCTCGATGTGGCTGACGCCGTCGGTGATGCCGAGGGCGTTGATCGCCGCCCGGGCGGCCGGCGCAACGGTCTCCGGGAGCGGGTCGGCGGCGTCCACGCTGTGGGCCAGCTGCTCGAAGTGCGGCGGAGGGCTGAGGGTCTTGCGGTTGACCGCGACCACAGTGGTGTTGCCGCGGTAGGTGACGCACTCCACGGATATCTCCGGCCCGTCGAGGAACTCCTCGACGAGGACGCTGGTGCTCTCGGTGCCCTGCCCGGCCGTGCGATCGGCTGCCTGGTAGGCGGCCGTGAGCTGATCACGGTCATCGACGCGGCGCACGCCGATGGCACCCGCGTGTGAGGCGGGCTTCAGCACCACGGGGTAGCCGATCCGTTCGGCGGCGGCTTCGGCCTCCTGGTGGCTACGCACGCTCACTGAAGCGGCTGAGGGCACGCCGTGGCGGGCGAACAGCGACCGAGCGGTGGCCTTGTTGCGGCACCCCTGCATCACTTCGGGTGCGGTGGTGGGCAAGCCGAGTTGGCGGGCGAGGCGGGCGGTCGGGACCACGCTCCACTCGTCCCAGGTCATGACACCGGTGAGGTCGTGGCGTCCGGCCAGGGCGCGGCCCCCTGCCAGCAGCGCAGCAGGATCGCTGAGGTCCACGACGGCGTGATCAGTGATGTGTGGCTTCTCCCACGAGGGTTCGGTGCCGGTGAGCAGCACGACGTCGTAGGCGGCGGCGACCTGCTCAAGGCAGTAGCCGCGGTAGCTCTCATCTCCGGGAGCGACGACGAGCACAACAGGACGAGCGGACAAGAGGGGATTCTCCATATCGAAGGACGGCAGGGCAGGAAAAGGGGGGTGTCTCAGGCGGCGCGGCGTCGGCGCAGCTCGAACGCGTGGGCCCAGTGGGGGTGGTCGTCGATGAGGCGGCGGGCGTAGAGAGCGGTGAAGTTGTTGTTCAGTCCGGCGACGCCGTAGGGGAGTTGGCGGCGAAGGTCTTCGAAGAGGTCCTCGAGGCTGATCCGGGTGGCTCCGGCGGCCAGGCGGCGGACGGCCATGCGTTCCAGAGCGCGGTATACGTGCGGGTTGCCGGCGTCGAAGGCGTGGAACTGCTCGGTGATGGTGCGGCCGGTCGCTCGGTGCGACCCGAGGGCGGCGATGGTCATAGGGGGTTCTCCACGGGCAGGGGCGCGTTAGGTGCGCAGGGCGGGGTCGGTGCGCAGGCGGGCGAAGGCGCAGAACAGGCCGAGCGTTTGCAGGGCGGCGCAGACGGTGATGACGTGGCCCAGCGCGTCGGGCGGGGTAAGCGCGGTGAGCACGCCGGCGACCGGGAAGGGCAGCAGGAGGATGAGGATGGTGGCCGACAGGGTGCTGCCGAACGCCTCTGAGGGGATCAGGCGGGAGCGCAGGGTGCGCAGGACGACCGCCAGGCCGCCATCGGCTGCCATCAGGACCGCGACCATGACCAGGTAGGACAGGTAGTCGGGGGCCAGGGCGGCAGCGAGACAGGCGAGCGAAGCGATGACGGAGCAGGCTGCTCCCACTGGCCACAGGCCCCGGCGGTCCAGCGCGAACCGGCAGATGGTCACGGCCACGAGGGTGGCCGCCGCTGCGGCGGACCACACCAGGCCGACGGCTGTGGTGGACTGCCCGAAGTGCTGGACGACGATCACGGGACCGGCGGCCTGGAGAAGGCCGGTGGCCAGGTTGGACAGGGTCAGCCCGGCCACCAGCCAGCCGAGCGCGGGAAGCGCGCGGATGGTGCGCCACCCGGTGATCAGCCCTGCCCCGGGCCGCCCCTTCGGCGCGAGGGCCGGAAGGACGGGCGAGGGCGGTGTGCGCAGGGCGAGCAGCGCGGCGAGCAGCGAGAACCCGGTGACCACCGCGAGCATCGACGGCGGACCTGCGAGCAACAGCACGCTGGCGAGCGCCGGTCCGGCCAGGGTCGCGGTCTGGTCGATGCCGAGCAGGACGGCCTGGACACCGTGAGCCCGAGGCCCCGCTCGGCGGCCGGCGGCGGCACCTGCGGTCTCGGCCGCCACGTAGCTGAACTGGGTGAGCACACCGGTCGCCGCCGCGAGCACCATCACGGTCACGCTCGCCACGGCACCGGACGGGTAGAGGTAGAGCAGAATCCCCCCGGCCACGAGGACCAGCGCCCGTCCCAGGGAGGCGAGGTGGAAGACCACCGCAGCGCCCCGCCGGTCGACCATCGATCCGGCCCACCCGAACGCTGCCAGGCGTGGGATCCACTCCAGGGTGAAGGCGGCACCGGTCAGCGCGGCGGAGCGGGTCGTGGACAGGACGAGCAACGGGATGCCGTAGGTGGACATCGCGAACGCCACCGCGTCCGCCGTGCGCGGCAGGTAGATGCTGCTCACCAGCCCGGCCAGGTGGCGTGCGTGCCGGGGTGTGACCGCTGCGCTCACGCGGCCCGCACCGGCTCGGCCCCGACCACCTGGGGGTTACCGGCCAGCCACTGGATCAGGAGCGTGCGGACACGGACCAGCTCCGCCTCACCCTCCATACCGATGGGGCGCACGGCGGGCAGGGGTCCGGGGCGGTCGGCGTTCTCGGGGGTGAGCGATGGTGCCAGCAGGCCGAGGACATGACGGACACGGCCGCTGAACTCGCAGACGGCGGCGGGGACCGAGTGGCGCCGCGCCCACCGGGCTAGCGCGTCGTACAAGTCGGCCAGCTCCGTTCCGGCGTCCGTGAGTTCCAGACCGGTGCCGGGCGCGACCCGGACGAGGCCGTGGGCGCGGGCCGTGTCGGATGCACTGCGCAGTTGGTGCGCGGAAAGGTCGGGCAGGGTGCCGGCGAGCCGTCGCGGCGGTATGGCGCCGTTGTCGTCGATCTCGGTGACCAGGCGGATCAAGGGGCGCGAGGCCAGCAGGTCGACTGCGTGACGTGCTTCGGCAGGGGTGAAGGAGGTGCTCATCGGCGCGGGCCTCCCGCCGGGATGGCTGCCGTCGGGCGGCCGGCGACAGCGTGCGAGAAGAGGTCGCGGTGGTGCCACGCCGGGGACGACCCAACCGCCCGAGCGGGTGGCAGCGCCGCGGGCGCCGGCCGTGACTGGCTGCTGACCCACGGCCTCGGCTTGCTCTTGGCCCGCGGCTGCCCCCAAACGGGGTGGTGGGCCGCCTGGTCGAGGGGCTGTCCGGCGGACCAGGCGGACAGCGTGCCGAGCACGGGACCCAGGGCGTCGCCGGCGGCGGACAGCCGGTAGGGCCGGCCGTGGCCCTCGGTGTCGGCCAGACCGTCGGCAACGAGCTGGCGCAGCGGCGGATAGATGTTGGTCCAGTCGCTGCTGGGCATCACGATCCGGGCCAGAACCCGGCCGCTGACCTCCTCACGCGACTTGAGCACCCACAAGATGGCGGCGGCATGGCGCCGGGTGAGCAGGGTGAGGCTGTCCTCGATCTGCTCGATCGCTGGCAGCGGACGGTCGGACTTCTCCAGGTGCTCCTCGGCCCAGGTGACGATCATCGGCAGGACCGGCAGCAGGGCAGTGGCTCGCTCGGTGTGGCCGTAGGTCACGTGGCGTGCGGTGTGTTCGGTGCGTTCGACGAGGCCGGCGTCGCACAGCGACTTGAGCTTGGGGTGGAGCTGGCCGTTCTGCAGCCAGGACACCTTGGCTGCCAGCTCGCTGTAGCGCAGCGGCGGGCCGGAGAGGGCCAGCAGGATCCTCACGTTCCAGCGCGGGGTGATCATGGCGAGGGCCTCGGTGACCCGGGCGATGTCAGCCTCGGTGTCCGGGGGCAGAGCGGTGATGGCCAAGGGAGAAACTCCTGGGTGAATGAAGAAGGGGGTCGCCCGCGGGTCAGCGGCTGCGCGCCGGACTCGGGGGCATTAGAGGCGGCGCCGGAGCAGGCGGTGAGGAAGTCGGCGGCGTCGGGGCTGAAACGCGGGCCAGGCTCTGCAGGACGGCGGTGACCGATGTGGCCTGGGTCTCGCGGACGGCGACGGCTTCGGCGAGCCGCCGGGCGCCGTCGAGGAGGTGGAGGACCTCCTGGGGGCCGATCTGCCGCTCAGGGTCAAGGGCCCGGGTGAGGTGGTCGCGGTGGAAGTCGATGCTGCGCTCGGCCAGGGCGAGGGTGTCGTGCATGCCGAGCAGGGCGGAGAGCATGCCGGGTGGCTGGTCCTGGGCGTGGGCTTCGAGGTCGGCGAGCGGTGCGCCGTACAGGTCCTCGATCCGTCCGGCTACGTCGGTGGACGTCAGGTGGGGCAATCGGGGACTTTCACGGTCGGCGGGCCCGGGCCGCCCCGGCACGCTGGGGTGCCGGGGCGGCAGACGGGCGCAGGGTGGCGGTGGCCCTGAGCTGTGCCGTACGGACAGGCCGGGCCTGCCGGTCAGGCGGGGGCATGGTGCGCAGCAGCTCGCCGAGGGCGGCGCGGTAGCCGTCGCGGGCCTCCAGTGCCGCTTCCAGCCACTGCGCGTCGAAGCGCAGCGTGTCCGCCGACAGTTCGCCCATGTCACGGTCGGGATCCATGTCGGCGTGGACGCGGTCGCGGGCGACCTGCTCCTCGGTGAGCGCCAGGAACGAGCGCAGCTCCAGAGCGCGGGCGAGCGCGGGTGGAGCATCGTGGCCGGAAGCTGCCTCGTACAGGTCGGGTAGCGGGCTCCCGAAGACCTTCTGCAGGTCGGTGTCCATGGTGCTGGCCTTGTCCCGGCTCATCGGGCGGACCTTGCCGGCCGCCATGCCGACGCCGGCGCGGATGTCCCTGCCGGCCGGTGGGGGGCGCTGGTCTGCACTGCCGGGCCGCTCCGGGGCCGGAGGCGGGCCAGGCGCTCTGCGGCGAGGTCCTTCTTTCCCGGGGCGTCCGGGTCGAGGAGCCAACGCACGACCATGGCCCGGCCGTCGCGGGTGGTGACCGCGGCGCTCACCCGGTCGTCGAGGCCCGTCGTCGGGTCGTCGACCTCGCTGGGCTGGGTCTCAAGAGCTGCGAGGAGGTCGTCCTCCGCGCGCTCCAGCACGGACTGGGCCTCGACGAGGAGGCCGTGCCACTTGACG
The DNA here is from genome assembly GCF_043202655.1 of Streptomyces sp. NPDC048171. NCBI lineage: Bacteria > Bacillati > Actinomycetota > Actinomycetes > Kitasatosporales > Streptomycetaceae > Streptomyces > Streptomyces sp. NPDC048171. Next base: position 14,023 of record NZ_JBIDAU010000018.1, read on the forward strand.
ACGTCGGTGGCGTCGGGATTCGCGGTCGGAGCGGCGGCGACCGCGGCCTTCAGCTGGTCCATGCCCATGTCGAAGCGGGCCTCGATCCGTTCGGTGAGCACGGCCACGACATCCGCAGACTCCTCGGATATGCCGTCAGTCAAAAGGGGGTCTCCTGTTCTGGAAAGGCCGGTGCCTGGGAAATGTGTGGGGCGGCTGTACTCGGCGCCCCCGCTGCTTAGCGGGGCGTGCCGGATTCCGGTCAGTCCAGGCACATGCGGACGTCGCGGTAGACGTACGTGCCGGAGACCCAGCCCTTGACGCCGGTCGTCTTGTCCGTGATGTAGAGCCAGTTGCCGCTCTTCTTGGCCACGCTGAACTTGTGGCTCTTGTAGAGCACGCCGAGCGCGGTGGACTTCGAACTGGCCTTGGACCGGATGGTCACGGCCTTGGCGTGCACCGCATACGGGAGCGGCGGCAGGTTGTGGCAGCTCACGGCGGGGATGGCGGTGGGTACGGTCGCGGCGCTGGCGGGGGTTGTGGACAGCGCCGGCAGTGCGAGCGCGCCGAGCATCGCCGCGGATATGGCGATTCGGGTGGAGCGCATGCGGAAGAGACCTCCGTGAAGGCACAGGGAATGCGGGGGAAGGGGCCGCGGGGGCTGTTCCGGCGGCTGTATAAGAGTCCGGAGAATCGCCGGTTTGGCTAACCGGCGATCGTCGGCTATGTTGCGCCGCCCGTGTGGGGCTGAGCGCTCAGCGTGAGCGGCCGGAGGGGCGCGGGGCGGGGGCCTTGGCGACACCAGCCGAGCGGCTGGCGGTGGCTGCCGGACGCACTGGCGGTAGAAGGCCGGCCTCGCCGGTGAGGCGGTCGTCGCACCACTGCATGGCCTCCCCTGCCGTGTCGAAGCCGCCCTCGCGCAGGGTGTGCGTCCACGTCCCCGTGTCGACCTCCTCGACCACCACGCGGAACGGGCTGGGGGCTTGCTCGTCCCGGGCACGCAGAACCACGACGATGACCATGTCGTCGGGGTCGTCGCTGGTATAGGAGTAGCCCGTGGCATAGCGGTCGCCGTCTTCGGCGAGGCGTCGCTCCAGTGCTCGCGTGGCCTCGTCCGCCGGTGGTGGGCCCAGGTCGGGGTCGAGACTGATGGCGTCGGGTGGGCAGCCGCGGTGGATGAGCCAGGACTGCGCCATCGCGGGCAGCGGCAACGCCGCCTGCTCGAAGCTGAACGTCTGCTTCTCGTAGTCTCGTTGCAGGTGAACGGCCAAGACTTGAGGCATGCCGGGGCCCCAAGTGGCGGCGCGGTCGAACAGCACGTAGTAGCTGTGTGGCCCGTCGTGGTGTTGGGCGAGGGGGACGAGCATGTCCTCGTGGATAGCGACCTTGCGGTGGAAGTCGAGGTATCGCTCCTCGTCGGCATCGAGGTCGTCCAGCGCGAAGTCGACGTGGGGGATGGACTTCCGGGGCGGCGCCGGTTCGGTGGGGGGCAACAAGAGCCTTTCGGTGGATCGGTGGAGTTCAGCGCCGCTTCGCGGGGGTGGACGGCGAGGCGCCGGGGCGTGCCGGGCTCGTCGGCGCATGCGTCGTGGGCGTCCGGCGGGCATCGAGCAGGGCGGCTCGTCCGGCGTCGGTGAGGGAGACGGGCTGGCCCGCGTGCACAGGGTGGCTGGTGTCCCGGACGATCAGGCCGGCGTGTTCCAGCTGCTGCATCTGGGGATAGGGGATGCGGGTGCCGGAGGAGGCGGTCACGGACAGTCGGCCTGTCAGGAGGTGTTCGTGGAGCTTGGCACCGCCGGCGATGGCAAGCAGTGCCGCCTGGTCGTCGGTCGAGAGCCGTCCTCCGTCGGGCGTCGATGCTGCGGCGCCGGCCTCGATGGGCTCAAGGGCGGCAAGCACCTTTTGGGCGGCGGCGTCGCGCGCGTCGGCGGCTTCCTCCAGCTGGTCCGCGGTGCGGTCGATGCGTACGAAGAGGGCGCCGTCGACAGGGAACTCACCGCTTGTGAGCCGGTTGAGCAGTTTGAGGTAGAAGGTGACGCCGATCTGGGCGTTGGCCAGCGTGCGGTGCCGGTCGACCAGCTGGGCGTGCGGTTCGTCGAGGACGCCGCGGTCGCGGTAGGCCCACAGAGTGTCGATGTCGTGGCCGGTTACCGCTTCGAGGCGGTGGTCGAGCTGCGTGACCGCACGCCGGGTGGGTGTCGGCGCGGGTTGAGGGGGCATAGGCGATGCTCCGTGCGTTCAGCGGGTGGGATGGTGCGCGGGGTTGAGTGCGGGACGGGGCAGACCCGGCAGTCCGGTAGGCGGCGGACCCGGCCGTGGCACGGGAGGACGGGTGGTCAGCTGCGGGGAACGCGAGCGGGCCGCGTGCGTCCGAGCGCTCAGCGGCCGGCGGGTCATCCCCAGGCGGCGGCCGACCTCGTCGTAGACGTCGTTGCCCGCACGCGGCCGGATCGCGACGACGTGGATCTCCTTGTGGTGGGTGGATTCCGCAGGCGCCGGTCGGACGCCGTAGACGACGCGCCAGTCCTTGCGGCGGTCCACGAACAGCTTCCGGAATCCCTCCAGGTCACCGTCGAGGCGCTGTCCGAAGCGCTGCGCGTTCACCACTTCTTGCAGGTAGGCGAGGGTGAGGTCCCGGATATCGCTGGGGGCCTGAAGGAGATCGGTGAGCGCGCGAGGGTCGAAGCTCAGCCCGAAGGCGGACTCTCCCGCTCCCGCGGTCATGACGTCGGCTCGTCCGGCTCGGCGGCTTCCTCCGTGGCCGTCGTCTCCGTGCGCAGGGACGGCGGAGGGCCGGGCAGAAGACGGTGCGCGGGCCGGTCGGGAGAGGTCATGCAGGCCGACAGCGGTCCGCCCGGCGCGCGGATCGCGGCAACGGCGTGGGTGAGGAAGTCCCGGTGCCACACGAACAGGCCGCTCAATCCGGCTTCGGGGTCCTTGTGCTGCTGGTAGGCGAGCCACAGGGCATGGAGCCAGGCCACGACGTCGTCGTGTTCCTGCCACTGCAGGCACCAGGGCGCCGCGGTGGTGACCTCGGCCCCGTAAACCGGGAGGAAGAAGTCGTCGACCCAGTCGGACAGGGCGTCGAGTTCGTCTTCCCGTTCCTCCCCGTCGAGTTCCAGGATCGGGCGGGGCTCGGGCGGAGCGGGCGCCGGCGGTCCGCCGAGGCCCGGCATGCCGAACGCGGCGAAGGCGGAGGCACTCGGTGCCGGCGCGGACGCGAGGTGGTCGAGCTGCTGAGCCTGCTGCGCCGACTGCTCCATGAGCCGCCGCACGCTCGCCTCGATTCCCTCCAACTGCGGATCCGGAATACGAACCGGCTCCAACTCTCCAGCGTCAGACGGCTTAGCGGATTCGGACATTGAAAGTTCGGCCTCCTACGAGACACGGGATTGAGACAGGCGAAAGCGTCCTTGCACGGACCGGACAGCGAAATCGCGCGTCCGCTCCGGGGCGTAGTGCCGACGGCTATGCAAGGAGCCGGTTGCATTCACGGCAGGAGAGGACGCGGCTCAGGTTGCGAGAACCACGTCGTCCTTGGTGAGGGTTGCGCGGATCGTCTCGGTGAGCCGGTCGGCCGCGATCGACGCGTAGTGCTCGGTCTTCTCCACGCCGATGAAGTCCCGGCCTTCCAGCAGGGCGGCGACGCCCGTGGAGCCGGAGCCCGCGCAGAAGTCGAGGACCGTGCCGCCTTCGGGGCTGATCTTGACCAGCTCGCGCATCACCTCGACCGGCTTCTGCGTGATGTGCTGGCGCTTTGCCCCTGAAGGCTGCGAAGCCGAGTACATACCCGGCAGGTAGACGGGGTTGCGGGAGCCGTCGATCGCCCCCTTGGATGCCCAGACGATGAATTCGCAGTTCTGGGTGAACCGGCCCTTCTGTGGCCTGGCCTGCGGCTTGTGCCAGGCCAACACACCCCGCCACAGCCACCCGGCCGCCTGGATCGCGTCCGTGGTCGTGGGGAGCTGGCGCCAGTCGGTGAACAGCAGCGCGGTCCCGCCGGTCTTGGTCAGCCGGTGCGCCTCGGTCATGATCTGCGTCAACCAGAAGCCGTAGGAGCGCTGGTCCATGTTCTCGCCGGTGAAGTCGGCGAGGTCGTTCTTGGCGTCTGCGGAGGTGTACTTCTGCTTCGCGGAGCGGGTGGTGCGCTCCTTCGCGGTCCGGCCTCCGCTGTTGTACGGCGGGTCGGTGATGACGGAGTCGACGCAGCCGTCCGGGAGACCGGAGAGAACGGCCAGAGCGTCGCCCTGGTGCAGGGAAAAAGGCAAAGAGTAACCCCAATTTCGGGTGCGGAAACACGGGAGGGAAACCCCGCCTCGCACAGGAGTCCTCGCGGGCCGAACGCGAGCATGCAAAAGCCCTGGGCCGCAGAGCGAGGAGGGCGAGGGGGGAGTCCAAAAACTGTAGAGGCGAATCCGCCGACGACCAAGAAGTGCCGTGCTGAGGTGCCGGTTTCCGGCACCTCCCGCCGAGCTTTTTGGTCAACCGCCGATTCGCGCCTACTGTTTTTGAACCGCCCGGCGCACACCGCCGCTGGCTACTCCCCTGCCACACCTCATGGAGGTATCCCCTGCCCCGGCATACCTAGCTCACGGCACGGCCACACACGGAGCGAGCGGCAACTCGCCCCCACCGGCCCGCCTCCGATCGCCCACCCCGGCCGCCGCGCCCTTCCACCACGCCTCGCGCCCGCAGCACGCCGGACACCGCACCCCTCAAGGAGCCGTTCATGACGTCTCGCTACCCACCCAGGCCCGAAACCGCTGACCGGCGAGCGGTCCGCTCAGGTTGAAGGGGCTCGCCGCCGGCATCGGCGTCGTCTTCCTCTCCCCGATCCTGCTCGCCGGCACCGGCATGATGCTCGCCTCCTCCGCCGACGCCGTGCAGAGCAACAGCTCCTTCAGCAGCTGCCTGAGCGACATCGACAGCGACAAGATCGCCGAACAGGTCACCAAGATCCTCGACGGCGCCTCCGGCAAAGACGTGCACGTCGAGGGCCTGGACCTGCCCGCCGAGCAGGTCCCCAACGCGGCGACGATCGTGGCCACCGGCCTCTCCCTCGACGTCCCCAAGAAGGGACAGATCATCGCGCTCGCCACGGCGATGCAGGAGAGCCGCCTGCGCAACCTGGGCTCCGGCGACCGCGACTCCCTCAGTCTCTTCCAGCAGCGCCCTTCCCAGGGCTGGGGCAGCGCCCAGCAGATCCGCGATCCGGTCTACGCCTCCGAGCAGTTCTACAAGCACTTGCTCAAGGTGGACGGCTGGCAGCAGATGACCGTGACCCAGGACGCCCAAACCGTGCAGAAATCCGGCCTGCCGGACGCGTACGCGCAATGGGAAAGCCTGGCCACCGCGCTGCAGAGCGCCATCGCCAAGACCTTCCCCGGCGCTGGCGATGCCGCGGACGACCAGGACACGAACCAGGGCGAGAAGCCGTCGACCGGCACGACCAGCTGCACGCCGGGCCAGGACGGTTCCGGCTTCGGCCGCATCCCCGAAGGGAGCGTCCCCAAGGGCTACTCCATCCCCAAGGACGCCGACCCGAGGGCCCGTAAGGCCATCGAATGGGCGATGCACCAGCTCGGCACGCTCTACCAGTGGGGCGGATCCTGCACCGACGCACACGGCCCCGACCCCATGGGCCGCTGCGACTGCTCCAGCCTGATGCAGCAGGCGTACGCCCATGCCGGCATCACGCTCACCCGCACCACGTACACGCAGGTGGGCGAAGGCAAGGCGGTCTCGCCCGCGGACCTCAAGCCCGGCGACCTGGTCTTCAGCCGCGGCACCGCCGCACAGCCCGAGCACGTCGGCATGTACATGGGCGAGGGCCTCGTCATCGAGGCACCGCGCACCACCAAGCCGGTGCGGATCACCCCGATCAAGGACTGGGACATCCTCGCCGCCCGCCGCGTCCTCTGACACCGCCCCGCTCGGCAGCAGCCAGGGCGGGCCCGGCGCCTCGGCCACATCCACTCGCTTCCCCCCTCCGGTTTCACCTTTCCGCCGGCCCTCGCCGGGCCCGCGTATGCAAGGAGCCCGCCACACCTATGTCCGTCCCTCTCGCAGACCGCGTCATCCAGCTCGCCTACGACCCAGGAATCTCACCCAAGGGAGGCGGGTTGCCCGGCCTCGCCGTGCTGAAGAACGTGGTCAACAGCATCAACATGTTCGGGATCATCGCCGTCGTCGGCGCCCTCGCCGTCTCGCTCGGCGTCTGGGCCTGGGGCCACCACACCGGTGGCCACCAGGCCGAGGCCAACGGAAAGAAGGGCGCCGTCGTAGCCGCGGGCGCAGCCCTCGGCCTCGGCGCCGCCAACGGCATCGTCGCCTTCTTCTCCGGCCTAGGCTCGCAGGTCCACTGATGCGAAACGGCTTCCCTTCCTTTTCCCTGTCCTCGTACGGCGCTAGCTGGTCGGCCAACCGGCGCATCGCGATCGTCGCTGCCGCCGTCGCCGGCCTGCTCGGTCTCGCCGTGATCGTCGCCCTGCTGACCGGCGGCGGCAACGGCCACCAGGCCCCGGACAGTGCCGCGCCCGCCCCAGCTGGCAGCCCGTCCTCCCCCGAGGCCGCCCCGAAGCCGTCCTCCGGATCCGGATCGGTGCCGGGGCCTCCGCAGGTCGCCGAACCGGTCGCCTACGCCAAGGCGGCAGCCCAGATGCTGTGGTCCTACGACACCCGCGACACCAGCCACGACCAGCAGCTCGCCGGCATGCGCGCCTGGATGACCACCGAGACCAAGTACGCCGACTGGGCCTCGGTCGCCAGCCAGGTCCCCGACCCGGTGCTGTGGTCACGGATGACCGACCAGGACCAGCACGCCACCGCCCACATCACCGAGGGCCACTACCCCGGCGCGTTCAAACAGGCCCTCGCCGACGACCCTTCCGCCATCACCGAGGCGTACATCTACGTCGTCACCGTCAACGGCAAGCAGCAGATCTCCTGGAAGAAGGGCGGCGGCGGAGCCGAGGACCGCGCTGTGACCCTCGCCGTGCAGTGCCGCCCGAACCACGACTGCACCCTGGCCGCCATCGCACCGAGCGTCACGCAGTGACCCGCGCCTGAGACACGAAAGGAGGAGTAACTCCTCGTGGGTTTCTGTGATTTCCCTCTGGCAGACAAGCTGTGCGCCGTCGGCGACGCAGTGGATTTCGCCTCGAACCCCGGCAAAGCCATCGGTGACTGGATGGCGAAGTCCGCCGGTGAACTGGCAGCCGCAGCAGCCGACCTGGCCGCCGAAGCCGTCAACACCACCACCAAGGTCGATCTGAACGCCGGGTGGTTCCGCGACAACTACGAAATGCTGCTGCCGCTGGGCCTGGTCCTGCTGGTCGCCACCTTCTGCGCGCAACTGGTCCGGGCCGCCATCAGACGCGACGGACAAGCCCTCGCCCAAGCATTCACCGGCACCATGTCCGGCGTCCTGTTCGCTTTCTGCGCCATCGCTTTGACCACGGTCGCCGTCGAAGTGGTCGACGCCGTCTCCGACGGCCTGTTCAAGACCGCCCACCTGAACATCGAGACGGCCGTGCGGCGCACCGTGAAGGTCGACGGTATCGGGGGCCTGAGCGGCCTGGGCTGGCTCGTCGCCGCCGTCGCCGGTCTCGGAGCTGCCGTCGGTGCCTTCCTGTACTGGTGCGTGATGATGGTCCGCAAGGTCGGCATCCTCGTCATGGTCACCCTGGCGATCTTCGCGTCCGCCGGTGGTGGCTGGGAGGTCGCCCGGCGCTGGCGCAAGGGCTGGATCGAGGCCACCGCCACCCTCGTCGTCTCCAAGCTCCTGATGACCGTGATCTTCATGCTTGGCATTGCCGCGATGGGCAAGACCGAGGCCAAGGACGGCATCGCCGCCCTCGCCGACGTCATGTCCGGCATCGTGATCATGGCCCTGGTGCTGCTGTGTCCGTACGGCGTCTTCAAGTTCGTGCACTGGGCGGCCGACGGCACCGACGGCGAGTCCATCCACCGTGCCGGCGGTGCCGGAGCACAGATCGCGAAGGCCCACGCCGAGAATGCGGCACGCAAGACCGCAGCAGCCGCGGCCACCGCCGGCACCGGTGGCGCCGCAGCCGGAGCAGGTGGCGCTGCCGCCATGGGTGATGCCGCGCCGCAGGGCCCCGACGGCGGATTCCCCGGTGACGTTGCCGCCAACCCGACCGGCGGCGGCGAAGGCAAGGACGGTTCGCAGGGCGGTGGTACGGGAGGCTCGCCCGGCGGCGATGCCGTCAAGGCCGGCCTGGAGAAGGCCGTCCAGCCCGCGCCGACCAGCGTGTCCGACGACACCAGCGGTCAGGTGGGAGGCACCCCAGGGTCTGGCGGATCCGGCGCGAATGCCGGGTCCGGCCAGGGCGGCGGGTGGCAGGCCACTCCGCCGACGACGACACCGCCTCCGCAGGGCGCACCCCCGTCCTCCGGCTCGCAGGATGCCGCGTCGAGCGGGTCGGCGCCGCCGCCCCCGACTGGCCTCTGACCCCTGCCCGACGCCCGGGGGCGGGACGTGCACGCCACCTCCCGCCCCCGGACTCCACCCGCGCCTCCAGGACCCGCCCCCATGACTGATCTTTCTGTCGCTCCGGTCACGGTGAAGTTCCCGCACCGCAGCCGCCGCGGCATCCTCCTCGGCCTTTCCCTGCCCCAGCTCGTCCTCGTCTCCTGCACGCTGGCCCTGCTGCTGATGACGGTGATCTCCACCGGGCTGCTCGGCGCCGTTGCCCTGGCACCGCTATGGGCGGCATCCGGTGCACTGGTCGCGGTCCGCCGGCACGGCCGATCCCTCATCGATTGGGCGCCGATCGTCACCCGGTACGCTCACCGCCGCCGTACCGGCCAGACGCTCTGGCTCGCCCGGCCCGTCACCCGGCCCCGGCAGGACGGCGTCCTCCACCTGCCCGGCACCGCCGCTTCCCTCAAGGTCGTCACCCCCGGCGATTCCGCCAACGGAGCCGCGGCCGTCCACGACCCGCACCAGCAGACCCTGACCGCCATCGCCCGCGTCAGCAGCCGTGCTTTCGCCCTCCTCGACCCGGCCACCCAGAACCACAACGTGAGCAGCTGGGGGCGAGCGCTGGCGGGTATCGCCCGTACCGGGCACGTCGCCACCGTGCAGGTGCTGGAGCGCACCGTGCCCGACAGCGGTGACACGCTCACCCGCCACTGGACCCAGAACGGGCAGCCCCAGGCCCCCGTCGCCGGACAGGTCTACTCCGAACTGGTCGCCTCAGCCGGCCCGGCCGCCGCACCGCACGAGACCTACCTCGCCATCTCCCTCGACCTCAAGGCCGCCCGGCGCCTGATCAACCAGGCCGGCGGAGGGCTGCCCGGGGCGTTCACCGTCATGCAGCAGACCACCGCTTCCATCGCCCAGGCCGCCCGCAACGCCGGCCTGATGATCACCGGCTGGCTGAGCGCGCGGGAGATCGCCGCCGTCATCCGCACCGCCTACGACCCCAAGGCGCTCGCCGCGCTCCAGCAGTGGTCCGAGTCCGGCCGTGCCGAGGCCGACCCTGCAGCCGCCGGTCCCGTCGTGCAGTTCGAGGAGTACGACCGCCTCGCCACCGACAGCGCCCGGCACGCGACCTATTGGGTGGAGAACTGGCCGCGCACCGAGATGGGGGCGGGGTTCCTGCACGGGATCATGTTCACGGCCGGCGTGCGCCGCAGTCTCTCCCTCATCTACGTGCCGCAGGGGCTCGAGTCGGCGCTGCGGGACGTCCAGCGCAAGAAGGCCGCGATCATCGCCGACGCCAACGAGCGCGCCCGCCGCGGGCAGGTCGACTCCGAAGAGGATTCCGTCGAGTACGCCGACGTCAAGACCCGCGAACGCCAGCTCATCGCCGGGCACGCGGACGTGGCCCTGACCGGCCTGGTCACCGTCACCGCCGAGACCGACGCCCTCCTGGACGCCGCCTGCGCACAGATCGAGACCCAGGCCGTCACCTCCGGAGTCGATCTCCGCAGACTCAACTACCAGCAGCCGGACGCCTTCGCCCTCTCCGCGCTCCCACTCGCCCGCACCGCCCTATGAACCAGCCGCGCCCGCATGCGCCCTGGCCCACTGGACTCCGGATCACCCGCGGCGGGACGCCCCTCACCACCCTGCCGACCGGCAGGAAGGACCACCACCCTTGACCTCTCCCCCGCGCCCCGACGACGCGCACCCCTACCTCCGCGCCGCGAGCGCCGGCATCCGCCACCACACACGAGCCCTGGCGCCGTCGGACGCAGACCCGCCCAAGCCCGTGGACCGTCCGCACCTCGACGTACTGCACGCCCACCTCACCGCTCTACTCCGCCTCCTGGACCGGCTCGCGGACCACACCCGGCCCCCGAATCCGGCCGCCGGACGTCACCTGGCCACCGCCCACACCAGGCTCTGGCAAGCCACCACCGAAGTCCACGCCGCCTTCCACCTGCTGCCCGGGACCCCCCAGGCTGACGCCGAGACCAGCGGCTGCCACCCAGAGCGGCTTCCCGAGGGCCCGCCCGTGCTGACGATCTGCCAACGCCACCTCGCCGCCGGACACGTCGTCCGCCGCAAAACCACCCCCACCGACCTCCGCCCGCCAACCACGGCCTGCGTGCGATGAACACCACCCGCAGAATCGAGGGCCACCGATGAGCCACCGGCCCGCCCGTCGCGCCCGCCGCGCGTCCGCCAGCCCGCTGTTCACTCCCCACGGCGCCGACCGCGCCAGCCGCAAGGCCGCCCGCCGCCAGCTCGCCGAGGCCGCCGCCAAGGCCCGCGCGGAAGCCAGCTCCCACCAGAGCGAAAGCACCCACACTGAGCAGGAGATGCCCGCCCCGCTCTACTCACCGAGCGGACGCCCCGGGCCCGCCTCCGCCCGCGGGAACCGGCTGAGACTTCCCGCCCACCGCATGACCACCGCCGTCGCGGCCGGCGCCTATCCCTTCCTCGCCGAAGGCGGACTCGGCGCCGAAGGCATCTACATCGGCCGCGACGTCCACGCCGAAGCATCCTTCGTCTTCGACCCGTTCGCCCTGTACGGTCGCGTCGAGGGCTTCACCAACCCAAACCTGCTGCTCGCCGGGGTGATCGGCCAGGGCAAGAGCGCACTGGCCAAGTCCTTCGCGCTGCGGTCGGTCGCCTTCGGATACCGCGTCTACGTCCCGTGCGACCCGAAAGGCGAGTGGACGCCAGTGGCCGAAGCCCTCGGCGGCCGGTCCGTCGCCCTCGGGCCCGGACTGCCCGGACGCCTGAACCCCCTGGACGCCGCCCCGCGCCCGGACAGCGTGGCCGAGGCCGACTGGGTCGGCGAGATCCGCAAGCGGCGCCTGCTCCTGCTCGGCTCCCTCGCCCGGACCGTCCTGGGCCGGGACCTGATGCCCATGGAGCACACCGCCCTGGACGTCGCCCTCGACGCCGTCGTCACCCGAGCCGCCGACGCCCACCACACCCCGCTCCTCGGCGACATCGCCGCCACCCTCAACAACCCTCACACGCTCGACGAGGCCGCCGGGATGATGTCGGGCCAACTCGGCGACGCAGCCCGCGACCTGGCCCACGCCATGCGGCGCCTGGTCCACGGCGACCTGGCCGGCATGTTCGACGCCCCCTCCACCGTCGCCTTCGATCCGAACGCGCCGATGCTCACCATCGACCTGTCCCGCCTCGGCGGCTCCGGGGACGACACCGCCCTCGTCCTCGCCATGACCTGCGCGTCCGCCTGGATGGAATCCGCCCTCTCCGACCCCGGCGGCGGCCGGCGCTGGATCGTCTACGACGAGGCATGGCGCCTGATGCGGCACGTCGGCCTTCTGCAGCGCATGCAGGCCCAGTGGAAACTCTCCCGCGGCCTGGGCATCGCGAACCTGATGGTGATCCACCGGCTGTCCGACCTGCTCACCGCCGGCGACGCCGGATCACAGGGCCGCGCCCTGGCCGAGGGCCTCCTGGCGGACTGCTCCACCCGGATCATCTACCGCCAGGAGACCGACCAGCTCCACGCCGCGGCCTCCCTGCTCGGCCTGACCTCCGTCGAGATGGACGCCATCGCCCACCTCAACCGAGGGCGCGGCCTGTGGAAGGTCGCCGGCCGATCCTTCATCGTGCAGCACCTCCTGCACAGTTACGAACTGGCGCTCTTCGACACCGACGCCCGCATGCACTGATAAGCCCGCGGGTTCGCCATTTCTGAAGCGTCCAGGGGGCGGAACACACGGACTGGCGGACAGCACCGATTCGCGAACCCTCACGTACTTAACCCACTACACGGAGACCCGTCATCGAATCCCATCCCACCAACGTCTTGATCCCGCCGCTGGACGAGGACGACCTTGCCGTCCTCATGCACGACATCCAGGAGAACGGACTTCTCCAGCCCATCGTTCTGGACCGCTCAGGACGGATCCTCGACGGCCGCGGCCGGCTGGCGGCCTGCGAGCGCCTGCACATCGAGCCGGCCTTCGTCACCTACGACGGTGCCGGCACCGACACCTACAGCCTGTCCGTCAACCTCAAGCGCCGCAGCTTCTCCAAGGGAATCTGCGCGATGATCACCGTCAAAGCCCGCGCGAACCTCGGCTACTCCTGTCCCGACTCGGGACAAGAGGCCCGTCCCGAGTCGGGACAGGATGCTTGTCCCGACTCGGGACACACCGTTCGAGACATCGAGGAGCAGCTCGGAGTCGCACGCGCCGTCATCGGACGGGCGAATGTGGTCTGGCAGTACGCCCCGGAACTCGTCGACTCTGTGATCAGCGGAGCCGTCGGGTTGGACCGCGCGTACGAAACCGCCCGGCAGAAGAAGGCGCAGACCGCCTCTGCGGAGGCCCAGCTGGCCAAGCTCCGCGCCGAGGACCCGGCCCTCGCCGCCCGCGTGCAGGAAGGGGAACTGACTCTGCAGGGCGCCTGGGCGGAGCGCAGGGCCCGGCAGGAGGAGGAGATACGGCAGCGGCGGGTCGCCACGCAGCTGCTGTGCGAGGTCCTGCCCTCGCTCGCCCAGGCCCGGGGCAGTCGCACGTTCGCCCTGTACGACCCCGAGTTCGCGCCGCCCGGCCGGACCGTGACCCAAGAGGTCATCGAGCATGCGACCACGGCACTGGCCGAGATTGCTTCGGTGTGGAAGGAGCGCAACCTTCCGTGAACTTCACCTCCGACCCTGTTCTCCGGAAGATCGCGCTGGAAGCCGCCCGGCAGGTCACCACCGACACCGGCCGCATTCACCAAGACGAGCTTCTCGACGCGCTCTGCGAGCGGCTTGCTCCGCGCAAGGAACTGCTCGGCCTGGTCATCAAGAAGGCCGGCCAGGCCATGATGCGAGACCTCGGAGAACGCCACAGCCCGCGCCGAAACCGCACGCCCAACGGGATGTATCACCCCAAGAGCATCATGAAGCTCGGCAACGGCATCTGGGTGTGGATGAAAGACAGCACCCCCACCGACATGACCGAATGGGGCCGCATCTCCTCACGCAACTTCGTCCAAACCGCCACGGCCGAAGCACACAAACAGGAATACGTCAGCAGCCGAATCGACGCCTACCGGGAAAACCCCCACTGCAAGCGGCTCGCCCCGCTCGAAGAGACCGTCTTCGGCTACCGGCAGCGCGCCTTCGACGACCTCGGCTTCGACTCCGACACGACGTGACCGGCTCCGGCCTTCCAGTCGCGTGGCCCACCCGACCCTGCCGTCTCCTTAGCAATTGCCTTCAACTGTTCGGACCACTCACCCTGATGGATACCTCCGCCACCCAGCCTTCCGCTGCACCCGGCTCCCAGATGGTGCAGCAAGCCCTCGGTAAGTCGCCGTCAGAACTCCGGTTCCTCCACGAGGGCACCGAGCTGGCGCTGGCATTCCTCGTGACCAGAGCCGCACGTCACCTGGACGACGTGCACCGGCAATTCACCGATGCCGCCCAGCAGGCAGCCACCACCCTGACACGCGCCGTCGCCGGCACCACATCGATCAACTCCCTGGGTGTCCTGCAGCACTCCGCCACGCAGATCGACATCCTCGCCGCACGTCGGGCTGACGCAGTCGACCGCCTCGGGGAAGCCATCACCACCTACCGCCAGGTAACGGCGGACAAGCCCACCGCCACTCCCCCTCCACGCGCCACGCCCGCACCATCCACAGCTGCTCGCCGCACTCGCCGATAACCAAGACGCTCACAGCCCGCCACTGCAAGCCCCGAAGGACTTCCGCATCACCTCGCGCGACCCCGACTTCGACCTGTACGACAACGTCGGCCGCGACGCCGACCAAATTCACGCCGCCCGTTACAACCTCGCCACCCGTGGCGACCTGAAGCGGTGGGCACGACGCGACGCACAGCCCTTCCGCGCCGCCCACCCCCTGCCCGACCAGCCCTGGCCGGCGCCCGACCTCACCCTCTACCTGGATGCCCTCGCCGCAGCCCAGAGCCCGGCGGAGATCGACGCGGTCACCGATCACGTCCTGGACGCCGCCGAACCCGCACTGCGTGCCCTGAGCGACTACCTCGTCGCCGCTGCCCGGTGGAAGCAGGAGAGCCGCGGCGCGGCCAAGGGATCGCCCTCGAACCTGCTGATGACAGCGGCCAGCCGGGCGCTGTCGGTCCTGGCCCTCGCCGACGAGGCCGGCATGAACAGGCTGCGTGCCACCTACGACCCGTCCCCCACCCCCGCGCCGCCGACCAACCCCCAGCAGGGGACTACCGCGAGCCTGCCGCCCTCGCCACCGTCTCCCGGCACCGGGCCCCGGCGGTAGCTCCCAGCTCCAACCGCCTCCCAAGGCCCGGCCCCGCTGCGAACGCCCCCGTCCACCCACACCCGGAGTCCCTTTGCCACACCCCCTGCACGTGAACGCCACCGAATGGGCCGAAGCCCAACGCAGCCAAGCCGAACTCGACGCCCTCACCGCTCAGCTCGCCGACCGCGAAGCCAAGAAGGAACACGACCTGAGCGCCGCCTGCGACGACTGCGCAGTCGACCGCGATCAGGTGCCAGGGCCGGAGACCGACCTCGCTCGCAAACCGACTCCACGGCACCAGCCGGCATCCCGGAGGAGGAGCCGTGGCCGCTGACGAGCCGAACCCCTCAGACGCCCGCACTCCCCCGCTCGCGCCGCTCCCCGACCATCAAAACGTGAAGACGCGATGGTGGCAGGAACTGTGGCGTCGCCACACGCACATCACCACCCCGCTACGGACACGCGGACTCCCGTGCGACATCGAATTCGGCCTCAGCGCCTACATCGTGCGCGTCTCACTCCCCGACGACAGCTACCTGATCATCAGCCCGCCGCAGGATCCGCCCTCCGACCGCCGCCCCGGAGACCCCGAGGGCTGGATCGCGACCCGCGAGGACCCGGACGACGAGACGCTGTTCGAGGTCATCTACGACTCACTTCCCCCCGACAACCCCAGTGCTCCCCATCGGCCTGAAGCCCGTCACGGCGGCAGCACCCAACCCCTGATCGAGGCGATCGACCACCGCCTCGCCCAGCTCGGGCTGCTACCACACCCCTCTCTTCCCCACGAGGGTCCACAAGTGTCCCCAGCCCCGCCCGAGGCCCGGGATGCCCCCGCCACACCACAGCGCGGACCCCGCTACGTCTACGGCGACGCGCTGCGCGATCTGACCGACCGCCTCAACGCAGCCGAGTCGCATGCGGCTGCCGCTGCCCTGCTGCACCAGATCCTGGAACCCACCGAGGGCCTGCTGGCGCAGCTCGGCGAGTTCTTCGAAGCAGCCGGGGAGAAGGCCAAGGAGGCCGAGGAGGACGACGGCTTCGACCTCTCCTACGACCTCGCCGACGCCGCTGCCGAGGTCCGCAACCTCTCCGAGGTCCTGCACGTGGCCGAGGACCGCATGCGGGCCCTCACTCCGCTAGCACCGGCACCACGACTGCCCTCCGTCCCGGCCAACGCGTCGCCCCTCCCGCCACGGGTCCTCCCGCCGGCATCGCCGAAAGCCGCCCCACCGGCCAGACGCACGCCCTGATTCCTTCCCCCTGCGACCCCTTGGAGACTCCATCCGCACCGCCCGCCGTACCCTGCCGCTGATCACCGGCGCCGCCTGCCTCACCCTGGCCCTCACCGGATGCTCCGGCGAAGACGGCCCCGCCCAGGCCCGGCAGACGCCCACCGCCAGCACCGCCCCCAAGCCCGCGCCCGCTCTCACCGCCGCCCAGGCCCGCGACGTCATCACCCGCTATTCCAAGGTCAACAACGAGGCCAACGCCGACCGGGACCGGCGTCTGCTCGACACGGTCGAGGACGGACCGCTGTACGCGATGTCCGTCTCGGACTACACCGAGACCGAAGGGCTTCCCGCCAAGGACCGCGAGCCGTACGAGGCGTGGTCCTACGACCTCGCCAGCGCCAAGCTGTACATCCCCCGCCTGGCTGCCGGGCAGGACCGCTGGTTCGCTGCCGCCCTCTCCAGCGAGATGGGCGAGCCCCCCTCCCGCCTGGCCGTGTTCACCGAACAGCCCCAGCACAAGCGCTGGGAAATGGTCTCCGTCGTCGACCTGGACAGCCAGAAGCTGCCCGAGGTCGCCCTCGACCGCGAGGGATACGCGACGGCCGTCGCCGCCATCGGCAACAAGCATCTGGCCGCCGACGCCGACGTTCTGCGTACGGCCGTGCTGGACAACTTCACCACCGGAGGCACGAACACCGGAAGCAAGGTGTTCGCGCCGACCGAGGCCAGCAAGCGGCAGGTCAAGGTCCACAGCGATGCCGCAATCCGTTTCGGCGACAAGGGAAGCAGCGTCTTCGACGCAGCCGACAACCGCTTCACGGACGCCTACGCCCTCAAGACGGCAGGCGGCGGCGCGCTGGTTCTCTTCTCCCACACGCACACCCAGACCGACGCCGTCGCGCACTCCGGCCTGCAGATCAACCCCGGCAAGGGTGACCGGGCCTGGCTCCACGACGTGCCCCGCACCTCCATCCGGTACACGTTCGTGTGCAACGACGCCGCCACCGTCCCCGCGAAGGCCGAGCCCTCCCGCCTGATCGGCTACACCTGCGCCCGCACCGACGCCTCCGGCCCCCCGGTCGCCTCCTGGTCACACCGCGCGTAGCCGCACCCGCCCGTCACATCGACGGCCGCCGCACGTCCCCCCTTGCTCGTTCCGGAGAACTCCCTGTCCACACACTCCTTCATCGCCCGCCCCACCCTCGGCACGGGGTACAGCGGCATCCACGTCCAGCTCGACGGCGTGCCCAGCCACCACCTCCCGCTCCTCCTGGCCGCCTACCAGTACAAGTTCGGGCGCGACGTCGAGGCCATGTCCCAGCACCTCATCGACGACATCGCCGTCGGCTGGGACGAACTCGGCACCGATCTCCTCGACGACGCCCCACCCGCGCTCGTGGCCGCGCTGACCGGCGGCGAACACTGGCCCAGCCGGACCCTCGATCACCTGATCACTCCGGACGGCTCGCCCCCGGTCCGTATGACGGTCACCGACAAGACCGCCGTCGAACTGGGCATGCCGTGGGGCTACATCTTGCATCCGCAGGGCATCGAAGTGATCAGCATGGCTCACACCGGCACGGGCCCCCTGGTCGCCTGGGACACCGACCCCAGTACCCCCTTCGGCGACCACCCGGCCGACTGGCCCGCCATCACCACACGCCGGACGCCCACCACCTCGCCCGCCGCACGCACGCCGCGGCCCGCTGCCGGAGCAGCGTCAGCCGGGCCGCGCACGGCTGCCCGCCGCTGACCCTCACCGCCCTTCATTGCCGGAGACTTCCCTGCCCTCTCCCCTGATTACGGTCGTCATCGCCACCCGCCTGCGCGACGACCGCCTCGACTACCTGACCGCCATGCACGCCAGTCTCACCCGGCAGTCCGTGCCGTGGGAGGCCGTGATCGCGCTCGACGGCACCACACCCGAACGCCTACCGGCCCCGCTCTCGCAGGACTCCCGCATCCGCACAGTGAACCTGCCCCGGCCGGTCGGCGCCGCCTGTGCCAGGAACCTGGCCCTCACCCACGTGCGCACCCCCTACGTGAACTGGGCCGATGACGACGATGAGTTCACCGATGACGCCATGTCCGTGCGGCTGAACACCCTGGAATCCGCCGGGGTGGGCTGGTGTGCAGGGTGGAGCGAGGACCAGCGCCCCGATGGCTCGACCCGCCTGTGGCGCTGCCCTACTCCGCCCGGCCGGCACGAGGCCGGCGACGTGTGGACGTATTGGAAGTCGCCGACGGACACGATCCCCATCGGGCCGACCACGATCCTCGCCCGCACCGACCTCGTGCGCGCCGCGCCGATGGGCGGTCTTGTCCAGGGCGAGGACTACTGCGCGGCCCTCGGCGTCACCGCGCTCGCACCCGGGATCCTGCTGCCGGTCCCCGTGTACCGGTACCGCAAGCACCCTGGGCAGATGACAGCCCAGGCCGGATACGACCAGTTGGAGGCGGCGGCCCGGGAGCACGCCTGGGCCTACGGCCGCAGCCTGCGTGCCGCCCTGCGCGGTGGCGAGGATCTAGACCGTGGCTGAGGCCCAGATCGTCCTGTCGTACAGCCGGGAGTCCGGGATCGTCGCCATCGCCTCGGGCGAGCAGTACCCGTGGGCGCACACCGCCCTCGCGGAGAGCGGCTTCCAGCGGGACGACGACGGGGTCTGGCACCTGCCCGCGGGCGGCACCCGGATTACCGTGGTCGATCTGGTCGCGTGCGCGAAGCGGCACCGCGCCAGCGTGCACACGAGCAGCCGCCGGTTCATCGGCGACGCCGCCCGTGACCTGGCGCGCCTGCTGCCCGGCCAGTGGCACGCCTCGGTCGAGGTCTATGCGCACCCTGCCTGGCAGGAGGACCTGGTCCCGTGGATCTGGGACAGCGGCGAACTCGGCCGCGCCGTCCAGAGCGAGCGGATCCCTTACGCCGCGGTCCTCACCGACGCGGTGCAGGGCACCACGCTGTTGTTCATCGAGCGGCCCGGCCGTCAACTCGACTACCTGGTGGGAGCCTTCTCGCCGGAGGGGCTCGAAAGAGGCTACGGCGATCCCCACGCTCCGCGCAGCATCGTCCTGTCGCCGTTTCCCGGGCGGGCTGCCCAGGCCCTCACCGACCGGTACCTTCCCGCCTACGAGCAGGCCGTCCATGTCCGCCAGACGGCGGCCATCGCCGCCGTGCTCGGGGACGTCCGCTTCGAGCACGACACCTGGCAGGCCGTGAACGCCTCCGGCCGCTACAGCGACGCCACCCCGCTGAGCGCTGCCGCCCTCGGCGCTGCGACGGAGCTGTTCCTCGACCACGCCTGGCGCCGTTTCCTGACCGTCGTCGACCACGCCCCGACGCTGCTCGACCGGTGCCGGCCCGCGGACAGCCCGTGGCCCGACGACGCCGCAGCCCTCTCCCGTCTGGCCGACGCCGTGATCGACGTCGAAACCCTGCTCGACGAGATCGTCCACGGTGGTGCTGTACCGGATCAGGAGCGCCGAGCACGCGCGTGGCCAGCGATCGTGACCTGGCTCACCGACGGCGAAGCGTTCTTGCGCCAGGCCCGCCTGAGCGCACCCCACCGCCGCCCGGCCCTCCCCGTCACAGCTCCGGCCCGCCCCCTCGCCGCAGCCCGGTCGGCGTACCGCAGCCACTGACCGTTCCCCCGACAAGTCTGGAGACTCCCGCCCCCTTGCAGCCCGGCACCCACTTCTCCTTCGGAGACCACAAGGAACACGGCTTCGTCGCCTCCTTCGCCTCCTCCATTCCCCAGCACCTCGCCCACTGGTTCCTGGAGCGCGAGCAATTCGAGCCCGTCCCCGATGAACCGGGCCTGTACCGCCTCAGCGAGCCCGAGCGCGATGGTCCCCGACGCACCCGCCAGGCCGTCCACGACCTGCGCCGTCGGGGCTACATCGTGCAGGCCGACATCCGCCTCGATCCGGCCCTCTCCACCGGCCCTCGGCGCCCCGTCCGGCCACACGGACTCCAGGAGCGCCGCAGCCGGCTCGCCCAGGCCGCCTCCGGCCGAACGACGCAGCGCTCCACGCCGCCCACCACCTCCCCGCCGTCGGCCCGTCCGATACCGCCGAAGCCCACCTACGCTCCCACCGTCCACCTCACAGTCGCGGCCGGCGGGCGGTCCCGATGACCCACGCGAACCATCCGGCCCCTGACAGCCCCTTGCCGACAGCGTCCGCACTGGCCGGCAAGGCACGCGACTTCCGGCTGCGGATGGCAGTCATCGACTGCGAGACCGATGCCGCCCTCGACAGGACACGCGACCGCCACGGCCGCACCGTCCACGCAGACGCCGCCGCAGCCGCACGAGTTCACCGTGACCAGGCGGCGCTGGAGGCGTACGCCACCCACCTCGCCCCGCACGCCGAGGCTCTCCTCGATGCCGCCCGGCTCGCGCTCGACGAATTGCCGCCCGCCCGGCACCTGACCGGGTGGCGGGCCGTACTGGACGGCCTGGCATCCTCCGCCGCTGAGATCCGCCGGGCCCTCGACCAGCCCGCCGCGCCCGGCTCCCCGGCCGAACGCGCTCAGCACGCGGCCCTGTGGCCGCACCTCACGGCTTGGGCGGACCACAGCCCGATCGCCAGCAACCTCGCCGACCAGCGCGACGGCCAGCACTACAAGGCTCCGCTGAGTGACGAGGAACAGCAGCAGTGGACCGACAGGGCCCGGGCCGCGCAGACGCGCGGCGCGCTGGAGCTGACCGAGTCGTGGTATGCCGCCGACGGACAGCCGATCACCCTCGCTTACCTGGTCGAGGACGACGACTCCACCGTGGTCGCGCTGCGCGGCGACCCGGGCGTCCCGGGCTGGCAGGTGATCGGGCACTTTGCCCACGAGTACGAGGCGGGCAAGGCCCTGCCCGCTCCGGTCCCGCCCGGCGTGCTGCGCTCGGACATCTCCCGGTTCAACCGCCCGGCACCGGCCCCGGAGCTGTCCCTGCAGGACCTGATCCGCGACGTCGTCGAAGGCCACAGTGCCGGTGACGCCTCGAACGCTCTCCTGGGCGCCGTCCAGCGCGGCTACGCCGCTGGCCCGATGGTCCGCCTGCAGGAACTACTGGAGACGAGCAGCCAGTTCGCCAGCGCCCTGGAGACCGTGCAGGGCCGTCAGATCGCCGCCCGCCTCTCAGCGCTGGGCCGGCAGATCGAGTTCCTCACTCGCGAAGTCGAAGAGGCAGCCGAGGACCTCGGTGCGACCGTCGCTGTCCTGCCCCCGCACCGCACCCCCGTGCTGCGTGCCCGCCCGCGCCCGGCCGTGGACACCACACCGCCCGCGCCGCCGCCCCGCGCCAGCATGACCGCCCGCCGCCGATAGGAGATCCGTTTTGCCCGAGGCACCAGCAGAGCCGTTCATGCCGATCCGGCACAGCATCACCGGCGAGATCACCACCACCGGCTACAACGCCGCCGCCCGGCGGATCCTGCTCCAGGACGGCTTCGAAGAGACGCCAGGCTGCGCCTGCCGAGCGACGGAACCCGGTACGGAGCGGACGCACGGGTCTGCTCGGCAGCCAGCGAGCTGCCCGTGGCCGGCCATCCCGTGCACCTGGACCGAGCCCTCGGTCGGCCGGTGAGCGCCGACGGTACGCCCCCCTTGGCCCGGTCGCTGATGCAGGCACAGTCCGTGATCCCCTCCGAGACCAGCCAGCCTCTCCAGCGCATCGCCCACCCCGTCCCCACCTGTTGAAGGGTTCTTGCTTTGACCACACCCGGGCCTACCAGACCAGCGCGTACCAAGGGCGGCGAACTACGGGCCAAGGTGGCCCAACTGCTGGCCGACCGGCCGGCGGACAAGCTCACCATCGGGGACATGGCCAGGCAACTGGGCCACTCCCACGGCGCCGTCCGCAACGCCGCCCTCACCCTGGTGCGACGCGGCGAGGCCGACCAAAGCGGGACCGGACAACCGCAGTTCCGGGCGAACGCGAAAACCGCCGCAGCCGCGCAGAGGGCTGTGATCAGCCCACCGGGCACCCACGCTCCCCGCGCCCAGGCGGCCACGCCCGGTACGACCTACACCGCAGCAGCCGCGCCCAGGCAGACCGGCCCGATCCGCCGCGCGGGGGGCCAGCTCTACCACCCCCGGGAGCTGGCTGATCTGCCCGACGTCGAGGCGTTGAATCGCTTGCGCGACGCCGACGTGCCGGTGCTGCTCTACGGCCCTCCGGGCACCGGCAAGACGAGTCTGGTCGAGGCGGCGTTCCCGGACCTGCTCACCGTCGCCGGTGACGGCGACACCACGGTCGGCGACTTGATCGGCGAGTACACACAGGACGACGCGGGAGCCTACGTCTTCCAGTACGGTCCGCTGGTCACCGCGATGACCGAGGGCCGCGCCCTGCTGATCGACGATGCCACCTTGATCTCACCGAAGGTCCTGGCGGCGCTGTATCCCGCGATGGACGGGCGCAGGCAGATCCAGGTCAAGGCCCACAAGGGCGAGACCATCAAGGCCGAGCCGGGCTTCTACGTGGTGGCGGGCCACAATCCCGGTGTCCACGGCGCGGTGTTGACGGAGGCCCTCGCGAGCCGGTTCAGCGTGCAGATCCAGATCGGCACGGACTATGACCTCGCCCTGGCCTTGAGGATCGATGCCCGGGTGGTCCGGGTGGCCCGACACCTCGCCCACCAGGTCGAACTCGGCGAGCTGGGCTGGGCCCCGCAGCTTCGGGAACTGCTGAGCTACCAGAAGACCGAGGCCGTCCTCGGCACCAAAGCTGCGCTCGCGAACCTCGTCGGCATCGCCCCTGAGGAGGATCGCGACGCCGTTGCCGCCGCCATCATCAAGACGGTCGGCGTCAAGAAGATCGCGCCTCTCACCCTCGGCAAGCAGCTCCCCGCCTCAGCCGCCCGGCAGCCCCCGGGCAGCACCGTTTCCGCACACCGGGGGCGCCCGCGATGAGCGCCCACCACCACGTCCAGTCCCCCGCCACCACGCCGGACGACGACGTCGACCTCGCGCGATGGGACGACGACGGCGCGCCGCCCGCGCAACCCCGTTCCTCCCCGGCCGCGTGGCTGCGCGTGGGAGCCGAACTCGGCGACCGGCTGGTCGCCCTCTCCGGCCGCCAGGACCTCCTCGTCACCTGCCGCCCCGGCACGCGCAGCGGCGCACCGGCCGCGTACTTCCCCACGCTGGGCGAGGTCGAGATCGACGCCTGCCTGTTCGCCCCGCTGAAGCCCCACGAGATCCATCCGCGGATCGTGGGCGACGAGGAGCGGTATCCCGCCGCCTGGGGCGTGTTCGTCCACGAGGCCGCGCACGCGGCCCACTCCGTCTGGACACAGCCTGCCGGAGCGGACCCCCGTGTCGTCGAGGCCGCGCTCCTGCTGGAGGAGAGCCGCGTCGAAGGCGCCCACCTGATCACGCGGCCCACGGACCGCACGTACCTGCGCACCAGTGCCCGAACCCTGGTCATGCCCGACATCGCCCACCCCACCCTCCAGGGCATCGAGCAGGCCGCCGCCGCGGCGGCCCTGATCCTCGGCCGCCGTGACGTCGGCATCCTGGACGCCGGCGAGACCCGGGCCGTCGCCGATCTGTGCGAAAAGGTCCTGGGCGCCAACCTGCTGAGCACCCTCACCCGCATCTGGACCGCAGCCCACCAGTGCGCCGACCACGACGCCACGACCATGCTCGCGCGCGGTCAAGAATGGTGCGACGCTCTGGACGCCGCGGCCCCCCGCCTGTCCGTGCCGGAGAACCTCACCGATCTGCTGTCCGGCGCGGTGGCGGCCGTCATGGACAGCACGGCGGCCACCGACGCCGCCGACCTCGCGGCACAGGACGCAGCCTCCAACGCCATGGCGTCACGGTCCAAGGCGCAGGCCCAGGACCGCGCCCAGCGGACCCGCCAGCGACGCAAAGCCGCCGCCACCGCCAAGTCGGTCTTCAACGCCCGTGGCACCGTCAGCGCCGACGGCACACCGGCGCCCCGTAGCAACCCGGTCACCGGCACCCGCAGGCCCACGGCCGCCGAGCAGAGCGCCGCCGCGCGCCTGAGCCGCGCCTTGCGTGCCGCCGCCTACCGCGAGCGGACCGAGGAGCGGACCACCAGCCCCACCCCGCCCGGCCGCCTCAACATGCGCGCGGCCCTCGCCCGCGACGCTCAGCGCGCGGCCGGGTCGGTCCCCACCGCAGAACCGTTCACCCACACCCGCCGCCGCAACTCCCCCACCCCACCACTGCGTGTGGGGATCGCCGTCGACGTCTCCGGCTCCATGCGCGCCGCCTGCAAGCCCGTCGCGTCCGCTGCCTGGATCGTGGCACGCGCAGCAGCCCTGAGCGACCCCGACTCCCGTACCGCCACCATCGCCTACGACAGGCACCTGACCGCCCTGACCCGGCCCACCCACCGAGCACCGGAGCGCGTGACGACGTTCGATGCCACCGGCGGCCACCACAACCTCGCCGACGCCATCGACGCACTCGACCACGGCCTCGAACTCAGCCGCCCCGGCGCCGGCCGCCTCCTCGTGATCGTCACCGACGCCCGCTACGGCAGGGACGAAACCGCTCAAGCCGTCACCCGCGTCAAGCAGCTCACGACCGCCGGCTGCGCCGTACTCCAGCTCACCCTCACCGATAAGTCCCGCCACTTGCCGGGGACCACCTTGCTGCACCTGCCCCAGCCCTCCAGCGCTCCCGTCGCCATCGCCAAGGCGGCCACAGACGCCATCCGCAGGACACGCTGAGACGACGCAGGAGGCGGAAGCGTCCCCGAGACCACCGCCAAGCACTCCAGACCACCTCCGCAGGCCAGCCCATGTCGCGCGCCGCTGGACCCCCACCATCAGTCCACTCGACCGCACATTCCCGGCCTTAACCCCTGAACTGCCCGCCACGGCAAGGAGATCCCTCAGAACATGGCTGTCCGTACGACCTGGAAAATTGCCCACAGCTGTGGACACGAAGTAACGCATAACCTGTCCGACCGGCCCGCCGACCGGCGCGCCGGATTCGCCCGCTGGCTCGAAGGCCGCGACTGCACCGACTGCTGGAGGGCCGCCCGCGACTTGGACACGGAATCCAAGGAAGCCTGGATCGCCGCCAAGCGTGCCGAGGAGCAGCGGGTCGCCGCCGAGTGGGCCGAGCAGTTCGACATGCCGCCGCTCGATGGACCCGAGAAGGCCCTCGCCTGGGGCGAGCGCTCCCGCCACCAGCTCGTCACCGCCGCGTACAGCGCGCTGGTGAGCGAGGGCACCTGGGACGAGGCCGACTGGGCCGTCCTGGAAGACAAGATCCGCACCGTCGACCGCGCCGGATGGTGGATCGACCAGAGGGACGCAGAGGGCTCTGACCTGCCCGAACTCCTGGACGCCGCCACTTCGGACGACACCGGGACGGAGAACCCGTTCCGCTGACGACGGGGCAACATAGCCGGGAAACGCCGGTTAGCCAAACCGGCGTTCCTCCGGACTATTGATGCTCCCACCCCGACAGCCATCGCGTGGAAGGAACTGCGTGCTCCCTCCGTCCTGGGACCATCACCCCGTCCCCGTCACCGCCCTCACCGCCGACCCGCTCACTCCGACCCGCGACATCACCCACGCCCACTTCCAGGCCGGGGACACCGTCGTCGTTCTCAAGGGGGTGGCCAGCGGGGAACTGTGGGGAGACGCGATGCGCGTCGTCGCCCCCTCCTGGCACACCCCCACCGACGAGAACGGATGGCGGCTGCGCGATCCCACCGGTGGCGACCAGTCCTACGTCACCGCCCACCCCCGCTACCTCGTGCACCTCTCGCGCCGCTGCCCGGACTGCCTGATCTACCTGCGGGCCATGGAGGACACCCTCCTGAAACGGTTCGCCGGCCGCGACGAGCTGATCGACTGCGGCTGGTACACCACCACCGCCCTGGGCCAGCTCGCGCACACCGCCGACCTGCGGAGCGGCCGGTGATCCCCCGCCTGCACCAGCGCACGCACACACCGCACGACCCACTCGAAGTAGCGCTGGGCCGGCCGCTGTCACCGACCGAGGGTCTGACCGATCACACGATCGTCGCCCACTGGCCCGGCCTGGACTATTTCACCCTGGACGACGAGCACAAGTCCTGGACGTCCTTCGAGTGGGCCGAGCACATCGAAGAGGCCCTCCTGGAGCATCCCTTCGCCGCCAGCCCCGACGACGACCGGCGGGCGATCCTCCACCTCGATGTGCGCCTTCACCCGGACGACCGGGAACTGACGGGACCGGAATGGACTGAAGTCGCTCACCGGCTGGCGCGGGCCACCGGCATCGAGATCCCGGGCAAGGAAAGCGGCTGCCGGTGGATCGCCGTCCAGGCCCAGCCCGGACGCCTGGACCTGATCGCCAACCTGATCCATCTCGACGGCGCCTGGCACGCCCCGCCCGCAGACATCCTGCGACGCCTCGCGGACCAGGCCCGCCGCATCGAGCAGGATCTCGGCCTGATCCCCGCCCGGCCCACCACCCAGCCCACCGCGCCCACCGCGTCCGGGCAGCTGGCCAGCGTCCTCAGCCAGCTCGCCGACGAGCAGTCCGGCCCGCTGGCCGCGGTCCGCGGACTGGTCGAGCACACCGCGTACCGGGTCGCCCGCCAGCCTGGGGCTGCCGGCACGGACACGGCGCACCGTCTGGAGCTGATCGCGCGCCGCCTCCACGCGATTCAGCAGGACCTGGACACCACTGCGGCCCATCTGGTCCAGCCCCGGGTCGCCGCCGCGCCGGCCGCGACCCAGCGCACCGCCCACCGATCTTTGTAGGAGAAACGTCTCCTTGCCCCGCTCCACCGACCGCTTCCTGGACATCCGCCGTGACCCGCACTCCGGCGAACTCCTCGCCCGCGGCGGCGACGCCGAAGCACACAGCATCCTCCAGCGCGCGGGATTCGTCGCTGTCGTCCGCCTCCACGAGAGCTACCACCGCGCCCCCGCCGGCCTGACCGAGGACGAGGAGTCCCGTCTGGCCACCGAGGCCGTAGGGCGCCTGCGGGCCGTCGGGTACCACGTCGACTGCGACGAGCGCTTCGACACCGAGTCCCGCCCCGCGGCCTATCCCGCGCTCGGCGCCTCGGTCTCCCACCTCGCCGAACGCATCCGCGAGGCCACCGACACCGCCGAGGCAGCGGACGTCCTCACCGAACTCACCGCGCCCCACGACGGCATCCTCGCCGGATTCTCGGAAGCCCTGGGCGCCCTGGCGGAGTTCTTCGACGGCCTCGGCGACGCGAGCGATCCGTACACCGCCGGGCGCCTGCGCTACCTCGCCGACGAATACGTCCGCATCATCCACTCCGACCTTGCGCACACCCGCGAACGGCTGGCCGACCGGCACGCCCCTCACCCCGGCCGCCGCGCCTGCGCCGAGCAGGTTCCCGACCACGAGCACGAACGCTCCGCGGTGTGCGCCTGTCCACCCCCGCCGCGTGCCATGCCGGCCCCGGCACCGCCACCCGTCGGTGCCACCCGACTGCGCCGCTGAGCCCCTGCAACCGCCCAAGGACACCATGCACGACCACACCGCCTCCGAGCGCCTCGCCTCCTACGCCGACGTCCTCGCCGGCGAACTCCCCGACACCTGGACCAGCACCCACCTGACGGCCGACGCCAAGGACGACCTCGCCGAACTCACCGACCGCATCTGGGACCTGGACCTGGTCGCAGCCTCCCTGGCCGAACACCCCCTGCAGCAGGCCGCCGTCCTCAGCCGCCCCGACGGCGCCCAGCTCGTCCTGCTCGACCGGCACGACGAACGCGACGGTTTCCTCCTCGCCGCCGTCGCCCCGCACGCCCTGCCGGACGAGGCGTACCGCGCCGTCCCCGAGCCCAACGGCATCGCCCTGACCGACGACCCGTTCCTCGGTGCCGAGCAGGTCGCCGGCGACCTGCTCGTCCGCTACGACCGTGCCCTCGCCCAGGTCCGGCACAACGCCCTGGACGGTATCGAGCCCTCCCAGTCGGACCGGGTCGTCCTGACCTGGCAGCCGGACGGCAGCGTCGCCACCGCCCCCGCCGACGACCGGGCCGGCACCATCCTCGCCGCCCACGGCTTCGTCCAGGACCCGCACAGCGGTATCTACCGCCTGGAGGGGGACGACTCCCAGGCCCAGGCACGCGCGCTGCGTGAGATCGGCCCGCAGCTCGACGCGCTCGGTATCGGCACCGCCCTCCAGCACCCCGCGGCCCGGACCGCACCCACCGCAGCCCCGGCATCCATGCCGCCGGCCCCCGCCGGCACCCGCGCACCCACCGCCAGGACGCGATGAACCAGACGGAGCCCGACTTCTGGGTCCTGGAGTACGTCACCATCACCAAGGACTCCCGCACCGGTCTGGTCGTGGCCATCGGCGGCACCGAGCAGGCAGCGGACATCCTCCAGCGGACCGGCGGCTTCCTCTCCGCTCCCGGGCCCCGCGGGGACTACCACCGTCTTCCGCACGGCCTGCCCGTCGAGCAGCAGCGCCTGAAGGCGACCACCGCCTCACACGCCCTGCTCGCCGCCGGCCACAGCGTCCACCTCGATCCCACCCTGAACATGCTGGCCACCCCCGACGGCGACCGTGACGCAGCCCTGCGCTACCTCACCCAACTCGCCGAGCGGGCCTCGGCCGCCGAGACCAGCAGCGCGGTGGCCGAGGTCCTGACCGAGGTCGCGGCGCCTGTGCGCGGGCTGCTGCCCTTGACCAGGGAAGTGATCGTCCGCGCCTGGATCACCGCCAGTGATCTCCACGGCGCCGCTCCCGGCGAGGAACCCGAGCCCATCGCACGGCTCGGCAGCACGGCCAACTCCCTGAGCGAAGCCGCCAGCGTCGTCCTGCACGCCCGCAACCACGCCGCCCGCCGGACGCAGCCGCCGGCGACCGCACCGGCCCCGGCACCGGGCCGTGCACAGGACCCGGCTTCCCGCCGCCGCTGACCCCGGAGAAGAAACGTATGGCCAACCTGGCCGACGAGTACGGCACAGACGTCGAGATCTACATCAAGGCCCTGACGACCACCATCCACGCCGACACCCCCACCGGCGCCCCCGCTGGACTCCACGACCTGCTGGAACAGCTCGGCCTCGAACGCCACGCATACCCCGCAGGCGAGCCGCTCTACATCTGGCACACCGTGCCCGACCACCTCGGTGCCGAGGAGCAGAAGCGCCTGGCGAACCGCGCCATCCCCGCCCTGCTCCTGGCCGGATACACGGTCAACTGCGACCCCGAGGTCTTCGACGAGGCCCTCTACCAGCAGGCCGTGCACCGCCTCCGTGCGCGCGCGGCCCGCCCCGCCCCGCAGCAGCCGGCGCCCGCCCGTTCCCCCTCGCGCTCCGCACCGGCCCGCCGCACCCCGTAAGCCCGGGCGGCCCCGGCCCGGCCCCACGCCGGGGCCGCCCACCTCCCCGCCGCCCGATTCCACGGAGAAACCCGTAGCAGAACGCACACCCGCACCGATCAGCCATCGGCTCAAACCCCGGCTCGCAACCGCCCTGTTCCGCCGCTATCTGCGCGCCTGCATCACGGCCGGCCCCGACCGCGCCTCCCCCTGGTCGGCGCCCGCCCGGAAGCCGTCCCCACCGAGGCGCAGCCCGTCGGGCAGCGCCACCACCACTGAACGTGCACGCACCCGGAGGAGCATGTCCCACCCCGCCCCCTACCCGGTGAGACTGGCCGACGAGATCACCCGCCAGCTCGGCCAGCTCTCCGACCACCTCTCCCAGCTTCCCCCGCCCCAGGCAGGGCAGGTCATCGCCCGCGTCCTCGACCCGGACAACGGAGTCCTCGGCGGCGTCACTCACCTCGTCATCACCGGCAGCCACTTCGCCAAGAGCGAGGCGGAACGAGGCGCCCTGCCAGCGGAGGTATGGCTCGCCTTGGGCCGTGCCGCCAACGAACTGCACGACATCAGCCTGGACCTGGACGAGCACCAGGACCTCCTCCAGCACCTCGGCACCCGACCGGCCACTAGCGCGGCGAAGCCTCCGGCTCCCGCCCCGCTCGTCGTACGGCGGCGCCGGTGACGAAAGAGCAGTGGCAGGGCTGGGGGGAGGGCGAGCAAGCCGAGCAGCACTACCTCGTCCAGCCCCGTGCCCTGGCCGGCGGCGGTGACGTCCGGCACGTCTCAGCGTTCCTGCGCGCCTCGGGCTGGCGGGACAAGTCCAAGAAGGACGGCCCGCTGCTCATGGAGAGCCCGGACCGCACCGTCCGCGTCGCCTACGACCCCTACATCCTCCCCGGCGGATGGACCATCCACGGCCGGGCAGGCGACGCGACCGTGGAATGGTCTGCGCACCTGGGCCGGCAGACTCCGGTGGAGATCGTCGCTGGCCTGACCGACGCCCTCACCCGCCCCCGCTCCGCCCACGCCCCCAACGTCTGGGCGCCCCTGCAGGAGCAGAACTGGCACACGCGTTTCGCGGACCAGAATTACACGGCCACCAGCCCCGACGGCGCCGCGTGGATGCAGTACCGCCAGGACGCCGACGGCGCGGCGATGTGGTGGACCGGAGCGAAGGATGAGCAGGGCAACGGCTGGACGGCCCACTTCACGCCGAACACACCGATGCACCTGGTCAAAGCCTTCTCAGCCGAACTCGCCGGCCCCGACCCCGTGATGCGCCCACGCGGACGCGTCCCGCACAGCGCCCAGATCCGGACCTGGTCGGTCTCCGTCAAGCCCTCCCAGCTCAGCGCGTGGCAACAGGCCCGGATCACAGCCGCCCGCGCCGCCACCTGGGCCCGCACCAGCGCCCGAAGCACCCGGCCACGCACCACCGCCCGCCCCTACAACCCGGCCGGCGGCGCCCGCACCCGCCACTGACCTCACACCCCCATCTCAAGGAGCCCGATGCCCGCCCCCACCCCGGACACCCTGCGCACCCTGACCGAAGCGCTGTCGGACGTCACCGAGTACCTGCGCGAGAATCCCGACCCCGCCGAAGCCCTCGCCCTCGTCGAGCCGCTCCTCGACGAGTACACGGGCCTGCCCGTCCAGCTCGCCGACACCCTGCGCGCCCTCGCCCGCACCATCCAGGAACACCACGCCATCCCGCGCACCGCGCACCTCAACCACCTGATCGCCGAGCTGCGCTCCGCCGCCTGGGAGCAGACCGACCAGCACGCCCTCCACTATGTCCTGGACGAGCTGCGCGCGCTCCACGATGACGCAGAGAGCGAGCAGGGGTGCAGCCGGTGCCGGTGAGCGAACGGCAGCTCTCGGAGTTCGCCGACAAACACGCCTGGCAGATCCCCTTCGACACCAGCCCCCGCCACCTCGCCGGTCCTGGTGACGCTCGGCACGTGACACACGGTCTCGCCGCCGCCGGATGGACTCGCACCTCCGATCCGCTGAGCCCGCGCATGGTCATGACCAGCCCCGACCACCGCTACACCCTGCGCTTCACCCCGGAGTCCGGGTACATGTCCGCGCGGTGGCACCTGACGAGCGAACCCTTCGGTGCCGAGCCCTACTGGTACGCCGCCTTCGGTGAACTCGTCCCCGCAGAGGTCCTCGCCGCCGTAACCGACGCCCTGGTCATCCCGCCGCCGGCCGCACAGCCGGACCCATGGCGAACGCTCGACGCAGCGGGCTGGACTCGCGACGACAGCGGCGCGGCCCACTCCACCGACGGCATGTGCACCATCGAGCACCGCCCGGTCAGCGAACTCCACGACACGCCGGACTGGCACATCGAAACCCACGAGGCCAACCTTCCCGAGCTTGGCGGCCGACGCATCTGGCACGCGCACTTCCACCAGAACGTCTCCGCCCACTTGGTCAACGCCTTTGTCACCGCGCTGACCGACACCGCTCCACTCCAACGTGGCATGCACGAGCCGACCGCTCACTACAGGGCTGTCCAGGAACCGAGCCCACTCTCCCCTCAGCAGGTGGTCGACGCCCACACCAACCGGCTCAAGGCCATCACGGCACACGTCCGCGCAGCCCGCCGACGTCAGACGAAGCCCGCGCCGTCCCCGGCGAACGCCCGCACTGCCCAGCCGGCCGCCCGCCGCTGAACCGACAGGAACTTCCCATCTCCCCCTCACACCGCCGCACCTCGCTGCGGCGCCTCAACCGCTACCTGCGCCACAGCGAACGGATCCTGGCCTCCTGGGACGCCTTCACCGAGTTCAACACGGACCTGGACGGCTGGTCCTTCGACCAGGGCGCCTACGGCCGCCGGGCCGCCGTCCGCGACGCAGACACCGCTACGGCGTTCGCCAGCATCCGGCCCGGCGCCCGCCAATTGCTGGCCACCGCCCGGCTCCAACTCCAGCAGCTGCCCGCCCACCTCACCCGGGACAGCTGGCCCGGGCAACTGCGCGTCCTGGAGGAG
This sequence comes from Streptomyces sp. NPDC048171, assembly GCF_043202655.1. Classification (NCBI taxonomy): domain Bacteria; kingdom Bacillati; phylum Actinomycetota; class Actinomycetes; order Kitasatosporales; family Streptomycetaceae; genus Streptomyces; species Streptomyces sp. NPDC048171. The sequence goes on from NZ_JBIDAU010000018.1 coordinate 46,223, forward strand.
GCGCTGTGCCGCCTCGACGCCCTGGACAAGCAGTGGCAACAGACCCGCGCCCAGCTCCCCCAGGGCGCCGGACCGGGCACCGAGGTGTACATCGACGCGCTGGACGAGCATCACGCCGAGTGCTGGAGCTACCTGGACGACTGGGCCAGCCACGGCCGCGCCGTCCTCGACATCCAGGCAGCCACCCGCCGGGCAGCAACCCAGCCGAAGCGTCCGCAGCTCCCCGCCGTCAAACCCCGGCACGGCGGCTACCGCGCGACGAGGCGGTGACCATGCCCTCCGGAGCTGACACCGTCGAGGTCGACTTCATCACCCCACGCCACCTCTCCGGCGGGGGCGACCCCGCCTGGGTCACCATCCCCCTCCATCGCGCCTGCGGCTGGAGCCACGGCCACGACCCCCTGATGCCGCGCGTCCTGCTCTCCAGCCCCGACCAGAAGGCCCTCCTGCGCCTGGAGCCCGACCCCGACGGCCAGTGGTGGACCATCAACCACACGGCCGAGTCCGGCCGACCCGCCTGGTACGCGAGCTTCGGGGCCCGCACCCCGGTCGAACTGATCGCCGCCTTCACCGACGCCCTCACCGCCCCTGCCCCGCCAACCGACGCACCCTGCGATCCGTTCGAGCCACTCCGGCAGCTCGCCTGGTCTGCTCCTGCCGTCGGTGCCGACGGCCTCGTCTCGCCCGACGGCACCGCGTACGTGCAGCGGCTGGTTAACGCGGAAGAACCGGGCATCTGGTTCGTCACCGCCACGCTCGGCCCACGCCCGGTGTGGCAGGCCCGCTTCGACGCCCACACTCCCGACCACCTGGTCGCCGCGTTCACCACCGCAATCGCCGACCCCAAGCCCGCTCTACGCACCGACGGCGGGCGCAGCCTGCCCACCCGCAACCCCGGTGTCGTCGCCCGCAGGACCACGGACGCGCTCGCCGTGGACATCGCCGGGGCGCTGGAAGAACGCGTCCAGACCCTCGCCGCCCGGCACCCCCTCCCTCCTGCCAATCCGATGCCACCGACTCCACCGCCGTCCCGGCACGGCCGCAGCCGCTGATCCCTCCGTCCCGGAAGCACGTAGCCCTTGCCCTCCTCCTCCAACAGCAGCAGCAGCAGCGACGGATACGACCTTGCCCTGCGCCTCCTGCTCGGCGTGCTCGCGATCGCCGTGCCCCTTGCCCACCTCGCCTGGCTGTCCGGCAACATCACCGCTTACCTCACCGAAGGCGGCTGGGCGCCCTACCAGCCCACCGCCGCCCTGCTCCACCCTGAGCAGGTCTGGCCCACCGTGGAAGAAACGCCCCTGCTCGTCGGCGCCCGCATCGTGCCCGTCGTCCTCCTCCTGGTCCTCGCCGCGGTGATCGGTGTGGTGTGGGCCCGGCACAGGAGTCAGGGTGGCGGCCGGAAGAAGAAGATCACCGACATGGCCAAGGCCCGGGACATCGAGCCTTTGATGGCCAAGGCGATCACCGACAAGGCCCGCTCGCTGCGGCCGAGTCTGAAGGACGCCAAGCACATCGAGGCCAAGGACACCGGCATCCTCCTCGGGAACCTGCAGGGCAGCCGCCACGAGGTGAGGATGGGGTTCGAGGACGTCGCTGTCGCGATCATGGCGCCCCGCTCGGGCAAGACCACCTCGCTGGCTATCCCGTCCATGCTCGGCGCGCCCGGTCCGGTCCTGCTGACGTCGAACAAGGCCGCCGGCGACGCCTTCACCACCGCTTACGAGGCCAGGGCCCGGGCGGGGACGGTGTGGACCATGGACCCGCAGCAGATCGCGCACGCCGCACGCGAGATGTGGTGGAACCCCCTGGCCGGCGCCACAACGCTGGACGGGGCGAACCGGCTCGCCGGACACTTCCTGGCCGCCTCGGTCGATGCCTCCCAGCAGGGCGACTTCTGGTCCAAGGCCGGCAGCAACATCCTCTCCCAGCTGCTGCTGGCCGCAGCGCTCGATGAGCGGCCGATCACCGACATCATGCAGTGGCTCGCCTTCCCCGCCGACCGCACCCCGCTCGACATCCTGCGCGACCACGGCTTCGCCGCTGTCGCAGCCCAGCTCAAGGGCACCGTCGAGGGACCGCCCGAGACCCGCGACGGCATCTACGAGACCGCCCGCCAGTACGCCGCCGCCCTCCTCAACGCGGAGATCGCGGCCTGGGTGACCCCCCAGAAGGACGTCGCCGAGTTCCGGCCGGAGCAGTTCGTCACCTCCACCGACACGCTGTTCCTGCTGAGCAAGGACGGCGGAGGCGGGGCCTCGGCCCTGATCGCCGCGTGCGCGGACTCCGTGATGCGCGCGGCGACCGCCCAGGCCGAACGCGCCGGCGGACGCCTGGACCCGCCCATGCTGGCGATCCTCGACGAGGCCGCCAACGTGTGCAAGATCAGCGACCTGCCGGACCTGTACTCCCACCTCGGCAGTCGCGGAATCATCCCGATCACGATTTTGCAGTCCTACCGCCAGGGCCAGAAGGTCTGGGGAGACGCGGGCATGGACGCCATGTGGTCCGCCTCGACCGTCAAGGTCATCGGCTCCGGCATCGACGACCCCGACTTCGCCGACAAGCTCAGCCGCCTGATCGGCGACCACGACGTGGAGACAACATCCACCTCCCACTCGGAGTCCGGGAAGTCGACCTCGGTCAGCATGCGCCAGGAACGGATCCTGCCCGCCGACGCGATCCGCGCCCTGCCCAAGGGCACCGCGCTGTGCTTCGCCACCGGCATGCGCGCCGCCATGCTCGACCTGCGGCCGTGGTACCGGGAGCCCGGAGCGCAGGAGTTGTCCGCGGCGTCCGCCCGCGCGTCGAAGGCGATCACGGCGCGTGCCCTCGCGAAGCACGCGCCGACGCAGTCCGACTTCGGGACGGCCGCGTGAGCGACGCCCCGCTGCACCTGGTGCCGGTCCGCTCCCGTGAGGCGAAGGACTTCGTGCGCGCCTGGCACCGTCACCACCCGCCGCCCGCAGGACAGATCTTCTCGGTCGGAGCCGCCGACGAGAGCGGCACGCTGCGCGCCGTGGCCATCGTCGGCCGGCCGGTGGCCCGTCACCTGGACGACGGCGCCACCCTCGAAGTCACCCGGACCGCCAGCGACGGCGCCCGCAACGCCAACTCCTTGCTCTACGGCGCCGCGTGGCGGGCGGCGAAGGCCCTCGGCTACCGACGGCTGGTCACCTACACGTAGGACGGCGAGAGCGGCGCATCGCTGCGCGGCGCCGGGTGGCGCGTGATCGCCAGCCGTCCGCCCCGCGCCGGATGGCACACCCGTCCCGCCCGAGAGCCGGCCACGGCAACGACCACGTCACCCGCCTGCTGTGGGAAGCCCTCTGACCGAGCCCTTTCCCGCACCGCAACGGACCCACCCTCTTCACCTTGCCCCGTACCGCCCCTCGTCCTTCCGGAGTTGTCCTGCACACCGTCGACCTGACCGAACACACCCGCCTTCTCGGCGAGGTGGCCCCCACCCTGAAGGAACTGGCCGCGGAGGCGGCACGCATCCGGGAGGGCGAGATCGCCAAGCCCTTCCGAGAGATCGCACCCCTGAGCCTGCGAGTGCACGAGCTGGCGATGAAGTGCACGCGGCAGGTGCACGACCTGTCGGTCAGCCAATATCCCGCGATGAAGGACGGGGCCGAGAACCTGGCGCTCCTCGCCGGCGCCTGCTCCCAGATCTCCCTGGCCGCCACCCTGTGCAACCTCGCCATCCATCACCGCACCGAGATCCTGCTGTACGAGGACGCCGATCCCACCCCGGCGACCAGCCGTGATCAGCTTCGCCGTGCCGGTGTCGAGATGCAGCAAGCGGCCACCACCTATCGCGCCGTAGCGCGACGGGTCTCCCGCCGCCTCGCCTCATTCCCGGCGCGCGCTGAAGACCGGCAACTCATCGCCGAGGCCCAAAGGCCCAGCCCGCAGAAGGCGCCCTCCGCGCCGCCCGCGCTCGCTGCCCGGCGCCGCGTATGACGACACCACCCGAGGGCTTCCTGTTCGACGTGGCCGCCCCGCCGACGCCGGTTGAGCGCCTGCTGCTGCTCTCAGACCAGTACGTGCAGCACAACGACATGCTCGACCGTCTCCTGCGGGCCCATCCGCCATCCGAGCCCAACGCCCACGCCGCCTCCGCCCAGCGACTCGCTTCTGCGACCCGCACCGCCCTCAAAGCGGTCACCGACGAACGCCTCTTCCGCAGTCCCGACCTGTCGGACGCAATGGTCCGCCTTGAGCAGCTCGCCTTCCTGAGCAGTGCCTCCGCGGACCAGCAGCTCCCGGTGGCACGCACTCTGACCGCCTTGGCACCCGAAGCCGCGATGGGCTGCGCCAACACCCTCGCCTACGAAATCCGACGCCGCCGGGGGACGGCAGCAGGCGACGGTCCGGAGCACACCCTGACCGCCGCTCACCACACCGCCCTGTGGGAGATTGCCTGCGGGAACGTGGTGGTCACCAGCTCCCTGGGACGGCAAAACGTCCACTACCGCGACGAGCGCGTGCTCCTGGGCACACTGCGGGCGCTGGAGGCAAAGGGGCTCGCGGAGCGCGTTCCACAATCCGCGCCTGCCGCCTATGTGGGCGGCCCGCTCCAGGACCGAGTCCGCCTCACTCCCGCCGGCACCACCGCGCTGGCCACGGCCATCAGCAGCCCGCCCACTCGCAGGGCGCCCGGCACGACACCCGCGCCCGCACCCACCGCTGCGAAGACGGCCGCCCGCAGCCGTTAACTGACCCATCGGAGCCCACAGCAGCCCATGACCTCGCACAACCGCGCCCCACACCCGGATCCACCCCGCGCCCGGGTGGACGGAAACCGAGAGGCCCTGCCCGCACGCGTCCCAGACGTCTCCTGCACACCGGCACCGACGCGCTGCACCCGATCAGCCCTGGCCCACTGCCGCCCGCGGTACAAGGCCCGGCGGTGAGGCCCTTCGCACCCCAGGACCGGGTCCTGGTCTCCCCGCGCCATCTGGCGGGAGCGGGCTTCGACCGGCTCGCCGACGCGATCAGCCCACTGATCCACCTCTTCGGCTGGCCGAGCGAGCACGATCGCGCAAGCGGACGCATCAGCGTCCACAGCCCCGACGGCAGCCTGTTCGTCAACTTCAACTCCCGTCACACCCACGGCCACTGGTGGTCCGTCGCACACCACGAGCCGTACTGGGAAGCCCGCTTCACCCGGCAGACCCCGATCGAGGCCATCGCCGCCGTCACCCAGGCTCTGCCCCAGCTGCTCGGCGACGACCGGCACATCGACCGGATCCCGCTCACCACCACCCCCCTCGCGCAGATCGCCGGACTGAACCACTGGCACCGCGAGGACGACACGTTGACCTCGCCCGACGGCCACTGCCACCTGCAGCACACTCCGGCGGAAGACACCCCGTAGCGCTTCCGGCACCACGTGTACGACGGCTTCGACACCCACTGGGACGCCTCCTTCACCCAGGACGCCCCCGAGCGGCTCGTCGCCCAGTTCTTCACCCACCTCGCGACGACCACCCCGGTCGAGCGCACCTTCCGTGACGTCCCCTACCTCGTGCAGAACCTGGACGACGCGCTCATCACCCCCGTGCACCGAGCCGCCGTGAACCCACACGTCCACCACGCCGCCGCCCAGCTCGGCCGCGCCGTACACCGCCGCTGACACCAGCCTCACCCAAACCCGTCATCCCCAGATGAACGCCGACTGCGCCGGTCGAGCACCTCCTGCTCCTCGCCGGCGACTTCACCCGGCACAACGACGCCCTGACTCGGCTGCACGTACCCGTCCGTTGCCGCGAGCGCACTGCCATTCCTCCCGGCCTGCACTTCCGAATCCCTTGGACCACCGTGTCACTCCTGGACATCCCCGACGTTTTCATCGGGTCCACCGACGACGGCCACACCTTCGTTGTCGCGTTGTACGCCCTCTTGGCCCACACCCACGACCTCGTCGACCCTTCCTGGACGACCCGCTGGAGTCCCGACCAGCCGGCAGGCGGACCGGACCTGCGCTTCCAGGTCAGGGACGGCACGGTTGCCGTGACTGCCTCGACCACCGCCGCCCGGTTGCTGCTGGAGCAACACGGCTTCGTCCCCACAGCAGACGGCGCGTCCTACCGCCCGCGGGACGGGCTGGACGAGCGCGGACTGCTCGGCGCTGTCACCGCTGCCGAGGCACACGCGTACGCCCACGGTCTCAGCGCGCGTGTCCACCTGGGCATCCCCACACCAGCCGACATCCCCGCGAGCGCCCGCCGCCGCTCAGCTGCCACCGCCGGTCCGCGAACCACACCGTCGGCCCGGCGCCGCACCCGCTGACCTTCGCTACAGAATCCAGCCGCTATCCGAGGAGCTTCCACGTCCGACGCCCCCTCCGTGCATGATCTCGCCCGTGCCCTCGCCGACCAGCTCCACCCCGGGGCCGCTCCCCGGGACGTGACCGTCAGTTTCGGCGCCCGCCGGCAAGCCCCCGTCGAGTACCGCAGCCGCGGTCGGGGCGGACCCGTGACGGTCTACGCCCAGGCACTGCACGCCGCCCTCTACGGCCTTCCTGCGCCCGACGAGTCGCTGCCCATCGCCCTGGACGCGCTTCTGCAAGCCACACACACCGCGACCGCCCCGGAACAGCAGACCGCCGTCCTGCGGCAGGTCGCCGAGCAGCTGCGCAACGCCGCCGAGATCATCCAGCGCTACCAGTACCGAGCCCAGTGGGACCGCGTCCCCACTGAGGTCGCCGAGCAGCTCGACACGGCTCACGACCAGGCCCTGCAGATCGCCCAGGCCCTCGACCGCGTGGCCCCCGCCTTCAGCCACCAGCCCACCACGGACACCCCGCCCCGTGCCCAGGCCGCCCACGGCCAAAGCGCCACCACCCCCGTAGCTTCCCCGCCTTCACCGGCCCCACGCCACCGCTGACCGGCCGCGACAGCCCACCCGAGAAAGACATCTCCTGGCCACCACCGACTCCCTCCAGGACCTCCTCTCCCAACCCCGCTGCGCGCTCGGCGTGTTCGTCCCCGCCGGGCTGCATCCGGCCCGCGCCGAGCGCCGTCAACTCGACCAGATCGCCCGGGCCGGCGCCGACCTGTTCGAGATCGGCCTCTCCCACCATGACGCCGGCCTCGACGGGCCCGTCATCCAAACCGCCTACCGCCGCGCCCTGAGCCGTGGAAACGCCCTCGCCCGCGCCCTGCGCGCGGTCGAGCATGCCGCTGGCCTTCGGCCGACCGTCGTCATGACCTACTGGGATCCCGTCCATCGGCACGGCCCCGAACGCCTGGCCCGGCTGCTCGCCGACGCGGGCGCCGCCGGGACGATGGTCGTCGACCTGCCCGAGGACCAGGCAGATTGCTGGCAGGCCGCAGCGAAGGCCGTGAACCTCTCCACCCCACGCCTCGTCCCGCGCCACCTCGCCGACACCGGTCTCGCCACCGTGGCCGCCGACGCGTCGGGATGGCTCTACGCACCCGCCAGCACCGGCCCCACCGGCTACCGCGGCCCGCTCGACGTGCCCGCGCTCGCCGACTTCACGACACGCCTTCGCGCCGCGAGCCCCCTGCCCGTCGTGTCGGGCGTGGGGATCTCCACACCAGCGCTCGCGGAACGCGTCGCACCACTGGTGGACGCCGTCGTCATCGGCACCCCCGTCGTCCGCGCCCTGATAACCGCCCCCGAGCAGGCCCCGGTGCTCACCACCGCGTTCGCCCACGCCCTGACCCCTTACGCCACCACGGAGACCCGTGCCTGACTCCACCAACCCGGTCCCGGTCCTGGCCCGCATCGCCTCCGACGCGTCCTGTCTGCACCAGGCCCTGCGTGCCCTGCCCGCCGAACGGGACGCATCCACACTGGCCGCGCACATCACTGACGCCCAGGACCTCGCCGGCATCGCTTTGCGGCTGTTTCTCACCCGCAGCCGCCAGAAGTCGCGGCCCTCCCCTACGGACCTGCTGCTTCTTCACCGTGTCGCGCAGATTGCCAAGGCCGCCCAGGACGCCGCCGCCGAACTGACGGCTGCCCTTGCCCGCGCCGTGGAGAACCAGCGCCGCCAGGCCGCCGCCACATCACGGCGGGTCGTCCTGATCGGGCCGACACCGCAGCAGTTCATCGAGTCGGCCGCCGACCTCCTCGACCGCATCCCCGCCCTCTGCGACGCCCGCGAGTGGCCGGAATCCCCCTGCCAGTGACGCGACAGCGGCGATGTGAGCGCCCCCCTTTCCTACATCCAGGACAGACCATTTCAGATCAGCCCCGATTCCGCGCCCTCTCCCTCGGCGCGGGAGTTCAGTCCAGCACTCTCCTCGCCCTGTCAGCCGAGGGCATTCTCCCGAAGGTCGACTACGCGATTTTCGCCGACACCGGCTGGGAACCCGAAGCGGTTTATGCCCACCTTGAACGGCTGGAAGAAGAGATAGCCGCGCCCGCCGGGATACCCGTACTGCGCGTGTCGGCCGGAAATATCCGCGACGACGCATTGAACCCGGATCACCGTTTCGCATCCATGCCGCTCCACATCCTCAACAAGGACGGGCGACCTGGGATGACCCGACGGCAGTGCACCGGCGAATATAAGGTAAAGCCGATCAAGCAGAAGGTTCGCGAACTGCTCGGATACCCCTATCCGGCACGCATTCCGAAGGGCGTTTTCGTCGAGCAGTGGGTAGGCATCTCCACGGATGAATTCCACCGCGCGAAGGACGCGGACGTCAAGTACATGCGTAACCGGCATCCCCTTCTGGACATGCCCTGGAGCAGGGCCGACTGCGTGCGCTACCTGACTTCGCTCGGTCTCGCAGATACGCCGAAGTCGAGTTGCCTGGGATGCCCGTTCCACGGAAATGCGCAGTGGCGGCACATCAGGGACACCTCTCCGTCCGAGTGGGCTGACGTCGTCGAATTCGACGCAGCCATCCGGCAGGGCAATGCCCGCGCCAACGCCACCGACAACAGGCTGCTCGGCGAGGCGTTCCTGCACCGCTCCCGCGTCCCGCTGAGCGAAGCCCCCATCGACCACGTCACGGCTGCCGAGCGGGCCGCCCTGCGGATCAGCGCGGACGAGGCCGACGTCCTGGAGAACGGTGTCGAGGACGGCTGCTCGCCCTGGGCGTGCCGCGGCGACGCCGACGCGCTGACACGGGACGACTTCGGGCTGGCCACGTGATACTCGACCTCTTCGCGGGGCCGGGCGGCTGGAGCAGGGCACTGCACGTCCTGGGCGTGCGCGACGTCGGCCTGGAATGGGACCCGTGGGCGTGCAAGACACGAGCTGCGGCAGGGCAGTTGACCATCCGGTGCGACGTGGCGAGGTATCCGACCTGGCCGTTCCTCGGCCGCACCCGCGGGGTGATCGCCTCGCCGCCGTGCCAGGCGTGGAGCACGGCCGGCAAACGCCTCGGCCTGGTCGACCAGCCGCTGGTGCACGCAGCGGTCGAAGACCTGGCCGCCGGCCGCGACACCCGCGAATACCTCCTCACCGCCTGCCGCGACGAGCGCTCCCTGCTCGCCGCCGAGCCGATGCGCTACCTGTACGCACTGAACAGGGTTGGCGAGCCCGACTGGGTGGCCATGGAGGAAGTACCGGACGTGCTGCCCTTGTGGAAGCAGTACGCGGCCGTCCTACGGGGTTGGGGGTATTCCGTCTGGTACGGGATCCTCAACGCCGCCGACTTCGGCGTCCCGCAGACCAGGAAGCGCGCGATCCTCCTGGCCTCCCGCGTCCGCACGGCGCAGCCGCCCACGCCCACGCACGCCCAGCTCGCCGAGCCGGAATCGCTGTTCGGTCCGGGCCGCGCCCGCTGGGTCAGCATGGCCGAAGCCCTGGGCTGGGGCGCGACCGACCGGCCCGTCCCCACCGTCTGCGCAGGAGGTGGGCCCGGCGGCGGCCCCGAACCGTTCCCTTCGGGCTCCCGCAAGACGCTTTCCGACGCCCGGGAGCGCGGCACGTGGATGCCCCGTCCGGACGGGGTGGTTCTGCAGTCCCGCCGCGAGGGCGCCGGGTGGGCGGCCCGGCACGGCATCCGCGACAACCGTGCGTCCACGCCCACGTTCACCGCCGAGGCCCACCGCTGGTCCTGGTCCCTGCGCAGCAACAATCAGGCCAACGCCACCGTCCGTCCGCTGTCCGAGCCGGCCGGCACGCTGTTCTTCGGGCACCGCGCCAACGAGTGCACCTGGGTCGCCGAACCCGCCACACCCTCGGCCACGGACACCGATACGCCGGCCGTTCCCGAGCCGATCCGGATCACCGCCCGCGAGGCCGGCCTCCTGCAGACCTTCCCCGCCGACTACCCCTGGGCCGGCAACAAGGGCCAGCAGTTCTCCCAGATCGGCAACGCCGTGCCCCCGCTGCTTGCCGGCCACCTCCTCGCCCCGCACCTCGGGGTCACCCTCGACCCCGACGACTTCACCCTCGCCGCCTGATGCCCCACACCCCCGAACCCGACGAAGACGACCTCGACGCCATCGCACCGCCCCAACCCGTCTTCCACGTCGAGCAGGCCCTCCTCGGCGCCCTACTCCTCAACCCGCACCGCCTGGACGACGTGAGCGGCATCACCGCCGACTCGTTCTCCACCGCCGCGCACGCCGCCCTGTACGCCGCGATCAGCACCCTGCCGCGGCCCGACCCCGCCGAGCACGCGAAGAACACCATGTGGCTCGACCGCGTACTCGCCACCGCCCTGGAGGAGGCGCGCGGACTGACCGCCTCCTACCTGCACGCCCTCGTCCAGGTCTGCCCCTGGCCCCGCCACGCCCCCGCCTACGCCCGCATGGTCGAGGCCGAGCACGCCCGCCGCCGCCTGCTGACGGCCGCCGAACGCCTCGTCCACACCATCCACGACGCCAGCCTCCCGCACCCCGTCCAGACAGTGCTCGCCGAGGCGGACGCGCTTGCCGCGGTCGTGGACGACATCGCGAACCGCTTCCCCCCGCGCTCCGGTGTCCTCCCCCGCACCCCGGCACCTCCTCCCGCAGCCGCCCCCGACTACACCGAGGCGGTCGAGGAGGAGCAACTGCTGCTCGCCACCGCCACCGCCCGCCCTGACGACATCGACGCCGTCCGGTGGCTGCTCCCCGACGACCTCACCCTGCCCCTGCACGCCGGCCTGTGGCAGTGCCTGACCACCCTCGCCCGCCGCGACGAGCCCATCGACCCCGTCACCGTCCTGTGGGAAGCCCAGCAGCGCGGCCTGCTCAACGACGGCGCCGATCCAGGCGAGGTCCTGCGCATGCTGGCCGAACCGGCCGGATCCGTCGGGCACTGGGCCGAACGCGCCCTACAGCGCTCCCTGCTGGCCACAGCCGAGCACACGGGACGGCGCATCGAGACATACGCCTGCGACCCGGCGAACACCCCCTTCCAGCTCGTCGTCGGCGCCCGCCGCGCCCTCGCCGACATCGCCGCCGTCCGCACCCGCTGGCAGCACGCCACCGGAACCACCCCGCCACAGCAGCGGCGAGCGGCGCCCGCCACCCGCGCCAGCCCGCCGACCACCACGGCCGCACACCCCTCCCGATCCACACGAGCAACCCGATAACCCCAAATACGCCACTGCCAGACGGACCCGCAGGCCCGGCCACCGGCAGAACAGATGAGACCCCCACGTGACTGACCCCATCGACGCCCACGTCCGCCTCGACACCCACCCCACACACCCAAGCGCCGTGCAAGCCGTCCTGACCGGCAGCCAGGCCCGCGTCGCCCTCACGGCTCTAGAGGCTGCCGGCTGGAGCGTCGCCGCCACAGACGTCCTGGTCCTGGCCCGCATCGATCACGAGGAGCCCTACTGGGCCGCCGACACCGCCCAGCACCTGATCGCCGAAGGCATCACCGTCGAGATCACCCCACGGCTCCAGGAGGCCATCGACGAGGAATGGACCTGGGTGAACTATCCGATGCCCTGGCTCACCCGCAGCGAAATCCGCGAGGTATCCAGCGAGGCCCAGAAGATCCACGACGACATCCGCAACGGCCACCTCCTGATCCACGCCCACGCCCACGACGGCCACACCACCATCGCGGTCGGCACATACCTCCACCAGGGCGGCAAGTCCGTCTACCTGCACGGCGAGGACCACCTGCGTCAGGTCGCCGACACCTTCGACTCACTCGCAAGCGCCCTGCTCGCCTTCGAGGAGACTCACGCGGACGGGACGCGCCCTGGACCGGCACCCCTGACTGACACCGAACGCGCCGCCATCGCAGCGCGCTCGGTCTTCGACGTCACCGCGTCCAAGCCCGACCCTGCCCGCCGGGAGCCGGAGACCGTCCCCGTCTACCTGGCCGATGCCGGCGACCACGACGCCCTCCTCGACGCCTTCCTCGACAAGCACCGCCAGTTCGAGAAGTGGCGGACCTGGTCCGATGAGACGACCCACGCCATCCACGAATCCCAGACCCTGCGCATCGAACACGTCCACGAAACCCAAGGCCGCGAGACCGCCTGGACTGTGGCCGCCTACGAGACACCTGTCTCCGACCGCATGTGGCACCTCACCGCGACCAGCGCCACCCCCGCCCCAGTACTGCAGAATCTGCTGAACCACCTCGCCGACGGCGACGGCTGGGACACGGTCATCGGCGTCCCAGTGGGCGAGAGGACGGTCACCACAGCCACACAGCCGCTCACTGAGGCCGGGTGGAAGCACACCCTGACAGGGCACGGGATCCGGTGGACGTCCCCCGACGGGCAGGCAGGCGTTCGGTTTGACCCACTGACCGCGCAGGCCCCCCAGAGCCCAGCCACCTGGACCATCTGTGCCGGCCCCGACCCGGACCGGCCCACGTGGGCCATCACCGCGTCCCCGCACACCCCGAGTTCGCTACTGGCCGACCTCTCCGAATCTCTCGCCCACGAGACCGGCACACGCCAGACGCAGCCGGCCAGTGAGCACAGGACCCGCCTAGCCGCCAGCCTGCCGTCGGTTCCGGCGGTCACCACCGGGCGACCCGCCAGCCGTTCACGCTGACCATCGCCCCGCACGAGCGGGGCAACATAGCGCGGGATCGCCGGTTGGCCAAACCGGCGATCCCGCACACCATAGACAGTCCACCGCCACGCCCTGCCCGCACGTCGAGAGGCTCCCCCCACGACCAAGACACCACACGTGCCGCAACCCCTCACGAGGCCGGCCTCTGCAGGCGATCAGGCCGCCGCGTAGCTTGCCCGGAACAGGTCCTGGGCCCGCTCCACGTCCCTGACCGTACGGAGCTGGACCTCCAGATCACCCGTGCCGTGGTGACCGAGACCGGACACGTCCCGAGTGAAGCCCGGAACAAGATCGACGTCCTTCGGGTCGACCTTCAGATAGACCAGCAGCTTGCTTCGCTGCGGCGGGCACACGCAGGCGAAGTTCCGCAGCCGCTGATACGCCCGGTAAGTCTTGCGCTCCACCCGGTTCACGCCGTCCCCGAGCCCGAGCAGGACCTCATCGACCGCACCCGCCAACTCGCGCATCGCCAACCCCCGGACATCAGCAGCCGCCCGGGCAACAGCCTGGCGCCGCGCCTGGCGGGACACCTGCGTGCCCCCGCTCACGGAGGCCACGGTCTCAAGCCCGAGCAGGTCCCTGCCGAAGAGTCGATAGCGGACCAGGTCGATCGACCTCCGGTGCTCGCGCACGGCGTGCACGTCGTAACGGGTGAAGTCGCCGGCGATGCAGATCAGGCGCGGTCCGCTCCACAGGACCTGGGACGCGGCCGTCACCCCGAGCCGGTCGCGGACCAGGTGCTCGAACTCCGCCCGGTGGTCCATCAGCCAGGCCAGGTAGAACAGGCCCTGGTTGATGACGCCGGCGTCCGTGCCGCGCTTGTACTCAACGATGACCGGCGATCCGTTCTCGTCCAGTCCGAGCGAGTCGATCCGGCCCCCGTGGGCGGGCCCAGTGCTGTACTCGCTCGCCAGGAACCGGACGCCCAGCAGGGTCTCCATGTGCGCCTCGACAAGGCCCTGCACATCGGCCTCGACCTCAGCAAGACGCGGCGTGACCTCCGTCATGCCGCTATTCGTCGTGTCCGTGCGGAACAGCTTCAGGCCCGACACCTTCCCCTCCTCGGCTCGGAGATCACCAACGCCGACGGGGTGCGGGATTGTTTCCGCGAGAGCCTTCGGGGGCGTGAAGATAGTGTGAGACCCTACGTACTGCCCGATCAGGGAGCGCTTGCGTCCCCCGGTCACCGGGAATCCGCGATTCCCCCATGTGTCCCCCGCGACCTTGGGGACAGCTCCCGGAAGCTGCGTTTACGCAGGTCAGCCCCCGTAGCTCAGCGGATAGAGCACGTGCCTTCTAAGCGCTTGGCCGCAGGTTCGAATCCTGCCGGGGCGCCGGTTTCCGCCCGCCCTTCGGGGAGGGCTTGCTACTGGTCAGGCTGATTGCGGGCGCACACGCAAGAGTTCCGGACCCTCCCCCCGGTGATCGCGGGGAGAGCAAGCGCTGTCCGGCCGCGTGTCCCCATGCCCGGGCGCGCGAAGACCAGGTGGTCAACAAGATGCGGGACGTGTGGTGACGCCCATACGCCGCGTCAAACGAGGCGGCAAGGCAGAAGCAGCCGGGAGGCGCAGCCCTGGCCCGGGGGCCGTCTCTGCTTCCAGGCGGCCGAGCGGGTCAGTGGGCTGCCAGGGAACCCATTGGCTGGTGCCGCGCGCCGCGGTTGAGGTTCCGGTCGAACCACTGGGTCTGGGACAGGCGCCCGAGCGTGCGGGCGCGGGCTCCGAGCAGTGGGCTTGGGCAGTGGCCGAGCACGAAACCGTAGTAGTAGGACCAGCGTTGCACGTGGTCGGTGATGGCTTTTTGCCGTCGCTCCCATTCGGGCAGAACGGTGGTGATGTCCTTGTTCTGTTCCGCGAGGGCGGCTAGGGCCATCGCGTTGATGAAGGCGGTGTTCGCGGCTTGTCCCAGGTTGGGCGGCATGGCGTGGGCGGCGTCGCCGAGGACGGCGGCACAGCCAGCGCTCCAGCGTCGGCAGCGGACGTTGACCAGGCGGTCCCACCGGCCGTCCTCGGCGAAGCGGTGCACGAGGTCGGCGACAGCGGGGAAGTCGGCCGCCCACAGATCGCGGTCGACGGGGAGTCGTCCGGCGCGGTCGTCCCCGACCGGGGCGCTGAGGAAGATGTAGTCCTGGTCGTCGGTGCAGGGGTTGAACAGCAGGCGCCGTGCTCCGTGCCAGTACTCGATGATCGTATCGTCGGGTTGGTCGTCGGAGCGGTCGATGAGCATGCGGATGCCGGCCTGGCTGCCGAAGTCCATCCATGCGGTGCAGAAGATCGATTCGCGCAGGCGGGAGTACGCGCCGTCTGCGGCGACGACCAGGTCGGCGCGGCTCGATTTGTCGTTGGCGTACTCCATCCGGCCGTCCGCGGACATTCCGGTGACCAGTGAGGACGTGACGATGTCGACGCCGTAGTACTCCGCGCGGGCGATCAGCGCGGCGTAGAGGTCGGCCCGGGGTGGCAGGAGCATGCGGTCGCCGGGGCCGGTGTAGCGCGACATCAGCGGCTTGCCGCGGTGGTCTGCGATGCGCCATTCGCGGATGGTGCGTGCCCGCTTGGTGGCCTGGTCGAAGGCCCCGAGGGTTTCCAGTGTCTGCAGGCCGCTTTCCCACAGCCAGATTCCGGCACCGTACATGCGCAGTTCGTCGTTACGCTCATGCAGCCGTACGTGCCAGCCGAGTTGGGCGAGCCGGGTGGCCAGGGTGAGACCGGCCAGGCCGGCTCCTGCTATTTCTGCGGTTCGCGGTGCCATCCGTAGACCTCCAAGATGCGTTGGAAAGTGCCTGGATCGGGGTGGAGCCGTCAGAGTGCGGTGTTGAGTACGGCACAGGCGCGGGGGCGACCGTGCCGGGGCGGGGCTGTCAGCGGTTGCGTCTCGTCTGGGACGTTGTGCGGTGTGCTGCTGCAGGGTGTCGGGCGGAGATTGGGGGTTGCCCGGCCGCCGGGGGTGATCCGGCGGTCGGGGAGTGAAGCATCCGGGTCCGGCCCGGCGGCTGGAGGCGCGGTGCGCTATTCGGCGGCGGCCGCGACCTCGTGCTCGCGCTTTTGCAGGTCCGAGACGAGGTCCTCGCGCTGCTCGGTGCTCCAGTCGAGTTGGGTGACCGGGCGTTCGCCGCCCTCGAAGGCGCGCTCGTAGGACATGACCTCGAAGCCGTAGTCGTGCGGCAGGTAGTTGTTGCGCAGGTAGCGGGTGCGGATGTCGTCGGGGAAGGTCTGCAGTTCGCCGGCGAGGACGACATGCGTGATCTTGCCCGGCGTGTAGAGCAGCTTGAGGTTCACGCTGGGGTCGCCGTCGACGACGATCAGGTCGGCGAGTTTGCCGACGGCGACCTCGCCGACCTCGCCCTCCAGGCCGACCATGGGGGCGTTGTTGAGCGTGCCGGCGCGGATGGCCTCCAGAGGTGTCATCCCGGCGTATTCCACGAGGAGTTCGAGTTCGCGGGCGTGGAACTCGCCGTAGGGGACGACGGCGAAGCCGCTGTCGGTGCCCATGCCGAACTTGACGCCGGCCGCGTGGGCCCGGTGCAGGGAGTCCATGGTTTTTTCGTTCATGCGCTTGGTCGCCTCGGCGATGCTGGGGCGGATCCCGGACAGGTGGGAGAACTCGACGATGTGGTGCATGAACAGCAGGGTCGGGACCAGCGGGATCTGGGACTTCGCCAGCTTGTCAATCACCTCGTCCGTCATCATGTTGCCGTGCATGATGTGGTCGAAACCCGCGTCGACGGCCGCGCCGACCTCGTCCGAGCCCCGGGCGTGGATGGTGATGCGCCGGTTGAAGCGGTGTGCGGTGTCGGCGCACAGCTTCATCTCGTCGTTGCTGAATGCCTGGAATTCGCCGAACGGGCTGTCCGCCAGTTTGATCAGGTCGACGCCGTTCTTCACCTGGTGGCGGATCTCGGAGACCATCTCGTCCGCGGTGTTGGTCAGCCGTCCGGTGCTGGCCTCCGGGTTGCCGGTGGTGTCCGGGAACCAGTCGGTGAGGCCGTTGCTCGTGGTCAGGTACCGGCCGGCGGTCGTCATGCGGGGGCCGTGCACGAGCCCCTGCCGGATGCCTTCGCGCAGGCCGACGCCGATGTAGAAGGAGCCGCCGGGCTGGGAGATGCTGGTCACCCCGGCGTGCAGCACCTTTTCGATGTTGGCCGCGGCGATCAGGGTGCGCAGCTCGGCCGGGGTGTACATGCTGATTTCTTCTTCGGTGCGCGCCAGCCCGTAGGTCATGTGACAGTGCGCGTCGATCAGTCCGGGCATGACGGTTTTGCCGCGGGCGTCGATGCGCTGCAGTGTGACACCGCGGGGTATGTCGGTTTCTGCGTCGACGCTGCCGAGCTTGACGATCCGGTCGCCTTCGGCGAGGACGTCACAGGTGCGCAGAATGGTGGAGCCATCGCCGGTGATGACGTCCCCGCCTTCGATCAACATCCACTGCTTCGCCATTGTCCAACTCCTGCTCTTTGCCGTTTTCCGCCGGGGCCTCCGTGGTGCGGGGGTCTCGGGCTTGCGGTTTTGCTGGTCGTTTCGAACGCACCGGGCGTACAGGTGGGGCGGGTCCGCGGGCGGGCGGTGCCGACTGCTTGGGGAGAAGCGTGGGCGCCGCCCGCTCGCGGTGGGCCGCTGGGTTTAGCCGATGGCGAGTGCTTCGATCTCCACGCTGAACTGCTCTTCGACGAGGCCGGAGACGAGGACGAGGGTGTTGGGCGGGTATTCGCCGTTGGGGTAGATCTCGGCGAAGACTTCCCGGCGGGCGTCCATGAACTCGGGGATGGAGGCGCGGTCGACGATGAAGGTGTTGAAGCGCAGTACGTCGGCGAAGGTGAGGCCGATGCCGTTGAGGACGGTCTGCACGTTGGCGAAGGACTGCTTGGTCTGGGCGTAGATGCTGCCGTCGCCGGGCAGGGAGCCGTCCGGGAGTCCTCCCAGCTGGCCGGCGATCGAGTGCACGGTTCCGGTCCCGCTCGAGGCCGGCGAGTAGGCGCCGTACAGCTTGCCCAGGTCGGGGATGTGCGGGGTGAACTTCACGGACATGGGGTGCTCCCGTTCAGAGGATGAGGTTGTTCAGTGGGGTGGGGCTGGTCGCCGGCGGGTCCGGGTGGCCTTGGGCGTCAGAAGGTGCGTTCGCGGCCGTGCCGGGTGGCGGTGTCGGCGAAGATCCAGTTGAGGGCGTCGATGAAGGCGGCCGGCCGCTCCCAGTAGGGGGCGTGGCCGGTGTCGCGGATCCAGGCCATGGGCAGGTCGGGCAGGCGGTCCATGCTGGCGCGCCCGGTCTCGGCGGAGACGATGGTGTCCTCGCTGCCCCAGATCATTCCGACGGGTGCCCCCTGGTCGGCGAGGCGTTGGGCGTCGGCTGCGATGAGGTGGTCGTTGATGGGGCCTTCGAAGTGGCGGCCGATGGCGTCGAAGGAGGCGTCGGCGCCAGCGGAGTTGTTGATCCTGGATTCCTCCAGGGCCCAGGCGTCGGTGACTCGCGCGGTGTCGTGGATGAGGGCGGTGAGCTTGCGTCGGCAGTCCTCGACGCCGCGCTGCTTGAGGATGACCTGGCTGATGTTGGCGCCCTCCTTCTCGTCGAGCGGGACGACGCCGAGGGTTCCCACCATGGCCAGGCGGTGCACGGGGGTGGTGGTGTTGCGTGCCATGTAGCCGCCGATCTGGCCGCCGAGGGAGGTTCCGATGACGGTCAGCCGCGAGTGGGTGTACTGGGCGGCGACCTTGCTGGCGATGTCGGCGCAGTAGGGGACGGTGAAGGGGATGGTGCCCTTGTCGGCGAAGCCGTGGCCGGGCAGGTCCAGTGCGAGGACGCGGTAGCCCTGGGCGGCCAGGGGCTCGAGCAGGGGGGTGAACCGGTCGGCCCGCGAGCCGACGCCGTGGATGCACAGGACGAGGTCGCTGCCCGATCCTGCGTCCAGGACGCGGGTCTGCACGCTTTTGCCGTCCGCCTCGACGTGGACGGGGTATTGCCTGGTGGTCACTGGGTGGCTCCTCCTGTGGGGGTGTGTGCCGGGGTGGGGTGGGCGATGGTGTTGCGCAGGGCTCCCAGGCCGCTGGCCTTGATGACGACTTCGTCGCCGGGCTGGAGGTAGCGCGGGGGGTTGAAGCCGATGCCGACGCCCTGGGGGGTTCCGGTGGCGATCACGTCGCCCGGCTGCAGGGTGATTCCGGCGGAGAGGGTCTCGATGATGGCCGGGATGTCGAAGATCAGGCGGGAGGTGTCGGAGTCCTGGCGGAGTTCGTTGTTGACGAATGTCTGCAGGGTGATCTTGTCGGGGTCGACTTCGTCGGCCGTGGTCACCCAGGGGCCCATCGGGCAGAAGGTGTCCAGGGACTTGCCCAGGAACCACTGTTTATGGTCGCGCTGCATGTCTCGGGCGGTGACGTCGTTGATGAGGGTGTAGCCCCAGACGTAGTCGAGGGCGTCGGCCCGCGGGATGCGATAGCCGGGCTTGGAGATCACGATGCCGATCTCGCCCTCGTAGTCGAGAGCGGAGGTGATGTCCGTGTGCGGGTCGATCTCCTGGCCGGGGCCGATGACGGAGTGGGCCGGCTTGGTGAAGATGACGGGCTTGTCGGGCACCTCGGCGCCGTCGGCGGAGTGCGTGGCGTCGAAGCCGCTGCGGGCGAACTCGGCGGCATGGTCGGCGTAGTTTCGGCCGACGCAGAAGATGTTGCGGTCCGGCACGAGGGGGGCCAGCAGCTTCCAGCCGGGGGGCCCCGGGCGGGTGGCCAGCCGGGCGAGTTCGTCGCCCGAGAGTCCGACGAGTTCCTGGAGGCGAGTGTAGGGCCGCTGGTTCTTCTCGTCCCACACGATGCGGGGCTCGGCGCCCTGTTCGTCCAGTACGCACAGAACCGGCCCGTAGTTCTCCGTATGTGAGCGCGCGAAGCGCATTGATCCTCCGGTTGCGCTAAACCAATGTGAACCTTCGGCTCACCATAGGTATCGATTGGTTGGCCGTCAATGGTTGCGCGCGGCCCCATTCCGTCGCCCCGCATGGGGCAGGCCCCCCGGCGCGCCGCCCGGGGCGGCAGCCTGCGAGCAGCGGGGTCTTTCGGAGCCTCGGTCGGCAGGCGAAGGCTCCGCAACACCCGCGAGCGGCGCGGGCGGCCGGGTTGCCCGTCGACCGTTCGAAGCTGCGGTGGAGGGGTGCATCGAAGGCTGCAACACGCCTCCTGCAGGGGGCGCTCGGGCCGGGATATCGCGCGCTGGCCTGGGGTGAGCCTGTTAGGCTCCTGGGCTCAGGAGGAGGGGCTGTGCGCCATTCCTCCAGCAGACGTAGACCGTGGCGGCCACGATGGGTCGCATTGGTTGTTCCGGGGAGGTGGCAGAAGTGCAGACTGTGGGGCCCGCGGCGGTGGTCCGTGCGCACATCGCGCAGGTGATCAGCGAGGAGAAGCTTGCCCCTGGCGCGCAGCTGCCCACGGAGCGCGACCTCGCCGCGTCGACCGGAGCCAGTCGAGCGGTGGTCCGGTCCGTGCTGAAGTCCCTGGCGGACGAAGGCGTGGTCGTGCGGCACGTGGGGCGCGGTACCTTCGTCGCGCCCGGCACGGAGGCCGAGCCGGCCGCCCAGGCAGGCGCGCCCAGTCCGGTCAACATCATGCAGGCGCGTCTGGTGCTCGAGCCGGAGTTCCTGCCCACCGCTGTCATCTCCGCCACGGAACAGGACCTGCGGGAGATGCGGCGCTGTCACCAAGAGGGCGAGCAGGCCGCCAGCTCCGCGGAGTTCGAGCACTGGGACACGCTCCTGCACCACAGCTTCGCCGTCGCGACCCACAATCCGCTGATCGTGGAGACGAGCCGGCTGCTCATCGACAGCCGGCACCAGCCGGTGTGGGGCCGGCTCAAGCAGCGCACCTACAGCCCCGGCCTGCAGCAGAACTACTGCCAGGAGCACGAGGCCATCGTCAGGGCGATCGAGGAGCGCGACCCCGACGAGGCCCGGCTGCGCATGCGCGCCCACCTGCAGCACGTCTCGCGCGAGCTGTTCGGCCACAGCCTGTGACCGCCTCGCGCCGCTGACGCCCCGGCGTCGCTGATCCACCGCCAGAACCTGCGCCCCTGCGCCGCCGCATGCCTGCCAGTCGGCGGCACTCGCGACGGGTCCAGCCCGGCCGCCGGTCCGCGCAAGCACGGAGGCGGTGCCCCGCGGACTTTTCCTCACCGAATGGTCGACAGGCCCGGGGGGCCGGTGTACCGTCTCGCCCCAACAACCAATGGCCCTCACTGGTCTAAATAGGTTCACCAGTGGGTGGCCTCCCGGCGGCCCCGCGGCCGCCGCGGCTCTCGGGCGTACGGCACCCGCCCAGTTCGGCGCTCCTCCCTGCTTTGAGCGCATCCGGTTGAGGTTTTGAAACCCAGCGAGGACACACATGAGCAACCCCTCTTTCGAGGTCTCCTTCCACGATGACCCGGCGGTTCTGAAGGCTGCCGCCACCGACGATTTCTCGGGGCATGTGGTGCCCCGCAGCTGGCGCAGCTCGCGCGGCTCGTTGTCCATGGCGTGGCTGTCGGTGTTCAGCGCCATGTTCTGGCTGGTCTTCCCGCAGACCCTGGCGCTGGCGGTGGGGGTGCGCGACACCCTGATCGGCATGGTGCTGGCGGCGGTCGTCATCTCCGTCGCGGCTGCCATCGTGGTGCCCTACGCGGCCCGGACCGGGACGAGTCTGGCGATGTTCAGCCGCCGGCTGATGGGTTATTGGGGCGGCGCGCTGGTCAGTCTGCTGGTGGCGGTGACGGCCCTGTACTACTGCGCGTTCGAGACGTCGATCATCGCGATCGCGTTCCATGAGTACGCCGGCACGCTGCCGCTGCAGGTCTGGTACCTGCTCGCGGTCGCCGTCGCGGTCGCGCTCGCCTTCGGCGGCGTGCGGGTGTGGCTGGACAAGTTCAACGCCTGGCTGCTGCCGGTCTATGTGGTCGGCATCGTTGCCGCCGTGGTGTGGGCCGTCGCCGAGTTCGGTTACGACTCCGCCTGGATCTCCTACATGCCCGCCCGGCCGGTCACCACTGTGGGGCCGGGCTGGGTGCTGTCTTTCAGCGGCTACCTCAGCCAGCTCGTCTTCATCATGTACCTGTGGGACTTCGCCCGGATGTCCCGCACGCAGCACGCGACGTATCACGCGCGTGTCACCTTCGGCCTGCCGTTCTGGCTGGTCACCTTCGTGCTCAACGGCCTGGCCGGGCTTTTCCTGGCGCAGACGATCGACATCCGCGGGGCGTTCTCGGAGACCTCGGCCGTTTTCGCGCTGATCTCCTTGATGGGGTTCGCCGGGGTACTGCTCGTGTGGGTCACCCAGAGCCGGATCAATACGACCAACTTCTATGTGGCGTCGCTGAATCTGCAGGCGTTCGGCAGCCGGGCGCTGCGCTGGTTCAGGCCGCGCTACGTCTGGGCGGCGGTCGCGGGCGTGCTGGTCTACGTCCTGATGCTGGCTGACGTGATCGGTTTCCTGCTCACCGCGCTCAACTACCAGACGGTGTTCGTGGCCGCGTGGGTGGCCATCGCGTGCGTGCACATCGTGCGCTCGCGCACCGCGCCGCCGTCGGCGGCGGCCGACGAATTCCGGCCCGGCCGCCTCACGCTGCTCAACCCCGCGGGCCTTACGTCGTGGCTGTGCTCGGCCACGGTCGGCGTCCTGCTGCTGGCCTTCGCCGGAGACTTCGGCGCCACCTGGGCGATCATCATCGTCCTTCCCCTCGCTGCCGCCCTGTACGCGCTGCTGGATCGGTGGCAGCCGGTGGGCAGGGCCGTCCTGATCCGCCCGGGCGACCTGCGTGAGGAGGTCGAGGACGCCTGGGCGGCCCGCATCAGGTGCGCACGCTGCGCACAGAGTTACGTCGCCTACGAGATGGACCGCGACCCTGCCAATGAGGACCGTCCCATCTGCTCGCTGTGCGGTGACACGGCGCCCGGCTTCTACCGGACCGCCGCGCGCGAGGCGCAGGCCGGGCCGGAGCGCAGCCCGGAGACGGCGGCATAGCATCGCTGGTCGCATCTGGGCAACTGCTCCTTTCCGGTGTCGTGATGCCGGCCCGGGGATCGTGCTCGTGCGGGCTGGGGTCAGTGCGGGCTGTGCTCGCGGGCGCGGGGGGCGTCTGCGGCCGTGTCCTGCTCGGGCGTGATCTCGTGGCCGGGGCGGGGACGGCGCGTGCGGGTGAGCGCAGCCACCAGGGCGCTGGAGGCGAGTGTGAGGGCTGCGATGGCGAGGATGGCCGGGGGCAGCGCTGCGGTGCCGTGGGCGCCGATGACGGCTCCCAGGGCGACGGGGGCCAGGGCCATGCCGATCATGGAGGCGGCGATGACGTAGGCGAACCGGTTGCCGTGGGCGTGGCCGGTGGTCGCCATCCAGGTCAGGCCGTTGGGGAAGATGGGGCCGATGAAGAAGCCGGTCAGCAGGTAGGCCCAGGCGGTCATTGAGCCGTGCAGGGCGAGAGCGGACGCGCCGGTCATGCCGATGCAGCTGGCCACCACGAGGGGGGCCAGGCCGACACGCCGGTGCAGGGCGGCCGCGACGAACCGGCCGGCGACCATGGCCAGCCAGAAGCCGGACGTGGCCAGCGCAGCGCCGGACGCGGTGAAGCCCTGGTCGGCCAGGACGGTGGGTTCCCAGTTGCCGATTCCGGACTGGGCACCGAAGTGTGTGACGTACAGGGCGAGGAAGCCGAAGGCGACGGCCACGCCGAGGCCCCGGCGGCGCGGGCTGTGGTGGGTGTGCTGCCCGGCCTTGGGAACCAGCTCGTGCGGGCCCGGCGAGGGAGCCACGCCCTTGAGGGTGGCCGCGCCGATCAGGCCCATCACGGCGATCACGGCGAAGACGATGCGGTACTGGGCGGCCCCCACCGCGGCGATCAGCGCGGGGGCGGCGGCGGTACCCAGGCCGAAACAGGCGTGCGCGATGTTGACCAGGGCTGGGCCCCGGGCACCGGTGCCGACGATGAGCAGTTGCGTGATCAGGACGTCGCAGCCGCCCAGTCCCACACCGGTGATCACGGCGCCCGCCAGGATCAGGGGCCAGGTGGGCGCGGTGGCCACGATCACCGCGCCCGCGGTGACCAGGCCCATCGAGGCGGCCAGGGCGGTCCGGTTGCCTCGGCGGCGCATGAGGGGCTGGCTGAGCAGGACCCCGACGACCGCGCCCAAGGACTGCATGGCCAGCCCGGTCCCGGCGGCCGTGTCGTTGATGCCGTACTGGTCCTTGAACGCGGGAATGGACGGCCCGTAGGCCGCCGTCAGGGCGCCGATCGCGGTCATTGCGATGAGGCACCCCGCGATGGCGTTGCGCTTGAACAGTGACGTCGTGGCTACCACGGAACCTCCTCCTAAGAGCTAAAGAGTAAAAGAGCAACCCTATTATGCAGCGCGAGTAGACTAAAGGGCAACCCAATCCGGTGGGAGGCGACAGATCCGCCTCACAACGACGCGCGGATGCGACGCGGAGGACAACGCACATGACGCACGCCAGCGAGGCGCCCAAGCGCTCGGCCCTGGTCGGCCAGCTGATCGACATCCTGCAGCGCAACATCCAGGCCGGCCGGTGGCCGGTGGGCGCGAAACTGCCCACGGAGGCGGAGCTGTCCACCGAGTACGGCGTCAGCCGGATCACCTTCCGGCAGGCCGTCCAGGCGCTGGTGCACGTCGGGGTGCTGGAGACCGTGCAGGGCAGCGGCACCTTCGTGCGCGCCACCACCGAACTCGACGCCGTGCTGACCCGCTACGTCGGCGGCGAGGACCTGACCACGGTGCTGGAGGTCCGGCTGGCCATCGAGAGCGAGGCCACCGCGCTGGCGGCCGTGCGGGCCGCACCCGGCGACATCTCCGTGCTGGAGGAGATCATCGCGGCCTCGCGGGCGGCGCTGGCGCGCCAGGACGGCGAGGAGCTGACCCAGCTGTCCACCCGGTTCCACCGCACGATCGTGCAGGCGGCCGGCAACACCATCCTGGCCCACTTCTACCAGGCCATCCACGACGGGGCGGAGCGCTCGGTACGCGAGACGACCGCGCCGGAGGACTTCGGTGCTTTCGTCGACCAGCACGCTGCCATCGTCGAGGCCATCCAGGAACGCGACAGCGGGCGCGCCCAGCAGCTGGCCCGCGCCCACCTCGCTCCCCTGGTCTCCGCAGCGCCGGCACAGCCCGGTCGCCCGCAGTGAGCCGGCGCCCCGCAGGCTGCCGTACCGCGGGCTGCCGTGCTGGCGGCACGGCCCTGGCGTATCGCGGCCGCGGTGCCCGGCGCTCCTCTCGCGCCGTCAGGTCCTGCTCCGGATGAGCAGATAGAGGAAGTAGGGGGCGCCGATCAGGGCGGTGGTGATGCCCGCTCCGAGCTGACCGGGGGCGATGGCCCAGCGTCCGACCAGGTCGGCCAGGGCGACCAGGCAGGCCCCCAGCAGGATTGCGGTCGGGATGACCCGCAGGTGCCGGCGCCCGACCAGGGCGCGTGCCGCATGCGGTGCGACGAGCCCGACGAAGACGATGGTGCCGGCCGCGGCGACGGCGACCGCGCTCAGCAGCGCTGCCACCGCCAGCAGGGCCAGGCGCTGACGGGTCAGGCGCACGCCCAGCAGGCGGGGGGTGTCCTGGTCGAGCGCGATCAGGTCGATCGAGGAGTGCATGCACAGCGCGAACACCGCCCCGACACCGAGCATGACCGCGACGGGCAGGGTGTCGGCCAGGGTGCGGCCGTAGGTCGATCCTGACAGCCAGGTCAGTGCCTTGACCGCGTTGGCCGGGTCGGTCAGCGTGATGACCAGCCCGACCAGCGCCCCGGTCACGGTGCTGGTGCCTATGCCGACCAGGACCAGCCGGTTCTCGGCGAAGCCGCTGCGTGCGGTGAGGCCGAAGACCAGGAGGGCGGCGGCCACCGCCCCGGCGAAGGCGGCGCCGGAGAGCGTCCATCCGCTGGCCGCGGGCAGGATCGTCAGGAGGGAGACGGCTCCCAGGGACGCGCCGCCGGAGATGCCCAGGACACCGGGTTCGGCGAGCGGGTTGCGGGTGGCGGCCTGCACCAGGGTGCCGGACAGCGCCAGCGCCGCCCCGGCCAGCAGGGCTGCCAGAACCCGCGGGATGCGGGTGTTCAGGATGAACGTGATGCCCGGCGGGGCTTGGTGGCGGGCGAAGTTGACGACGTCGCCGCCCAGCAGGGTGGCGTCGCCCAGCAGGACGGCCGCCGCGGTGATGGCCACGAGGGCGGCCAGGGTGCCCGCGGTGATCACGGTGAACCTGCGGCGGCTGACCAGGCGCAGCCGTTCGGTGCTGGTGGTCGAGCGCAGGGTGTTGCGCCGCGACAGCGCCACGGTGATCAGCGCGGCGCCGCCGATCAGGCTGGTGATGGTGCCGGTGGGCACGGTGACGGCGGTGTCGGCGGGCAGCAGGGCGCGCAGTGCCACATCCGAGCCGAGTACGAGAGCCGCGCCGGTCAGCCCGGCCACGGGGATGCCCAGCCGGGCCTTGACCAGCGACGTGCTGGTGCGGGCCAGGAAACGGACTACGGCCGGGGCGCCCAGCCCCACGAAGCCGATGGGTCCGGCCAGGGTGACGGAGACCGCGGCCAGCAGGCAGGCCAGTGCCACCACCAGGATGCGGGTGCTGGTGACGGGGACACCGACCGCTCTGGCAGCGTCGTCCCCCAGCGCCAGGGCATCGAGCCGGTGCGCCAGAGCGATGAGACCGATCAGGCCGATCAGGGCCAGCGGCAGCGTCTGGCTCAGCCCGGGGAAGCCGTCCTGGCTGATGCTGCCCTGCCCCCACTGGTACAGGCCCTGGGCCTGTTTGGGGTAGAAGAGCAGCAGCGCGTAGATGACCGAGCCCAGGCCCATCGCGAGCGCGCTGCCGGCCAGGACCAGCCGTACCGGAGATGCGCGGCGTCCGGCAAGAGCCAACACGAGGACGGCCGCGGCGAGGCCGCCGGCCAGGCCCACGGCCGTGGATGCGATGAACGGCAGCGACAGGCCGGTGATCGTGGTGAGCGTGACCGCCAAGTAGGCGCCGTTGGAGACGGCCAGGGTGTCCGGGGACACCAGGACGTTACGGCTGACCCGCTGCAGGGCCGCGCCGGCCGCGCCGAGGCAGAAGCCGACCAGGATCCCGGCCAGCGCCCTTGGCAGGCGGGAGCTGAAGACGACGGAGGTGACGGTGCGGCCGGCGTCGCCGGTGAGTGCGTCCCACACCAGGGCACCGCCGACCTCGGCGGTGCCCTGGCACATGTTGATGACGGCCAGCGCGGCGACCACACCGGTCAGGGCGGTGACAAGGACCGAGGCCGCACGGAGGCGAGAGCGGGCCGGGGCAGAGGCGGCCGCAGGGACCTCGGCCCGCTTGGCCGTCTGCACGCTCATGCGGTCAGGGCCTGGGCGACCGCCTGGGCGTAGCGGCCCATCGAGCGGGGGCCGCCGAACTGCCAGATGGTGTCGTCCAGCCGGTGCACCTTGTCGTGCTTGACGAAGGGCATGGACTTCCACAGCGCGTTGTGGGTCATCTGCTGCTTGAACAGGTCGTTTTCCTTGCCCGCCCAGGGGATGTAGAGGAAGGGGACGTCACCGAGCCGGGTGAGGGCCTCGACGTCGGTGGTGACCAGTCCGCTGTTCTCCTTCGCCGTGAGCGTCCAAGCGCTCTTGAGCCCGATCAGCTCATTGATGGCGCCTACCTGGGAGCCGCTGGTGAAGGCCCGGATGCTGATCTGGTTGGAGGTCTTGTAGCCGTCGGCGTTGGCCACCTTGGTGCCCTGCAGCCCGGCGTCGGCGATAGCCTGACGGCTCTTGGCCACCTGGGCGTCGAAGTCCTTCTTCGCCTTCGTCGCCTTCTCGGCGGTTCCGGTGGCCTTCGCCAGCAGGTCGAGGTTGGTCATCATGCGGCCGACCTGGTCGCTGCGATCGCCGTCCTGGAGCACCAGGACCGGGGCGATGGCGCGCATCTGCTCGACGGCCGCGCTGGACAGGGTCTGGGTGGCGACGATGAGGTCGGGAGACAGGCGGGCGATGGTGTCCATGCTCGGCTCGCCGCGGGTGCCGATGTCGGCGGGCTTGGTGCGCAGCGGCGCGGAGTGGTTCCACCGGGTGTAGCCCTTGATGTCGGAGATGCCCACGGGGTTGATGCCGAGCGTCACCAGGTCCTCGACCGGCATCCACTCGGTGGCGATGACCTTGGTTGCAGGGTGGTCGAGGGTGATGCGGTGCCCGGTGGCGTCGGTCAGCGTGACCTTGCTCCCCGGCCGGTCGGCGGCGTCGGTGGCGGGCTGGGTGGTGCCGCAGCCGGACAGCAGCAGGGCGGAGGCGAGGGCGGCCGCGCCCAGGGTGAGGATCTTGTTCATCGGGTGGTGTCGGCCCTTTCGTGGCGCAGGTGGTGGCGGCCGACGGCGCGGGTGCGCAGGTGGCCGGTGAGCGGGTCGGTGGAGGTTTCGATGCGGATGCCGTAGACCTCGGTCAGCTGCTGGGAGGTCAGCACGGTGTGCGGGGGGCCGGTGGCGCGCAGGCGTCCGTCGCACAGCAGCGCGATCTCGTCGGCCACGGCGGCCGCCTGGTCCAGGTCGTGCAGGACGACGCCGACGCTGATGTTGTGCTCGTCGGCCAGCTCCCGGATGCAGTCCAGGAGTTGGACCTGGTAGCGCAGGTCGAGGTAGGTGGTGGGTTCGTCCAGCAGGAGCACGTCGGTGTCCTGGGCGAGGCAGGAGGCCAGCCACACGCGTTGCAGTTGGCCGCCGGAGAGCTGGTCAGCGGCCCGGTCGGCGAGGTCGGCAATGCCGGTGAGTTCCAGGGCCCGCTGCACGGCGTGGGCCGCCTGCGCATCGCGCCCTCCGAAGGGTCCCCGGTAGGGGTGGCGTCCGAGTTCGACGACGCTGCGTACGTCCAGGCCGGAGGGGACGGGCCGCATCTGCGGCATCAGCGCCACCTGCCGGGCGAAGGCGCGCTGGGGCAGGGCGAGGGCGTCGGCGGGCCGGCCGTCTGCCGGGGTGAGGGTGATGCGGGCCCCTGCGTGTACGGGCTCCAGGCGGGCCAGGGCACGCAGCAGGGTGGACTTGCCGCTGCCGTTGGGGCCGACCAGGGCGGTGACCTTCCCCGGCCGCAGGGTCAGAGCGGCCTGGTGCAACACCTTGCGCCGGTCGTAGGACACGCTCATCTGATCGGCATGCATCGCAGTGCCGGCTCGGCGATGCGGTGCTGGGTGGTCATGTGTCATGGAAGACTGCCTCGTGTACTCAAAGGCCCCGTGTCACGGCGGCGTTGGGCAGGCGGAAGGGACCCCGGGGCGCTCGAGGTTGAGGCACCGGCGGTGGGGTGGGGTGCTAGTCGGTGGCGGGCTGGAGGGCGCCGGTGCGGGGCGGGGCGGGGGTGGTGTAGTTCCAGAACGCGCGCACGGTGAGCGCTGCCACGACGACCAGGACGAGGCACACCAGGGCCGCGCCGGACCAGGCGAGGGTCAGGCCGGCGCCGGAGGCCATGGCGCCGGCCCGCAGATCTCCCAGGCGCGGGCCGCCGGCGACGACCACGGTGAACACGCCCTGCATCCGACCGCGCATCTCGTCGGGGGCGTAGGTCTGCAGCATGGTTTGCCGGTAGACGGCGCTGACCAGGTCGGCGGCGCCCGCGCACATCAGCAGGGCGACCGTGATCCACAGGGTGCGGGTCAGGCCGGCCGCGGCGACGGCGATCGCCCACACGGCCACCGCGCCGGTCAGAGCCACCCCCTGGCGGCGGACCTTGCCGATCCAACCGCTGAAGACGGCGGCGGCGATGGCCCCGATGGCGATGGCGGAGTAGAGCAGGCCGGCCCCGCCGTGGAAGCGGGTGGCGGCGGCCTCGGGGAACAGGGCGGTCGGCATGGCCAGCACCATCGCGGCGATGTCCAGGGCGAAGGACATCCACAGCACCGGGTGGGAGGCGATGAAGCGCAGCCCCTCCCACACCATGCGGGCCCCGCTGCTCGTGGAGATGTCTCCCTGCACTGTGATCGGGGGGAGCCGGACGGCGGCGTAGAGCAGGGCGGCGAACAGCAGCGCGTCCAGCCCGTAGCAGACGGCGTAGCCGTGCGGCAGCGCCACCAGCGCACCGGCGACGAGCGGGCCCGCGACCTGGCCCAGGTTTCCGGCGGTCTGGCTGAGGGTGTTGGCGGCCGAGACGAGTTCGCCGGGCACCACCCGCGGGATGATGGCCCCGCGCGCCGCGGATGACACCGCGAACGCCGCACTCTGCGCGGCGACGAGCACCAGCAGCAGGCCCACGGAGCCGGCCTCCAGCAGAGCCTGCGCGAACAGGCCGGCCGTGACCAGCCAGGTCACGGCGGATGCAGCGAGGTACAGGCGGCGCCGGTCGACACGGTCGGCGACGGCGCCGCCGTACAGGCCGAAGATCACCAGCGGGACCAGGCCCACCAGGCCGGTCAGGCCGACGTAGAGGGAGGACTGCGTGAGGTGATACACCTCCAGCGGCACCGCGACAGTCGTGATCGCGGTCCCGATGTACGACAGGCCCTGTCCCGCCAGCAAACGGCGGTAGGCGGGCACGGCCAGCGGGCGGGTGTCCATGGCCGCGCCGAAAACCTTCCTGGCCACGCGGTGCGGTCCGGGCCCCGGGTGATCCCGTGTCTCGGCCGGGCGCGTGGGTGGTGCTGTGCTCATGAGCAACACCCTGCCAACCGGCATTAAGGTTAGGCTTCCCTAAACTGGCCGTCCGGTGTCGAAAAACGGCCACCGGCTAGGCCCGCCAAGCGCGGACAGTGGCCGGATGCGCCACCCAGCACCACGCGGCAGCGGGTGGCGGTCCCCGGTAAAGTGCGAGCAGATGTCTTCAAACAGCCACCCGGTTTCGGCGGAAGCCAGCAGCACGTGGGACCACCACCCCGCCGGCCACACCATCGAACGGCACCGGCACCTCTTCCACCAGCTGATCTACGTCAGCTCCGGCGTCTTCGCGGTCCGCACCCAGGAAGCGGCCTGGGTGATCTCCAGCGCCCGTGCCATGTGGGTGCCTGCCGGCACCTGGCACCAGCACCGGGTCTACGGCGCCAGCCGCGTCCACACCTTCGGCTTCGCCACCGACGACCCGCCACTGACCTGCGACGCACCCACCATGGTCACCGTCGGCCCCTTCCTGCGGGAACTCCTCATCGCCTGCAGTGAACCCGGCCTGCCCGTCGAGGAGGCTGGCCGCATCCAGGCCGTCATCCGCGACCGGCTGCGCCGCTCCCACATCCAGCCGCTCGTCCTGCCCGCCCCGCAGGATGCCCGGCTCGCCCATGCCTGCACGCTGGCCGAGGACGACCTGACCCAGCCGCGGACGGTGACCTGGCTGGCCCGGCACTGCGGCGCCAGCGAACGCACCCTCACCCGCCTGTTCCGCACCGAGTTCGGCATGACGTACCCCCAGTGGCGCACCACCGTCCGCGTCTTCCACGCCATGATCAAACTCGCCGAGGGGGCCACCGTCACCGAGGCGGGCCGGGACTGCGGCTGGGCCACCACCAGCGCCTTCGTCAACGCCTTCACCCGCACCGCGGGACAGACCCCCGGCGCCTACCGGACCACGATGCGCGCGGCGGACCGTGCGGCCGCCGCCCCGCCCGGCTGAACCCGGCTGACCGGCGCTGCCGCGTGTCGCGGTACCCGTGATCGCCAACTCCGCGCGGGCGGGCGGCCGGCTAATGCTCGGTGGCGTTCCAGTAGCCGAGGGCCACGCAGTTCTTCCTGTCGAGGCCGCAGGCGCGCAGATACGTTTTCACGGCGCGCACCTGCCCGGCTTCGGCAGCCACCCATTGGTAGGACGCCGGGGCAGGGGGCGGCAGCGCGGCGAGGCCGTCCAGGAGGCGGCTGTCTGCCACCCCGTTGCCCGAGCCGACGAGCGGGAGAAGTTCCAGGCGGGGGTGGGCCGGCAGGTACTCGAGATCGCTAGGATCCAGTACCTCGGCCAGCGCTGTCACGCGGATGTGCGGCGCGGTCGCCGCGAGGATGCGGGCCAGCGCCGGCAGCCCGGCGAGGTCGGCGAGCAGGTAGTAGTGGTCCGTCGCCGCCCCGGGCGGG
Organism: Streptomyces sp. NPDC048171; assembly: GCF_043202655.1. Lineage (NCBI taxonomy): Bacteria > Bacillati > Actinomycetota > Actinomycetes > Kitasatosporales > Streptomycetaceae > Streptomyces > Streptomyces sp. NPDC048171. The sequence goes on from NZ_JBIDAU010000018.1 coordinate 78,181, forward strand.
CGGTGCCAGCAGCGCGGTCCGGCCATCAGCAGCCGCCATCCCGGCTGCGCGGCGTCGAACCACTCGATCGCGGGCCCGGCTCCGTGCCGGGCGACATCGATCGCCATGACACGTGTGTCGGGGTCGAAGGAGCGGACGGTGAAGTTGCGCCGGCCGATGCTGCGGCTGTCCTCGCTCACCTCCCAGCCGCCGTGCGCGTGCGGTGCGTGGGAGGGGTGGGTGTCGAGCAGGTGGCCTTCCTCGGCAAAGTACAGGCCGACCGACTCGTCGCCGGGTGTGGCGGGCGCGTAGCCGTAGCCGGGGCGGTCTGCCGTGATGGCGAACTCGACCCGGAAGATGCCCTTGGTGAGCTCTGTCTTGCTGAGGAAGGTGCCTACGAACCTGTCCCAGGCCATGGTGTGTCTCCGAGCTGTGCTGCGGCCGGACGTCACCGTCCGGCCCGTGGTTGTTCCAGGTCAGCGGCCCGCACGAGGGGCGGGTGGCCCCGGTGTACCGGAGGCACGGTGTCCCTCGGGGAGGTGCGCGTCAGGAGATGCCTGCTACGTCCTGCTGTCCCGCCGGCTCGGGCGCCATGGGCAGGTCGTCGTCGATGAACCGGGGGCGTGAGGCGGCGATGCCGCTCACCACGGTGAGGCCGACCAGAACGAAGAGGAGCACCAGGGAGCCCGACCATCCGCCGGTCCACGCGTTGAGCAGACCGAACAGGATGGGGCCGGCACCGGCGAACAGGTAGCCGATGCCCTGCACCACCCCGGAGGTGGCCGCGGTGGTCTCCGGTGTCCGGGCGCGCATCCCGATGAAGGCCAGGCTCAGCGAGAACAGTCCGTTGCCGATCCCGAACAGGATCATCCACAGCCAGGTCCCGGACGTCGGCGCCAGCGCCAGTCCGGCCAGAGACGCGGTGAAGCAGCAGCCGAGGACGATGACGACCAGCCGGTAGTGGCGCGGATTGATACGGGCGATGATCACCGAGACCGGCATGCTGACTCCGGCGAGGACGGCGACCATCGTGCCGGCGACGTGGCTGGCGATCCCGAGATCGCTCAGGTACAGGGCGAACCAGCCGAAGGCGATGTAGGCCAGGGCGGACAGCGATGCGAAGAAGAGGGTGAGGGCCAGCACGGTCCTGCTCTTGATCAGGTCACGCAGCGCCGGGCGGGTGCCGGATGCCTCCGGGGCGGCCGCCGCAGCGGAGGCGGTGCGCTGCGGCCGGGCCAGCATCCACGGGATCGCGGCCACCACTGGCAGCACGGCCCAGGCCGCCAGGCCCCAGCGCCAAGTCGAGAAGAAGCTCGCGATCGGCTCCGTCAGCCCGGCCGAGGCCATGGTGCCCAGGCTCAGGGCGACGACGTAGACGGACGTCTTGGGGCCGACACGGTCGGGAAAGTGCGTCTTCACCAGCGACGGCAGCAGCACGTTGGCCACCGCGGCACCGGCGAGCGCCAGCGTCGACAGCACGAGGAAGACGGCGAAGCTCGACGTCACCGCCCGCGACAGCAGGCCGATCACCGACACCGCCAGGGCGATGAGCAGCGACCGGTGCAGTCCCAGTTTGCGGGCCAGGACCGGCACGGCGATCCCGGCGGCGGCGAAGCACAGCACGGGCAGCGTCGTGAGGAAACTGATTCCGGTGGTGCCGGCGGACAGCGCGTCCTGGATGTCGCCAAGCACGGCGCCGACGCTGGCCACAGCGCTGCGCAGTCCGAAGCCGGTCAGGAACAGAGCGAGGGTGAGGATCACGGTGTGCGGGTGTCGGGCGGGGCGCCCGGGCGTCTGCGACAGGCCGGGCCCCGGCGGGGACACCGGGTGAACGTTCTTCTTCATACCTGCGAGCCTGGCAGTCGCACCCCCGCGAAAACTTCTGCTGTTCGGTCACCAAGTATCGAAATTCTGCCAGGGCGTTTACGGTGGCCTGGAGCGATGGGAGGAGGGCTGCCGGTGACAGCCGTGAAGGGCGAGACACATCCGCACACCGATGCGCTGCCGCCGCAGCCGCACCGCCCGCACGTCGGCGCGCGCACGGAACGCTACCCCGCCGGCATCCACATCGCGCTGCACTGGCACGACGAGTACCAGCTCATCTACGTGAGCTCGGGCCTGATGGCCATCCACACCGCGCGCGGCACCTGGGTCGCCTCACCGGGCCGGGCGCTGATCATCCCCGCCGGAATCGAGCACGAGCACCGCACCTACGGCGACACCCTGCTGCACCTGTTCACCTCCGACGGGCCCGGACTGCTGGACCGCGGAGCCAGGACACCGGAGGTCATCGCCGTCGACGCGCTGGTGCATGAGGTACTGAAGGCCGTCACCGACGAGAGCCTGCCCTCCGAGGAGACCGACAACCTGCGGCGCGTGCTCTTCGACCGGATACGCCGGACCCCGGTCACCGGACTGCGGCTGCCCGCACCCCGCGACCCCCGCCTGCGAGCCGCATGTCAACTGGTTCAGGCGAACCTGGAGCAGGCGTACTCGCTGCCACAGCTGGCCAGGCTGACCCACGCCGGCGAACGGACCCTGGCCCGGCTGTTCAAGTCCGAGTTCGGACAGACCTACCCCCAATGGCGCACCCACGCACGCCTGTTCCACGCCATGACCCGGCTCGCCGAAGGAGGATCGGTGAGCCAGGTGGCCCTCGAGTGCGGCTGGTCGACCTCCAGCGCCTTCATCGACTCCTTCCGCCGCGTCATGGGACAGACCCCGGGCTCCTTCCGGGAACCCGTCACCCACAGCCAACTGTAGGAGCCCCGCTTGCGGACCGCCGGAACGGGGGCGGTCGAGGCGTGCAGGTGGCTGCGCGATCATCTGGACGGTGACCTCTATGACCCCGGCCGGGCTCGCCGCTGCTGGAAGCAATCGGATCAAGGCGTGGTACCGGTTTGTGCCGCGTGACGGCTGGCTTCCCTATGACACTGAGGAGCTGTGGGCCGCGCGACTGAGCGATGATACGGCCAAGGTGGAGAACGCCCCGTTCTTGCAGGACGGGGTGGCCGAGGGCGAGATCGTGCGGTTCGTGACGGACACCGAGGGTGTCCACTGGGCGAAGGAACGGGTCGCGTCGGACAACTGCACCATCCGCATCCTGCCCGTCCCCTCCGGCCCGCTGGGGCGCAGCGCTCAGGCCGTGCACGAGCGGCTGGCGCCGTTCGGCCTGGGCGGCGAGGTCTTCAGCGAGGAGTTTCCGTTGGTCGCCTACACCGTGCCGGCCGATGCGGACCTCGGTGGGATCACGGCATTGCTCGCCCGCGGCCAGGCGGACGGGAGGTGGCACTTCGAGGCCGATCTGTGTCACCGATGCCTGGCGCGACGCGTAGGTGAGCTGCCGGTGCCTGCTGCACTCGCGCCGTCAGTATGCGAGGCGGGTGGACGTGGAGGTGCTCGACTTTCGACAGCGCGTCCGCGTTCGCGAAGTGCTCGAGCACAGAGTTCGCGGAGGCCGGGCTGCGGATAACGACTTTGTGAACGCAGGGAGTTGAGGGCGTCGAAGGTGAGGTTGCCGCAGGCAGCGGCCAGGGTGCGGAGCTGATCGCGGGCGTCGGTCCCCCGTCGTCACACGGCACAGCCCGCCGCATCTGCCCCACGGACGCCGCCGCCTCGATGACGATCTCTGGCCACGGGCATGGGCACAAGATCGGCAGAGTGCTCCCCCGCGGCCGCCTGCTTCACCTGTCGGTGAACGCCGTGGCAGCGCGCCGCGGGCACCGCCACGGCGTGCACCGACAGGGCCGGCCGCCGCCCGGGATACCCGGCTGATGGCCTGGGGCGGATGGCCGCCGTGCAGCGCCTTGCGGCGTCGTACGCGGCCACGCCGCCCGGACACAGGCCCATCTGGCCACGCCCGGTGGCTTCCAGCCGGCGCCGCGGGTCACCCCGCCCGAACAGCCGCCCGCACTCGTGCCGGCTCCAGGCGTACGACGACGCCTTTGGAGGTGGGGGTGTTGCTGACGTCAGCAACGCTGTCGAGCGGGACCAGGACGTTGGTCTCCGGATAGTAGGCGGCGGCGGAACCGGGAGGGGTCGGGTAGGCGACCACGCGAAAGCCCGGGGCGCGGCGCTCCACGCCCTCGCGCCAGACGCTGACGAGGTCGACCTCGTCGCGGTCCGCAAGCCCCAGATCCTGCAGATCGGCGGTGTTCACCAAGACGACCCGGCGGCCGTTGTGGATGCCGCGGTAGCGGTCGTTCATGGCGTAGGGGATGGTGTTCCACTGGTCGTGCGAGCGTAGCGTCTGCAGGATGAGGTGCCCCGCGGGCGCCTTAAGCATTGCGAAGGCGTTGGAGGTGAAGACGGCCCTGCCGCTCGGGGTCGGGAAGCACCGCTCGTTGACCGGGTTGGGCAGCCGGAAGCCGCCGGGGCGGGCGACGCGGGTGTTGAAGTCCTCAAAGCCCTCGACCACCCGGGCGATACGGTCCCGGATCGTGCCGTAGTCGGCCTCGAAGTCCTCCCACGCGATGGGCGGCTGGGAGCCGAGGGTGCGGCGGGCCAGGCGGCAGATGATGGCGACCTCGCTGAGCAGGTGCGGGGAGGCCGGGGCGAGGCGGCCGCGGGAGGCGTGCACCTCGCTCATGGAGTCCTCGACGGTGACGAACTGCTCGCCACCGGCCTGGATGTCGAGGTCACTGCGGCCCAGGGTGGGCAGGATCAGCGCGATCTCGCCGCAGACGGTGTGGGAGCGGTTGAGTTTGGTCGAGATGTGGGCGGTGAGCCGGCAGCGCCGCATGGCCTCTTCGGTGAGATCGCTGTCGGGGGTGGCGCGGACGAAGTTGCCGGCCACGCCGAGAAACACCTTGGCGCGCCCGTCGTGCATGGCGCGGATGGAGTCCACCGCGTCCAGGCCGTGGTGGGCAGGCGGGGTGAAGGCGAACTCCCGCCCGAGGGCGTCAAGGAACGCCTGCGGCATCCGCTCCCAAATACCCATGGTGCGGTCGCCCTGCACGTTGCTGTGCCCGCGCACCGGGCACACGCCCGCTCCGGGCCGGCCGACGTTGCCGCGCAGCAGCAGGAAGTTGACGACCTCGCGGATGGTCGGCACACCGTGCTTGTGCTGGGTCAGGCCCATGGCCCAGCACACGATGATCTTCTTACTGTTCAGCACGCGCTGGTGGACATTTTCGATCTCCGCGCGGGTTAGGCCGGTGGCGTCCAGGACCTCGGGCCACGCCACCGTCCGGGTGTGCTGGGCGAAGGCGTCGAAGCCGGTGGTGTGGGTGTCGATGAAGGTGTGGTCGAGGACCGTGCCCGGGGCCTGGTCCTCGGCCTGCAGGAGCAGCAGGTTCAGTGCCTGAAACAGGGCGAGGTCGCCGCCGGGGCGGATCTGCAGGAACTGGTCGGCGATCGCGGTTCCGCGCCCGATCACCCCGCGGGGCTTTTGCGGGTGCTTGAACCGCAGCAGTCCGGCCTCCGGGAGCGGGTTGACAGCGACCACTTGGCCGCCGTTGCGCTTGGTCTGCTCCAGCGAGGACAGCATCCGCGGATGATTGGTCCCGGGGTTTTGTCCCACGACGAAGACCAGGTCGGCGTCGTGGATGTCCTGCAGACTCACGCTGCCCTTGCCGATGCCGAGCGTCTCGTTCAAAGCGGCGCCGCTGGATTCGTGGCACAGGTTGGAGCAGTCCGGCAGGTTGTTCGTGCCGAAAGCCCGGGCGAACAGCTGCAGTAGGAACGCCGCCTCGTTGTTGAGCCGGCCCGAGGTGTAGAAGAGGGCTTCGTCCGGGGAGTGCAGGGCGCGCAGTTCGTCGGCTAGCAGGTCCAGCGCCTCGTCCCAGCCGATCGGTTCGTAGTGGTCGGCCCCGGGCCGTTTGACCATGGGTTCGGTGAGTCGGCCCTGCTGGTTGAGCCAGTAGTCGGACTTGCCCGCCAGTTCGGAGACGGGATGCCGGCTAAAGAAGTCGGCGGTGATGCGGGCGGAGGTCGCCTCGTCGTTGATGTGCTTGGCGCCGTTCTCGCAGTATTCGTTGCGGTGGCGCTGGTCGGGGGCGGGCTCAGGCCAGGCGCATCCCGGGCAGTCGAAGCCCTTGACCTGGTTGATGTTCAGCAGCGTCAGCGCGGTACGCCGCGGCGAAGTCTGCTGCAGGGAGTACTGAATCGCGTGTGCGACCCCGGGCACGCCGGTCGCCCACGTCTTGGGCGGGGTGACGGAAAGACGCTCCTCGCCCGGGTCTTCGCTCGCGCTCATTGATCGGACCGCCTTCTTCACCGCTCGTGGATGCTGGCCGACAGCGGGGACATCTGAGGAAGGTCAGCGGCCCCGAGCATGGTCTATGGGGCATGCCCCGCATGCACTGTGGCTGCGTGGTCCAGCCGTGGTCAAAGCAGTCGTTTCGATTGCACGACAAGCGCCGCCTATCACGCGAGGCCACTCGGCCCGTGGAACCGGGAAGAGCCGGTGGCCTGGCATCTCCCGGGCCGAACGGTGTCGATTGGCGGGGTGCGAGCGGTCTGCAGTAGACCCGTCCTGTGCTGCTACGCCAACTCGAATACCTCGTCGCCCTGGCCCGCGAGGGCCACTTCGCCCGTGCCGCCGACGCCTGCTACGTCTCCCAGCCGGCCCTGTCCGAAGGGCTGCGCAAACTCGAGGACGAGTTGCGCGTCCCCCTCGTCCACCGCGGGCGCAGGTACGAAGGGCTCACCCCCGAAGGAGAACGCATCCTGCTCTGGGCGCAGCGGATGCTCGCCGACCGCGACGCCCTGGAAAGCGAGGTCACAGCCCTGCGCCACGGACTCAACGGACGGCTGCGCATCGGCTCGGTACCCACCGCCTCGACGGTCGTCTCCCTGCTCACCGAACCGTTTTGCACCCAGCACCCGCTGACGACCGTCCAGGTACTGACCGACCTGCGCGCGACGGAAATCCTCGACAAACTGCAGAGCTACGAGATCGACGCCGGCATCACCTACCTCGGCCACACCATTCCCGAGCGGTTCAAGTGCGTACCGCTGTACCGCGAGCGCTACGTCCTGCTGATCCAGCCGCCCTCCGGCGCCGGACGGCTCAGCGAGATCACCTGGGCCGAGGCGGCGCAGCAGCCCCTTTGCCTGCTCGATCCGGTCATGCAGGGACGCAAAGTACTGGACACCGTCTTCCAGGAGATCGGCGCACCGGTCCGGCCGCGCGTCGAGACCGATTCGATCGCTTCCATGTTCGCTCACGTCCGAACCGGCCGGTGGGCCAGCGTGGTACCGCATTCCTGGCTGCACGTATTCGGCGTGCCCGCCGGGATGCAGGCCGTCCCCCTGGTGAGCCCGACCCGCGCGGAGCCCATGGGACTCGTGGTCGCCAAACGGGATCCCGCACCGGTCATGACCCGCGCCCTCGTGGACATCGCCCGCCGTGCCGGTATGGATGCGGTACTCACGCAGGTGCCCGGCCGCTGAGCGGCATGAACCGGAGGCCCGGAGAGTCGGCCAGGAGGACAACTGCCCGGTATCGCAGCCGGGCCTGGCGCTTCAGGGCGTGCCGCCGCCGAGCAATTGGCCCCGCAGGGGTGGGCGGCCTCTGCCTGAAGGCCGCCCACCTAGAGTGTGTACGGCGACGACCCGCCCCTGCCTCTTCGAGGCGGCGTAGGGACAGGTCGTGGCAGGGTGTCTGACCTGTGCTCAAGCGAGCGTGGTGAGGACGTCAACCGGGCTAATCAGGGTGTCTCGGCTGGGTGAGCGGCTTTCGACGAGGGCGATGAGCTCTTCGGTGTCCTTGAGTACCTGGACGTCGATGTCGTTGATGACGGACATGGGTGGGGTTCCTTCGTGAACGCGTAGAGGGCGTACCGTTGCGCCGTGCCTGAGACGGGGCCGGTGCCGTACCCATCGGCTGGAGTGCACGCGGTCGGCCTTCCGGGCCCCGAGGGCGTCTGTGCACCAGACGGTGTGGGTCAGTTGCGTCCGGCCATGACACCGCCGTCGATGTCCCAGATCGCACCGGTGACCCAGTCGGTCTGGTCGGACAGGAGGAAGGCGACGGTGGCGGCGACGTCGTCGGTGGTACCGGTGCGGCCGATCGGGTGGAAGGAGTCGAAGCCGTCCATCGTGGAGTCCATCTCCGACTTGGGGATGAACTCTTCGTAGATCGGGGTGCGCACGACGGCGGGGGCGACGGCGTTGGCGCGGATGCCGTGCGGGGCGAGCTCCATCGCGAGGTGCTGGGTCAGGGAGTGCAGTGCGGCCTTGGCCATCGAGTACGCCGAGGAGGGGGTGGCGGCGATGGCCTGGTGGGCCCACATGGAGCCGATGTTCACGATGGCGCCCTTCGTGCCGCGCTCGATCATGTTGGCGGTGACGGTCTGGGTGAGGAAGAAGAAGGCGCGGTTGAGGTCCTGGTAGCGGTCGTAGTCTGCGGCCGTGTGCTCCAGGAACGGCTTGGGGGCGAAGACGCCGGCGGCGTTGACCAGCAGGGTGGCGTCGGCGTGCTCCTTGGTGAGGACGGTGCGCAGGCGGTCGACGGCCGCGGGGTCGGAGAGGTCGGCGGCCAGGCCGACGACCTGCCCGTGGGCGGACAGGGCAGTGACGGCTTCATCGGCGCTGGGCTGGGTGCGGCCGGTGACGACGGCGGCGCCGCCGGCGTCGAGGACCTTGGCCGCGATGGCCTGGCCCATGCCGCTGGTGCCGCCGATGACGATGACCTTCTGGCCAGTGAAGTCGAGGGTGGTGCTGGACATGTGGTGCTCCTGTAGCAGGTAGTGCCGTGAAGGGGGTGAGGGTGGTCAGGGGGCAGTGGCAGACTCGGTAGCCGCGGTGTTCGGTCGGCTCCCGGTCTCCCGCGCACGGGGGTGTCAGATGGCCAGCGCCACCAGGAAGCGCGCAACCATGTTGTAGGCCGCGACAGTGGCGACCGCTTCGACCGTCCGGGTTTCACCGAAGAGACGCTTGACCTCGTCGATGACGTCGGCCTCGACCTCGACCTGTCGGGTGGACTGATCGGTCAGCGCGAGCAGGGCGAGCTCTGCTTCGTTGAAGAGGCCGCTGTCCGCGGCATCTCCCTTGAGGGCTTCGCACTTGTCTTCCGTGCCGCCTGCCCGCAGATAGGCCGGGTGGTGGACGCCCCACTCGAAGTCGGCGCGGTTGAGCACGGCCACGCGCAGCATGATCAGTTCGCGGTATTCCAGTGCCAGGTCGAACTCGGCGCGGACCCGGCCCAGCAGCCCGTTCCATCCGGTGGCGAGCGGGAAGCTCTTCAGCAGGACACGGTCGATGCCGATCAACTCACCGCCCGGCCTGCGCGCCCGCATTCCCGCGAGCAGTTCGGGCGGGGGCGCGGGGAGGCTGTCGTCCTGCCAGGGGGTGACACGCACATCACTCACGTTGTGCTCCTTGACTGGGCACCGGCCCGCGGTGGGATCGGGCCGTTGCCGGTGGTGAATTGCTGCCGGCTTCGCCTGGGCAGAGGTGCAGGCGGTCAGGCGTGGGGGTCGCAGACCAGGTAGCCGTCGATGCGGCTGAGCCAGTCCGAGGCCGGGTCAGGCGGCAGCGGGTGGCCGAGGTCGTCGGTACGGACCTCGCTGATCCACTGGTCGTGCTGGTACTCGTGATTGATGAGCGCGAGCAGCAGGTGGCCTGCGACGACGGTCAGCTGGGTCGGGGCGCCGACCCGGCCGGCGGCGATGTCGCCGATGCGGGCGTGGACACGTTCGGCGACGGTGTCGCGGAACGTGGTGAGCCGTTCGACGGTGGGCAGCGCGCCGCGGAACTTCTCCGGGTTCGCCGAGTCCATGAGCCCGTCGAGTTCCGGGTCCGGGCTGGGCTCGGCCGCGGTGAGGTTGCGGATCATGAAGTGGGCGACATGAGCCTGGTGACCCAGGTGCCAGCCGATCGCGCTGGAGTCCTCGTGCGGGCGCCAGGTCACCTCGTCCGGACTGAGGTCTTTCCACAGCTGGTCGGTGTAGACGCGGGCGCGGTCGTATTCGCGCAGCAGCGCCGTGAGCTCGTGCACGACCGGGCCTCAGACGGTGTCGTAGACGCGCACGTCGGGGTCGGCCTCCAGCAGCGGGGCCAGGCCGCCGACGACGTCACGGGTGAACAGCTCGCTGGCCAGGTACGTCCTGGCGTCGGCCACGCTCCGGAAGCCGTGGAGGACCTGGACGTCCTCGTCCCGGACGAGGAGCTCCTTGCTGAGGGCGCCGGGGGCGGTGTCGAGGAACGGCTGCCTGTACTTCTCGTACACGCCCGCGGCTGCGGCACGGTGGGCCGAGTCCACCTGCAAGGTGATCTGGAGATACGCCATGGTTATGCCTCTCTCGATGGGCAGGGAGCGGGCGGAACGGTAAGCCCCGCAATGTGCCTGCCACGTTAGGCATTCCCGGCAAGGTCCGGTAGGGGACCACGCTGAATCGGGCTATAAGCAGTGCGTATGGCCCTAGTGGCGGCTAGACGCGAGGCTGTCGGCGAGGCGGAGCAAGTCCGGGGCGAGCGGGGAGTCGGCGCTCCAGACCGCTTCGAAGGAGATCTGCACTTCGCGGCCCTGGTCGTGCAAGGGACGGTGGCAGACGTCGGGCGAGCTGAGTTTGGAGCGGGGGACCATGGCCGAGCCCAGACCGAGCCTCGTCCAGTCCTCCAGCACCCGATAGCTGGCGGCCTCGCCCGGATAGGTGTTCAGGGCCATCTCGTGCGCCTGGAACAGCTGCGTGGTGAAGGTGGTCAGGCCGCAGGTGTCGGGGACGAGGATGAACTGCTCCTTGCCTGCCTCCGTGAGTTCGACGGGGGTTGCCTCCGCCGCGTCGGGAGTGACGACGACGATCGGCTCGACGTCGATGACCCGGTGCTCGAAGCGGGGCATCGCGGCCACGGCCGGGATCAGGATGATGTCGAGTTGCCCGGCCAGCAGGCATTCCCGCAGCTCCTGCATGTTCGCCTCGCGCAGCACCAGGTCCCGGGGCGCGGGAAGGCCCTGGACCATGCTGAACGCCCGGGCGACCAGGTGCGAGCCGATCAGCGGTGAGAGTCCCATGCGGATCTTCCGCTCACCGGATTCGGTCAGGCGCCGGGCCTCCGCCCCGACGGCGTCGAGCGCGGCCAGGGCACGCTCGATCAGCGGCAGGATCCGGATGCCGAACGCGGTCTGCGTCACACCGCGCGGCGACCGCTCGAACAGCTTGCCGCCCAAGCGGTCCTCCAGCTTGGCGATCCCGTTCGACAACGCGGGCTGGGTCACCCCGTACGCGCGTGCGGCGGCGCTGAACGACTTGGTCTCCGCCACCGCCTGCGCATAGCGGAGCCCCTCAAGGTTCAGACGATCCGATGCCATAGCCACGGCTTATCACTCCATTCACTGAAGTCCTCTACCAGGCGGGATGTCCTCTGCCTACGGTAAGAGGCCTACTCCTTCAGCATAAGCAGCAGCTATGAGTAGCGTCGTCGGAACGGAAGGCAGCATGTCGGACAGCGCCGTGACCATGGTCGTGACCGAGCCCCGCGGATCCCTGCACGCTGTGGCGGCCGGGACGGTTCCGCCGCCCGCCGGGTGGGTCCGTGTGTCGGTGGTGGCGAGCGGCGTGTGCAACGCCGACATCGCGACGGCCGCCGCCACCGGCGAGGACACCGCCTTCCCGGTCACCCCCGGCCACGAGGTCGCCGGTGTCGTCACCGGGACCGGTGACGGGGTCGAGGGCTGGGTGGCCGGCGACCGGGTGGCCGTCGGCTGGTTCGGCGGCAGCTGCGGCCACTGCGCGCACTGCCGGTCGGGCGACGTCGTCCACTGTGCCGAACGCAAGATCCCCGGCCTGTCGTACCCGGGCGGCTGGGCGCAGAACATCACCGTGCCCGCCGACGCGCTCGCCCGCATCCCCGACGGCCTCGACCTCTTCGACGCCGCCCCCTTCGGCTGCGCCGGAGTGACGGCCTTCAACACGATCCGCAAGGCCGGCATCCGCGCCGGAGGGCGGGTCGCCGTCTTCGGCATCGGCGGCTTGGGCCACCTCGCCGTGCAGTTCGCCGCGAAGCTCGGGTACGAGACCGTGGCCATCGCCCGCGGCGGCGACCGCGAACACCTCGCCCGTGAGCTCGGCGCTCACCACTACGTCGACAGCGACGCCCACGCGCCCGGAGCCGTCCTGAAGGAGTTCGGCGGCACCGACCTCATCGTCTGCACCGCCTCCGCCACCACACCCGTGGACGAACTGCTCACCGGACTGCGCACGCATGGACAGCTCACCCTCGTCGGCGTCGACGCGGGATCCGTCACCGTCCCGGCGGCCCGGCTGGTCATGAACGGTCATACCCTCACCGGGCACCTGACCGGGAGCCCGCGCGAGACGGAGGAGGCCATGGCCTTCGCCGTCACCACGGGTGTCCGGCCGATGATCGAGCGGATGCCGCTGGAGAAGGCCGCCGACGCCGTCACCCGGCTGCGCTCCGGCGCTCCCCGCTTCCGCATCGTCCTGGACACCTCCGGCGGCGAGTAGCGGGCCCCTCGCCACGCCGCGCGCCCCGCCACGCGGCGGGCGGTACTCCACACGCCACGCGGCGGGCGGCACTCCACCCCGTCTTCCGCCCGATGCCGCGACCACCGACGACTGCGGGGGTTCAGCCTGCTCAGAATGGAGCCACCATGTCCCACCAGGAAGCCCACGACGTCATCGTGGTCGGCGCCGGCGCCTCCGGACTCGCCTCAGCCGACGCCCTGCACACCGCCGGCCGCGACGTCGTCGTCCTGGAGGCCCGCGACCGCGTCGGCGGACGCCTGCTCTCCACCCCTGCCGAGTACCCGGGGCGGGCGCTCGACTTGGGAGCCACCTGGTTCTGGGACGGCGAGGATCGCGTACGGAACCTGGCCGCCCGCAGCGGCATCGCCGTCTTCGAGCAGCACCTCGCCGGCGACACGATGCTCCAGGAGACGACCGGCATCCGCCGCCTCACCGGCAACCTGATCGACGCCCCCTCCCGCCGCTTCGCCACCGGGGCACAGAGCATCGCCGCCACCCTCGCCGCCGCACTGCCCGCCGGAGCTCTTCGGCTGGACACGCCCGTCACCGCCATCCGCCCGGCCGGCCAGGGCGGCCTCGACGTGCTCACCCCGGCCGGCACCCTCCATGCAGGGCACGTCGTCCTGGCCGTCCCTCCGGCCCTGGCCCTGGAGCACATCGACTTCCACGAAGCCCTCCCCGCCGACCTCGTGCGCCTGGCCCGGGCCACCCCCGTGTGGATGGGCTCCGCCGTCAAGGTCGTCGCCCACTACCCGGACGCGTTCTGGCGCCAGGACGGGCTGGCGGGTGCGGCGTTCAGCAGGACCGGCCCGCTCCAGGAGATCCACGACATGTCCGGGCCCGACGGCAAGCCCGCCGCGCTGTTCGGCTTCGCCCACGCACGCACCGTCCGCCCCGGCTTCGAGCAGGCCGCCATCAGTCAGCTCGCCCGGCTCTTCGGCCCGCCAGCCGGCGCCCCGGTGGCCCTGCATGTGCAGGACTGGAGCACCGAGCGGTGGACCGCCCCGTCGACCGTGCGGCGCCTCGCCGACCACTCACTCTTCGGCCACCGCCTCTACCAGCGCCCGGCCCTCGACGGCCGGCTGCACTGGGCGACGACCGAGACGGCCACCGGCCATGCCGGGCACATCGAAGGCGCCCTCGCCTCCGGAGAACGCGCGGCGCGTGCCATCCTCGCCGCGTCCGCCGAAGTGAAAGGGACCGCCCAGCACGTCACCGCCCCCGGGAGACAGGCCCCGGCCTGACACCGTACGAATAGACGGGCCACCGGCCTGACACCGTACGAATAGACGGGCCACCGGCCCGACGCCGTACGAAACCGCGCCCGGCCGCCGGCCTGACACCGTACGAAACCGCGCCCGGCCACCGGCTCCCGTCACGGGCCGGCCGGCTCACACATGAGGAGAGAGATGACCAACGCCGCACCCGCCGCAACGCCGGGACTCATATCCGATCCCGTCCACGCCCAGCGGCGGATCCTGCGCGTCCTGGTCGCCTCCCAGATCCTCAGCGGCGCGGGTCTCGCCGCGGGCGTCACGGTCGGCGCCCTCCTCGCCCAGGACATGCTCGGCACCACCAGCCTCGCCGGGCTGCCCAGCGCCCTGTTCACCGCCGGCTCCGCCCTCACCGCCGTCACCGTCGGCCGCATCTCCCAGGCCCGCGGCCGCCGCCCCGGCCTCGCCACCGGGTACCTCGCCGGCGCCATCGGCTCCGCCGGCGTCATCACCGCCGCCGTCCTCGACAACCCCGTCCTGCTGTTCCTCGCCCTGTTCGTCTACGGTGCCGGCACCGCCACCAACCTCCAGGCCCGCTACGCCGGAGCCGACCTCGCCCCACCCGGGCACCGCGCCCGCGCGGTGTCCACCGTCCTGGTCGCCACCACCCTCGGCGGCGTCGCCGGACCCAACCTCGCCGCCCCCGCCGGCACCCTCGCCGAACACCTCGGCATCCCCCACCTCGCCGGACTCTTCGTCATCTCCGGCGCCGCGTACGCGCTGGCCGCCCTCGTCCTCGCCCTCTGGCTGCGCCCCGACCCGCTGCTCCTGGCCCGAACCGTCGCCCAGGCCAAGGAATCCGACGCCGCGGCCAACCCGGCCGCCGCCGACACCGCCGACACCAGCGAGAGCCGCAGAGGCGTCACCCTCGGCGCGCTCGTCATGATCCTCACCCAGCTCGTCATGGTCGCGATCATGACGATGACACCGGTCCACATGCACGACCACGGCCACTCCACCGCCGCATCCGGCCTCGTCATCGGCATCCACATCGGCGCCATGTACCTGCCCTCACCCCTCACCGGATGGCTCGTCGACCGCTACGGCCGCATGAAGCTCGCCGCCGCATCGGGTGCCACCCTGCTGGCCGCCGGAATCCTCGCCGCCGCCGCGCCCAGCGGCTCCGTCGCGCTCCTCGCGCTCGCCCTGGCCCTGCTCGGCCTCGGCTGGAACTTCGGGCTCGTCTCCGGCACCTCGATCATCACCGACACCGTGCCGCTTGCCACCCGGGCCAAGACCCAGGGCCTGGTCGACGTCTCCATCGCCATCGCCGGCGCCACCGGCGGCATCACCTCCGGCATCATGGTCGCCGCCACCAGCTACCCCACCCTCGCGCTGACCGGCGGCATCCTCTCCCTCGCCCTCCTGCCCGCCGTCGCCGCCACCGCCTACCACCGATGAACCCTGACATCCCCGCGCCGGACATCACCGTCGACGGCACCGGGCTGCTCTGTGTCGCCCTCCTGCTCCGCATGCACAAGGAGACTGAAGCCGCCGTGCCCGGTGGGTCACCCTGATCGAGGAAGGTGGCTACGAGAGATAACGCCGCGCAAGACAGTGCTCTGGACACGCTCGCCCGAACCAGCCTCCTAGCGCGCCGCCTGGGCCCGTGAGCGACGCAGGATGGTTGGGGCACTACGGTCCAGAAATCTCAGGAGTCAGCTCCGACCCTGCGGCGGTGTGTCTTTATCCTTCCCGACCATCCGCCCGCCGAAGACGCACCCCTTCCCCCCCCGAGGCACACGTATTGAAGCGCGGCAGCGCTCACCACCCCAGGGCGGCGCTTGAGGTTGCGCCCCTGGACAGGCCACACGCCCGCGCACGCTGAAACGCGTGGACGGCTGCATTCCCGCACGAGTCCGACAACCGCAGGGTCTGAAACAGGCGCGATACCGACAGCAGCGGACGACACGTCGGTGCCGCCTTCTCCCCCAGCAGCAGGGACGATCCCCTGCTAATGCGCGGGGCTCCACGGACCAACGGCCGCTGGCTAGGCCGGCGGAACATAGCAGCGAAACGCCGGTTAGCCAAACCGGCAGCTCCGCAGACAATTGAGGTCTACCGCGTACACGTGGCCTGCGCACTGCATACCCGGCGCAAATCGCCACCCGCCGAGACGGAAGAAGTCGATGCACATACGAGAGGGCGAGCCTGCGAGCGCCCGATACAGTCCCGCGCACATTCGTGCCACATGGAACGGAACAGGGAGCGTGGAGAACGCCGCAAGGGCGCTTGGATTTTCGCGAGCGAAGGGGTATGAGCTGATCCGCAGGGGGCGGTTCCCGTGCCGCGTGCTTCGCATCGGACGAAGCTCGCGCGTCGTCACGGCGTCCCTGCTCCGTGTACTCGAAAGCGGACAACCGGAGTACAACGATGCCTGCACCTGACGCCATCGGCACCCGGAGCCAGTGTCGGTGAGTGAGGCCCCGTCAAACACTCTGCGGGGCCTCACCGTCCCACTGACGCTCCTGAACCGCGGGGGCCCGGCCGGCGTTATCTGGTCAGTGCCATGGTCCGTCGCGGCACCGGCCACTGTGTGAGTCGCTCAGCGCACCACATGCCGACCCCGCGACGGGCAGCAGCACTTCCGCAGACGCCGGGCATCGCCTCAGCATCGGCCCGGTTAGCCGCCTGATCCGGCCAGTGGCTGACTCCGCCTTCTACTCGGGCCGGTCTTCATTGGTCAGACTGCGGTACCGAGGTGGCCGGGGGCGGGAGGCAGGTATGGCAGCTCGGCGTGGACAAGGTGCGGCTGCGCGCAAGCGGAGGGCGGTCTGGCTGAAGCGGGCGTCGGTATGCGGGGCCATCGCTATAGCTCTCCTGGTGATGTTCTGGTCGGTGGTCTGGCCCTACGCCTCGGGGGTACTGCTGCTGGGCTGCGTGGGAACGGTCGCTTGGCGGCTGTGGCGTACTGACCGGCTGGTGCGCAAAGGGGACCACCTCTGGCGACAGGCCGACATGATCGCTGCCGGTCGGCGGACGCTGACCGAGGTGGATGCTATGACCGGTACGGAGTTCGAGGAACTGGTCGCGAACCTCTGCCGACGAGACGGGTGCGTCGAGATACGCCGGGTGGGCGGCGCGAACGACAACGGAGCCGATGTCGTCGGCCGCCTGCCAGACGGACGGAGCATGGTGATCCAATGCAAGCGGTACGCACCGACCAGCACGATCGCGAGCCGTGAACTGCGGGACCTGCTCGGGGCCCGGGTGCATTTCGGCGCCGACCTTGCTGTGTTCGTGACGACCACGCGCTTCAGTCGGCCGTCCGAGAAGTTCGCGTTGCAGCACGGGATCCTCGCCGTACACCGTGACCACCTAGGGGTGTGGAACGGAGGGGCCTCCTTAATGTCACTCGCCGAGATTAACGGTGCCGGTCAGGGGGACGCCCGGCACCGGATGCGCTGGAAGCAGGCGTACAGCGAGTAACCCCTGTAAAAGGGCAGGAGGCAGGGCTGCTGCCTGATCAGCTCCCCTTCGTGTCGTAAGCCGCTACGCCGGCCAGCGGACGGCTTCTTCTGTCTCGCCGCTGCCGCTCAGCAGGTTCCGCCGATGCAGCGTCAGCCGCAGATGACGTGCCGCGTCGGCGCCTTGATCTGGCCCCCGATCGAGCAGCACGGCCCGAGCCCGGCGGCCATTGCCTGGTCCAGGGCATGACCGGTGAACGGCAGCCTGTGACCGCCGAGCACCCCCGTGTCTGGAGAGAGTTCAGCCAGGGCGCCGGCCACGCGGCACAGGGACAACGGAACCCCGGAACCATCGTCACCGAAGTCAAGAGGAGCATCCGGTAGCAGGCCGTCGCCGCAGTTGGCCCGGGCCCGGGCACTACCGCAGAGCACGACCTGCGCGGCGGCCTGTGCGTCGAGCGGGTCCGACGTTCCCGGCAGACGGCGGGCCATCCGGCTGTGCGGCCTGCGGCGTGCGCGTTGCTTTGGAAGGACCCGCGGTGCACCTCTGGCGTTACTTCATCTCGCGGACACGGGCCATGGCACGGAAGAGATCTCGCTCTCGCTCTTCATGCATGGCCTCCAGTACCCACTCCGGTGTTTGTGCAAGGTGGCGTGCCGCAAGGCGAAGTAGATCTTCGTCGTTCATCCAGTCCGCCGAGGGGGTGAGGGGCATGCATCGCTCTATCATGTGGGCGACCACCCGAGGCCGGACGCCAGCTCTCATCCATGCGATGACACCCGGATTGCCAGCGCCCCATCTGACAGCAAACGGCAGCAGGCTGAGCGCTCTGGAGCACCCCTCTGGCAACTCCCAGCAACCGGGATGTAGTTCGTCTTCGCACGCTGTAGTGACGATCGCCCCCATAGCGCCTGCCAGCACACTTAGCCTGAACCCGAAACTCCGGTCGGTAAGGCCAATGATCTTCGGAAGGGGCATGCCTTGCCCGCGGCCGCCAGTCCTGTCGGCATGCGGCCCGAGGGCGTGGCCTGCGACGGACAGCAGGTCTTCTCCTTGAATCCAGGCGATCAGGGTGGCTGCCAGAGCCCGGTGCCCCTCGGCAGCGTCATCCGGATCGGAAGACCAAAGCGCTTCGATGGCGGTGGACCGGTAGTCGCTGGTCAGCGGAAGTAGGCTTTCCATCGTCTCTAATGGAGCTGACGCGAGAGCGTCCACGAGAAGGTAGGCCCAGTCTTCTACCGTGTTGGGTGCTTCGTACACGTCCAGCTCAGCGAGGAGCCAGCGGTAGAGGTACGAGGTTTCCGGGAGTCCGAGTCCTGCCCGGTGGGCTGCCAGGCTTACCCAGTCCGGTACTTGTTCCTGGGCGAGGAAGGCTGAGCCGGTGGCTTCCAGGGCTTCGGCGATTGCTTCGCCCTGGCCTGCCGCTCCAGCCCTGTGAACCGCCCAGGTCCGTCGCACCACGCCGGGTGCATCGCCACTGCCTGCGGCGAAGGAAAGGAACGAAAAAGCGGACTGTTCTTCGCCCTCCAGGGTGGCGACCTCCAGGCTTTCACTGAGGGCTTTTTCGATAAGACCGTCGAGTCTGCTGCTGATGTCGTTAGCGGCGTCTTCCTGGGTCAGGAAGGACGCCCCGGCCGCGATCGCCACCCTCTTGCCGCTGGCGCCGTATGTCACTTGGGTGGCTCTTCCGGGTACAACCACAGCGATCGACCGGGCAGATGTGTAGGCACGTCCGGCTCTTCCTATGGCGTTTAGGAGTTGGGTGCGTGAACGCCGCTCACGCTCGGCGGGTGAGGCATCCCGGTCGAAGCCGACCTCCGTCCCACCAATGACCACCGCAGTGGCCGGCAGGTTCAGGCCCTGCGACAATGTGCCGGTGGCGAACAGCACCCGTACCCGGTCCCGGTCGAAGGATATTTCGCTAGCACGTTGTTCTTCGCGCAGAAGGGCGCCGGTGTGCACACCCACGCCTTTTTCCAGGGTGGCCCTCAGCTCCGATGCAATGCCGAGCTCGGCATCAGCCAGAGTGAGCAGGGCCTCGATGTCCGCGTCACGGCTCGCTGGAACCCAGTCCGAGGATCCAGGCAACTTGACTGCCTGAGTGAAGCTGTGGTGCCGGTTCTTAGGGAGAAAGGCCAGGACACGGTGGCCCTTCTCAGCCATGGCCGTGACGATGGCAGCAGTCATCGGGAGACATACGCCTGTTGAAGATGGCCCATCTGTGCGGTGGAGCTCTCTCGGAGAGAGCACAGGCGTCCGAACCACCCAGTAATCCTTAGGATGGTTGGTTGCCCATGCTCCCTGAAGTCCGACCAGCAACGATACGGGGGCATCGTAGGAGAGCCTTTTCCGGCTTGACGGAAGGGCGGTCAGTTGATCCCTGGCGAGAGCCTGAGCGGCCTCCTCTCCAGCCTGGTCGAACCCCGCGATAGCTCGCAGGGTCCTCGTGGGACGCCACGGGTGGCTGATGGGTACGGCTTCCAGGCCGGTCACTGCGGTGAGCCAGTCCGCGAGCTCGTCTGCGTTGGCAACCAGCGCCGACATCAGTAGCGCCCTCACGTGAGGTGCGCGATGGAGTACTTCGGCTATGACAAGTTCCGTGAGCGCGCCACGCCCGTTTGGTTCTTCGATGAGGTGCGCTTCGTCAAGGATGCACAATTGTAGATCTTCGAAGGCGTCAGGGTTCTGCCTAAGGGCCAGCGAGCACTTTTCGGGTGTCATCACCAAAACCTGGCAGGAACCGATGACGGCGAGATCCTCACTCTCGAGAAGGGCATACTCGGCGCCGCCGAGGAACCCTCGCACCTGTACACCGGGCAGGGACTCAAAGACCGACGACAACCGTCGCACCAGCTGACCCACCAGGGCGTTCGTCGGTGCGAGGTAGAGCACCCAACCGCGGTGGAGCGTCTGGGCGATGGCGAGTTCCGCAACCGCCGACTTGCCCGCCCCGGTGGGCACGCAGACGACGGCATGAGCGTGGGGTCCCGGGAGCGCGCGCTCGGAGTAGATCCTGGCGGAGGGCCATAGCAAGGGCCGCGACTTCGCTGCCTCCTGCACATAGCTCGCATAGCGCCCATCTTCATCGGGAGGGGTCGGCACGGCACGCAATGCTCGTGTCTCGTCTTCCTCCAATGCTCTTGCGAGCAGAACGGCGATGTGGTGGATGTCGGGGTGGATGACTTGGCCTCCCCAGCCATCCGGGTCGGGGTGCAACAACGAGATCAACGTGCGGATCTCTTCAACCGCGGTCCGTACGGCACCTGCCTGATGGGTGAGCCACTGCGTGTGACGGCGTGCCGCCTGGCCCATCTTCCGCCAGAGTGCATGCCGGACACGGACGTCCAGGTGCTCACTACGACTAGGCACTGGTGGAGCATCGACAAGATCGGGATTGGCCTGAGCCAGCAACAACTCGCGAAAGGTTTCCATAGCCCACTCGGATGCCGGGGACTCAGCATCCATCGGCGTGTCGAGCTCACCGATTTCGTCCCCACATCGCGCTGCATTCGCATCATAACCAGCGATGCGATACAGCAGCCCGGCTTCCAAGTGCTCGTATCTTCTGGCCGATCCGAGCGGAGAGGCAGAGTTCAAGGAGAGTTCTGGATCCGGTTGCTCATTGCATATCGACAACGCCTCTGCCGCAACAAAGGCGCATGCCTGGATGGTGACCGCGGGCAATCCGGGTACCAGGACGGCGTGCACTTCCAATGCCGTGGCCAGTCTGCGCAGCGCAGCTCTGGGTGATGTCCAGCCTGCCATGATGACTGGCGTCTCGGGCACACCCAAGCGCTCCGCACTTCCCACGCTCGGCGCCAGATCCCGCCACTCCATGATATCCACCCAGGCGCGAGTCAGCATGCGCCTGATGTCCCTTCCATCGAACTCGCCGATTCGCGGCAGCTCTTGAAGCAGTTCGTCTATCCCGCGATTAAACACGTCACACCACAATCTCCGCTACGGCTTCCCGCATGGCATCAGCGACAGAATCAAAGAATCCATGAAAGTCTTGCAGACGGATTATCAAAAGCCGCTTGTGGTCGCGCGGAGGAGTCAATTCTTTCAGAGTGACACGGTCCCTCCTTGCATCGAAGGGAGATTCATGAACGATAGATGGAACGTAACACCGTTGCTTCAAAACTGAATTGGCCACTTGCCCGGCGAGGTCGGGTGAAAGGTATCCTTCCAGCGCCATGAGCTCTTGCCTCAAGTGACGCAGATGATCCCCCGAATCAAGGCTCTTGAATATCTTTGCTGCTTGGGTCAACTGCCCGCTGCCATCGAGACGGGACGCTTTACTCTCCCCTATCGCTAGCGACAGCACATCCCCATGCACGTAAAGAGCAACGGCATCGAAACCCTGCTGGGTCGGAATGGGATGCATCTGACGCAGCGCGTGAATACGCCCACCAAGAAGCTCTCCGGGATCTCGGTTCTGCAATACCAGGAGAACATGGAGCAGACCCTCAGCAAGCCATGCGTTCCTTTTCGTGTCACGGAAGAGGATCTCGCCGTCAGTGACGAATGAGTTGTTTGCCCCGATCAGGTCAATCACGTCGCCCGCAAGCTGTTCCCGATCGTCCGCCCCGCCTACGAGAAGAGCGGCTGCAATACTGACATTGCATCTCACCGCGCCGAGGAGCAGGCCCACCAGCACCCTGCCGAGACTCCTCGCAACTTCCGGCGAATCGACCCCAGACACAACCAGCGCCGTATGGGACGACGGCTCGGGCAACGCCCTCAACCTCACGGACGCCGCTATTTCATCCAACGCCGCCTCAACCAACCGAAGAGACAAGCCCACCCCCGACTGTAAGCCTCCCACAGCCATACCTTACGTCCACATCAGTGAGGCTCTTCGCTGTCGTCACCCACTGATCGAGGAGAGATGACCTGGCCCCTCAGTCGTCGCGCGTGAGCGGCCGATGTATACGGAGACCTGGCCGACCGGAGTCACCCAGCGGTTCCCGGCTTCGTCCCAATAGGACACGGTCCAGCGGGGTACGAGGACGGCACGGCATTCACCCGGTCACAGGCTGCCCTCACCGGTGAGCTTCACCCCACCGACCTGAGCTCGGGCCACAAGCTCGACAACCAGCCGTCACCCGGCGCGTCCGTCCCACGGACACGGCATGCGCCGCTGCCGCGCTATCGGGGACAGCAAAAGGCCCACCTGCAGCATGTGTTCACGGCCATCGCCGCAAACATCGAGCGCCTCAACCGACGGCCGCCGACCGGACAAGCACCTTCCTCTCGCGATGCGGCGCGGTAAGGCGATCCGCCGGTACATCGGCGAGTACGGCGAGGAGTACGACCTCGAGCTGCTTGCCGGCTCGGCGCCCGCACAGGACTACGACACCACTGCGGGCGGCAGCATGCACTCAGTGTCGATCGGCTCGGGCCTGACCGTCTTAGAGGTCCTAACAAAGGCGTCGAACGTGGCGGTGGGTGATCAGGCAGACGGCGAGGCCGAGGAAGGCCTCGTGGATGTCGTCGCGTCGTTCCCAACGGATGCGCAGGCGGCGAAAGCCGTGCAGCCAGGCGATCGTGCGCTCGACGACGTAGCGGAAGATACCCAGGCCGGTGCCGTGCGGCTCGCCCCGTCTGGCGATCACGGGGCGGATCCCGCGCTGCCAGAGCAGGCGGCGGTACTTGTCGTGGTCGTAGCCGCGGTCGGCCAGCAGTGTGTCGGGGCGACGGCGGGGTCTGCCGGCCTGGCCCGCGACGGCGGGAATCTTGTCGAGCAGCGGCTCGAGCTGGGTGACGTCGTTGCGGTTTCCGC
>NZ_JBIDAU010000019.1:0-100376 GCF_043202655.1 Streptomyces sp. NPDC048171
TCCACGGCGACGTCCCCACACCGAACAAACGCTCAACTCCCGTGCCGGACACGGCAACCAGGACTCATCCACCTCATTGTGTTAGCCGTTGTAAGCCCGCGGGTGTTTGCCAAGCTGATGCGTCAGTTGCGGCGCGCGGGCGGCGACGTATGCCGCCGCGGTCGGCCGTAGAGCCTGCCGCTGGAGGATCGAGTGCTGCTGGTCACGGCGTACTGGCGCACCAACCTGACCCTGCGCCAACTTGCCCCACTGTTTGGGATCTCGAAGTCAGCGGCCGATCGCATCATCGACCGCACTGGTCCGTTACTGGCCCTGCAATCCAGGAAGCGGTTCCGAAGGGATACGGTTCTCATCGTCGACGGCACGTTGGTGCCCACCCGCGACCACAAGATCGCAGAGCAGTCGAAGAACTATCGCTACTCCACCAATCATCAGGTGGTCATCGACGCCGACACCCGCCTGATCGTAGTGGTCGGCCAGCCCTTGCCCGGCAACCGCAACGACTGCCAAGCCTGGCGCGAGTCCGGCGCCAAGACCGCCGTCGGCACCACGACCACCATCGCCGACGGCAGCTACCAGGGAACAGGGCTGGTCATCCCACATCGCCACCACAGGAGGAGCGAGGAACTGCCCGCCTGGAAGCAGGCGCACAACAAGTCCCACAAGCAGGTCCTGGCCCGTGTCGAGCACGTCTTCGCCCGCATGAAGACGTGGAAGACCCTTCGCGACTGCCGACTGAAAGGCGACGGCGTCCACCACGCCGTGCTCGGCATCGCCCACCTGCACAACCTCGCACTCACCGGGTGACGGCGACGGTGTTCATCTCACAGACCAGTCCCCGCCGTTAGCCCGCGGGCGTGTGGCGGGGCCATGGCCTCCCCGTGCGGTCGATTGCGGCGGCCCGCAGCAGATCCAGCACATGACAGCCCGGGTATGTGCCGAACACGGGGAACTTCCACCGGTAGTAGCAGGACCAGTAGCTCACCACCCGGCGCTCAGTCCGCGCGAAAAACCCCGAATTCCGAGCGATAAAGTCCCCGTATGCCAGCCGCTGGGCAGACCGCTTGGAGGGCAGATCGGAAAGGCCGTGCTGGATGGACTCCAGGATCTCCAAGACGTACTCGCCGGCCAACTGCATCACGAACGGCACCACCCACGGTTCGTCGGAACTGGTGATCTGCTCCAGGTGACGCTGGCGGACCAGCCCGTCGCTATGCCGTGAGTACAGGCAGTGCAGGATCGTCTGCTGCACCCCCGTCAACGAGCGCATCACGTCGACGGGCAGCTCATCCTGATAGATCCGATACGGAATGGCCACGGCTTCATCGCCTACGTGCACCGAGAACGGCGACACTGGTGCAATCCGGGCCTGCGGCATGGCCGCCAAGACCGTGTGAACATCATCGGCAAGCTGGTGTGGGAACGCCGCAACCAGGTCATTGTCGGTCATTGCTATGGATCGAGGCTGCTGCATGGCCGAAGCATAGGCGGGGCCGCCCGCCCCCGCCGCCAGCAGATTATCCGCCTTGTTTGCACGCAACTGAGCATTGCGGGACAACTCTCAATCGTCGAACTCGAAACCTGAAATCTCCGCACGAGCAATGCAGCGCACTGCCCCGGGCCCTCAAGCGCCGACTGACGCGCTTCCTCCCGGTTGAAGCCAGCGCCCGAACCGCTCATGCATCGCCTCGAGTTCGCCCGCCCACTGCCTGACATCAGCAAGGCCCCCACCATGACCGCACCAACGACCGAGCTGGCCAGCACTCACGCCAAGCGTGTGTACGCGCTGGAAGCGCAGCCCGTCGGCCTGCTGCAGTCCGTCGGCCTGCTCTGCCGGGTCGGCGACCAGATTGGGGAAGCAGGAGGGGGACAGGGCGCCCGCCAGCGCGTCGGCGACCATGGCCCGCTGAGCGCCGACCGCCAGGGTCAACAACAGCAACACGGTGAGCGCCGCCCATGCGTGCCGCGGGCGGCCCAGGACCTAATAGGCGCCTCAGAGCTCGGACCAAGATGGGTCGCCGACATGGCATGACTCCCCTCCCCTGGTTCTTCCCCGGTCTTCCGACGTTGAGGCGCATCTGAAGCCGGTTTCCTGGCGTGTGCTACCTGAGTTCAACGGAGTAGAGGCCTCCGTCGAATTCCCATCCGTCGGTGCCTTCGCCGATGTCCTGCACGATGACGTCGTCGATGAACTGGTCCTCGAACTCGTCGTCGGTGAGCTCGCCGGTCATCCAGAGCGCCTCGATCGGGCCCCAGTCGCCCCTGCTTCCGTCGATGCGCAGGGGCGCGGCGTGGGGTGTTCCGCGTTCGCGGCGGTCGGTGCCGGTGGTGACATAGCCGCTGATCTCGTACTGGCCGTTCTTGATGTGGTCGGGGATGGGGTCGGCGGGGACGACGGCTACGTTCTCGTATGCGGTGTGGATGAGGTCGCGGTAGCTGCGGCGGACGCTGTACTCGGGGTCGGAGAGCCAGTTGAGGAGGGTCTTGGCGGTCACGTCGAGGCCGGCGTCCGCCAGGGCCTGATGTCCGCGATGGGTTGCGGTGAGCTGGGAGAGCTGGGCGTGCCAGTGCTTGGCGTTGTAGGAGGTCAGGCGGTGGCGGGGGGTGACCTGGGCGCGCAGGAGGTCGTTGAGGGCGCTGCCGAGGGATTGGCCGCGGCCGGTGGGGCCGGCCATCAGTCGTCACCTTCGGGGATGATCTCGCCGGGCTGGATGAACTTGGCCTTGACTTCGCCGAAGCCGGTTCCGATGCGGTAGGTGGTGGGCGGTGTGTCGTCGGGGGTCCAGAAGACGGCGGCGTCGACGTTGCGCAGGGCGAGGAGGGTGTGGCCTTCCTGGACGGCCTTGAAGGCGACGGTCCAGTGGCGCACGGATGCCTCGGCGACCATGCTCATGCGCCAGTCCGGCCGCCAGAACGGGGAGCGCTGTTCGGGGCGCTTGGGCCACAGGAGACGCAGGGCGATGGACAGCCGCGTCTTGTACGTCTTGTACGGTTCGCCGCCGGTCTCGACGAGTTCGGTACGTGCCTTGCGGGAAGCTTCGTAGAAGGGCTTGAACAGGGACTCGTTGGCTTTGCCCGTCCAGGAGTCGTGGATGCGTGGCATGGCGGCGAGGTGTCCGTCGCGGGTGAGTCTGGCGAGCTGCTTGAGGTGCGGGGTGGTGACCCACACGCGGCCGTGTTTGTCGGGCCGGTCGGTGATCCGCCCCAGCGGGTGCGGCATGTCGGTGCGGGTCCACTGGGGGATGTCGATGAGGTAGATGCCGGCCTGGCTCTTGTCGAACGCCTCGAGCCGGCCGGTGTGCAGCAGTTTGTTCGGCGCCAGGGGTACGGCCGAGCAGGCCGACGGGTAGCTGCCGTTGCGGTCGATCAGGCACAGGAGGCCGTCGCCGTAGGAGGCAGGCACTTGTAGCTGGTCCCGGCGGACCCGCTTGCCGTTGCCGCGGGTGAAGGGTACCCGCGTGCTGGTGACGTCGGGATGGGTCCAGCGTGGTTCGCCGTCCATGTGCTCGCTGATCAGGGGCCAGGGGCCGCTGGCCCGGTCCTCGATGCGGATGACCTTGATCGGGTGCATCTTCGAGCGGGTGACGGCGTCCTTGAGGAGTTTCAGTGCGGGGAAGACGGCGCCTTCCGGCTCGTCCTCCTCGTCTCCTGGCTGGATCTCCACGTCCGTCTCCGAGCCGGCCTCGTCCTCCACGTCGTTGGTGCTGCCCGCGGACGGGTTCACGGCGACGCCCTGTTCTCGGGTGCCGGCGGTCTCGACGGCGGCGTAGGCAGCCAGCGCTGCGGCGAGGCGGCGGCCTTCGGGGGTCTCGGGCATCTGCGGCGGGGCTGCGGCTGCCTGCGCCAGGGACGGCCCGAGTTCGGCCAGGGCCTTGGGGTCGCCCGCGGCCAGCGCGGTGCGCAGCGCGGACAGCACGTGCGTGAGGGCGGCCGGCAGTCCCTGGTGGGCGCCGGAGGTGTAGGCGAGTGCCGCCTCGGCCACTTCCCTCTCCACCGCGCTGCCCAGACCCTCCACTGGGTGTGCGCTGTCCGCGGGGACGGCGGCGGGTGCGTCGGCGTCGAGGAACCGGGCGTGCAGCAGATCAGGGCTCAGGCAGGCAGACGCGATCATGCCGAAGTCGCGCTCGGTGACGCTCACGTGGACCTTGGCAGGATCCTCGGTCGGCGTGAGCGTCAGGAGGACGTCGGCGTCCAGGAGCGCGAGGAGCGCGGGGTCGTCGCTGTCCACGATCGCGAGCACCGGTACCTGCACGGTCCGCGCGAGGGCGGCCAAGGTCTGAGAGGCGGCGGGGAGACGGTCACCCGAGAGGGGCAGGCGGGCGTTGTGTGAGGCCTGCAGGCGGTCTACGACGACCAGGGCCAGGTCTTGGACGTAGGGGGCGGTTTCCGCGATCGCCTCAGCGGTCAGGTCGCTGCCGTCGTCGATCAGCAGCGGCGCCTGCACGAGCTCCTGCGCCAGCTTCTGCTCGTGCTGGGTGAGGCGGCCTTGTTTCAGGCGCGGGTAGTCACCCCCGGTCTCCGCGGAGATGATGCGGCGCATGACGTCGGACTGGTTGGGGCCCGAAGCCGCGTACAGGACGCGCTGGTTGTCCACGAGCGCGGTCTGCCGTGCGGCGGCCAGGCCGAGCAGGCTCCCGCCGACGTTCGGTGCGGCCGCTACGAGTGTCAGCCGTCCGGGCTGCAGGCCTCCCGTTGCAGCGTCCAGGCCGGCCAGTCCAAATGTGGGTCCGCCGGCCGGGCCGGAGGCGAGCGCGGCGCCGATGGCATCGCCGAGCGTGGCGAGCCTGCGCGGTGCGCGGCCACTGTCCTGGTCCTGTGGGCTGTTCACCGCACCTCCTGCGGATGCCGCGCTGGTGGGGTGCGCGGCGGTGTCGGACAACACGACGCCTGATGCGGCGTCGACAGGGAGGAGCACAGCGACTGGGGTACGGCCGCGGCGGAGCACCTGCGGCTGGCCCTGAGCGGCCAGGGTGAGGAGTTCCCCGAAGTCCTTCTGCGCCGCACTCAGCGCGTGGGAGGGGAACGCGTCCGCCTTCCGTGCGGCCGGAAGCCGGTCGAGGGGAGCCAGCAGCGCACGCTCACGGTGCTTGTGGATCAGCGTCGTACGCCCCTCCACCTCGGTGCGCTTCACCAGCGAGAAGAGCTCATTCCGTGCCTCAGTCACGCTCGTCGAACCCTGCGCTTTCCCCTGGCTCACTCACCCTCCTAGGCACTGTTCAGGCCACTAATCTAGCAAAACTAACCAATTGCAACTGACTGCATCACACATTTAGTTATCGCAAATCATACTTCCTGGCATCTGATCGCGTCATTCAAGGCGCTTGACGTTGTTAGACCTTGGCGAGCCCGGCCACTGCCGCCTGCAGCCGCGAGGACAGCGACAACCGGCCCACGCGGTCTCCAGGGGCTGCCTCGGCTCAGAGCGCGCCGAATTGAGCTCGGTTGCGGGTCTCCTCGGCGGGCGTCAGTTCCGGGAGCGGCTGCCTTTGATGCCGGTGGTCAGCCAGCTCCGGCGCCCTGGTAGGCGAGATCGGCCACGACGGGAAGGCCCTGACACTCGCAGAGCCGGATGATCCGGTCGGTGCGGGCGGCGGTCAGGTCGCGGGTGCGGCCCGGCAGGGCGTGCGAGAGCCACAGCAGCCGGCAGGCGGGATCGCAGATGAACTGCACGTTCACACCGTGCTGCGGTGTTTGTGGGAGTAGTCGGCCCGGCCGTCGCCGACCCGGTCGCACTCGGCGAGGGTGCCGTCGGGATCATGCTTGCGCAGAGTCGTCAGCAGTCCTGGTGCCCGTGCGGCGAGCAGATCGACGACCGCGCTGGTGGAGGCATGGGGTCAGCTGCTGCGGGCTGCATCGCTGAGTCAGTCAGGCCCTGCCTGGGCTCGTCTCGTCAGCTTTGGTAAACGTGGGTCTGTGTGGCCTTGACCGTCGCCCAGACTGCGGCGCCGGCGTGCAGGCGCAGTTCGGCGGCGGCGATGGGGGTCAGGTCGGCGGCAAGTGGGAGTTCGCCTGTGAGGTCGACGCGGATCTGGTCTCCGTGGCTCTGCAGGCCGGCTACTTCGCATCGCCAGGCGTTGCGGGCGCTAGAGCTGGTGGGGCGGTCGGCGTGCAACGTGACCGCGCTGGGAGGGAAGGCGACGAACACCGGCCCGGTCAACTCTTCGGAGGTTGTGATCAGGGGGCCCTCGTCGAGCCGTACCGTGTGGCCTTTCGCTTGCCCCTGGTAGAGGTTGAGGCCGACCAAGTGTGCGATGTAGTCGGTGCGTGGGTGACGGGCGATGTGGGAGGGGCTGCCCTGCTGGACGACACGGCCTTCCTCGACAACGACGAGGTGCTCGGCGAGGACCATCGCCTCCAACGGATCGTGGGTGACGAGCACGGCGACGGCCTCAAAGTCGGCCAAGTGGTGGCGGAGCTGGGCGCGGACCTCAAGCCGGGTGCGGGCGTCCAAAGCGGCGAGGGGTTCGTCGAGGAGCAGGAGTCGCGGGTCGGTGGCAAGCGCCCGGGCGAGGGCGACGCGCTGGGCCTGGCCACCGGAAAGCCGGCGTGGCTTCGCTCCGGCGTGCTCGGTGAGCCCCAGGCGGTCCAGCCAGTCGGCGGCCACAACGCGGGCTTTCGACTTGGCCATGCCTCGGCAGCGAAGACCAAAGGCGACATTGTCCAGTGCGGTGAGGTGAGGGAAGAGAAGGTAGTCCTGGAAGACAACCCCGACCGGCCGCATCTCTGGCCGCATACGATGCAACTCGCTCCCATCAAGGGAGAGATGGCCGTCTGAGAGCGGGAGGAGACCGGCGAGGGCCCGCAAAGCGGTGGTCTTGCCAGCGCCGTTGGGGCCAAGCAGGGCGATGACATCCCCAGGCAAGGCAGTCAGTGTCACGTCGAGGCGAAATGCGCCGCGCTCGACCACGAGCCGGGCGTCGAGCCCCTGCCGTCCGGCGTTCGCGTCCCTGCTCTTGGCGATCTTCTCGGTGCCGGTCATGAAGTGGTCATCCAGCGGTCACGTAGTCCGGCGAGTACGGCAATGGACACAGCTAGCAGTACCAGGCTGACGGCAACGGCCGCCTCCGGGTCGCTCTGCATCGCGAGGTAAACAGCAAGGGGCATGGTCTGGGTGCGGCCCGGGAAGTTCCCGGCAAATGTGATCGTCGCCCCGAACTCACCCAGTGCTCGGGCCCAGGCCAGGACAGCGCCGGCGGCGACGCCCGGCGCGATCAGCGGCAGAGTCACCCGCCGGAACGCGGTGAAGCGGGAGGCGCCGAGTGTCGTGGCGGCCTCCTCGTAGCGCGGGTCGGCGGCGCGGAGCGTGCCCTCGACGCTGATGACGAGGAATGGCATCGCCACGAACGCTTCGGCCAGGACGACACCTGTGGTGGTGAACGGCAGCGTAATGCCGAACCAAGCATCGAGCCACTGGCCTACGACGCCGGTGCGGCCCAGTGCCATCAGCAGGGCGACACCGCCGACGACCGGTGGCAGTACCAGCGGCAGTGTCACCAGAGCCCGGACTAGACCCCGGCCCGGAAAATTGACTCGGGCCAGCAGCCAGGCCAGCGGGACACCGACCACCATGCTCACCACCGTCGCCGTCGTCGCGCAGATCAACGAGAGCCGCAGCGCCTCCCATACCTCCGGGGTGGTCAGCAGTTGGGGCATGCTCGTCCAAGGCGCACGGATGAACAGTGCGACCAGCGGGAGCAGCAGAAACGTCAGTCCGACCAGGGCGGGCACGAGAAGCGGCAGCGGAGGCAGAGTGTGGCGCAGCCGCGGCCCGTTCCTGCGGAGGCGGCTCTCGGCGGCGGGCTTGTACGGCAGTGTCACGGCGCGGTGAACCCCGACTCGGTCAACACCTTCCGGCCTTCGGGCGACCGCACCAGCTCGATGAAGGCGCGGCCCGCCGCGGGGTTGGGTGCGTCGTTGAGCAGAGTGATCGGGTAGTCGTTGATGGCATCGGCCGCCTCGGGGAAGTCCACGCCCTCCACTTTCTCACCGGCCGCCTGCACGTCAGTCCTGTAGACGACGGTGGCGTCGGCCTCCTTGAGCACCACCTTGTTGAGGGCGGATTTGACGTCCTCTTCGTAGGAGACCGGGGTGAGGAGGAGGCCGGGGGCACTCAGGGCCTTTTGGGTGGCGGCGCCGCATGGCACCGTCTTGTCGCACAGCACCACCTTCACCTCTGGGGAGGTGAGGCTCTTCAAGGAGTCGAAGTTGGCCGGGTTGCCGGGGAGGGCGGCGATCTCCAATTCGTTTCGGACGAAGGTGACTGGTGTACCCGCAGCGTCCCCGGCGTCGGTAACGGTCCTCATCGTCTTGGAGCTGGCAGAGGCAAAGACGTCGGCCGGCGCGCCACTGGTGATGCCTGCGGCGAGCGAGTCACTGCCCCCGAAGTTGAAGACGACCTTCGTGCCGGGGTGCTGCTTTTCGAACCGATCGCCCAGAGCCGTGAAGCTCTCCGTCAGTGAGGCCGCGGCAAAAACGTTCATTGTTCCCGACACGTCGCCCGAACCGCTGGCTGGGGAGGAGGCGCTGGACTCCCGGTCGGAGGAAGAGCACGCGCTCAGAGCCATCAGAGCAGCGACGCCTGCGGCGTTCACGTGAAGCACCCTGCGGATGGAAGGGGTCATCACGGTTCCTCTCTCTTGAGATAACCCGCTACGTGGGACTTGGTCCGACTTCTAGCCGGGTGCGCTGGCTGGCCCAGCACAGCGGTGGCCCGGCCTGGGCACGACGTGGGCCGGCACGTTTGTGAGGGTCGTTACGGGCCGAGTAAGCGAAAGGCCCCGCTCGATCCCACGCTGGTCTCGGGCGTCCACCGCAAAGACGTGCCACGGGCGGTCCGGTGACGGAACTCGTCGCGTTCAGCAGCGAGTCTGCCCGTCGAGCAGACGCCCTGGCGGTAGCGGCGTTGACGCCCGGTTGGGAAGCCGCCTTCGCTGTCCGATAGGTACGCATGCGCAGAGAATACGCCGCATGTACGAGGTGATTGCGCTTTGCCCAGTGGGGGGGCAAACAGGTGTTTCTTCATTCAACATGGCACGTGCGTGTAGCCTGTTCGCCTCAAGGCCTTCGATTGCGCTGATGCGACAGCCGTCGGTCGGTCCACCTCAGCAGCCGAGCGAGCAACTGACTCTCTGCTCTCTTCAGTCTCTGTTCACCAAGCTGTCGCATGATCGCCCGGCCATGGAAAATGTCTGCCGTAAGCGTGAGCCAGTCATAGCGTCGCATTCGCTGCGCATGGTCATTCATCGAAAGGCGCCGCATCCCAGATGTGGACATCACACGGGCGCTCGCTCCGCAAGCGCGCCCCCTTCCCTCGGGCAAACGGACGCAGATTCGCTGCGGTCACCCTCGCCCTCGCTTCCCTCGCGTTCGTTCCGCCCGTCACAGACAGCGCTGAAGCAACCTCCCGGCTCAGCGCGTTCGATGCAGTCGATCCCTTCATCGGAACCCGCCTGGACCCCTCGCAGAACAAGGGCAACAGCGCCTACGGCAACACCTGGCCCGGGGCCACCGCTCCCTTCGGCATGGTGCAGTCGAGTCCTGCCACCTTGCGGTCCTCCGACGGCGACCAGAAGGGCGGGTACGAGTACACCGCCGACAAGCTCCGCGGTTTCGGTATGACGCGCCTGTCCGGCACGGGCTGCGAGGGCCGCTTCAGCGGTTTCGACTTCCCCCTCGTGCCGTACACCGGACCGCTGCCCGGCGGCGCGCTGCCGACCAGTCCCGCAGGCAGCATCTCCGACTACTACCTCGGCTTCGACCACTCCCATGAGCAGGCGGCGCCCGGGTACTACTCCGTAACGACTGACAACGATGTCACTACGGAGTTGACCGCCAGCACACGCACCGCGGTCAGCAGCTTCGATTTCCCCAAGGCGGACAGCTCCACCCTGATCCTCGATGTCGCCGGCTCCAACAACCGGGTCTTCGGCAGCGAAGTGACCGTCCGCAGCAGCAACACGGTTGAGGGCTGGGTCGAGGCAGCATCCATCTGTGACGAGGGCGGACGCTACCGCGCGTACTTCTCAGCCACGTTCGACAAGCCGATCCGCTCGCACGGAACCTGGGAAGGCGGCAACGTCACCCCCGGCTCTGCCACCGCGCGGGCCGCAGAGGCCAAGCACGGCGCCGGCGCGTATCTCGTCTTCGACAAGGGCGCCAAGGTCACCTCCAAGGTCGGCCTCAGCTACGTCAGCATCGCGGGCGCCGCCCAGAACGCCGCCCACGAAGTCTCTTCACGCGACGACTTCGACAACGTCCGCGAAGATGCCGAGGACGCATGGCGTGCCGCCCTGGACACCGTCCGGATCGACGGCGGCACCAAGGACTAGCGGACCAAGTTCTACACCGCCCTCTACCACGCGCTGCTGCACCCCAACACCTTCGATGACGTCAGCGGTGAATACCCGGGGTACGACGGCAAGGTCCACAAAGTCGCCAAGGGGCGTCACCACTACGTCACCTACGCCGGCTGGGACTCCTACCGCAGCCAGGCGCAGCTCGTCGCGCTGCTCTTCCCGAAGGTCGGCAGCGACATCAACCAGTCGATCACCGACATGGTGAAGCAAAGCGGCAAATGGCCTAACTGGCCACACCTGAACCAGCTTCAGCAGAAGATGAGCGGTGACTCCCTGCAGTCCCTGCTGTCCTCCGTGGACGCCTTCGGCAGCACCGACTACGACCGCCGGGCGGCCCTGGAGTCGATGAAGGCCACCCAGACCCTGCCCGCCGACCAAACCCTGCGCCGTCACGGCTACCAGTACATGAGCGTCGGCTTCATCGAGAACCGCAAGGCCGACGCCGCCACCTCGAAGACGCTTGAATACGCGGTCAACGACTTCGGTATCGCCCAGCTCGCCAAGCGCCTGGGCGACAGGACGGCCTACGACCGTTTCATGGCCCGCGCGCAGAACTGGCAGAACGTCTTCGACGAGGTCAGCCGTCATATCCGTCCTCGAGACCGCAACGGCTTCGACCGGGGGTTCAACCTCGCCGAGCGCGGTGACCAGTTCGAGCAGGCCACAGGCTGGCAGTACGGGTGGATGGTCCCGCACAACGTCGGCACGCTCATCGACCAGCGCGGTGGCCTGGACATCTCGACGCTCGCACTGGACGAACACCTCAGCGCGCTTGACGCCGGCGTCTACAACACACGCGGCGCATATCTCAGCAACCAGCCCAGCTTCGGCGCCCCTTACGTGTACCACTGGCTCCGTCAGCCGAACAAGGCCCGTGAGGCCCTGAACCGCGCCTCCACTGAGATGTACAACACGACGCCCTCCGGCCTGCCCGGCAACGACGACCTCGGGTCGCTCAGCTCCTGGTACGTCTGGGCCAACGTCGGCCTCTATCCCGCCATCCCCGGCACAGCAGACCTGGTCGTCAGCGGCCCGCGGTTCGACCGCGTCGTCATTGACAGCGCTGACAGCCGCCGCCGCATCGTGATCAACGCTGAAGGAGCTTCCACCAAGCCGTATGTCACGGAGATGAAGATCGACGGGCGCTCCACCACACGCTCGTGGCTGAACGAGGACTTCACTCGCAAGGGCGGCGACATCCGCCTGACCACGTCCACACGGCAGGGCACCTGGGGCGCTCGGGCGTCAGACGTCCCGCCGTCGCACACCGACGGCAGCAACGCTCGGAACAATGTGGGCACGACACCGGACGGGGCCGGCAACACCGGGTCGCTGGACGTAAGTGACAACTCCCTCTCCCGCGAGCGCCTGGCCGCAGCCGGCGCGGCCCCTGGGGGCCGCATCCCCCACGGCGATACCGGAGTCACGTTCACGTGGCCGAAGAGTGAGCAGGGACAGCCCGACAACTGGATCCCGCACGGCCAGCGGATCGACATGGGCGACGTCCGGGCCACCGGCGTCTCTTTCCTCGGCCTCGCCACCAACGGGCCCTCCCAGGGCAGCGCTATCGTCGAGTACACCGACGGGTCCACTCAGGAAGTGGGCGTTCAGTTCACCGACTGGACCCCCGGAACCACCTACCAGTTCGGCAACACCCCGCTGATAACCACCGTCGGCCGCAACCGCGCCGCCGGCGGCAGCGACACCGTCGAGACCAAAGTCTTCGGTACCGTCCCCCGGCAGCTCGACCCGACCAAGCGAGTCGCCTCGGTCGTCCTGCCCCGCAGCACGGACCGCGGCATCATGCACATCTTCGATGTGGCGCTGACGACCAAGCAAGGCATGGAAGTACCCGGAGCAGTCCCGGAGCGGACCGTGCTCACACCAACTGGAACACCGCACTCCTCGCAGGCCGTCACCTGGCGCACCGCCGCCGCTGTCACAGCGGGCGAAGTACGCTTCCGCAAGGTCGGCGATCAGAGCTGGCGTACAGGCAAGGCCCGCTCCAATGACGAACTCGTCAGTGCCGGTATCCCGACCCGTACGCACTCCGCTGTGATGAACGATCTGCGGCCGGGCACCACGTACGAGTACCAAGTCGGTACTGGCAGGCTGTTCAGTCCGACCTACTCCTTCACCAGTGCAGAACGCCCCGGCGAAGACTTCACCTTCCTGTACTTCGGCGATGCTCAGAACGACCTGGCATCGCGATGGGCTCCGGTGGTGAAGCAGGCGTACGAGCGGTACCCCGATGCTGCTGGTAGCGTCAACGCTGGCGACCTGGTCAACACCAGCGGGAACGACAGCGAATGGCGGGACTGGTTCGGAGCCATGAACGGCTACAGCCAGACCAGCAACGTCATCGCCGCCCCAGGCAATCACGAGTACTCCGGCGACACCTTCCTACGCACCTGGAAGTCAACGTTCGAGTTCCCGGCCAACGGTCCACGAGCGGATGGCATTGCAGGCACGACACCGGCCGAGCGGCAACGCGCAGTGTACGAGGCGCATATGGCCAAGGTCATCACTGAGACCGCCTATTACACGGACTACCAGGGCGTCAGGTTCCTCACTCTCAACGCCAGCACCGGTGACGCCCGTTCGATGATGACACCTCCATGGCTGCCGGCGTGCAGTCAGGACTGTCCCGATCCGGAGAAGCTGTGGCTCGATCTCCAGGGACGCTGGCTGGACCATGCCCTGAGGAACAATCCGAACAAGTGGGCTGTAGCGGTCTTCCACCAGCCGGTGTTCTCGGCCGCTGAGGGACGGGACGAGAAGCCTGTCCGGGACGCCTGGCTGCCGGTCTTTCAGCGCAACGACATCGACTTGGTCCTCATGGGCCACGATCATGTGTACTCCCGCGGGTACGTCGATGCCGACGCCACCGACACCCCGGGCCTGACCACTGGGCCGGTCTACACCGTCGCAGTCTCCGGACCGAAGTACTACGAGCTGGCCCCTGAGAACGAAAGCGTCTGGAAACGCAACGGCGCGACTGAGGTCGTGCGCGCCGGACACACCTCTACCTTCCAAGGCATCAAGGTCAGCAAGAACCAACTGCGCTACGAGGCTGTGATAGCAGCCAAGTGGGACGACCGCTCGACGACGGACAAGAAAGTCGGCGACGTCCTGGACTCCTTCACCATCACCAAGTACGACGACGGTAAGAAGTACGTGACAGAGGATGGGGTGCCGGTGCCCGGGAGGCCACGCTCGACGCGCTGATCAACTCTCTCCTGCACGCTATCAAGGCGGCATGCCGGGCATCCCCAGGATGCCCGGTGCCTCGCATGACGGGATCACGGCAGCGCTGTTCCCTGCCGTGATCCCGGTAGATCCGCCTGTCGGGTGCTGGGCTAGGCAGTTTCGTTTGGATCACCGCGCTGACCAGAGGAAGATGCCCGCGATGCGGAGTCCGACCAGGTAGATGGTCGCGGTCTTCTCATAACGGACAGCCTCAAGGACAACCTCGGCCACCGGAAGGGATCCAAACGAACCGGCCTAGCGCGATTTTCTCAGTCAATGCCACCGAGGCGGCGAGGCACCTGCGTCAGGCGACCCCTTTGATGCGCCTCTTAGGGTCCCTTCGGCCCGTTCGGCGGACCAGGACATTCGTTCAGTCACGGAGTAGTTCACCGTCATCCCCTTCTTGAGCCCGACCCTCTGGGCCTTTACGGACGGCTCGACGAGGAGCGTTTGGTCAGCCAGCAGTTCCCCGGAGGCCGGGTCTACGACAAGTCGCTGGCGTACCCCGCCCAGGAAGGTCTGGCTCACGAGGGGCGACATCACACTGACGCCCGGTCGCCCCAGGGGATCGCGGGCGCCGGTTCGCACCTGTACACCTGGCAGATCCGCCATCAGCCGGTATGCGGCAGCTCGGACCTTTGACGTCACTGGCATCGCAACCAGGTCGGCCGTTGCACGCAGAAGCGACGCTGAACGGTGCCTCTCGCTCTCGGCGCCTGGGTGAAGCCCTTTCAGCAGGCGCAACAACGTGTCCTTGTCGGAGGACAGCCCGCGTAGCTCGGCATAGGTCAGGTTGCGCGCGCCAAGGGCGTAGATCTTGTCACCGATGTTGGTCCGCATGACCGTTGGCTGCCGAACCCCCATCGTGATGGAGCGCCATGCGTCTCCCCCGCCCAATGGCTCGGCGGACTTCACTGAGGCGGGTGCCCCCGCGCTGCGCCACACAGCGGCGTCCGCATCCGTGCGAGGCCTCGTCATCGAATCGAGTCCGGTAACCAGGAGGCTATGCGCCTGACTGTCCACGCCAACCGACCATTGTGCTGACGAGGTCCTGGTGACGGCGAACAGGCTTCCGGCCGCTTCAGCGATCTCCACGGTCTCTGACCGCGTGTCGGTTCGCCAGTACTTGCCTGCAGACGGTGCTGCGGCAGCTTGGTCTGCCGCACTCAGCAGCAAGACGCGCGCGTCCGTAACAGTTGCCGGAGACGGCTGAGGCCGGGATTGCCGGAGCGGTGGGCTCTTCGCCGGCTCACTGTGCTCAACCGCGACCACGGCGGAGGCAGTGATGACGCCCAGGGCAATAGCCGTCCCGACTACCTTCCATCCCCGTGCCAGCGGTGGAGTCGGTGCATGGGGCCGACATGTCGGGGCTTCGGCCAAGATGACAGCCAGGTCGTTGTTCTGCCGCGGCAAGCCGCCGAGACGCTCGGGATCCAGTTCATCGGGCCTTGCGTCGGCCAGAAGGCGAAGGGCATCCAGCCGACGGTCTTCAAGCTTGTCGATGTTCGTCATGTCAGTGCCCCTTTGCGGTCTGGGAAACGGCGGTCCGATGAGTTGAGGACTGGGGTCTCCGGCAGGACCGATGCTCTTTCAAGGGCCTTCTCCAGGCGTCGCCGGGCTCGGTGCACCCGTACTGCCAGCGCCGCGATGGTGCAACCGAGGACCTGTGCGGCTTCCTTGGTGGTCAGACCGTGCCAGGCAAGCAGTGTGAGCAGTTCTCGATCCGACTCGGAGAGACTGCTGAGGGCTTGCAGCGCGGCTTGCCGGTCACTTACGTCCGCCGCAACATCAGCTGATTCCGCTTGGCCGATGAGCCGGGCTTCCTCGGCAGCCAGAAGATACTGCTGGCTGTCCCGGCGCCGGGCGGCGCGGATCAGGTTGCGTGCCACTCCCAGCAGCCAGGGCAGTGCGGCTTGTGGAACGTCATGGTGCCTGCGCCAAGCGACGGTGAAAGTCTCACTGGTGATGTCCTCCCCCATCTGCCGCCCCACGATGCTCGTGGCGTAGGCAAGGACGCGCGGGTAGCACTCCTCGTATACGTCCCGGAAGCGTTGATCATGTGACACGCGCCGTCTCCTCGTATCGGTGCCTTCACTAAGCAATGCGCGTGCCGGGTCACTTCTTACACGGCGAAGTGGGCCATGGGGTGATAACTCGACACGGCTTTCATCGACGAGCGCGGAGAGCTACCGCCGGGGCCCCTTGTCTGTAGGACTCTGAAGGTCTGGTCTGATGCCGAGATCATGTGGGCCCCCATCGGCCGCAGCGATCCCCTGCGTTTCGCGGTGCCAGCGCGACCGGAACCGGCTGCGGATCTCGACGGGGCACTGCCGTCGACAGTGCCGGGTGTCTCGCCGTCCAAGAGCAGCCGCGCTACAGAGAACACCCGTTGGAGCAGTCTGGTGAGCTTGGCACGGTGTCAAGGGCAGGCTGCGCCGGCGCCTTCAGTGGGACGGTCAAGACGTCAGTGGGACCCCTCTGGCCTCGGCCCGCTGCCGACCTGGGCTCGGGCCGGGGCTGGTTGTAGCGACGCTGCTTGTCAGGTGGTCGACCCGGTAAGGAGTCGGCGCACGTCTCGCACGAGGGCGCGGGAAGCGATGAAGAAGACGGCGGCTCCGGCGCCGATCCAGCAGACCGACACTCCGGGACGGTACTAGTGGACGGAGCAAGCAACAACGAAGCAGTGGAGCGAGGCCACGCCGCCTTCCAGGACCGGGACCTGTCCGACCGCGACTTCGTCTACGTATGGCCCGAGGGGGTCCACCTGAAGGTGCGGCTCGGCCAGGCGCACTCGTTCGTGCTGGTCCTCCTCGGCGTCTGCTTCCTGACCACCCTCGCCGACACGACCCGCCTCCAGGTCCAGCCGAACGCCATTGCCGGAGACGACGGGGAAGACGATCTCTACGACGACGAGCACCCCGACATGCCGGTACTCCTGCTCATCACCTCGCCGGCCGCCGCCGAGCCTCTCAGCGACGAGCTCTCGGCGGTCGGAGAAACCACCAGGCTCCAATCAACTCGAAGCTGAGCAACTGCCGATCCACAAGTCTTTGACTATTGCTCCTGCGTCACCGACGTCGCGGTATGGCCTGCCGCTGTCGGAGCGGTCCGGTTGTGCGGTGCCACTAGCGTGCTGCGGACTTGTCTGGAGTTGTTGTCTTGTCATCAAGAGGCCATCGGTGGAAAACGGCGACGTGCAGGATGACGGCAAGCCCCAGGGCGTTGACGCAGACGTGCCCTACCCACGCTTCGGCGGTGGCTTCTGACCAGGCCCAATTCCGAGCATATGCACACAAGCTGACGGACAGGATAATCCCCAGCACTGCCGTCGCCGCAAGAGTGACCACTCGCTCTTGCGAACGGGACAGATGCGATCGAAATGCACCCTCGAAAAGCATTCCGATCACAAGTCCGGCTGAACTGAATCCTGCTGAACCCGCCAAAATTACGGGCTTTTCCATTCCAGCAGCTTCAGACAGCAAAAAGTAGACGAGTGTGGTTCCGGTGACCACCAGAACGTTACCCAGCACAATACGAAGCCACCGGCTCGGCAAACCGTGAAGGGGCCATCCTCGCCAGACCAGAAAGATCCACACCTGCCACGAGCCACATACGGCGAGGAGCACTGAAATGTCTTCGCCCGAGAACGATCCTTCTTGCACGTTCAGACCGGAACCCGGCTCGGCAGGCAGGTCGTAAGCCAGGTAGTGGACGAGGAGGGCGATGCCCCAGGAGATCGAAAGAGCCATCAGACCGGCCAGCAGGCGAGGGAGACGTTTCAGTGGCCAGCCCTCCCAGACAAGCGTAAGTTGCAACATTGCTGTAAATGCTGTCAGCCCCAATGGTAATGCCGCAGGGAACAAGGAAGCATGACCCGGCCCTGGATCAGGGTCGAAAATTCCTTGGACATCGAAGCGCCCGACCACGATCTGGCCGATGACCGCAAGGACGATGCCCGCCGCTGCCACGAGCAGTGCGTCGATGAGCCCTGACCACCCGGGACGCAGACTTGACCCCGGCCAGTCTTCCCACCAAAAGGCGATCATTGCTAGCGCGGGCAGAGCAAAGGTGACCAGTGGAGAGAAGACCACGACCGAATCTTCTGCGTCGCCCAGGCCAACCGCCAACAGTGCGGCAATCGGAAGCACCATCAGGAGGCCGGCGAGGCCAAGGCCGGGCTGGGAGGCCAGTCGAGCCCGTTCGGCTTCCAGAAACTCCGGTGTGTGCCGGTGCGCGGGCGTTGTCACGGTGGGCTGTTCTGGCAGTTTCTCAAAGAATCGGGCCCAAAAGGACCGTTCTGACGGCAAGGGTGGCTGCCTCTGCATGCCCACTAGGCTAGGCCCTCATTTGCATGACGGCGGCTGGCCTTAGCCCGTCGGGGTCCGTCGTCTGTCCGCGCGCCGCGCATTTGTCTTCCGTTGAGCGGGGCGCGACGAGGAGGTGCCCGTGTGGGGCAAGCAGGAGGCCCCCTACGGCGCGGTCTCCTGCGCAAGGGCGGCGACGGCCCGTGGGATCGGTGTGCCTCCGCTGATGATTTCTGCTGTCTTTCCTGCCGTTGCCGGAGCGTCAAGCAAGGCCGCCAGGACCGAAGCTACGTCCTCTCGGGGGATGCTCCCTGCCCCGGCTGATGGCGCCATTCTGATTCGGCCGGTGCCATTGTCATTGTTCAGCAGCCCCGGACGCAGGATGGTGAGGTCAAGCGTCGTGCGCGCACGAAGTGCCTCGTCTGCAGCACCCTTGGCCCGCAGGTAGGCCCCGAACAGGGGAGAGCTGCCGTTCTCATCCTGGCCGTTGTGAGGGTCATGTTCCCGCAAGTACGTGCGAAATTCGGGGCTGACGGCTCCGTCCACTGCCTGGGTGTCAGCTCCCATGGACGAGACGATGAGATACCTGCGTACTCCGGCGGTCTCTGCCGCATCGGCCAGGAGTACGGCCGCGTCGCGGTCCACAAGTTCCTTGCGATCGGCTTGGGTGCCCGCACCGGCAGCAGCAGCCATCACTACGGCGTCCGCGCCTTGAACTAGCTCAGCGATTTGCGCGACCGAAGCGGTCTCAAGGTCCGCCACCAGCGGCTGTGCGCCGACGGCCTCGAGGGCGCCTGCCTGGGCCGGGTTTCTGATGATTCCTGCGACTGCATCTCCTCGCCCAGCAAGGATGCGTTCCAGGATCAGCGCGACTCTCCCGTGTCCACCTGCGATGACGATACGCATGATCGTGACCTTAGTGGTCGGCTGCTGTAGCGCTTCTTCGACACACGTGGCGCTGGGGTGTCGCTGTGGCAGCCGACAGGCCGAGTGCTGTGACGTTGGACTGCGGAGGAAGCGCTGTCGCCTCCGCGCGGGGGACAGTGGCGCAGGCCTGCCCGGTACAAGGCGTGAAGAAGCTTGCGTGCTCGTGGGCGTCAGTTACGTGTGCGGCCCGCCGTCGGTGCTGGACGGCGGGCCGACTTCCCATGGGCGGTACGGTCACTCAGTGAGCCGGCTGAGGCCGTTCAAGGCCTAGGGAGCCCCGGATCACCTGTTCAGCGCCTGGCCGAGGTGGTCGACGACACCGACCTGGAGGAGGGCCACGTCATCGGAGCCGAGGTAAGTAAGGCTCTTCTTGTCGAAGACCCAGACATCGCGGTCGTCGCCGATTCCGAAGGCCAGGCCGACACCAGGGCGGCCTGCGGCGTCCTTCGCGCTGTCGATGACGCTCACGCCAGGAATCATGGCTGCGGCGCGGTAGAGTGCCGCGTCTACCTCGGGCAGCAGCGTCGCTCCCTGCAGCATCGTGCCAATCTGCTCCAGAGCCGCTGCCTCATGGGTCGGCCCCTGCCCCTGCGTCGCCTCCCAGACAGTGTTGTACATCTTGTCGGGATCGGTCGGCATCTCCTGCAGTTCGCGGTAGCTGGTGGCGTTCGGATCGGCGGCGAGTTTCATATCCATGCTTCCCTTCCCGGAAGGGCCCGACAGCACGGTGATGCGGGCGAGTCCGTCACGTTTGCCGTTGACCGCATGCCAGTCGGACCGCTGGAAGTTGTCCTCACCTTCGCCCGCGATCTGCTGCATGCCCTGTGTCCTGGTGTAGATGTACTGGTCGTCGCGGACCGAGGGCGTGTTCTTGGCTGCCGCGACCGTGGCGATGCGGGTCAACAGCCCCACGGCCTCATCATCGAAGGCCGGGCGCTCGGGCTCGCTTCCGGCTCCGGCCGCGAGGAACAACGCGGAAACTGCGGCGGCGATCCCGATGGGCAAGGCGATCCGGGCACGTGTGTTGCGGCGAGCAGGCAGCTGTTCCGGTACCACCGCAGGTGTGGCCTGCGGGATGGCTTCTCGGGTGATCTCTTGCATCAGTCGGTTCTCCAGCTGTCGTAGGCGGTCGCTCTGCAGGACCGGGTCACCCGGGCTCGGTAGCAGCCGAGCCAGTTCCTCGCGCTCCGCGGGGTTCATCGGTGGTACTCCTGTGTCAACCGGGCCGCCGTGGTGCGGCCGCTCGTTTCCTGTCCGCTGCCAGAGGTGTGTCCCGCCCGCTGATCAACTTCCGGAGGCATGGCGGCTCCCTCAGGAAGTGCTGCCCTCGCATGGGACTGGCCCAGTTTCCGGGCGAGCTCTGCCTCGGCCGGGGCACGTAGTCGCTTCCTGGCTCGGGACAGCCGAGATCGCACAGTGGTGACCGGCACGCCCAAGGCCTCGGCAGCGGCCGCATAGCTGAGTCCTGACCAGACGCACAGTGTGAACACTTCCCGCTCACGCCTAGGCAGGTACCCAAGGGCCGTACGGGCTGCGGCCAGCCGTTCGGCGTCCTCCATGCGGCTGACCAGTTCATCGGCGAAATCACTCACCGTGTCGATGTCTGCCCGGCGCACCGGTATCCGAGCGAGGGCGGCTTTGTGCCGCCTCGCAGCACGCTGCGTGTTCCGTAGCACGTTGGTGGCAATGCCGAAGAGCCACGGGCGCAGTCCGGCGTCGTCGACGGAGACAGTGGCCCCTGGGCGGGTGCCGTTCGCCGGCGCGGAATCCGGCAACAGCTTCTCCCGCAGTCTCCAAGCTTCGAGAAAGGTCAGGGAGACGACGTCCTCCGCTGTGTTCCAGTCGCCGGTCAGCCGTAGTGCATGGCTGGACACCGCCCCGGCGTGCTCACGAAAGAGCTGGCTGAAGGCCTGCGGGTCACCGGCCCGTATGCGGGTACGTAGGGAAAGTTCCACACCGGTCCCTGTCCGCTCACCGTCAGGTGTCTCAGTGTCAGCAGTCACACGGATTGCCATCGAACTCAACCGTCGTGCCTCTCGGGATCAAGGTCACCCGCAGTACAGGCAGGGACAGGTATTAGCCA
This sequence comes from Streptomyces sp. NPDC048171, assembly GCF_043202655.1. Lineage (NCBI taxonomy): Bacteria > Bacillati > Actinomycetota > Actinomycetes > Kitasatosporales > Streptomycetaceae > Streptomyces > Streptomyces sp. NPDC048171. Next base: position 20,919 of record NZ_JBIDAU010000019.1, read on the forward strand.
CAGAACTCGGCCTCGATCACCCTGGCGGCGCCCGCTGCCCAGTCCCCGTTGAAGTTGACGGCCAGCGCATGCCGGCCGTCACTCGTCACGGCCGCTATAGAGACGGACCCGTGGATACGGCCGTCGTGACCCCAAACGGTGATACCGCAGCTCAGCACCCTCTTGGTCAGGCCGAGCCCGTAGCCTTCCCTGTTCCATGCCGGGACCGTGGAGGTCATCTCAGCTAGCTGCTTCCGTGGGAGCAGTTGCCCTCGGAGCAGTGCCGAGTAGAAGCGGCTGAGGTCAGCCGAGTTGGAAATCATCTCACCGGCTGGTCCGGCAATCGAGGGGTTCAGTTCGGTGACGTCGTGGAGCTGCCCAGTTGCCGTGTGCCCCAGTCTCGAGTAGGAGCGGCTGCTGGGCTGCGGGACGGTGACACGGGACCCCGGAAGAGAGGTGGCCCGTAGACGCAGGGGATCGATGATGCGACGACGGATCTCCTCGCCGTAACTGCGGCCCGTGATCTCCTCGATGACTTTGCCGGCAAGCAGGTAGTTGGTGTTGGAGTAGTTCCACGATGTTCCTGACGGGAAGTCTGGTTCGTGCTGCATCGCGAGGTCGATGAGACGATGCAGGGGCACCGTCTTGTAGCGGTTCCTGAAGAAGCCGCCCGTTCCAAGAACAGCTCGGGCGAAGTAGCCGTCGTCCGAGTAGTTGAAGATGCCACTGGTGTGGTTGAGCAGTTGGCGTAGCGAGATGCGTCTGCCGCTGTTCCCGCCGCCCTCGACCAATCCCGGCGCCCACTTGTCGACCCTGTCATCCAGCGACAGTTCTCCTTCTGCTTCCAGTTGCAGCAGTACGGTTGCTATGAACGTCTTGGTGATGCTCCCCACGCGGTAACGATCCCGCGCCGAGCGCGGCTTCCCCGTCCTCAGATCACCCACGCCAGCTGCTGCCGACCAGCTGCCCTGTGCGTCAGCGGCGGCTGTCGTCACCCCTGGAACACCGCCTCGGACTACGGCCAGCATCGCTTCATGGGTTGCCCGGTGCTGCGCTCCGGATCCTGCACCGGCAGGGGCTACCACCATCAGCAGGAGGGTTGCCACCGTCGGCCATACAGCCCACGAGGCGATGCAGTGACGCATGAATGAGCGCCTGTGGTTGGCTCCTTCGAACACTGCCGATTCGCCGGCGGACGGACCGGACACCGTCAGCGCGCTATCGCCGGATGCATTTGCACCGTCCGATGACAGCAACGTGCCCCTCTCGCGCTGTTCTTCTTCAGTGGTACTCGTGCACTGCGGTCGCAAAGCGGAGCACCACCTTGACATCACTTGCATCGATATATCCCTTTTTGAGCGGCCGTCACCTCCACATGCATGCAGAAGAAAGCCCGTGGGATTCCAGATACTCGTCTTGGGACGGATCAGCGGCACAAAAGTTGCATTTGAGAAATTGCGCGCGCCTCGCTCTCGCGCGGCACACAGAGCGAGGCAGCTGACGGAGTGGCCGTCGAAGCACCTCGGCCTCACATCACCTGTCCAGGGTGACCAGGTGGCGGAGCGCAGCGCGCCGCCACCCTAAGAGAACTTGGACACTGTGTCCAACGCTGCGTCTCGCTCAGACGACCACAGCAACGGCCAGGTCGATGACTTCCGGTATCGACATGCCTCACCCGTGGAGGTAGGCCGGACTGCTTCAGCATCCCTCCGACCCTCAACCCGCCTGGTCATTCTCGTTACGCTGGAGGGCCGTCAATCGTAGGCGTTGCCTATCTTCTGCCAACTAGACTAAAATCGCAGCGATCAAAGCCCCACAGCTCACAGGGGAATCACGGTGACGTCGGAAAGCACGAACGATCGAGCAGGCCCGCCTGAGGTGAGGCCACTGCTGGAGGACGACTTCGGTTTCGCGATCGGCATCATGTTCCGCGCCTACGCGAAGGCCGTCGAAGCGACTGTCGCAAACCTGACTGGGGGACCCCGCGGATACTTCATCCTCGCTGCCGCAGTTCGGGGGGAGGCGCGCAGTCAGCGATTTCTTGCTGATCGACTGGGCGTCGACCGGACCATGATGACCTATTTGCTGGACGATCTGGAAGAAGCTGGCCTAGTCGAACGCCAGGCGGACCCGTCAGACCGCCGCAGCCGGCGGATCGTTGCCACCGCTCGCGGAGCAAAGTTGTGGGAGGTACTGCACGCCGAGGTCAACGATATCGACCGGCAGCTCCTCTCGGCTCTCCCTGAGGAGTCTCAGACCGCGTTCCAGGAAATGGTGTACACGATCGCACGGCAGGTGAGCGCGCAGGAGCAGGCTGAGCCCAGCGAAGTGGTTACAGAGTCAGCCGCTGGCAAGAAGCCCGATCGCGCTGTACGGCGCAGACGAGCACGCCCCAACCTCTGAAGTCTTCTCGTCACCATCGTGGAAGCGACTGCGTTGCGGGGGGGGCCACGGCCGCATCACACTGATGACACCAACTGTGCCGGAGTCGCGTGCAGAGTTCGTACAGCCGCCGATGCAATCCAGGCGGAGACGGCCGATCGCCACGGTGGCCTGGCTTATGACCCAGCGGGAGCGGATGTTTGCCTGCTTCAGACGGCGGGAGCTTGGTACAGCCCTCTCCCCGCACGCTGCGCCCGAGATGTCGCGACCAGACGGTCAAGGGTGCTTCGGACCGCGTTGATACTGCCCGAGTCCTCATCGCGGCCGAGCGCCTGGGCCACATCCCTGGCACGTAGCGCCACACGGGGATCGCGTGTCAGTACATCAATCACCTGGTCTGTGAAACGACTTCCCCTTAGCACGGGCTTGTCCGGGGAAGCGGCCTTGGAGCTGGCCCTGTGCGTCGCCGGCTCCGTTCCAGGCGCCTCCTGCTCGCCGTCCTGGATCACAGGCGAGTCCTGTGGCACCTCCTCCACATCATCCAACACAGCCGACCCGGCCTGAGCAGAGGGCGCAGCCACCGGAGCAGTATTTACGGGTGTTGATTCCTGCAGGGAGAGCGAGCGCGGGTTCGTCTCAGATGGCAGTGCGCTTAGGGCAGCCAGAGCTCCGCGGATGGATTCGGCCTTGCCCGAGACCGCGGCAAGGTCCGTCTGGACCGACTGCAGCTGCTTCTGGAGAACCTCTTGTTGCTCTTCGAGCTGCCTCAGCTCCGACTGAAGCAACGCTGTCGCCGCCTCAATGCTGTCTGCTGCCGAGGATGGCACTGACATATCCACTCCTTGCTTCCCGTCCTGCTCATGAGCATACGGTGGCGTGACCAGGCTATAGACAGGTGTGCACACCTGCGGCGCCAGCTCTGCTCTTCCCGTCGCCAGACGCCCTGCGGTCGACAGTCTGCCGCTGGGCGAAGGAGCCGCCTATACCAAAGGGGCGACGACGGCACCTGGTTCATCCAACTCGCCAAGGTGACGCTGTTGAGCGGGACGATGGCAGCCGCATTCGCCAGCCGGATTCTCTTACCGCTGGCGGCGGCCGACGTTCCCCGCCACACGTGGGCGTCGCTGCGGAAAGCGGTCAAAGCGTCCGAGCCGCAGCCCTGGGGCAGGCAGTGCTGTGCGCGGTAGCGGTGGCCTTGTCAGCGCACATGGCCGTCAGTGCCAAGCGAGCCGAGACTGTACGCCTTGGCAGTCGGGTGCCCGCAACAGTGGCATTGGTGGATGGGACCGCCAAGCATGGGCGGGCGCAGGTGAGACGTGCCGACAGCCGGGAGCACTCGCGGTGAGTGCTCGCGACTGCCGTGCAGCCCCGACACTCTGTGCTCTGGGTCTTACGGTTCGTAAGATAGGCACTCTGACCAGCCCATACACGTTCCTCACAGGGGTGGTGGGTCGTTGCGGTAGCTCGGTAGTGTCCGCTGTCACCGATGTTCTCTGCCACCCTTTCCCAACGAATCACATCGCTGATGGACCGATCACGTAACGGCAGGCGTGGGTGATTCTGCCTGCAGCGTCGCCCGCCCCCAAGCATTTTGAGACGGCAAGGATGTCCATGGAACTGCACTCCTCTCCCCCATTCTCCTCTCCGGGACCTTGCGACACGCCCGTACACGACGCGCTACGGCCTCTACAGTCACTCACCGTAGCCGTCCGGGCCAGCGATCCGGTCACCCAGCAGGGGGTGTCGGCCTACCTGTCCGCTCACCCACAAGTCGACCTGCTCGACGGCGATGATCGTGTCAGGGCGGACATGACGGTCATCCTCGACACCGACGTCACGGCAGCGACCCTCACCGAGATCAGGAAAGAGACGCAGCAGAGCACTAATCCGGACATGCGGATCATCTTGGTGGCCAACAGCATCACCGGAAGCCAGCTGTCCGGCGCCATCGCTTGCCGGTTGGTGGGCTTTCTCCCCCGACGGCAGGCAGGGATGCAGCACATTCTTTCCGCAGTGCTCGGTGGCCGGGCCGGTCACGCTCACCTGCCGGTGTCGCTCGTACGAGGGCTGGTCGAGGATCTCAGGGCTCTGCAGTCCTCTGGAGTCTCTGCGTTCACCCTGACAGAGCGCGAGATCGACATCATCCGGCTGCTCGCCGAGGGATGGACGACCAAGGAGATCGGCGAGAAGTTGAGCTACTCCGAGCGCACTATCAAGCACGCGATTCACTGCCTGAACACCCGGCTGGGCCTTCGCAACCGTGCCCACGCAGTGGGGTACGGCGCCCGTCTCGGCATTCTGTAACCGGTCGGCTCAGCCGCCCGGTTGACCAATGGGGAAGTGCAGCCTTCCCGATCGTTCCATCCTCTCAACGACCTCCCTGAGCTGGAGCCCATCGCCGATATGGTGGCTCGTGAGCGGGCCCGCATGGCCCCCCGTACATGCGGGCCCGCCATCTGCACCGCTCTGAGCAGGGCCCGCCGGCAGGTCGCCGGTTGTCTCATCTGCTGGCCCATACCGCCGCAGTCCCGCCTGAGAGGTCTTTGGCGCTCGGTCGGCTGTCGCCGACGCTGAGCATGGTGTTCGGACCGGGCGGCCCCCGGCTGCCGGGTCTTGCGGCGGCCGCGTCGCGGGGAGGGAGATATGCAGAGCCTTGCCCTGGAGTGATCCCCGTGACTCACGCTGTCGCGCTCCAGACCCTGGCACATGATCCCAGGCTTCCTGGCCTGACGGCGGCTGCATGCACGCGTGCTACTGCCCGGGCCCGCCCTATAGGTGCATGGCAAGAGTGAGGCAGTACTCAGGACGGACGTGCTACAGGCTGTCCGGTCCGCCTGACAGCGCCGGCGGTATGTTGAAGTTGCGGTTGAACACCTCGTGCGGGTCCCATTCGGCCTTGAGTTGGCGCAGGCGGGACAGGGCCGGCTCAGGAAATGCATCAAGCAGTCGCGCGGGGTCAGTTCTGGTCTCGAAGCTTAGATACATGCCGTTCAGCAAGGGGTAGAGCCTGTCCCAGTGCTCGTCGAGGCGGGACACCTTGGCGGGCGCCGTCGCGGCAAGCACGGAGAAGTTCTGGCTGCGGTGCGGCCAGGCCATTTCGTGCCGCGGAACGTCATGCACCGCGCCTCCCATCGACCGGAACTGCATGATCATGACATCGCCGGACTTTATCGTCTTCTCGATGGTCTCGGCTGCTTCTCTGGTGATGTGCTCGAGCATCCCACTGCGCGAATCCTCGAGCCCTTGTCCCGCGTGCCGGTTCTCCGGCGGTGTGACGAGCGCGTGATAGGGCGCGAGTTGGGCATGCTGATAGATCACCGGCCCGATCGTGAGGAAAGGTGTCAGCGCCTCCTGTGCCGCTTCAACATCGTCTCCCGCGTACACCAGGGTGACCTGCGCGGTTACGGGACCTCCCCTGCGCACAGGAAAGAGTGACAGGAAGCTGTTCAGTTCACGCGGCGCCGACTCAACCAGACGTCCCCATTTGACGAGCACATCCGCGGTGTCAGTGGCATCCACAGTGATGGTCGAGTAGGCCACCTCCTTGAGCGGATAGGCATCGAGTTCGATGGCCGTCACGATGCCGAAGTTCCCACCTGCCCCGCGTACCGCCCAGAACAGGTCGGGGTAGTGCGTGGCATCGACTCTGAGCATGCGGCCGTCGGCGACGACGATTTCGACGCTCGTGATGTGGTCGATGGTGAGGCCGTATTTGCGGGCCAGGTAGCCGATACCGCCGGTGGTGGCGAGGCCGCCCACACCCACATCCCCGTAGTCACCCGAGCTCATCGCGAGACCGTAGGGGGCCAAGGCCTGCGCGACGTGACCCCAGCGTGCGCCGGGGCCGACGCGGACACGTCCCGTGTCCTCGTCCAGGACCTCAATTGAGTTCATCTTCGCGAGGTCGATGATGATGCCGCTCTCGTTGGTCGACCGGCCGCTGAGGCCGTGGCCGCCACTGCGCACGGAGATGTCGACGTTCTGACCGCGTGCGTAGGCGAGTGCCGCGACGACGTCGTCGGTGTTTTCGCACTGGATGACCAAGGCAGGTGACCCGGTCCGGGAGTAGGTGTGCCGAACGTTCTCGTATATCCGGTCACCGGGCTCAAGGGTCTTCCCTGCCAGCTGGTCGGGTATGGCCTCGTAATCGATAGTTGGGTGCCGCTTGCTGAGCACTACCGCCGGGCGGAGTGGGGCTTCCCTCGTGCCTGCGGCCTTCCGCTCACGGGCGACTGCCTCGCGTAGGGCCGGCCCTACCTCTTCTCCAAAGGTCTGTATGACGTGTGGGGAGTCCTGCCCTATCAGGAACGCGGAGAAGCCATGTTCCAGAACCAGAGGCAACAGTTCGTCCACCCACTGCTGCGGAGGACCTTGCAGGTATCCGTGCCTCGCCGTGGAGAAGCCGACGTCGAAAAGGTTCAGCAGGCGCCGGATGTCACCAGGAGCCCGGCCTTCCTCCAACGCCGCATCGTCGATGATCTTGTTCGCCTCAGACATACCGGGTGTCTTTATGTACTGCAAGGTCGGCAGCCACCCATCAGCCTCGCGGCCGGTGAGCCGAAGCATCCGCGGTTTGTAGGCGCCCAGCCAAACACTGATGTCGTGAGCGGGGTTCGGTCCACGCTTCATCGCGGGTACCGAGTAGTACTGACCGTCGTGGCGCAGCGGTTCGGTTTGTCTGGTGTCCCACACGCCACGAATGATGCCGATCGCTTCTTCCAGGGCTTCGACCCCTTGCCCGGGACTGAGGTCGGCGCCTCCCATGCCGTGGATGGCTTTGGGAAAACCCCCTGCGCCGATTCCCAGCTCGAAACGCCCCCCGGAGAGGAGGTCGAGGCTCGCCGCGGCGCGGGCGAGCATCGCCGGCGGCCGCAGCGGCAGATTCATGACGTTCGCCGATACACGGAGCCTGCTGGTCTTCGCTGCAACCCAGGTCAACAAGGTGTACGTATCCAGGAAGTCCCCTCTGTACGGGTGATCTTGAAAGCTGGCAATGTCAAGGCCGACCGCCTCGGTCAGTTCCGCCAGCTGCACGACCCGCTCGGGGGCGGATGCAGTCGGAGTGATGAAGGTACCGAGTACAAGCGGGTGACCGTAGTCGGGCATGGAGCGCTCCGAAGGGCAGGCGATCTCGTGGACACCATTGTAGTTTATTCATCTGCTAAGCAGATGATCTCATAACAAGGGAGTTCCCTTCGGCGGCTTCAGCCCTACCCCTCGACGGCTGAGGCGGCCGCGAGGCATGAACGACGCCGCCGCACCGCACAGAAGGACGCACCGGAGAAGACCCCTGCTTGCCGCCAGCGCGGTCACCACCGAAGCGACTGCACATGCACGGGTCGCCATCCTGGCCCTATACCCCCGGCATGCTCGTGGCGCGCCAAGCGGGATCATCCCTTTCACTCACGCCCCGACACCGCATGACCCGCGGAGGCGTGACACCTGAATTGCCACCTTCCATGCTCTCAAGTCACCTAACCAGAAGCGGTGTTGACCAGAGGTGGCACCTCTCGACCCCGACAGTCCCGTCCGCTTGTGAGGAGCGACACGTTAACTTGAGGGCACCCTCATGTACGCTGCCAGAGCACTGAACATGAGGAACCCCTCAAGTTCAGTGAGTCCTAGGAGCGAGCCGTCTACCGCCCTCTCAATGGACGAAGGCCCACGAACGGCGTGGGTGGACTGCACAGACACATGGAGACTGACGATGAATGCATTTGCCAAGCGGATCTCGCTCGCTGTCGCTTCGGTGGCAATCGCAGGCGGCGCGGCTCTCGGCACGGCCGGAGTGGCGTCAGCGGCACCATCCGCACCCTCTGAGCACGGGCGAGTATCGGCTTCGGGCTTCCAGGGCGGTGAAGGCAGCGACGGGGCCGACCGTGAAGGTCACGCCCGTGAGTACCGTACGGAGCGCGGTGACCATCGAGAGGACAGCCGCGGTCGCTACTCGGAATCCGACCGTCGCGACGACCGGCGGTTCGAGACCACAGACCGAGACCACCGCGGCATGTATGGGCAGGACAGGGATCACCGCGGGAACGACCGGAACCGGAACGACCGAACCTGGACGGACCGGAACTGGGACCAGATGGAGTATCGCTGGGACGGCCACCACCTGTACCGCCTGGTGGACGGCCGTTGGGTTGATGTGACGCCCTACCGTCATGGCGTCGTCGACCGCTGGTACGTCGACCAGCTGATCGCGGCCCAGCGCTGAGTGTCGCCTCGGACACTAACTCACGTATCCGCAAGCACCCGGTCAGGTCGCCAGGCGGTGGGAAAGCACAGTCAGCGTCGATTGCGTCTTTCCACCTCCTGGCGACCTGGCATCCAGGAACCAATCAGAATGACGTGCCCACCATGGAATCGAGCAGTACTGCTGAAACCGAGCTGCCCGTAAAGCTGTTCGTGCATCCCATCGGCAGCGGGCCAATCTCCATGCACATGCAGTACGTAGCCTATGATCCACTTGCTGTCCATGCGACGTTCGCCCTGGTAGGCAATCCAGCCACGGCAGTGCACTGGGTTCTCAGCCGTGACGTACTGATAGAGGGACTCAAGCGCCCCGCCGGCCTCGGTGATCTGCGTGTATGGCCGGATGCCGACCGAGAGCCGAGCTTGCTGTACATCGCTCTCGGACCTGCCGGCGAATCGGCCCTGATCGAAGCGTCCCACCAAGATGTGGAGCTTTTCCTGGGCCGGACGCAGTCACTGGTCCCGCAGGGTTCCGAGCATGAGCAATTCGACATAGAGACCGAGCTGGCCTGCCTGCTGTCGAGCTGAGCAATGATTAGGTCACTGCAGATTTCATGATCTGGGGATCCATGACGGCATGGCCGGAGTCGCAGGAAGCCGACCAGGTGCTGTGAGCGAACGGGATACGCCCGACTCCGTCAAGCCCCTACGGAACTCCGCAGTGCGAACCTGGGCGTCTCCCGCGTGACCTTCAACGACACCCGCATCCAGGGCAACAGTGCAGCGAGAGCCGAGCCGTGGATCACCCGGGCAGGAGCCCTCTGCGCCTCACTCTCAGGGACCCCGGGGGCGGCTACGTCGCACGGAGCGTACTGGGCGGCCATGACCTCGTCGCCCTGCCCGAAGGCCACGTTCCGACAGAGTCGATGGGGCAGCAGAATTCGCACCGGGGCGAGGCCGGTACTCCACGCACGGTGCGCTCCACGGTGCGCCCACCGACCCACCATTCCGCCGGACCGCAGCGCCACAGCGTCTCGGTGAGGGCCTTGGGGACGATCCTCCTGGGCCGTGGCGCAGTTCCCAGAGCACAACCACGCTCCGGATGTTGGACGACAGAACGAAGACCAGGCGAAGTGATCAGTCAAAGAAGACGGCGTAGGCGAGCACGTGCCCCTAGGTAGGCAAGCGAAGACCGGGCTGGTTCGGGAGGGCGATCCGCGCTCCATCAGGGGCCGGTGAACCTCGTTGACGGCACAGTCGATGGTGGAGAAGCCCACCTCGTAGATCACGCCGGCATCTCGTGGGCAGGACCCGGAACGCAGGTCAACCAGGCGGCCAGGCATCGGTCGGTGAAAGCGAGTTCACGCTTTGGACCGACCGCGCCCCGGCTGCCGCCGACGCGCGCTTCGGCGGCCGCTTGTGCTGCGCGACGAACGCTCAGCGCGCTTCCCCGCGTGGCCTGAGTTCTTCGACCAACTCGCCGAGATGTTGACGCGGGACGCTGCAGGGCCGGGACTGGCCATGGTCCCGCGCCTCCTCAATCTTCGGGCGTACCACGCCGCCGTCCCTCACGATGCTCACGATTCCGGCTTTGCGCCCGATGTTCCCCGCCTCATCGCGGCCGACGGCACGCTTCAGCGGACCATCCTGAAAGTGATCGATCTGCAGGCAGGGATTGCGGAGCCCGGTGACTTCCAGGCCCGCGAAGTCGCGTTGCGCAGCAATGTGCCGACCGGCAGACGAGCAGGTCGATGCCGCGTGTAGTGATGTTCTCGCCGAGGTCGCCGGGCGCCACCTTGAACCCTCCGTCGCCGACGTGGGCGAAGAGCTCTTCATGAATGAGGCCTGGCGCAGATTCGGCTGGTTGAGATCCTGCGCGATGCGCGAGCGGTGCATGACCGTCACACCAGCGTGGACGTCCCCTCCACACCAAGCCCAGCGAGCAGCCTGGCGCTGCCTCGGGTCCGGCTTGGTGACCAGTACTCTTCGTTGCTGCTGACCGCCGTCACTGTCCCGCTCATAACCTCGGCCCCCTCGTCGGTAACTGCATGTTGCCGGGCAGATCACTCGGCAGCGAAGACCTTGCAGAGGGTTCCGTTCTTCGAGCCATCCTGAGCGCTGCCCGTAGCCGCCCGCGCGACGACGTGCAGCGGGGGGACGGGAAGGGGAGTCGCGCGCTCTGCCCGGAATCCGTCGAGCATCAGCGCCAGGTGGCGGCGCCATGCTTCCGGCGCAACGTCCTGGATGGCCGCCATGATCCCGCCGTGAGCCCAGATGACGAAGGCCATGTCGTCCGGCGACACATCGGCCCGCAGGGTTCCCTGGCTCTGCGCGCGCTGGACGATGGTCTGGCCCAGTGTGCGAATGCGTGCTAGGCGGCTCTCGACGCACTCGGCCAGGGGCGTGCTCATTGAGGTGAGATCGCCGAGGCCTCGGTCGTCGGCTTGCAGTTCGCAGACCATTTCAAGGTATTCGGCGAAGCCCGACCATGGGTCCTCCGCCGTTGCTGCCTTCTGCGCTGCTTCCAGCCAGGCATCGATCTTCTCCGCGAAGACACTCTCCGCCAGGTCAAGGCGCGTGGGGAAGTGACTGTACAGGGTGCCGATTGCCACACCAGCGGCTTTGGCGATGGGCTCCAGTGGCGTTCCCATGCCTTCTCGGGCAAACGCGGCTGCCGCCGCTGCGACGATTGCCTCACGGTTGCGCTGGGCATCCCGCCGCAGGGGACGTCCCTCGCGCCTGGCCGGCTTTGCTGCATACATGCAACGACACTACCAAAACTTGAGGGGGCCCTCAAGTTTTGGTAGTCGAGGCGTAGCTCACCCTGCGGCTGGCATCTTTCCGAAACCGTCAACCCGCGTCGGCCTCGACGTCCGGCTGGCTCTCAGGCAGGTGCCTCTCAGCCCACTTACCCAGCTCCTGCAAGGCGGGCTCAAGTGCAGCCCCCGCTTCCGTCAACCGGTAGGACACCCGCAGCGGCGGCCCCCCTTCGACCTCGCGGACCACAAGGCCCGCCGCGCCGAGCTCAGTCAGCCTGTCGGACAGCATGCGTTCACTGATGCCGGGAATCGCCCTGCACAGATCGGCGAAGTGAGCGGGCTGCGCCACAAGCACGGCCACGATCGGCCCGGTCCACCGCTTGCCCAGCAACTGAAAAACCCGGGTGATGCCGCCATCCACGCGCCTGCATGCCGACTCCTCGTGCTTCTGCTCGACCGTCATGGCTCCAGGATACTGGTACGAAGTAGGCGGGTGAAAAAAAGTAAGCTCATGTGTTATCTCTAGTAAGGAACGAAAGTTCTGCGCGTCCGCCGAGACCGGCAGCGCACTCCCCTCCCCCATCTGGAGACCTGGGCATGCCCACGCTTCTGCACATCGACTCGTCCGTTTTCCCGTCTTCCGCCTCCGCCTCCCGCGCCGTCGCCGAGACGTTCCGCGCGACCTGGCTGGAGCAGCACCCGAACGCAGCGGTGATCTACCGCGATCTTTCGGTGGAGCCGGCCCCACACATCAGCGCTGACGCGCACGTAGCGGGCCTGTCCGACGCCTCGGAACACACACCTGAGCAGGTCGCAGCCTTCGCCGAGCGCGTGAAGTTCATCGAGGAGCTGGAGCAGGCCGACGCGGTGGTGATCGGTGCCCCGATGTACAACTACACGATCCCGTCCACCCTCAAGGCGTGGCTGGACAACGTCATTCTCTTCGGCCGTACGGTCGGCGAGGCATCCACCGTCAAGGACAAGCCGATCACTGTTGTCGCCAGCCGTGGCGGCTCCTACGAGCCCGGCACACCGAAGGAGCCGTACGAGTACGTACGCAACTACCTCACCGCGATATTCGCCGACACGCTCGGCATGGACCTGCACTTCATCGTGCCGGAACTCACCATGGCGCCGGTCAACCCGGCCATGGAAGAGCTGATCCCTCTCTACGAAGCCTCGCGTGAGCAGGCTTTCGCCCATGCGGCCAGCAGGGCCAAGGAGCTGGCGCAGCGCGTCGCCGCGTAACTTCGGAGGGTGACGAATCCGATGGACCGCTGCGGGAAGGCCGGCCGCCGACGCCACTTCGGATCGGCGCTCCGGTAAGCCCCGAAGTTCGCCCGGGCAGGTGTCGAGACACCCTTGGGGTCACCCGGAGGCGTACAGGGTATTACCTTCCCCGCAGCGGGCGGGGTCGGACCCGGGTCCGGGTGGCCCCGGGCCCGACCACCGCCGACGCTTGAACGTGACGACAACACACCGCCCCAATGTCGCAGGCGCCGGTGTCACCGGCGCCTGCGACATTGGGCGGCGAGGGCTCAGCCCAGGCCGCCGACCGCGGATGCGTGAGCGGGGGCCGGGTCGCCATGGCCGGCCCTTTGCATGCTCCACTTCGCCAGCGGCTGCAAAGCGTCGATCAGGGCCTCCCCGGCGGGCGCGAGGCTGTAGGTGATCTGGACAGGTGTGGTCGGTACCACTGTCCGGCTGATGAGCCCCTGGCTCTCCAGTTCCTTGAGTCGCTGGGAGAGCAGGCGGTCGGATATGCCATCAATCACCGCACGGTACTCACCGAATCGCGTGGCGCCCTGACGGGCGGCCACCAGGATCGAGCCAGTCCAGCGGCGGCCGATCACCTCGAGAGCTTCCTGGAAGCTCGGGCAGGTCTCGTCGTGAATGGAACTGCGCTCAAGCTGTCGTGGCACGCGATCACTCCCTAAGTTACTTACTAAAGATTAGCACCTTACGAGCAGTTTGTCGCAGGTGAGCAGCTGCCGCACTGTGGTGTCATGACCGACTATGGACACCAGCTGTCGTTCGGCTTGAGCCTCAACCCGGCGGCGAACTCACTCGAAGAGACTCGTCGGCTCGCACAGCGGGCCGACGCAGGCGGACTGGACTACCTCGCCGTCCAGGACCACCCGTATCAGCCCGGCTACCTGGAAACCTGGACGCTGATCAGTCACCTGTCAGCAACCACGAACCACATCTCATTCCTCACCGACGTGGCCGACCTCCAACTGAGGCCACCGACCATGCTCGCCAAGGCAGCCGCCTCTTTGAGTCTCCTCACTGAGGGGCGCATACAGCTGGGCGTCGGCGGCGGCGCCTTCGCTGACGCGATCGCTTCGATGGGCGGCCGGCCTCGGCGCGGCGCCCAGATGGTGGCCTTCACCGAGGAGTCTCTCCATCTCATGCACCAGGCGCTGAGCGGCGGCACAGTACAGATGCAGACCCCTCACCACGCGGTGACGGGCTACCGCGCCGGCCCTGTGCCCTCTGCACCGGTGCAGTTGTGGCTGGGGGCCCAGAAGTCGAAAATGCTCGCCGTGACCGGCCGTGCTGCAGACGGGTGGATCTCCCCGCTCAACATCTACGTACCTCCCGAGGAGGTGCTTGCGCGCCAGCAGATCATCGATGACGCGGCTACGGGCGCCGGACGCGATCCGCGATCTATCCGGCGCATCTACAACGTCATCGGCTCCATCGGGCCGCTCGGCGCCGGCCAAGGACTCGTCGGAGATGTTCATGTATGGGTGGATACCCTCACCTCCTGGGCTCTGCAGCTGGGCTTCGACACCTTCATCTTCTGGCCCGCGGGAGATGCCGAGACCCAGCTCGACCTGTTCACCTCGGAAGTCGTACCCGCTGTGCGTGCACGCGTCTCGGCCATCAGGGAGCAGCGATGAACCCGGAGCTCAGGGCACCGGCCGAACTGTCCGGCAAGCTGATCACGCCTGACGACACTCGGTATGGCCAGTACCGGTCCACTTACACCACGGTGGGCAGTCCGGCCGTCGTGGCCGTGCCGGTGACCACGAGTGATGTCGCCACCGCGCTGCTCATGGCGCGCGAGCGCGGACTTCCTCTCGCGGTGCGCAGCGGCGGGCACGGCCTGGCGGGCAGCGGCACCAACCATGGCGGTCTGGTCGTTGACCTCCGGCGGCTGAACAAGGTCACGGTACTCGACCGCAGGAAGCGTCTGGTGCGGGTAGAAGCAGGCGCCCGTTGGGCGCAGGTCGCAGAGGCACTGAGTCCTCACGGTCTGGCCATCAGCTCGGGAGACCACGGCAATGTCGGTGTCGGTGGGCTGGCCACAGGCGGTGGGGTCGGATGGCTCGTCAGGTACTTCGGACTGACCGTGGACCGGGTGCGCGCCGTCGAGGTGGTACTCACCGATGGTTCGGTCGTGCGCGCCGATGCCTCCAATGAGCCGGACCTGCTGTGGGTGATGCGCGGTGCGGGGGCGGGAGCAGGTGTCGCCGTGGCCTTCGAGTTCGAGGCCATCGAACTGCGCAATGTGGGCTATGCGCAGCTCGTCGCACGCGTCGACCCTGCGGGTCAAGTGCTCCAGCGCCTGGATGCGGTCTTGAAGGATGCTCCACGCGAACTCACGACCGCTCTCATGCTGTCCTCACAGGGTTCCGTCACGAGTGCCTTCATCACCGCAGTCGTGGCCACAGATAACGAGCACGCCATCCGACGTGCGATCGAACCCCTCCTCGGCATCGGGGATGTGACGCTCCAGCAAGCTGTGATCGCGCCTTACACGAGCCTGGTACCGCGCCAGCACATGCACTCCAACGTGGGCCAAATGCATTCCTCGTCCACGAACGGCCTGATCACGGACATCACGCCCGCCGCTGCCCGCGCCATCGTCGGTGTGGCAAGCGGTCCCGCCCCCGTCCTCATCCAGATTCGGTCGCTGGGCGGCGCGGTCGCCGACGCCGATCCGGCAGACACTGCCTTTCCGCACCGGCATCAGCGTTCCCTCGTCATCGCCTCGTCCTTCCCTCCCTACGGCCACGAAGCCCTGGGAAAGGCATGGGAACCGGTGGCGGAGCACACGGAGGGGGCCTACGTGAATTTCGAGAGCAACCCCACCAAAGCCACGTTCGACCAGACATACCCGGGAACCGTCGGAACCCGCGTCGCCGAGCTGTGGAAGCGCTACGACCCCGAAGGCATTCTGCGTCCTGGCGCCTGAACTCGGAGCAGCGGGGCCACTTCCCGCGCTCGCTCGTACCAGGTAACGCCGGCAAGCGGGCACGCGGCTCCCTCCCGAGGGACCCTTCGGTTCGCCGTCGCCGGTCCCCCACTTCGACCACCTGGAGCTGAGGCACCATGTCCGCACTCACCACCCTGCTGTCGCCCCTCGCCGTACGCCTGGACGTGCATGTCGACGACTGGCGCTCCGCGATCCGCGTGGCCGGAGAGGCTTTGATCGACTCTCAGGCGGCCACTGCCGACTACACCGAGCAGATGATCGCCAACGTAGACGACAACGGCCCCTACATCGTCATCGCCCCGGGACTGGCCTTTGCCCACGCGCGACCCTCATCGGCCGTGCTGAAGACCGGCATGTCCTGGGTTCGGCTGGCCCGGCCTGTCGCATTCGGCCACGAGAGCAACGACCCGGTCACACTCGTCGTCGCTCTCGCGGCCACCGACTCCAGCTCCCACACCCAGGCAATGGCGGCCCTGGCCCGCGTGCTGTCGGACCCGGCGACCACCGAGGCCCTGCAGCAGGCCCGTTCGGCCGCCACCGTCCTGGATCTTCTGGGCGGGCAGCCGCCCACCCCGCCCTCTGCCGGGAAAGCGCCAGCTGCGCCCGCCGTGCACAAGATTCTCACGGTGTGCGGAAACGGCCTGGGCACCAGCCTCTTCCTGAAGAACACCCTTGAGCAGGTACTTCAGCAATGGGGTTGGTCCCGGCACGTCGTCGTCGAGGCAACCGACACCATCTCCGCCAAGGGAAAGGCTTCTGAAGCCGCCACCATCCTCACGTCGCACGAGATCGCCCGCACCCTGGGCGACGTCGGCGTACCGGTGAAGGTCGTCAGTGACTTCACCAGCATCACCGAAGTCGACGCGGTCCTGCGGGACACCTACAGCGTCTGAAAGGCCCAATCTGATGGACTGGCTCATCGCCCTCGCCAAGTTCCTCGTCAACGAGGTCCTCAGCCAACCCGCCTACCTGATAGGCATCATCACGGCCGTGGGCCTCCTGGCCCTGCGCAAGCCTGCCGGCCAGGTCGCTGGCGGAGCCATTAAGGCCACACTGGGCCTGCTCCTTGTCGGGGCCGGCGCCGGCCTGGTCACCAACGCACTCGATCCACTGGGCAAGATGATCCAGGGCACCACAGGAGCCCACGGGGTCATTCCCACCAACGAGGCGATCGCCGGCATCGCCCAGGAGCAGTTCGGCGCCCGGGTCGCCTGGTTGATGATCGTAGGCTTCCTTATCAGCCTGCTCCTGGCCCGCTTTACGCCACTTCGGTATGTGTTCCTCACAGGACACCACATGCTGTTCATGGCAACCCTGCTCACCATTGTCATGGCTACGGCCGGGCAGTCATCCGTGGCCGTGGTCCTGGGAGGAGGTGTCCTGCTGGGCATCCTCTTGGTCGCGCTGCCAGCATTCGCTCACCCCTGGACCAAGAAGGTCACGGGCAACGACACCGTGGCCATGGGCCACTTCGGCACGGCCGGCTACGTCCTGTCCGGAGCCGCCGGCCAGCTGACCGACAAGATGGGAAAGCCCAGCCGAAGCACCGAGGACATGCGGCTGCCCGAAGGCTTGCGCTTCCTGCGTGACTCCATGGTCGCCACCGCGCTGTCCATGGTGCTCATCTATCTGGTGATGTCCGTGCTCTTCCTCGCCAAGGCAGGCCGCGACACAGCTTTCAAGGCTTTCACCGCAGCCACCGGGAACGACGCCGCGGGTGTCGGTGACTACCTTATGCAGTCCCTCATGCAGGGTCTGCAGTTCGGCATCGCCGTCGCCGTCATTCTCTTCGGCGTGCGCACCATACTCGGCGAACTCGTCCCCGCCTTCCAGGGCATCGCCAAGCGGGTCGTCCCGGGCGCCAAGCCCGCCCTCGACGCACCCATCGTCTTCCCCTACGCACAAAACGCCGTCCTGATCGGCTTCATCTTCAGCTTCGTCGGAGGTCTCGCCGGCCTGGCGGTGCTCATCTGGGTGTTCAACCCCGCTTTTGGCCTGGCACTTGTCCTTCCCGGCCTGGTGCCTCACTTCTTCACCGGAGGCGCCGCCGGCGTCTACGGCAACGCCACAGGCGGCCGCCGCGGTGCCGTGGTCGGTTCCTTCCTCAACGGACTACTGATCACCTTCCTCCCTGCCCTGCTACTGAAGGTGCTCGGTCCCTACGGTGATGCCGACACCACCTTCGGAGATGCCGACTTCGGCTGGTTCGGCTCCCTGCTGGGCAATACCGCTAAGCTCGGCGGCGCTGCGGGACTCGTCGGCATGCTCACCCTGGGCGCTCTCATCCTCGTGGCCGCCTGGATCATGCAGATCCGTGTGGTGAACACCGGCTGGTCTCCCGGCTCCGCCAGCAGCCACACCACGGCCCCAGTTGGTGCACACAGCGGCGCGGCCTCGGGAACCCCCACTTACGACAAGATCGCGCCGCCGGTCGGCGCCCCTGCCCCGCCACCCGTAGACGCTGGGCGCACCACCGCCTGACCACACCAGGAAGGGAGAGGCCCCGGCCGAGGCGGGGGAACACTCGGCCGGGGCCAGATCGCGGTGGCAAGGCTCCTCAACAGCAGGATCCACCATGCACATCGATGCAAGTCACCGGGCATGGTGCCGCAAGCCGCCAGCTCGCCAACAACAGAGCTGCGGATCGGCAACTTCAGTCGATCATGTTTCCACACTAACAGGCCGGTGCGATCTGTTCACACCACTTCACACCGACAGGAACGGCTTTTGCGGCTCTTGCCCAGGGACACGACCAAGCTCACTTCTGCATGAATCACACTTCAGTGTCATCGGCCCGTCGGGGCGGGCTGCGCGACAGAGGGCCTGCAGCGCTGGGGTCGGAAGAGGGGGGTTGACGGAACATGTTACTGAAAATATCTTTCAGGCCATGTCCATCACCGTGAAGGAAAGTTTCGGCGCAGCTTCAGAGCCTGCGTCTGCTGCCCTCACGAGGAAGGTCCGGGCACTTACACCGTCCCTGACCCGTTCCATGCAACGAGTCGCCAAAGCCATTGCCGGTGATCCCACCGGATGTGCAGCCCTCACCGTGGCCGGTCTTGCCGGCCTCACCGGCACCAGCAAGGCCACCGTGGTGCGCACCGTCCGCCTCCTGGGCTATGCCAGTTATCAAGACCTGCGTCTGGCGCTCGTCGCCCTCACAGCACATCCAGCTGCCATCACTGCCGACATCGTGGTCAACGACCCGATCGGTGACGTGGTGGCCAAGCTCGCCCGCGACGAGCAGCAGGCCCTCGCCAGCACCGCCGCCGACCTCGACACCGCCGAGCTCGGAGCCGCGAGCGCCGCCGTGTCGGCCGCCCGTCGCATCGACGTCTACGGCGTCGGCGCCTCCTCCCTCGTCGGCCAGGATCTAGCGCAGAAACTGATGCGCATCGGCTTGACCGCCCACGCCCACACGGACCCGCACCTGGCTGTGACCAGCGCCGTACAGCTGCGATCTGGAGACGTCGCTATCGCCATTACTCACTCCGGGGCCACCGGGGACGTCATCGAGCCCCTCCGAACGGCCTTCAACCAGGGCGCGACGACGATCGCGATCACCGGTCGCCAGATCAGTCCAGTCCTGCAGTACGCCGATCACTTCCTGACCACAGCCCCTATTCGCGAGAGCAAGCTGCGGCCCGCAGCCATGTCGAGCCGCACGAGCCAGCTCCTGGTCGTCGACTGCCTGTTCGTCAGTGTTGCCCAGCGCACCAACGAAGCCGCTGCCCCCGCGCTCAACGCCTCCTACGAGGCGCTCGCCCACCGCCGCATTCCGCACCCCCGCTGAACCGCACAGACCTGGAAAGCAGAGCCACCAGCCATGACCACCACCGAGATGCACTCCACAACCACAACCACGTCCGCTTCCGACGGCTACAAACAGTTGAATGCTCAGCTCGCCACCCTCACCACCGAGGCATTCCGCCCCGAGCTCGCCGAGATCGACCAGCTCTCCACCCACGAGATCGCACGTCTCATGAACGGTGAGGACAGGACCGTCCCCGCCGCCGTGGCCGAAGAACTGCCACACATCTCGGCCGCTATCGACGCCACCGCCGAGCGCATGGCGCGAGGCGGCCGACTCATCTACGCAGGCGCCGGGACGGCCGGCCGCCTCGGCGTCTTGGACGCCAGTGAATGCCCGCCCACCTTCAACACCGACCCGTCCGAGGTCGTCGGCCTGATCGCCGGAGGTCCCACCGCCATGGTCACGGCCGTCGAAGGCGCCGAGGACAGCAAGGATCTGGCCGCTGCCGACCTGGACAAACTGGCTCTGAACGCCAACGACACCGTGGTCGGCATCTCTGCTTCCGGCCGTACGCCGTACGCGATCGGAGCAGTCGAGTACGCCCGCGCCCAGGGCGCGCTGACCATCGGCCTGTCCTGCAACGCAGACTCCGCCCTTGCCGCCGCCGCCGAACACGGTCTGGAGATCGTCACGGGCCCTGAGCTCCTGACAGGCTCCACCCGGCTCAAGGCCGGAACGGCCCAGAAACTCGTCCTCAACATGATCTCGACGATCACGATGATCCGACTCGGCAAGACCTACGGGAATCTCATGGTCGACGTGCGCGCTTCAAACGAGAAGCTCCGCGCCCGCTCACGCCGCATCGTCTCCCTGGCCACCGGCGCATCGGACCGCGAGATCGAAGCCGCACTCGCCGCGGCCGACGGCGAGGTAAAGAACGCGATCCTCATCATCCTGGGCGAGGTCGACGGCCACACCGCCGCCACGCTCCTGCACGAATCGAACGGTCACCTCCGAGCCGCCCTTGCGGCCGTGCACCCCCGCTGACACCACTTCCGCTCCCACGCACAGCAAGGCACCACGCACCATGGCTACTGAAGACAAGAACCGCGCCACTGCCGCCGCGATCCTGCCCCTCGTCGGTGGCGCCGCGAACGTCAGTACCGTCGCCCACTGCATGACACGACTCCGGCTCGGCCTGATCGACCGCTCCCTGGTCGATGAGGATGCGCTCAAGGCACTCCCCGCCGTGATGGGCGTAGTGGAGGACGACACCTACCAGATCGTTCTGGGGCCGGGCACTGTCGCCCGGGTCACTCCCGAGTTCGAGCAGCTGATCGAGGAGGAAAGGGCTTCCACTCCGGCTCACTCTCCTGCCACCCACACCGCTGAAGAGCTGGCCTCCCAAGGCGCGGCGCTCAAAGCACAACAAAAGGCTAAGAACGCCACTCCTTTCAAGCTGTTCCTCCGCAAGATCGCGAACATCTTCGTCCCGCTGATCCCCGCGCTCATCGGGTGCGGCATCATCGCCGGTCTCAACGGCCTGCTGGTGAACCTCGACTGGCTGCCCGCAGTCACCCCGGCGCTCGCTGCAATCGCCTCAGGCTTCATGGCGCTGATCGCAGTCTTCGTCGGCTACAACACGGCCAAGGAGTTCGGCGGTACGCCGATCCTGGGCGGCGCGGTCGCCGCCATCATCGTCTTCCCAGGCGTCGCCAATATCGACGCCTTCGGCCAGACCCTGGCCCCCGGCCAAGGCGGCGTGCTCGGCGCGCTGGCCGCGGCAGTGCTCGCGGTGTACGTGGAGAAATGGTGCCGTCGCTGGGTTCCAGAAGCCCTGGATGTCCTTGTCACCCCGACCCTGACCGTCCTGGTCTCCGGGCTGGTCACCATTTTCGGCCTTATGTACGTAGCCGGTGAGGTCTCCAGCGCCATCGGTACGTTCGCCGACTGGCTGCTGTCCACCGGCGGCGCGGGCGCGGGCTTCCTGCTCGGCGGCCTCTTCCTGCCACTGGTGATGCTGGGCCTGCACCAGGCCTTGATCCCGATCCACACCACTCTCATCGAGCAGCAAGGCTTCACAGTCTTGCTCCCGATCCTCGCCATGGCTGGCGCCGGGCAGGTGGGCGCAGCAGCGGCGGTCTACCTGCGCCTGCCACGCAACGCCTCGATCCGCGCGACCATCAAGTCCGCTCTCCCGGCAGGTCTGCTGGGCGTCGGAGAACCCCTGATCTACGGTGTCTCGCTCCCGCTCGGCCGGCCGTTCATCACCGCCTGCATCGGTGGTGCCTTCGGTGGTGGATTCGTCGGGCTGTTCAGCCAACTCGGTGACTCGGTCGGCTCCACCGCCATCGGCCCGTCGGGCTGGGCCCTGTTCCCCCTTCTGGACGGCAACCACGGCCTGGGTTCCACGATCGCGATCTACGCGGGCGGCCTGCTGGTCGGCTACATTGCCGGCTTCCTGGCGACGTACTTCTTCGGCTTCAGCCAGGCGCTGCTGGCGGAATTCAACGTTTCGCAGGAGCCCGCCCCCGCGGCCGCTTCCGCAGTACCCGGCCGGACACCGGAAAGTGCGGTACCGGGCGGCTTCCAGCCCAAGGAGTCAGCAGGCGTCTGACACTCGGAGCGCCGAAGGGCGACCTCGTCTCGCTCCGACGGCAATAACCCTCGGGGACCGCGTCGCCGACAGCACGCGCGCGGTCCCCGAGTCTGTGCCAGGCCACGACTCGTCTCTCCATCTCCAGAAGATCAATCCCATCAGCCAAGGAGGCGCCATGCCCCTGCTGGAACCGAAGCCCGCGGCCCTCCGCACGGGTGCTGTGCGCTCTGCGTCCCCTGACCGGGTTCCCGACGGCTTGGCGGAGGGCACCCCCGCGAGACTGCGGGAGGACCTCTCTGCTCTGCTGGGGGCGGAGAAGGTTCTGTACAAAGTCTCCGACCTGGTGAAGTACGCCTCCGACGCAAGCCCCTACCGCTTCGTCCCGCAGGTCGTCGTAGTTCCCTCAAGCATCGGTGACATTTCGGCGATCATGTCGTACGCCCGGGACAAAGGACGGGAAGTGGTCTTCAGGGCCGCAGGGACCAGTTTGAACGGACAGGCCCAGGGCGAGGACATCCTCGTCGACGTTCGGCATCACTGGACGGGCATCGAGGTCCTGGACAACGGCATGCAAGCCCGTATCCTCCCCGGCACCACGGTGATGCGCGCCAATGCGACCCTTGCCCGCTCCGGCAGACTTTTGGGCCCCGACCCCGCCAGCGCCATCGCGTGCACCGTCGGCGGGGTCGTCGCCAATAACGCCTCGGGAATGACCGCTGGAACCACACGCAACTCCTACCGCACCCTCTCGTCGCTGACCTTGGTCCTACCGAGCGGCACGGCCGTCGACACGGCCGATCCCGCGGCCGATGAGTCTCTTGCACAGTCCGAGCCCCAACTGTGCGAGGGCCTGATGGCCCTCAAAGCGGAGATCGAGGCGGACCACGCTCTCACCGCCCGCATCCGTGCCAAGTACGAGATCAAGAACACCAACGGATACCGGCTCGATGCCTTTCTGGACGGCGCCACACCCGTACAGATCCTTCGCGGCTTGATGGTCGGCTCCGAGGGAACCCTCGGGTTCATCTCCGAGGTCGTCTTCAACACCCTGCCGCTGGAGCGCAGGGTGTCCAGCGCACTGCTCTTCTTTCCCACCCTGGCGGCTGCTGCCGCCGCGGTGCCTCTCTTCAACGCAGCCGGAGCAATCGCCGTAGAGCTGATGGACGGCAACACCCTGCGCGCTTCGGTAAGTGTGGAAGGGGTACCTGCGGACTGGGCCGAGCTGCCCCGCGAGACTGCGGCATTGCTGGTGGAGTTCCGGGCACCGGACGGACCGGCTCAGGAGAGATACGAACAGGCAGCCGTCGAAGCCTTGGCAGGGCTAGACCTCATTGCGCCGGTCGCCTCGGTCACCAACGAATTCACCCGTGACAGCACAACCATCTCCGGGTATTGGAAGGCGCGCAAAGCCTTCGTCACCGCCGTCGGCGGGTCCCGCCCGCCGGGGACGACCCTGATTACCGAGGACTTCGCTGTTCCGCCTTCTCGGCTTGCCGACGCCTGCGAATCCCTCCTTCGTCTGCAGGCGGACCACGGGTTCGACGCAGCTGTCGCCGGCCACGCCGCACACGGTAACCTGCACTTCCTGCTCGCCTTCGATGCATCGAAGCCATCCGACGTCGAGCGGTACGCCGCTTTCATGGACGACTTCTGCAGACTCACCGTGGAGCGCTTCGACGGCTCGCTCAAGGCTGAGCATGCCACCGGTCGCAACATCGCCCCCTTCCTGGAACTGGAGTGGGGCTCCAGGGCGACCGAGCTGATGTGGAGAATCAAGCAGATCATCGATCCTGCCGGCGTTCTGGCGCCGCGGATCGTCCTTGACCGGGACCCGCGTGCCCACCTGCGCGGCCTGAAGACCATCCCCACGATTGAGTTGATCGCCGATCCCTGCATTGAGTGCGGCTTCTGCGAGCCCACCTGCCCCAGCCAGGATCTGACCACCACCCCACGCCAGCGCATCCTCCTGCGACGCGAGATGATGCGCCAACCCCACAACTCCCCGGTGGAAAACGCCCTGCTCGATTCGTACGGCTACGAGGCTGTCGACACCTGCGCAGGCGACTCCACCTGCAAACTCGCCTGCCCCGTCGGCATCGACACCGGCGCGATGATGAAGGGCTTCCGCCACCAGCGGCACTCACCGCGCGAAGAGCGCATGGCAGCACTCACGGCCAAGAACTTCAAAACACTGGAGTCATCGACCCGGCTCGCCGTCGCTACCGCGGAGAAGCTCGGCGACCGGCTTCTGGGCGGCATCACCGGCCTCGCACGCAAAGCGGTACGCCCCGACCTGGTCCCCGAATGGCTGCCCGAGATCCCCGGCGCCGCCGCACGAAAACTCCCCCATACCTCCCGGACCGGGGCGACCGCTGTCTACTACCCGGCCTGCGTGAACCGGATCTTCGCCGGCCCCGACGGACACCGAACCCCCTCCCTGCCACAAGCGCTCGTCGACGTCTCGGCCCGCGCGGGGAAACCGGTATGGATCCCGGCAGACGTGGCGGGAACCTGCTGCGCGACGATCTGGCACTCCAAGGGGTACGACGAAGGCAACACCGTCATGGCCAACCGTATGGTTGAGGCCGCCTGGAAGTGGACAGCGGGCGGCGCCCTGCCCCTAGTCGTCGATGCCTCATCCTGCACCCTGGGCATAGCCCGCGAGGTCGTGCCTTACCTCACTGAAGCGAACCAACAGCTCCACCGACAGCTCACCATCGTCGACTCCCTCGTCTGGGCGGCCAAAGAACTCCTGCCGGAACTCACCATCCTCCGGAAAACCGGATCAGCAGTCCTGCATCCAACGTGCTCGATGCAGCACCTGGACGTCGTAGACCACCTGGTAACCCTCGCACAGGCATGCGCCGACGAAGTCGTCGTCCCGGACGACACAGGATGCTGCGCATTTGCAGGCGACCGCGGAATGCTGCACAAAGAACTGACCGCCGCAGCGACAGCGAAGGAGGCAGCCGAGGTGAACTCCCGCGAGTACGACGCCTACCTCTCTGCCAACCGCATGTGCGAGATCGGCATGGACCGGGCCACAGGGCATGAATACCGCTCAGTCTTGACAGAGCTGGACCAGGCCACGCGGTCCTGACCTTCTCACACAGGGCTCCGCCGCACAGTCCCCCATCCTGACGGCGGTCATGAGGGCTCGACAGGCTCTCCCCCTGGTATGCGGTGGGCCAGGGGATGTGCAGCTGTCGCCACTCGCCGGACGTCGTGCTCCGACCGCTGCGATGGCCTTCAGGCGCATAGTCGTCGGTTCGACTTCCCTGGCTCCGGCGGCTGGTAAGCCTGGCATGCGGTGGTTCCCCCGACACAGTCCAGCTGATGCCGTCAGCCCCTCGGCCGTTGCCAGGACCGCGGCTGTCGTGGTCCCGGGGCAAAGCACGTGCGCCGTGGACGGGCAATGCACCGCCCACGGCTCAGTCACGATCGTGCGACGGGCCAACCGACTGGCCCGGTCCTGCACATACCGCGATGGCAACTCCGTGCCCGTTCACCCAGCCTCCTCATCCACCCCTGAGAAGGCTGGGAGGCCGGCGTGAGCTCACACGCCCGTAGTGGCATTGGGCGGGCTGGGCGTCACGCCACCTCCCTCCGGGGTCCGCACCTCGCCGGAGCCGGATGGCAATCCGTGAGCGTCGTCGTCTCCCACAGACAGACACAGACACTCAGGCCGGTGAGGGCGTCACAGGGTCAGGCGCTGCAGGAGGTGGTGCTCGTGGTCGACGAGCAGGTGGAGGTGGAGGAGCAGCTCGTCGAGCCGGCGAGCACGACCTCGCTGGCGTCCGAGTAGTCCGAGATCTCGAAAGTCTCCGACTCGAGCTCCAGGATCTCGTCGGCGAGGGAGGCGAGGATCGACTTGTCAACCATGGTGACTCCTAAAGTCAGCCACCCCGGGTCTTTCCCGGAGCTGTCTGGCTCCCCCATTGCAGCGGGCGCCGCTGACGCGTGGAGACGCACATCGCTGGCAGGGCGCTGACAGCTGCGTCAGCGCCCTGCCAGCGACCTGTCAGAGGGCGGCCAGTGAGGTCCCTCATCATGCGCTGGTGAGCGCACCGGTATTTGCTTCGGCAGAGCACCATCCCGTACTGCGGCAGCTGCCGTCACTGCTACGGCCTCTGACGGTATTCGCGCTGGACCTACATCAAAATCCCGAGCTGTCTGGAAAGGAGCAGCGCACCGCAGCCTGTCTGGCTGACGCCCTGGAAGCCGAAGGATATGAGGTGACACGTGGCGTTGGCGGCCACGGAGTGGTCGGTGTGCTCACCAACGGGAGCACAAGACGTGTCATGCTCAGAACGGAACTCGATGCACTGCCGGTGGTCGAGCAAACCGGCCTGCCGTACTCGGCAGCCGGACCACTGGCCCACGCCTGCGGCCACGATCTTCACATCGCGGCTGTTCTGGGGGCGGCGACCTTGCTGGCCCGGACGCGGGCCTCCTGGCGAGGGACTGTCCTTGTGGTTGGCCAACCGGCGGAGGAGACCCTCACGGGTGCGCGCATGATGCTGGAGGACGGCCTGTACGCACGCTTCGGCCGCCCCGAGGTGGTGCTCGCGCAGCACTCGGCACCACTGCTCGCCGGCATGGTGGCCCATGGACGTGCGGGCAAGCCGGTGCTCGGAGCGAGTGTCAGCCTGAACGTCACGCTCCACGGGCGGGGCGGGCACGCCGGGGCACCTCACCTGTCGGTGAATCCCGTCCTGACCGCAGCCGCTGTGACCATGCGGCTGGCGAAGATCGTGGAGCACGAGGGCGTTTTGGCGGGGCAGGCTGCTGTGACGGTCGGCTCGGTGCATGCGGGCACGCAGAGCAATGTCATTCCTGACAGTGCGGAGCTGGGAATCAGTGTGCGGGCTCTTTCACAGACAACGCTCGACCGTCTCGTCACGGCCATCGAGCACCTGGTACGAGAGGAGTCAGACGCGTCGGGGAGCTCGCGCCCCGCCGGGATCACTGTGCTCCACCAGTCAGCCGCCACTGTCCCGGACCCCCGAACGGCTGCGGAGGTGGTCCTTGCCCACCGGGCGGCCTTCGGTGTCCAGCGGGTAGTGCCGTGGCCTCCTGCTCTGGCCACCGAGGACTTCGCTCTATACGGAGACGCAGGTCTCTCGATTCACGGCTGTCCCGGGGTGCCCCTCTGCTATTGGATGGTGGGGACGGTGGGTCCACGTCAGTGGGCCGAAGCCTCAGGAACGACCGCGGCGGAGCGGCTTGCCAGTCTTCCTCCCAACCACTCACCGCGCTTCGCCCCGCACCCTCCCACCGCGCTGCCTGCCGCCGTATCAGCAATGGCCCTCGCTGCGTTGACCCAGCTGAAGTCCGACTTGCCTCCCTTGCGATAGGGGATCAGCGGGCTCCCAGGAAGCGCTGCCTGCGATGGGGCCGCTCCTTGGCTGGCCACTTTCAGGGGTGGGGCGTTCGCCGTCACCGTCGAAGGGCGGCCGGCCCTGCTTCATGGCCGGCAGAGGGGACACCGAACCTGTGGATCGGTCCCCTCCGCCTTGTCGATACCGTTTCACGAGCCGCACAGTGGTGAACGCCACCACCGCCAGCGCGGCCAGTGCAATGGCGCCAACGAATCCAGCGGAGTGCAGGTAGTCGATGGCCGCGGCGCCGACGAAGTATCCGAGGACGACGCTCCCGACTCCCCAGACCACCGACGCAAGCGTGCTGAAGAAGAAGAAACGCCGACAGGGCATGGCGGACGCACCTGCGGCGAAGGGCAGGAAGGTGCGGATGAATCCGATGAACCGCCCAGTGAATACTGCCTTCCCCCCGTGCCGTGCCAGGAACGTCTGGGTTTTTCGAAGGTGGACATCTAGCCGGAGCCGGGCGAACTTCCCTCTGCTCGGCCGTTGCCCGCACCGGCGTCCCAGCATGTAGCCCAGGTTGTCTCCGAGGATGCCTCCGACTACCACTACGACGGCGAGGAGGAAAGGATTGAGGTCGCCTTTGCCAGCCAGAGCGGCAGCAATGAGAATGACGGTCTCGCCCGGCAGCAACGCGCCGACAAAGGCACTGGTCTCACCAACCGTCACGGCGAAGACCAGCAGGTACGACCACCAGCCGGCTGAATCGATCAAGGTATCGATGTGCATCAGTCAGCTCTCCGGGCCAAGCGGCTGGAAGATGCGCGCGTGGCCCTCCTGGACCTACGCTGCAGCAGGGAGGGCGCCGCGGCATACCAAGCCGTGAGCGGCAAGACTCCGGCCAGGAGAACGCTGAGACTCCAACTGTCGGCAGTATGCGCCACGGTGACGGCCACGAGCGCCGCCGCCACCACTGCGATGGCCCGTGCCCATAGCGCCGGTACGGCGGTGACCAGCGCCAAGGCCATCACTGCGTACCAGCCCGCTTGTGCCCCGGGTGTCTCCACATACTGAGAGACGAGTGATGTTCCCTTGGCCGGTATCCGGCTCCCGGCCAGGACGGCGAATCCAGCCGCGCTGGACAGCAGCAACGCGAAGGCGGTGCGAACGTAGAGGGTCTGGTGCCGTCGGCCCAGCCAGAGCAGGATCAAAGCCATCAAGGGCCACTGGACGACGGAGTGCACGTTGGACAGCCCGTGTGCCACGTCTGCTGCGAAATCCTCCGACGCGGTCCTCGCTCGGGGGGCAACAGCGAGCGTCCACGACGCCAATCGATTCGGCCCGGCGCCTTCGGTCACGGCTAGCAGAGCGGCGGAAAGGAGGACTGAGACGGCTGCCACGACCTGACCACGCCGGCGTCGGCACAAGGCCGCATGCGATGCCGGGGCATCGCCGCGGCGCCTTTGATGAACCCACGCGCTCACCGGATCTGTCCGGCCTTAAGGGTCCGCGCGTCGGCAGGCGCGGAGAAGGAGAAGATCGGCTCCACGAAGTCTCCTGAGGCTCTGGACCGCGGGCGCATGAGATGCGCATGCGGCGCCGCCCCTTGCTCGATCGAAGGGAAGTTACTGACTCACTGCGCTTGCGGCACGACGCATAGCCGCAGAGGCACACCCGTCCGCAATTGACACGCAGATATCGAGGGCGCCCTCATGTTCGCTCAGCAAAGATAACCCGAGGGTCCCCTCAAGTTCCTGTTAGTGTCATCACACGCAAGGGACAAGCAGCGCAGACAGTGCGACCGATCACCTGCCGGTCGTCCTGCATCAGCCACCGATTGCCGACATGGGGCGATCGGGCTGCTCGAAGCCCGGCGCCCCTAGACCTGCACCGGCCTTCTTGTCCCACATCGCCAACCGCCAGATGTGGGCGATCTCCTCATCCGGTGCACCGCGGCGCAGCGCCCTGCGCAGGTCAGTCTCTTCGGTAGCGAACAAGCAGGTGCGGATCTGCCCGTCGACGGTCAGCCGGGTCCGGTCGCAGGCGCGGCAGAAGGGGCGGGTCACGGAGGCGATGACGCCGACGCAGTGCGGCCCGTCGTCGATGACCCACCGCTCAGCCGGAGCCGAGCCGCGATCCTCCTGCCTCTCCGGAGCAAGGCGGAAGCGGCTGCGCAGCGAGCGCAGGATGTCGCTTGCGGTGATCATTTCCGTGCGCTTCCAACCGTGCTGGGCATCGAGCGGCATCTGCTCGATGAACCGCAGCTCATAGGCATTCTTCATGGCCCAGGCCAGCAGTTCGGGGGCCTCGTCGTCATTGAGACCCGGCATCAGGACCGCGTTGACTTTCACCGGCGTCAGCTCCGCTGCGCGGGCAGCCTCGAGACCACGCAGGACGTCACCGTGGCGGTCCCTTCTCGTCAGGTGCTTGAAGACGTCCGGACGCAGGGTGTCCAGCGACACGTTGACCCGGTCCAGCCCGGCGCGAGCTAGCGCTTCGGCCGCGCGAGAGAGTCCGATGCCGTTGGTCGTCAAAGACATACGGGGGCCGCGGATCCATTGCCGCGCACTGCTCTACGATGCCGATCAGTCCGGGGCGCAGCAAGGGCTCACCGCCCGTAAAACGAACCTCGGTGATGCCCAGGTCGGTGACGGCAATACGTACCAGCTGGACGACTTCCTCGTCTGTGAGCAGGTCCGGTTTGGCCAGCCACTGCAGACCCTCCTCGGGCATGCAGTAGGAGCACCGGAGATTGCACCGGTCAGTGAGTGACACACGCAGGTCGGTGGCCACTCGGCCGAAGGTATCGGTGAGCAAGCGGCCCCCCCTTGAAGCGACCTAACTACTATAAATTACGTAATTGGCTGTTTCGCTACTGGACCGTGTCAGCGGTGCAGCGCTGGCTTTGACCGTCATGGGCCGTGCGTTCCGTCGGCGCCGGTCCGTGTCAGTCGGAACGTCTGCTCCATGAGAAGGCGCCGGAACTCCGTCTTGAGCACAACAAGGTTCGGGCGGGACGGCCTGTCCTCGTCTAGGTATTTCCCCTTCCATGGGGCGGCGGCGTTGGCGGCCCGCACCACATTGCGCGCACCGTCGATTACGGGGTCCCCGTCAATGTCGAACATGGCGTGCAGCAGTGTCGTACGGATGACACCTGGATGCAGGCTCACCGCGTCGTAGCGAGGTTCAGGCGCCTGGTCGACCAGCCATCGCGCATGCGCCACGAGGGCAAGCTTGGATCGCGAGTAGGCGTTGGTGGAACTGTAGGCCGCGTGTTCCATGTTGAGGTCGTCGATGTTCAAAGACGCGGACAGATGCGTGGCCGATGAGACGTTAACGACGCGTCCGCGCGCGGCACGGAGCAGTGGGGCGAGGCGTGCGGTGAGCAGCACGGGCGCAAGATAGTTGGTCTGCAGAGTCCGTTCGTTGCCGTCACTGCTGAGCTGCCGGGCCGTTGGCCCCGGGCGTCCTGCGTTGTTGATAAGCACGTCGACCCGGTCGGTGAGGCCAGTGATCCGCTCTGCGAGTGTTTCGACGGCTGCAAGCTCGTCGAAATCCGCTTGGATGTAGTGGACATCGCCTGGGCCGAGCTCCTTGAGATGTGCAAGGAACCGGCTCACGTCTTCGGACCGCTGGGGGCCGTGCACGATGAGACGAGGAGCGTGAGCGGCGAGGCGATGGGCGACGGCTTCTCCGATGCCGCTGGTGGCACCGGTGAGCACCAGCGTCGAGGGGACAGTACTCATACGAGACATCTCGAACACCGATCCTGCGGGCAGTTCACGGCGGGGTAGGCCCGGTTCGGGGCGCCCATGGGTTACTTATCCGATGGCCTCAGCATCGAGGGCCTATCCCATCGCCGCAACCCGTGCAGTTATTCGATTTCCCGGATGCGGATCCGTGCTTTCGCAATCCCGGGAGCGGTCCGCCGCGAGTGGCGCACCGGACCGCCCATGGGCCCGTGCACGACCTGGGTCACCCCCGGGCCGGCTGGGCATACAGGCTCTTGCCGCCACAGACGTACATCACCTGTCCGGTGACAGCACGACTGGCGGGCGAGGCGAAGTAGTGGGCGGCCCAGGCAACGTCGGCGGGAGCGCCGATCGTGCCCATGGGCTGCGCCGTCAGGAGGCGGTCCATGACCTCCTGGGGCTCGCGGCGAAGCAGGGGGGTGTCGATCAGCCCGGGGGCCAGACAGTTGACGGTGATGCCGTGTTTCGCCAATTCGATGGCGAGAGACCTCGTGGCCGAGACCACGCCTCCCTTGGAGGTGGCGTAGGCGAGCTGGCCGTACCAGCCCAGCCAGGCACGGGAGGCAATGTTGATGATGCGGCCGGTGCGCCGGGGGATCATCGAGGTGGCCGCCGCCTGGCTGCACAGGAAGACGCCGGTCTGGTTGATGGCCTGCGTCTTGTCCCAGTCGTCGTCCGTGATGCGACGCACTCCTCGGTCGATGCTGATGCCGGCGTTGTTGACGAGGATGTCTACGGGTCCGAGCCGGTCCTCGACCATGGTGAAGAGCGCGGCGACGTCCTTGCGGGAACTCACGTCCACCGGAAGTCCCACGGCGATGGCACCGGTATCAGCGAGTTCCTGAGCCACGGTGCGAGCCCGGTGTTCGTCGATGTCGGCTATCGCGATCTTCGCTCCTGCGGCGGCGAAGTCACGGGCGATGGCGAGGCCGATCCCACTGGCACCGCCGGTGACCACCGCGACGTGTCCGTCGAGATCCATCGTGTCTCCTTTGAGTTTGATCATGGTCGCGGGTCAGACGGAGAGGCTCGAGAGCAGACTCGCGCCGCCGCAGCAGTTCAAGACCTGTCCGGTGATGTAGCCGCTGCGGGGGTCCAGGAAGAAGGCTGCAGTTTCCGCGATGTCCTGTGCGGTGACGGGCTCGGGGGTCAATGCTTCAGGTTCGTAGAGGTGCGTGTTCTCGGGACGGCCGGCGGAGCGCAGCGGGCTGCCTTCAGGGGGCAGCGCGGCCACGACGTTGACGGTGGTGCCCGTGCGGCCCAGCTGCAGTGCGAGACTGCGTGCCGCGGAGATCAGTGCCCCGCTCTGGGCGGCCAGGTCGGGGCGGCTCGGCCACCCCAGACCGTCCCGACTGGCGATGACGACGATCCGGGAGCCTCCCTCCTCGGCGGCGCGCAGGAAGGGGGTCAACCGCTTGACGGCGGTGAGCAGCTGTTCGGCGGCGTTGCCGGTGGGGATGCCGTCCAAGAGGCCGGGCTCGTAGGCGAACGCGTCGATCGGTCCGGTGGGCTCGGAGAAGACGGTGCGGGTGTCGACGCCGTAGCCGTTGGACTTCAGTCGGGCCGTGAGGGCATCTGCTGTTGCGGTTCCGGCCGGGTCCAGGACGAGAGCGCGGGGCGGGAAGATGCGGTCGGACATCTGGTTGTGCCTTTCAGTCGGCGGTGAGGATGTGCACGGAGCAGGCACCGTTGTCGACTCCGAAGATGCCGCCGCCTGTCACGTGGGTGAGGGCCACGGAGGCTCCGGGGACCTGCAGGGCGCCGGCCTGGCCTGTGAGTTGCCAGTACGCCTCGCAGATCTGGGTGGCACCGGTGGCGCCCACGGGGTGGCCGCGGGACATGAGTCCGCCGCTGGGGCTCACCGCGACTCGTCCGTTTCGGTCGAACTCTCCGTCGCGGACGGCGCGGTGCGCCTTTCCGCGCTCGGCGAGGCCGAGGGCCTCGGAGTGGAGGAGTTCAGCAATGCTGAAAGCGTCGTGCAGCTCGACCAGGTCCAGGTCTGCCGGTCCCAGCTCCGCCATGGCGTAGGCCGCTTGGGCAGTGCGTTCGGTGATGTCGGGCCACGTCATGTCGCGGTACTGGGTGTGGAAGGTGCCCGAGCGCACCACGCTGGCGCGTATCCGTACGCTCGGCGTGTGCAGTTGCTCGGCGACCTCCTGGGTGCACAGCAGCACGGCCGAGGCGCCGTCACTGTTGGGGCAGCAGTGCAGCAGGTGGAGCGGATCGGCGACCAGCTTGGAGTCGGCGACGTCCTGGGCGGTCACTTTGCGCTGGAAGTGGGCGCGCTCGTTGAGGGCGCCGTTGGCTCGGTTCTTGACGGACACGGCGGTCAGATCGTCCACCGTGGCACCGAAGTCGTGCAGGTAGCGCTGGGCGCGCATGGCGTAGGCGGCGGGCATGACCATGCCCTGTTCGATCTCGATGTCGTTGGTTGTCAGGGGCAGGGTGCCACCGCCAAAGGCCGAGAGGTTCTCGGCTCCGAAGGCGATCACGGCGTCTGCGGCTCCTGAGGCCACAGCCTGCCAGCCGAGGTGAACGGCGGAGGCGCCGCTGGCGCAGGCGTTTTCGACGGTGAAGACGGGCTGTCCGGACACGCCTACGCGCTGCAGGACACGCTGCGCCAGAAGGGATCCTCCATAGGACGAACCGGCGAATCCGGTGTCGACGGCGTCCGGGGTGATGCCGGTGGTGTCGAGCAGGGAACGGACGGCTCGGTAGCCGAGTTCGGCTGCGTTGAGGGTGGGGTGCTTGCCGAAGGGGTGGACTGCGGCACCGGCGACATGGACAGGCCTCATCGCTCTTCTCCAGTGGGTGTGTGCGGGTCGTCGAGAGGGGTCACGGCGTAGGACATGAGGGCGCCGTCGTCGGTGTCCGCGATCGGGGCAACCGTCAGTTCCACCGGGGTGCCGGGCTTCAGGGCCTGGTGAGAGGTGGGGCTGTGGGCGAGGAGGCGCACGCCGCTGATGTCGATGTACGTCAGCACGTAGGGGGCCTGGAATCCGCGCGGGGCGATCCGGACGACGCTGGAGGCGTAGACGGTGCCGTGCGTATCGCTGGCGACGTTTTCCACGTCGGTGGAAGCGCAGGTCGAGCAGGCCTCACGTGGCGGGAACCAGCGGCCGGAGCAGGCGTGGCAGACGGTAATGGTGAGGCGGGTGTTCTGGTGGGTCCAGTCGGCGCCGACCTGACGGGTCTCGGGAGGCGTCTGAGGGGATGGCATGGGCTTGTGTCCTTCCGTGGGGGCTTTTCAGCGGCCGTGGTATTCGGGGGGGCGTCGTTCCGCGAAGGCGGTCCGTCCTTCTACCCGGTCGTCGGTGTCCCGCAGGACGCCCCACAGCAGTTGCTCGAGGGCCACGGACTGGGACAGCGGCATGTCCTGTGTCCGTTCGGCGAGAGCCTTGAGGCTCTTGATCGCCAGAGGTCCGTTGGATGTGATCCGCTCGGCAAGATTCAGCGCGGTGTCGAGGAGTTCGTCGGCCGGGACGAGATCGCTGACGAGGCCGACGCGGTGGGCCTCTTCAGCTCCGATGCGGTCACCTGTGAGGATCATCTTCATGGCGACGGCTCGCGGCACCGCCCGAAGCAGCTTCGAGACACCTCCCACCGCGGGAACGCTGGCCCAGCGGGCTTCGGGCAGGCCGAATGTGGCGTTCTCACTGGCGATGCGCAGGTCGCAATCGAGTGCGATCTCGGCTCCGCCTCCCAGGGCGTGGCCATTGACGGCTGCGATGAGCGGCTTGCCGATGTTGAGTTCGCTGAGGGTGATGGCCCTGACGTACAGGCCCTCCTCGATGCTCTGCTCGTAGGGCGCGAAGTAGGCCTGAGCAAACGAGGACTGCGGCGGAAGGGTCTTTTTCAGGTCCGCGCCGGTGCAGAAGGCGCGATCGCCGGCGCCGGTGATGATGCCGACGTCGAGTCCGGGGTCGTCCCTGAAGTCCCGGAGGGTCTGGTTGAGGTCACGCATGGCGTCGACGTCCAGGGCGTTCAGCGCTTCTGGGCGGTTCAGACGGACGATCAGTGTCCGGCCGGTGCGCTCTGTTTCGATGGCCATGTCAGCCCACGACTCCTTGTGCTGCGAGGTGCTCGTATTCGTCCGGTGTCAGTTCCAGCAGGCCCAGGCACACCTCACGGGTGTCGGCGCCCAGCACAGGCGCCGGTCCCCGCAGGTGACCGGGAGTGGCAGACAGCCGGTAGGGGATGTTGTCGTAGACGCTGCGTCCCATCTCGGGGTGGTCGAGCATCTTCCAGTGGTCCCGGGCGTTCAGCTGTTCGTCGGCAAGGACCTGTGCTGCGTCGCTGACGGCTGCTGCCGGGACTCCTGCGGCGCACAGAGCGTCCGCAAGTTCGTCCGCGTGACGGCCGGCGGTGGTGGTGGCGACGTGTTCGTCGAGTGCCTGGTGTGCTGCCCGGCGGCCGGCGGCCGTGGCGTACGCGGGGTTCGCCGCCCATGGCGGGTTGCCCAGGCTTCGCACGAGGGCTGCCCACTGGCTGTCGGTGGTGACAGCGACAGCGCACCAGCGATCCTCGCCCTGGCACGGGTAGACACCATGCGGGGCGGCGACGGAGTCTTGGTTGGCGGAGCGGTCGGTGCTGATGCCCGCAGCCGCGGCGAGTATCGCCGGGCCGATCACGTTGGTCGTCGATTCCAGCTGGGCCAGCTCGATGTACTGGCTCTCGCCGGTGCGGCGTCGGCGGCGCAGGGCCGCGAGAACAGCGACGGCGGCGTGCAGGGGGTTGGGGACGTGGTCCGGGTAGTTGGTGCCCGTGCCCACGGGCGGCCGGTAGGGGTGGCCGGTCAGGCCCAGCAGCCCTCCGGCCGCCGCGATGGTGAGACCGTAGCCGCGGAAGTCGCGGTGCGGACCGGCGTTGCCCTGCATGGGCATCTCGAGGTAGATGACGTCCGGCCGGACCTCGAGGACGTCTTTGTAGCCCAGCCCGAGACGGTCCATGGTTCCGGGGGTGAAGTTGCTGGCCACGATGTCGCTGTGAGCGATCAGTTCGAGTGCCAGGTCCTTCCCGCGGGTGTCCTTCAGGTCCAGGCAGATGGAGCGCTTGCTGGTGTTGCGGTTGGCGAAGTATCCGCTCCGGTTCACGCCGGGGTGCCCGTCACGGAATGGGGCCATGCTGCGAATGGGGTCGGTGCGTGTCCGTGACTCGATCTTGATGACATCGGCGCCGTGGTCGGCCAGCGGTTTCGTCAGGAAGGGCCCTGCGCCGACCCACGTGAAGTCGGCCACGCGAACCCCGTCGAGCGGGAGCCGGGAGGACATGGTGCTACTCCTTGTTGTCTGAGGCAGTGGCCGCGGGAAGGTCGTCCAGGACGCCAGGGGTGTCCCTGCCGGGCTGTGCCGGGACATGCCCGGGCGCAACGTCGAGGCCTTGGAAGCGGTAGGGCGAGCCCGGGAAGGTGAGCACTTCGTCGCCAGCGGTGACCTGCCGGAAGAAAGCACGTTCGGTGAGCTGCGGGCTTGCGAGGAGGTCGTCCGGTGTTGCGACGGGGGCGATGCTGATGCCCCGGCGCTGCCCGTCCTCGTAAAGCTCCTGTTTGGTGCGCGGTGCTGCGAAGGACTCGAAGAGATGACGGAAGTTGCGTACGCCCTCGTCGCTGCGGCGCCAGTCACGCTCGCGCCAGCGTGGGTCACGCAGCTGGGCGGCGTCATTCAGCCCGCCGTTCTCCAGCCACTCGATGATCGCGTCCCAGGCCAGGGGCAGGCCGCCGAGGCCTCCGACGAGGTAGATCCAACCGTCGGAGCAGGCGAAGAGTCCGGTGCCCGCCTCTTTGGGGCCGGACCCGGCACGGCGCCGGACCGTCTTCTCCAGATCGACGTACTGAACGGCGTTTTCCAGGGAGTGGGCGACCGCCTCTTGGGCCGATACGTCGACGATCTGCCCCTGGCCAGTCTCCTCCAGGACCAGGACTGACATGAGTGCGGCCGTGGCGGCGTGCAGTCCGGTGATGACCGACGTCTGGTTGCCCCAGGCCCGGACGGGCGGCAGGTCAGTTTCGCCAGCCAGAGTGAGGAGTCCTCCGGCGGCCAGGAGGGTGAGATCGGAGGCAGGCCGGTCGGCCCAGGGGCCTGTCAGGCCGTAAGGGCTGATGGCGACGTGGATCAGCCGGGGATGCCGGCGCGTGACGTCATCGGGGTGAAGGTCGCGTTCACGCAGACGGCCGGGTCCTTCACTGGTGAGTAGGACGTGGGCGGTCCCAAGGAGTCGGTCCAGTTGTTCGGTCTGCTCAGGGGCACTGAGGATGACGCTGCGCTTCCCCGCTTCGGTGAAGGCGAAAGAGATGCTGGTGCCCTGTGGGGTGAGCGGCGGGGTGGTGCGCTCGGGTACACCACCGTCCGGTTCGATCTTGATGACCTCGGCTCCGAGATCGGCGAACAGCCGGCCCGTGTAAGTGCCGAGAGGACCGGTGAGGTCGATGACCCGGATGCCGGTGAGCGGCGCTGAGGAATCGGTCGTAGTCATGATCGTCACCCCGCCGCGACGGTGAGGGAGGCCCAGCTGACGATGGGCGCGACCAGGACGAGGCCGAAGCCCCACTTCATGAGCTGCTTGTAGACCATGGGCTGTTGTTCCTTGGGAGCGTTGGCGACCACCATTGCGCCGTTGGTGGAGAAGGGGCTGCTGTCGACAACCGACGACGAGATGGACAGCGCGGCTACCAGGCCGATGGCACTGACCTGGCCGGTTGCGAGGAGGGGGACCGCGAGGGGGATGAGGGCGCCCAGGATGCCGGTGGTGGAGGCGAAGGCCGAGACGATGGCGCCGATGTAGCAGATCAGGAGTGCGGCCAGCAGGGGGGCGTCGACTTGTGAGATGGCGTCGCCGAGGTAGTCGACGGTTCCGATCTCCTGCATGAGTCCGACATAGGTCACGATGCCGCAGACCAGCAGGACGACGCCCCAATTGATCTGCCCCACGGCTTCCTTGGCGGTGGCGGGCGCCAGGAGGGTGAGGAGGACCGCGGCGCTCAGGGACGTGAGTCCGACGTCGAGGTCGAAGATCAGGGCGCCCACGACCAGTGCAGCCATGCTGGCGAGCGTGACGATGCGGTGCCGGTCCAGTGGCAGAGCATCATCGTGGTCCAGGGCCGGCTGGGTGGCGACAGCGGTGGCTGCGGTGGGGCCGGTGGTTCCCGGAAGCCGTGGCCCTCCGGTGCTGTGGGTGCCACCGCTGCTGGCGCGAGCACCGTTTCGTCCGGCGCCCAGGAGTTGTCGGCCGCCCAGCCCGAAGTAGATGCCCGCACCGAGCAGCACGTTGAAGACCAGGTTCGCCAGAAAGAGGACGATGGGATCTGCGGCAAGTCCGCTGGTGTCGACGACTCCGTTGGTCACTACGCCCAGCACTCCGATGGGCGAGAAGTTCCCGGCGGCCGAGCCGTGGACCACCATCAACCCCATCAGCAGGGGATTGATGCCGTAGCGGACGGCGAACGTCATCCCGACCGGCGCGATGATCGCTACAGCCGCCGGGCTGACCGCTCCCAGGGAGACGAGCACGCAACTGATGGTGAACATCACCCAGGGGATGGCGGCAACCCTGCCGCCCACCGCTCGAACGGCCGCCTGAACGAGCCACTCCACCGTGCCGTTGTTCCGGGCGATAGCGAACAGGTAAGTGACACCCACGAGGATCACGAACAACTCAGCCGGAAAGCCGGCCAGCACCTCGGGCGTCTCCCAGCCCATGACGCCCGATCCGACGGCGAACGATGCGACCAGCGCCAGGGCGCCGAGGTTGATCGAGCGAAGTGTGCCTATCAGGAAGATCGCCAACAGGACGGCGATCGATGTGAGCTGCTCAGACAAGCGTGTCTCCTTGAACCGGATTTGCTGCTGTCTGGCCAGTCGTCCGCTGGGGTGTGAGCCAGACGCGGCGCCAGTGAAGGAGCTTCGAGATCTCGAAGTTAACTCCGTATTTACGTAACGGCGATGCTAGGTAGCCTCCCGTGCGCCGTCAAGGGGGAGCTTGAAAACGGAGCCGCCGCCCGCACCACCTGCGCCCTCTTGATGAGCAGCGCACCCGGCACCACGTGTCGACGCCCAGGTGCCGCGTCCCGCGGGCAGCAGACTCGAATAGGGTTTCCGCCACGGGGGCACGCATGAGCGCGTCACGACGGACAACGCTGACCGGAAGGAGCCGTCGATGAACCCGGCACGCATCGACCGGGCTTTGGCCATCCTGGGCTACTTGGCCGAGCACCAGGAGGGCAGCACACTCAAACGCCTGAGCGAGGATCTTGGGTTGCCCATGAGCAGCGCCCACGATCTGCTACAGACACTGGTCGGCCTCGACGTGGTCAAGTTGCTGGGGCAGCGCACCTACGCCCTGGGCCCCCGGGCCGTCGTCCTCGCTCTGTCGATCGTCGACAGCGTCGACCTGCGCCATGTCAGCCAGCCCTACCTGGCCGAGCTGTGTGAGGAGATCAACGAAAACACCTACCTGGCCGTGCGCAGCGGTGCCGGCGTGGTCTATGCCGACCGCCACGAGGCCGGCCAGACCCTTTCCGTCGTGATGAAGCTGGGTGGCCAGCGGCCCCTGCACGGATCCAGCGTCGGCAAGCTCATGGCCGCCTATAACCCGGAGCTGGAGCAGCGGGTCCTGAAGGCGGCGCGGCTGGAGCAGTTCACACCGCACACGCTCGTGGACCGGGCTCAACTGCGTGAGGAGTTCGCGGCCATCCGTGCACGGTCCTACAGCGTCAGCGACGGAGAAAGCGTCGAGGGCATCCTCGGCCTGGCGGCCCCCATCGTCGACGCCGCCGGCTCCGTCAGCGCCGCTGTGCACGTGTCTGCCCCCAGGGGCCGCCTCTCCCCCGACCGTTTGCCCTTCGTGGTTACGGCCATGTCGGCGGCAGCGGCACTCATCTCACGCCAGCTGGGAGCAACCGAGGAAACCGTGCCCTCTCGCACGATCGATGACATCCGCACCTTTGAACAGCAACGCAGCGAACGAGAGTAGCTCGCCGGCCGCCCCCTTCCTCTTGCCCACAATGCATCGGTGCGATGAGATGACGGATGTCTTCTCACCGCACCGGTGTGCTCTGGGTCAGAGCAGTTGGTCGATGGTGAAGGGGAGAGCGCGCAGCCGGCGACCGGTGGCGTGGTGGATGGCGTTGCCGATAGCTGCCGCCACGCCGACCAGGCCGACCTCTCCGACACCCTTGGTGCCGACCTTGGTGGCACGGTCGGGGCCACCACAGAAGATGACCTCCATGTCTGGGATGTCAGCATTGACCGGCATCAGGTAGTCGCCGAAGGTTGCATTGGCGATGCGGCCGGTGCCGGCATCGGTGGCCGTCGCCTCGAACATGGCCTGGCTGATGCCGCCGACGGTGCCTCCGATGATCTGGCTGGAGGCCGTCTTCTCGTTCAGGATGCGCCCACCGTCGACCGCGGTGACCACGCGCGCCACCCGCAGCAGACCCAGCTGTGGGTCAATACGGACCTCGACGAACTTCGCCCCGAAGGCTCCCGCCGTGGCCATTCCGATCTTCTGGGGGTCGGGCGGCGTGCTGCGGCCGTCCGCGCTGAGCTCCTCGATCCCGTGGCGGGTGAGGATGTCGGTGTACGCCTCTCCCTGGTCCGGTGCATCGATGCGGTGCAGACGGCCCTCGCTGACCGTGACTTCCTCTGGCGCAGCGCCTCGCAGCGGGGATTCCTCGTCATCGCGTACGACGTCGAGGAACTCCTTGACGAGATTGCCGCAGGCCATGTGGACGGCGTTGGCCAGTGCGCCGGTCAGGCCCGACCCTCCGGCCTGGGGAGAGTAGGGCATGTCGGAGTCACCGAGATCGAAGCGGACCTTGCCGAGGTCCAGACCGAGGAACTCGGCGGCCAGCTGGGTCATGACCGTGTAGGTGCCTGTACCGATGTCGGTGGCGGCGCTGGTCACGTAGGCGGAGCCGTCGCGGCGCAGGGAGGCTCGTGCCTGGCACGGCACCTGGAAGAACGGGTAGGACACTCCGGCCATGCCGTATCCGACCAACCAGTTGCCGTCGCGCATGGAGCCGATCTCCGGAGTGCGGCG
This sequence comes from Streptomyces sp. NPDC048171, assembly GCF_043202655.1. Classification (NCBI taxonomy): domain Bacteria; kingdom Bacillati; phylum Actinomycetota; class Actinomycetes; order Kitasatosporales; family Streptomycetaceae; genus Streptomyces; species Streptomyces sp. NPDC048171. Next base: position 61,920 of record NZ_JBIDAU010000019.1, read on the forward strand.
TGACCAGCCGAAGCGTTCCGCACCCAGTGTGTAGCACTCGCGAAGCGCTTTGCTGGACCAGGGCAGACCGAGTACCGGCTGCTCCTCGGCGTAGTTGCGCAGGCGGAGCTCCAGCGGGTCCATGCCGATGGCATGGGCCACCTCGTCGATGGCGGATTCCAGGGCAAAGTTGCCCTGCCCCTCGGCGGGGGCGCGCATGGAGCCTGGGCAGGGGATGTTGAGGCGTGCCTGGCGATCGCGCGTGAGGGCGTTGGGACACGCATAGGAGACCGCTGAGCCGAATGCGACCGGCTCGTAGTCATCGTCCTCCATCGCCACCGAGGAGATAGCACGGTGTTCGATGGCGACGAGATCGCCGCTCGAGTTGGCGCCGATCTTGATCTGCTGGACGCTGTCGGGCCTGTGCCCAACAGACGTGAACATTTGCGGCCGCGTCAGCACGAGCTTGACCGGACGCTTGACCTCGCGTGCGGCCATCGCTGTGAGAATGGTGTGAGACCACACCCGCAGTCCGGCCCCGAAGCCTCCACCGACGAAGGGGGCGAGTACGCGAACGCCGCTTTCAGGGATCTGAAAGATCTGGGCGAACGAGGTGCGCACGTTGTGGGGCCACTGGGTGGAGTCATGGAGTGTGACCGACGCGCCGTGCCATGAGGCGATCGTGGTGAACAGTCCCAGCGGATTGTTGGTGTTGTCCGGAGTGGTGTAGCGCTCGTCGATCACGACGTCGGCCTGGGCGAATCCGGCCTCGACGTCGCCGCGCTCGGTATCCAGGCCCCACGGGTTCTCGACGATCTCAGCTCGAGGATCTTCGACGTCCAGCAGCGCCTCGGCCGGCTCATACTCCACCTTGACCAGCGACGCAGCGTACCTGGCCTGCTCTGGGCTATCGGCGACGACGATCGCGATGTGCTGCCCGTAGTGGAGGATCCGGTCGTCCTGCATGGGCGCTGGCGGCGACGGACCGAGCAATGTCATCGGACCGCGTTCCAGCTGAGGGGCGGTCAGGTGGGTAATCACAGTGAGAACGCCGGGCGCGTGCTGGGCTTCCGAGGCGTCGATGCTGCGGATCCGCCCTGCAGCGATCGTGCTGCCGACCAGGGCGGCGTGCACCATGCTCGGGTAGGTGTAGTCGTTGGGGTAGTGGGCAGCGCCCGTGGTCTTCAGGGGGGCGTCGACGCGGTCCACCCCTTCACCGATGACCGTGCGAGTCGGATCTTCGAGAGTGGTCATGACTGGACTCCTGCCACAGTCTCAAGCGTGCGCACCAGAGTGCGCTTGGCCAACTCCACCTTGAACGCAGTACCCGGTAGCGTCTGGGCGCCCTCTAGTGCCGCTTCCGCTGCCGCGCGGAAGTTCTCGCCACTGACCGACGCCCCGCGCAGCACCTCTTCAGCACTCCAGGCACGCCACGGAACGGTCCCCACCCCGCCCAGGCCGATCCGCGCCTCGCGGATCGTGTCGCCCTCCGTCTGCAGCGCTACACCAGCCGACGTGAGAGCGAACTCGTAGGACACGCGGTCCCGCACCTTCATGTAGTGCGACCGCACGCCCTCCGGAAGCAGGGGGATCTCTACTTCGGTGATCAGTTCACCGTGCTTCAGCACGTTTTCGATGTCGGGCGTGGTGCCCGGCTCACGATAGAACTCGGTGAGCGGGATGGATCGCGGTCCGTCCACGCCCTGAACGTGGACGATGACGTCCAGCGCCACGAAGGGGATGGCAACGTCCGAGGCGTGCAAGGCGATGCACTGGTCGCTCGTGCCCAGAATCGCGTGCATACGCTGGATTCCTGCGATGGCGGCGCACCCGGACCCGGGGTTGCGTTTGTTGCACGCCGCAACGGTCGGGTCCCGGAAGTAACGGCAGCGCGCACGCTGCAGCAGGTTGCCCCCGATCGTCGCCATGTTGCGCAACTGCGTAGATGCTCCGAGCAGGAGGGCCTCGCGCACGAAGGGGAGCCGCTCGCGCAGCACAGAGTCCGCGGCAAGCTCCTCCATCGTCGTAAGCGCGCCCACATGCACCGACGAGTCGCCGTGCATGATGCCCTTGAGCGGCAGCCGGGTGATGTCGACCAGCCGCTCCGGGTCAAGGATCCCGTCCTTCATCAAGTCCAGCTGGGTCGTTCCGCCGGCCAGGAAGGAGGTACGGGGGTCTGCGGAGACAGCAGCCACCGCTTGCTCGGCTCCGGCGGGCCGCACGTACTCAAATGGACGCATCGTTGCCCTCCGATACGACTTCGCGGATCGCCGCACGAATATTCGGGTAGGCGCCGCAGCGACAAATGTTCCCGCTCATGAACTCGCAGACGTCCTCTTCCGTGTCGGCCCGGCCTTCGGCCTGCAGGGACACGGCAGACATGATCTGTCCAGGCGTGCAGTAGCCACACTGGAATGCGTCATGTCGCGCAAACGCCTTCTGCAGCGGATGAGGTTCACCGTTGTCGGTGAGTCCCTCCACCGTGGTGATCTCCCGACCTTCGTACTGGGCTGCCAGCGCCAGACAGGAGACGATTCGCTTGCCATCCACCAGGACGGTGCAGGCACCACAGGCACCTTGATCGCAGCCCTTCTTCGCACCGGTGAGCCCCAGGTGGTCACGCAGGGCATCTAGGAGCGTCACGCGCGAGTCGAACCGCATGCGGTAAGGCTCACCATTGATGTTGAGCGTGACTTCTACGTCGGGGATCTGTGATGTCGCTTCGCCAGGGCGCGTCGGGGTGTCGACATGCTTCATAGCGCCTCGATTCGTTGTTCCTGCCCCAGAGCAAGGGGGTGAGAGCACTCTGTCAACCGGAGCGGTATCCATTTGATACTAGAACTGGATATACGGGACCGCCATTCGTGACACCCGTCAGCGCCGGTCGGCGAGGGAAGCAGCCCGCCTTCCCCATGCCGCTGTCTCTTACAGTTTGCACATCCATGCCCTCCACACACGTCGGCGCACCGAGACGCACCGAACGGCGCCCGCACGAGCCGGCTGCCGGTTGCCCGAGCGCGTACGGCATGCGGCCACCCCGTTCAGGGCGTGCTCCACGGCAGATAGAGCGAAGGTGGGCAGCACCTTGCCCCCGGCGGCCGAGCGGTCAGCACTCCCCCAGAACCCCATAGCCTGCGGTCATTTTTCCTAGGCTGACAACCCCAGGAAAAGCTTTACCTGCATCTACGCCGACTTTCGATGCATCATGAATGCAAATTTCCTCCCTGAGTCCCGAGTGGCTAGTGAAAGGGCGCCGTGATCTCCACCTCGTTGTCACGTACTCGTACCGCACCGCCCCTGCCACAGCCACTCGCCGGCCCGCCGCGCTATCCCCGCTGGGGATTTTGGGCCGTGGCAGGCGTCGTCTTCGTGGTGATGGCGGCCAGCAGCGCACCGTCAGCCCTCTATGGCCTCTACCAGGAGCGCTGGCACATCGATGCAGCAGCGTCAACGGCCGTCTATGCCTGTTATGCGGTCGGCGCGGTCCTGACCCTGCTCTTCACGGGTAACGTGTCGGAGAGCATCGGGGCGAAGCGGGTCATCGTCCTCTCACTGGGCGTCCTGGGGCTCAGCTTCCTCATCTTCGTCCTCGCCCTCGGACCCTGGTGGTTGGGTCTGGCCCGGCTCATACAGGGAGTGGGCGTAGGGCTGCTCACCAGCAGCGCAGGGCCAGCACTGGCAAGTCTGCACCGGGACGGGAGCCGGAAGGATGCCGCCGCCGTCAACAGCGCCGCCACATCCATGGGTATCGCCCTGGGGGCCGTCTTGTCCGGCCTGGCGGTGGAGCATGCCCCCGCTCCGCTTCTCACGCCCTTCCTTGTCCTGGCGGTGCTTTCTCTGGGCGGCCTGTTGGCTGTGGCTGCCATTCCGGCATGGGAGACGACAGTGACGCCAGCCGCGCGGCCCTGGCGTCCCCGGGTCATCCGGCTAAAGGCCGATTCGTGGGCCGTGCTCCTGCGGATCGCTCCTCTCGTCACAGCAAGCTGGGCAGTCGTGGGCCTGTATCTGGCGCTGGGAGTAGGGATGACGTCCACGCTGCTTCACACAGACGACCGCGCCATCTCAGCACTCGTCATCCTCGTCGTTCAGGGAAGCGGCGGCCTCGCCCCGGCCCTGCTGCGGCGTCTGAGCGACCGCTCGGCCTCTGCGGCTGGATGCATCCTGCTCGTACTGGGATTGGCCCTGTCCGTGTGGGGATACCACAGCGCGCAGGCAGCCCTCTTCTTCGGCGGCGCGGCCATCACCGGAGCAGGATTCGGCCTCTGCTTCATGGGATCGATGAGCACGGTCACCGCTGCAGCTCGGTCCCTGCAGGACGCTGCCGTACTACCAGGCTTCTTTGTCACGGCATACGTGGCGGTGAGCTTGCCTGTCGTTGCTTTGGGCATCGCCGCCTCCCACCTCGGGGTGCAGTCAGCTTTCGCCTGGTTCGGCCTCCTCATCAGCCTTATCGCCATAGCCGCGGCTGTCATAGCCCTGCGAACTCCTGGACACAGGCCAGCCCCAGTCCGGTGACATCACGAAGCCGCTGACCCCATGCGGAGCAGTCCCTGGCTGGCCGACTGCAGCTGACGCACGATGGAACCGGGCACCGCCGGCCGCCGCCCAATGATGTCCAGCCGGCACTTGCTTCGGCACAGACCCGACGCCGCACACCGTTCAAATTCACCGGTCGTGAGTACACAGGAGGATCCCATGACGGAGCTGGGCGACTACCTGCGCTCATGCCGAGCCCGGGTCAGTGCCGAAGACGTCGGTCTGCCTACTGCCGGGCGCCGCCGCGTTCCCGGCCTGCGCCGTGAAGAGCTGGCATCGCTCGCTGGGATCAGCGTGGACTACATCGTGCGCCTGGAGCAGGGACGCGTGAAGACCGCGTCCCCGTCGATCCTCTCCGCCCTTGCGGAAGCACTCATGCTGCAGCAGGACGAGAGGGAATACCTGCTTCGCGTCGCAGCAAGAGAGACGTCCCCCTCTACAGCGAACCGCTCTGCCCGTCCGCGACGCCAGCAGGTTTCCGCGAGCACCCGTGTACTGCTGGACAGCATGGTCAACGTGCCTGCCCTCCTGCTGGGACGTCGTATGGACATCCTCGCCTGGAACCGTCTGGGAGCTGCTCTTTTCACCGACTTCAGCAGGGTGCCTCTCACACATCGAAACCACATCTGGCTCACGTTCCAGGACCCACAAGTACGTGATCTTTACGAAGACTGGGCGCAGGTAGCCAGAGAGTGTGTCGCATACCTGCGGATGGATGCCGCACGGTACCCGGACGATCCTGAACTCGCCCAGCTCGTGGGCGACCTGTCGCTGAAGAACGCCGACTTCGGCACCTGGTGGTCCGATCACCGTGTGCGCTCTCAGCGGCAGGGGCGGAAGACGTTCCATCACCGCATCGCAGGACAGATGGAGTTGGACTTCCAAATGCTTGACCTGCGAAGCGGGGGTGACCAGTCGCTCCTGGTATACACGGCGGAATCGGGCTCGAGCGCTGCCGAGGCACTGACGTTCCTCACCATCTGGGCAACCACGCAGGCTGGCGAAGCCGTGGAACGAGACTCCGCGTCGGACACATGACCGCCGACGCTGCACCTCTTGTGCGTCCGCATGCCTCCGACTCGCTTCGCCCCAAACAGGCGACGAAGCCGCAGCCGATATTCAGGCATTCACAGAATTGACTCCCGAGCTCTGCCGGGACCACCCACTTGAATCTATGTACGGTGCGCATCTGTTGGCGCCAGTACAAATTCTTCACCCCAGCGACGGAGTGCGAACATGACCGTACGGAGCGATTCACCCTTCTCGGTCAGCACATATTCGCGATACATACTGCCGTCTGAAGCAGCCTGCATACGTAGCACATTGAGGGAAACAAGTTTACTGAGGCGAGCGCTCAGTACATTCCTGCCGACTCCGAGATTTCTCTGGAATTCACTGAACCTTCGGGCGCCGTCCAGCGCATCTCTGATGATGAGCAACGACCACCGGTCACCGATCTCTTCCAGAGATTGAGCAATGGGGCACATCGTCTGTGCAGCTTGACCTCTGTGCACGAGTCCAGCCTCCTCGCGGGTGACCCCATCCCGAAGCGCTTGTGACCCGACGCTTCGATGTTCGAATTTCGCGGCCAGATTCTGGTACCTGATCAGGGTATTACGGGCTGCCGATCCAGGCATGGGCAAGAGGCTTGCGGAAAGAGTCACGTCTTCTTAAAATCTGACGCGAGTTAACCTGCTCATGCTGCCCAGGGCGCGGGCCGAGAACGACCCCCTGCGGCATGGTGCAGCCTGCGGGAATGGAATCCTCAGCTAGGGGTCACCCTGAGCAGCCGATCATTGCAAGCAGGATCCATTTCGTCGCCTCGGGCACCGGAATTCGAGTCTCTTACCGCTTCTCACGAGCTGCCGTCAGGGCTGCTGTGTACCGGGCGGCGGTAGACCCCGTACCAGTACCCGGTTGCAAGCTCGCGGGCCACGTCCGGATCGTGAGCGCCATCGCCATCGGCGACCTGCCGGGCGATCACCTGCCCCCCTCCTTGCACGATGATCTTTGCGGCGAGCTCGGGGTCGATGGCAGCTGGCGTTCGCCCTGCGGTTTGCTCCTCCTTGAGGACGGCAATGGTGTTATCGACGAACTGGCGCTGGTACGCGCCCCACGCCTCGCGTACAACGGGGTCGTAGGCGGCGACCTCGCCGATCGCGGCCAGCAGCGCCGCATACTTCCGGTAGTGCCGGATGATCCTTTCGTAGGTCCGTGTCAGGCCCTCCAGGCCGCCCTCGGCTCCGGTGGGACGCCAGGCTGCCGCTATGCCATAGCTTTCGCTCCGGAGGCAGCCGCTCAGGCGGAGCAGAACGTCAACTTTGTCCCGAAAATAGAGATAGAAGGTAGAGCGGGAGATTCCTGCCGCTTGGGCAATTTGCTCGACGCTCAGTTCGGTGTAGGTGACGCCACCCTGGAGGAGTTCTTCAATGACGGTGAGGATGCGCGCTTCGAGGAGGGCGCGCCGGTCTGATGCTTTGGAGGGTCGCCGGGTGGTAGAAGCCATGCTGTCATCTTAGGGAATCCGGGTATACCGGCTGATAGCCGGATTGCCGGGAGCCACCGGGCTCCCGTGGCTCCCCCGGCGGTCAGAGCATGACGCTCACTGGCACTTCGATGCCCAGGAGCGCCTTCCCGTATGCCTCGTAGCCCACAGCCGGAGTGAGGCCGGCGTGGCGGGCGGCAACGTTGGCGTCCCGCCAGATCCGCTGCAGGGTGTTGGTGCGGGCGAAGGAGCCAGCCCCGTGCGTGTTCAGCAGGATGCCGATGGCCTCGAGAATCCGCTGAGCGGCATGGCCTGCCTGTGCCCTGACCAGGGTCCGGCTGGTGAAGTCCAGAGGGCCCACGTGCGCGTCGACCTGTTCCACTGCGTCGAAGGCATGCAGCCTCGCGGTCCGCAGGTGCAGGGCCGCTTCTGCGATCTGTATCTGCACGCCGACGGAGTCGGCCTGCCTGCCGTGCACGGTGAAGGACAGCGGTTTTTGCGATGCTGCAGACCTCGTTGTCTCGAAGGCTGCCTTGCCCAGGCCCAGCAGAGGACCGACCAGGCAGAGCAGCAGCATTGAGCCGAACATCGACGAGTAGAGAGGTTCGTCCTCACGGAGCGAGCGGGGATATGTTCCCTGGGAGGCCTCCCGGACCGACAGCACACGGTGGTGGGGCACGAAGATGTCCCGGCCGATCAGCGTGTTGCTCGCTGTCGCCTGCATGCCTGCCGTATCCCAGGTGTCTTCGATGACGAGGTCCGAGGCTGGGATCAGTACCAGCGCCTGGTCGATGACTTCGCCTGCCTCGTCTTGCAGCAGCGCTCCCACAGCAGCCCACGTCGCGTGGGGGGCTCCGGAGTTGTATGACCACTTTCCGCTGACGACCCATCCCTGCGCGGCTCGGCGGCCGACGCCAGTGGGAGCAGCCACACCGGTGACTCGGGCGTCGGGATCAGCGCCGAACACCTCTTCCTGGGCCTTGTCGGGGAAGAGGCTCGCCATCCAGTTGGTCACCGCGATGATCATCGCGGTCCAGGCGGTGGAACCGTCCGCCTCGCCGAGCACCTCGGAGACCTCGGTCAGGGTGCGCAGATCGGTCTCATGCCCGCCGAAGCGCTTGGGGGTCAACAGCCGGAAGACGCCTGCCTGGGCAAGTGCGTCCACTACGGGGGGCGGCACTGCTCCCTCTGCCTCGGCGCTGTCGGCGTGGGCCCGCAGGAGGGGCTGCAGCGCGCGGGCCCGCGCGACAAGCTCTGCGCTGGAAGGTCTCTCCGCGGGCGTTGTCCCTGCCGTGATCTGGGGAGCGCTGCTGTTCACGGTGTTCTCCTCGTGCATCGGTGTGGTCGTGCTTGCTCGGCTCGTCTGCTTGAGGTGGGTCTAGGAAGAAGCACCGAGCGTGATCTTGGAAAGAAGGATGGCGAGGTCCTGCGGCAGGGACAGGAAAGGTGAGTGGCTGCTCGCCAAGCGGTGGATCTCATCCGATCGGACGGCGAGCGTTTCCTGGCGCTCGGCAGGGAAAGCCTGATCGTTCTCGCAGACGATGTAGGTGGAGGGAATGTCGCGCCAACCCGAGCGTTCGACAGTGTCGGTGAACGACTGCACGCTCTGAGGCAGCAGCCGTTCCACGGCCCTCTCGGCCTCAGGTGAGGGGACGTCCGCGTAGAACTGCGTGATGGGGTCGTCCGGGATCGCCTGTGTCACCTCTGATGGGGGCGGAGCGGGGACGCCGTAGAACCCGAAAAGGCTCTCACCAACATCAAGCTGGAAGGCGGCGAGATACACGACGTGTACGACGTTGTGTGCGCCGGCAATAGCCTGAGTCACAGGGATACCGCCGTAGGAATGGGCAACCACCACGACGGGGCCGTCGATTGCTGCAAGGGCTTCGCGGATGACATGCACGTCTTCCGCGATTCCGCTGCGTCCGCCCGCGCTGGGAAGGTCCACCGTGCAGGCTCGAAGAGCCTCGCCATCCAGCGCCACCCGCAGACGGTCCCAGCACCATCCGCCGTGCCATGCCCCATGTACGAGGAGCAGTGTGGGAGGGGCAATCACTTCTGGAATCACAGGTGCTTCTACTTTCGTGCCACTCGAACGAACGCGCTCGCTCCGCGAGACGCGAGCCCGAGGGTAAAACTAATCGGACACCGTGTCCAACGAGGTGTCCAAGGCCGATCCCTCGGCCGCTTCTTCTTGACCTGGACTTCATCACCAGTGGACCTCGGAGCGGAGACGAAGCTGCGCGCCATAGGAGCTGAGCGCGTCATGGCGGCCCGGCCCTCCTCCTCCGAGATCCTGCGTCCTCAGACACCGGCGAAGGCTGATGCTGCGTTCCCAGCGCGTGTGGGCCACGGCACTTAGTCTGGGCATACGTGCCGCCGAGCCCGCCCGTTGAGCCGGCCGCAGTCGGACCGCCTCGGCGCCGCAGTGTGTTGGCAGACTCCCCCTCCAGGAGCTGGACATGTTGGATGTTGCGGAGCATTTGCTTCGTTGGATCAAAGCGGATCAAGACTTCGCTGTGGCGACAGTCGTTGCTGTGAGCGGCAGTGCGCCTCGCCAACCGGGCGCGGCCCTCGCTGTCGACGCCGAGGGAACGGCGGTGGGGTCGGTGTCGGGTGGATGTGTAGAGGGGGCGGTGTACGAGCTGTGCCAGGATTCGCTGAGCACAGGGCGTAGTGTGGTTCAGCGCTTCGGGTACAGCGACGAGGATGCATTCGCCGTGGGACTGACATGCGGTGGAGTCATCGACATCCTCACCACCCCGGTCCGCAGAGCTGACTCCTATCGTCCGCTGTTCGCCTCTGCGCTGGCAGCTGTGTGCGCCGGTGAACCCGTGGCAGTGGCGCGCGTCGTCGATGGGCCGGACCGTTACATCGGTCGCACCCTTCTGATGAGGGACGACGGTTCAGTGGAGGGCACTCTCGACGGAAACGTCGAATTGGACCAGGTCGCGGCTGCCGAAGCCCGGGCACTGCTGGAGGTCGGGCACACCGCAACAATCACGGTGGGCGCGGACGGCTCCTACTGCGGTCAGCCCCTGCGTCTGCTCGTCGAGGTCAGTGCCCCACCGCCGCGCATGATTGTCTTTGGCGCCATCGACTTCGCCGCGGCGCTGGTCCGACTGGGAAAGTTCCTCGGCTACCACGTAACGGTGTGCGATGCTCGGTCCGTCTTCGCCACCCGCCGGCGCTTCGAGGAAGCCGACGAAGTGATCGTCGAGTGGCCGCACCGCTATCTCGAGAGCACAGACGTGGATCAGCGGACTGTGTTGTGTGTTCTGACACACGACGCAAAATTCGATGTGCCGCTACTCGAACGGGCTCTGCGACTGCCGGTCGCCTACGTGGGAGCCATGGGCTCACGCCGCACCCACGAGGACCGTGTGAAGCGCCTGCGAGAGTCGGGCACAACGGATGAGGAGCTCGCCCGTCTCCACGCACCGATCGGGCTGAATCTGGGGGCGCGGACGCCGGAGGAGACCGCACTGTCGATCGTCGCTGAGCTGGTCGCTTCCCGCCGGGGAGGGGACGGCTCCCCTCTCACAGGAACCCGAAGCCGCATCCATCACGACACCACAGCACCCTGACCGTCATCCGCTGCCGAGAGGTACGCCCTTGCGGTCCGCCCGGCGCGGGGTGCACGGCGGAGAAAACACTTCCCAGAGTCCACTCAGGGGCCGTGACCACCGAAACACATTGATTGCCACTTCATGGAGTACCGTTCCTTCAGTCGACACGCCGCGAGGGGTTCCATGACGCTGGAATTGGCTGGGCTCTCCACAACCGAGGAGTCCGTGTACCGGGCCCTGGTTGCCGCAGGACGGATCTCACTGGCTGACCTGTCGCAGCGCACCAAGCTGCGTCCCTCGGCTCTCAAGGCCACGTTGGCCGCCCTGATGTCTCAAGGCCTGGTCGGCTCCCCTGACAGCAGCCCCGGGGTCTACCACGCCACGCCTCCCGACGTGGCCCTTACGCCCCGCATCAACCGGCACGCGGAAGCCCTCGATGCGGCTCGGGCCGCGGTGGCTGGCCTGGTCGACGTTCATCGCAGCATCGCGGCCCGGCAGGACACTAGCCATCTGATCCAGTTCGTCACGGGGGCCGAAGCCCTCCGCCACCACCTGCGGCACATCCAGTCCGCAGCCCGGGACGAAATGCTCTGGTTTTGCAAGCCGCAGTACGTCGCCATGCAGGCAGGAACCAATGAAGCCGAGTTCGAGGCGCTGGCCCGGGGGGTGCGCTATCGCGTGCTCTATGAGCGGGCCTACTTCGACGACGAAGGCGCAGTAGGCCATGTAGCGAGAGCCGTACGCGCGGGGGAACTGGCCAGGGCGGTTCCTCACCTGCCGCTCCGGCTTGCGATCGCGGACCGCACGCTCGCGGTGTGCCCCCTCGCCGTAGAAGGAGGCTCAGAGAGCACGCCGCCTCCTCTCACTGCTCTGATACGCGACGGCCACCTGGTGGCTGCCCTCATCGCACTCTTCGAGCGCTGCTGGCAGGACGCGGTGCCATTGCCCGTCGACCGGTCAGGAACCGTCACCGAAGCCCATACCGCACAAGGGGGTCTCTCCGCGTCGGACAGACAGTTGCTGTCACTGCTGGTGGCCGGGGTGGCCGACAAGGCAATCGTGACGCAGACCGGGCTCAGCCGGCGCACAGTGCAGCGCCGCGTGCAGGGGATGATGAAATTGGCTGGCGCCACGACGCGGACCCAGTTGGCCTGGCAGGCGGCCCACCGCGGATGGCTCTAGCACTCCGCCCTGAGCCTCAGCCGCTGCCGGTCCCCCGCCTCCCACCCCAGATGCCCTCCGCAGCGAATTTTGCGATCCTGACTGACGGAGGATAAAGAGGGGACTGATCGCCGTGAGCACCTCACGTGCACCAAGGCGGCCGTCGGTGCCGACGCAGCCCCGATCGGCCGAATTGATGGTCGACCGGCACGGGACGGTCGTCGGGTGGGGCGAGTCTGCCCAAGCTCTGCTGGGCTTCTCAGCTTCCGAGGTACGCGGAAGACCCGCTATCCGTCTTCTTGCCATGCCGGAAGCCTCGCCAGCAGCCGACGCCAGGCCCGGAAGCGAGCGCGACGCCCCTGTCATACTGCGCCGCCGAGACGGCCACATTGCGGCCTGTCACCTGCGGGTGCGGCCAGCCGACGCCCCAGAGCACTGGTCGCTGACACTCACACCAGTGGACGCACAACCCCCGACCGACGCCGTCGGACACGCAGTGCTCGAGACCCTCTTCAAGCAGTCACCCTCAAGCCTGTGTGTCTACGACAGTGACCTGCGACTTCGCCAGTTCAACCCAGCAGCGCAAGGCATGCAGGGTGTCTTCGGTTCTCATTCCATCGGACTCACACCGCACGATGTGTGGCCGGACTCGAATTCGAAAGAGTTCGAGGTGCAGATGCGCGAGGTCCTGGAGTCCGGAGTCCCCGTCCTCGGCTTCGACAAGCGGGGCCGTCCACCAGACGACCCTGACCACGAGCACATCTTCGCGAACTCCATCTTCAGGCTGGAAGACCCACAAGGGCGCGTGCTGGGTCTCGCCACGACTGCCGTGGAGATCACGGCTCAGCGAACCGCAGAGGAACGCATAGCCCTGCTGGCAGAGGCCAGCGCTGTGATTGGTACTTCCCTCGACGTCGTAGAAACCGGCCAGCAGCTCGCAGATGTCACGGTGCCCCGCTTCGCCGACGCCGCGACGATCGACGTGCTCGCCCCGATCATCTCAGGAGAAGAGCCGGATCCTGATCTGCTCGACCTACGGCGAGTAGGTCTGCAGTACGTCGGCGACACTGCCGATTCTACGGAGAGCCGAAACAGCAGCCTCCCCAGGTTCCCCTACCCGCTCTCCGTACGAGAGGATCTTGGCGAAGAACCGCAACGGATTGATGTCCTGCTCCCAGGGGACGACGGAGAGCCGTTGTATCGCGGTTCGGACGGCACACAACCTGCCACTTCACTCGTAGTTCCCATGAGAGCCAGGCGCACCGTCGTAGGCGTCGTCACGTTCTACCGCCTTGGTCCGGGGGCCTCATTCTCCGACTTCGACACTCTCACCGCCCGGGATCTCGCTTCGAGGACCGCGCTGAGCATCGACAACGCCCGCCGCTACACACGAGAACACAACGCCGCGAGGGCACTGCAGCGCCAACTCCTGTCCCGCCGCACCGATCAGGCGGCTGTGACGACCAGCCACTACTTCGCTCCCGCGGCAACGGGCGCCAACTGGTTCGACGTCATACCGGTATCGGGGGCCCGTGTCGCCTTTGTTCTCGGCGCAACAACTGAGCCGGGTCTGTCAGGCGCTGCGTCCATCGGCCGGCTGGGAACAGCAGTCCACACTCTGGCAGACCTGGATCTTCCCCCGGACGAGGTACTGGCGCGCCTGGACGCCCTCACCACCCGCATCGTGGGCCGGCATCATTCGGAGTCGGGAGATGAACCTGATAGGGCCAAGGCTGAGATCAGGTGCCTCTATGGTGTGTACGATCCCGCGAGCGGGCGGCTGTCCCTGGCCAGTGCCGGGCACACCCCTCCCGTGGTCGCCGAACGAGGCGGAGCTACGCAAGCGCTCGCAGTGTCGGTGGGAAAACCACTAGGCACAGCTGAAAGGCAGTTCGATTCTGAGCACTTCGACCTGCCCGACCGTAGCGTTCTCGCTTTCTATACGCCCACACTCGCGCCTGACGGTCCCCCGGCGCACGAGGGCAAGGCTCCAGACTGGCTCACGGGCACCCTTGCCTCGGAGGCGGAAACGTCGCTGGAAGAGCTACGGAACGACGTCCTGGCCGCGGCACCCGGCGCCGGGGCCTCCCCCCGCGGCGCCATACTCCTGCTGGCGCGCACCCACCGCCTGGACGAGGACCATGTCCACACATGGGACCTGCCCAGTGACCCAGCCATCGTCGCCACCGCCCGCAGCCTGATACAACGTCAGCTCACAGTCTGGGGACTTGAGGAAGAGGGATTCGTCACCGAACTCGTGGTGAGTGAGTTGGTAACAAACGCCATTCGTTACGCCGACGGCCCCATCCACCTGCGTGTCATCAGAGACCACCACGCGCTGATATGCGAGGTCTCTGACACCAACACGACAGCCCCCCACCTGCGCTATGCCCGCAACAGCGACGAGGGGGGACGAGGGTTGTTCCTCATCGCAGAGCTCACCCAGCGGTGGGGCACCAGGTTCAACGAAGCCGGCAAGACCATCTGGACCGAGCAAGACGTGAACGATCCGCTTGAGGACACCAATGAATGAAGGCAAGGATTCCCCATCCCCGATATCCATAACTCGGAGCTAACACACGTTCACTCTGGGCGAGGCATCGTGTGCTGAGGGCGGCTCACTCGAGGAATCGGCCCCCGCAGGAGTCTGTCCGAGATCACACCAGCCGCAGTACCTAGGGTTGCAGGGGCGACAGGCGCGGCAGGAGAGGGAGTCTTGTAGCCGCAGTCTTCGTTGGCCCTTCTCAGCCCGGCTAGCGCAGCCACCCAAGCCCTAGACTCCGCGGCTCCCGTTACGTCTATGCGTCGGCGGTACTGCGTCCGCCAGCGGTCTTGGCTCTGGCTTCGGCTTCCTTCGTGGCACGGTCCCGAGACCACTCGAAGAGTGGGAGGAGTGCGGCCACGGCTGGATCATGAGGTGCGTAAGTGAACTCCGGGACGATGAAGCCGACGTCGAGGCGCATCGCGTGCCCAAGGATCACGTCGAGATAGTTCTGCACATACTCGTGCCCCTCATCGGGTGTTCCTGGCGCGTAGGACAGACCCCGGCTGGTGACGACGGTGGTGGGTGTGCCGGTGATCATGGAGCCTTCCCCGACGGTACGGCCGAAGAGAACTACGTTGTCGATCCACGCTTTGAGAGTCGAGGGGATTGTGTAGTTGTGCATAGGGGCCCCGATGAGGATGGCATCGGCGTCTTCCAGTTCTTCGATCAGGCGCCGACGGATAGTGGCCGCGAAGCTCTGCTCAGGCGTGTGCGAGCGGCCGTGAGTGGGCTCTGCGGCACATGAGTCGGCGGTGAAGTGTGGAACGGGACAGGCGGCCAGATCTCGGTAGACCACCGTTCCGTCGGGGTGCTGCTCCTCCCATACCTTGCGGAAGGTCTCTGTGACGAAGCGTGAGACGGAGGCCCCGTGCGGGGACACGGATGAATCGATGTGCAGCAGGGTCGCCATGGAAAGGTCCAGGTATGTAGCGGAGCTCGGGAGGAGAAGGCCGTGCGGTGAGCACCGTCCACACTGCCGCTGCTGCCCGACTCACACAAAGCGCCCATTAGGCGCTAATACTTCGTAAGCGGCCTTCTAGCTGTACAGGCGGGGACCTGCACGGACATGACGGCATCACTGGCCCGTGCGCTCTTGCCTGCCTTCTCGTCTGTGCGCGTGGGCGGTCTCGTCACCCGTCGCGGCAGTGGCTCATGGTGCCTGTGCGGAGGTGCTGACGGGCTCGGGAGAAGGCCCGCGCCCCCGGTCGGCAGTTCCCAACCGCTTCTAGCTGTCTGCCAGCGCCACGAACCGTAGACCTGCATCGCTGATCAGGTCGAGGAGATCCTTCGGTCCACGGCTCTCTACATCGATGGCGGCGTGGCGCCATGACCCACAAGCGCCGACGTTTTTTCTGTTCCGCACGACGTGCGATGCAGATCATTCAACGAGGCTCCCCCTTCACGTGAGTTCACGTTCAGTAAGGACACTCATGCCTCCACCATCATCACCTGGCCGAGGGCTACTTGTAGCCGCCACCGCCATCGCCTTGCTGGCAACGCTCAGCGGCACTCCGGCGGCCGGCACCACAGACATCTCTGCCGCCGACACACGAGCACGCAACAGTTCCCCGGGATCTGCAGAGTCCTCCAGCACCCTCACCCTGATCAACGGTGACAAGGTGACCGTGACGGGAAGCGGCACTGGCCCGGCCATAGAGATCGTCGGCAGCCAGGGACAACCCGTATCCGCCGACACCGTCGTCATCGGCGGGGAGACCTACGTGTATCCGCACGAGGTTTTGCCGTACCTCGCCGCAGGGACTTTGGACAGGCAGCTCTTCAACATCACACGCCTGATCGAATACGGCTACGACGACGCTCGTACCGACAGGCTGCCGATGATCATCCGGTACGCCGATGCGGACGGCGCTCGTACGGCGAAAGCGCCCGAGGGCTCCGAGACGTTCCGGCATCTGAGCAGTGTGCAGGGTGCGGCCGTGGCGCGGCTTCGCGACCAGGCCACCGTGTTCTGGTCCTCTCTCACCGCCGGTGTGGACTCGGCGGATTTGCTGGACGGCGACCAGGAAGCCGTCCTGGCAGGCGGTGTCGAGCACGTCTGGCTGGACGGCAAGGTCCAGGCTGCCTTGTCCGACACCGTCGCACAGATCGGTGCACCTCAGGTGTGGAAGGACGGCAACACCGGGCAGGGAGTCGACGTTGCGGTGCTGGATACCGGCGTTGACTCCTCGCACCCCGACCTTGCCGATCGCATCGCGGCCACGAAAAGCTTCGTTCCCGGCCAGGCCATCGACGACGCCGACGGCCACGGAACTCACGTTGCATCGACCATATCCGGCACCGGTGCCGCGTCCGGCGGCCAGGAGAAAGGTGTCGCTCCCGGGGCGCGTCTGCACATCGGCAAGGCCTTGGACGACACAGGCTCGGGTCAGGACTCCTGGGTCCTGGCGGCGATGGAGTGGGCCGCTCGCGACCAGAGAGCAAGAATTGTCAGCATGAGCCTGGGTGGGGGGCCCACCGACGGAACTGACCCGCTGAGCTTGGCCGTCAACAGTCTCAGCAAGGAGACTGGTGCCCTCTTCACGATCGCGGCCGGCAACAGCTTCCGCAACTTCACCGTCGGTTCCCCTGGTGCGGCTGACGCAGCGCTGACCGTGGGTGCTGTCGACTCCCAGGACGCGCTCGCCGGCTTCTCCTCTCGCGGGCCCCGCCTGGGAGACTTCGCGGTCAAGCCAGAGATCACCGCACCTGGTGTCGACGTTCTGGCGGCCCGTTCCCGGTGGGCGCCCGGCGAGGGCGCCTACACCTCTATGTCCGGCACGTCTATGGCTACCCCCCACGTCGCGGGCGCGGCCGCGCTCCTGGCTGCTGAGCACCCCGACTGGACAGGTGCACAGCTCAAGGAGGTCTTGATCAGCACAGCCAAGGCCACACCCGGCGACTCTCCCTTCGAGGCCGGTAATGGACGCGTTGACACCAGCGCAGCCACCACAACACCCCTCTACGCGACCGGAGTCGTCTCCATGGGCCTGCACGAGGTGCCAGCAGCCCCCGAAACGACGGTCGAACGCAAAGTCACCTACTCGAATACCAGTTCCTCGCCGGTCGCTCTGGACCTCACGCTTGATGCGGGCGCCAGCCCGGCAGGACTGTTCGCCCTGTCCGCCTCTACAGTGACGGTCCCCGCTCGCAGCAGCGCTACGATCACTGTCGCCGCCCACCTCGACAGCACGGTGGCAGACCACGTGTACAGCGCTCGGATCAAGGCATCGCAGGGGTCATCGGTCATGGCGACCACTTCGATCGGTCTCGCCACGGAGAGCGAGAAGGCAGTCGTCAACCTCACCGTGAAGGATCGATCCGGCAAGCCGGCCACCGGCGCCATCACGCTCATGGCCCAACGTGCAGGTGGTACCGGGCAGGACGTCGCGAACGTTCCCGTCGGTTCCTCGGCTCGACTGCGGCTTGAACCGGGACTGTGGTCCTTCACCGCTCTGGTCGATGTGGAAGGCCTGCAAGGGCCGAATTCCCGGGGCAGAGCATTGCTCACTCAGCCGGAGATCAACCTCAACCGCGACATGTCGATCACACTCGATGCCTCTAAGGCTCAGCCGGTGAAGGCAGTCACGCCCAAGGAGTCCGTCACCAGCTACATGCGCATTGACTTCACCCGCTCACTCACCGAGCAGGATTCCACGCGTTTGAGCGTCAATCTGCTGCCCAAGTACGACAGCTTCTTCGTCATGCCGACCGATCGGCCGGTGACCAAGGGAGCGATGAAACTTCGCGTGCGATGGCGAAACGAGGAGCCCGCACTCACGCTCAGCCACGACAGGAGGCCAGTCAAGACCTTCCTCGTCCGACGAGGCGCGCACCCTCTGCCCACAGGAAACAGTCGACTCGACACCATCTACGTGGGCAGGGGCACTCCCGAGGACTACGCAGGCGTCCACGTCCGGGGCAAGGCCGCCCTGGTGCAGCGTGACGCCAACTTGACCTGGAACGATCAAGCGGCCACCGCCGCAGCTGCCGGAGCCAAAGCGCTGATCGTGGCCGACCCCGGGCCCATCCAGCTCGACCCTCGCACCGAATCCACCCCACCGCTGACCGTGATCACTGTCGGCCACGACGAGGGTCTGCGCCTGATGGCTCTCGGCGAGCGAAGCCTCTTTCCGCTCAACCTCTCCTATGATCGTGAAACTGACTACCTGTACGACCTCGTCACCTCCTGGGACAAGTCCCTGCCGAGGGACCCCACCTACCGGCCGCGGGCACATGACCTCACCCGGGTCAATGTCGCGTTCGAGAATCACCGGGCCGGCGACGCAGCCGAGTTCCGCTATGACTTCGAAGCCGGCGACGCAGGGCTGACAACAGGCTTCAGCCTGCCTCGCCCATCCCAGGGCACGCGCACCGACTGGGTCACTTCCGGCACCCGCACGCAGTGGCAGTCGGTAGCCCAAGTAGCTTCCGAGATCAGGAGTGTTGGCGCGCCGGTGACCTATCAGCACGGCTCGATCACCCGAGAACGCTGGTTCGCTCCTCTGACGCGCCCGCGCAGTCTGGACTTCCGGGCCGCTCAGCGAACCATCGACACCATGACCTTCTACATTCCCGGCTGGAGTGACGCCGGCGCCGCACGCGAAGGCTTCGCCCGCACCCCGGACGCGCAGCAGACCTCGTCGCTGTACCAGGGTGACAAGCTTGTGGCCTCCTCGGGCGACTTCCTCATCGCCGACGGGCTCAAGCCCTCGAAGCTGCCCTACCGGTACGTGGTCGAGACGCGTCGCGGGGCCTGGAAGCATCCCTACTCTACGCACACGAAGACCGTCTGGAACCTGACTTCAGGGGCGGGCGGGCCGGAGGAAGTCCTGGCCCTGCCCTTGATCCAGCTCGACTACGACATTGACACGGACCCGGACGGCAGGGCCACACGGCACGCACGACTGAACGTTTCACCGTCCCACCTCGCTTCCCCCGACGGCGAGCATCCGCTCCCGCCCACTTCCGCCATAGGGAAGGTCAGTGTGGAGGTCTCCTACGACGATGGGATCACCTGGCTCAGGTCTTCGATGACTCACACGCGCGAAGGCTGGCGAACGAACCTGGATGCACCGCGCCACGCTGCGCATGCCAGCGTGCGAACTACGGCTTCCGACGATCGAGGCAACACAGTGTCCCAGACCATCATCAGGGCTTTCGGTCTGAAGTAGCACCGCGCAGAGGGGTTGCCGCACACCTTCAACGTGGCATTGCATCCCCGGCCGGATAGGCGGACGCTCGGTTGCAAGACGGCGAGGGCGGGCGCCCGACTAACCACCCGGTGTCGGTCATCTGAGAGATAGGTCGACACCGGGTGACGGCGATCGCGCCCCACAAAAGCCCGCGGCGCATTTTGATCAGCGGGGTGGCAGGTGCAGCCGCGACCAGATGCCAGCCTCGGACGCCAGGCCGGCACCCCAGAACGGCCCATCGTTTCCCTGGGGGCAGCGGGTCGCGCGACACCGGGCCGTAGCAGGTACATGAGGCCAGGCCGGGCGAGAACAGCCACCCGGTCGGGAAAGCGCAACCGCCCAGGTTGCCGTCGGTGCTGTTCGGGGGCGGGCGACCGGGGCGGGGTGCCTACTCCAACAGACCAGCAGGAACAAGACCAGTAGATTCCCGGAGCCCTCGGCTCTCAAGATCACCGAGTGTGAGGCTTACAACTCAACTCATACTGAAAGGATCAGTTAGAGGATCACAGGGATGCCAGCTCTTTGCATTCAACCCATGGCTGACCTACGGTTTTTGAGCATTTCACAGGCAATCCGGGTGCCAGTTCGCAGTCTGCTGCATCCATCGACATGCGATGACGTGCCGCGGGCGCGAGCCAACGTACTGGCGTGTCTCGCAGATGGGTAGGTCGTTAGCTCTGTAAGCATGCGTTTTCGCCCCACGGAGCGCTTGCTGGGCCCTGGTCGTCGTGGCCCGGCCACCAGGGCCACCTCTCACGGCAACGTTGGCCGAGACCGCGGCGCTCTTCCCAACAGGCCTGGCCTCAACAGGTCAAGCCTCAAGACGGCCCCGGTTGGGGAACGGGGTCAGTGCCGGCGTCAGGCTCCTCCAAGCGGTAGGAGCCATCACCGTCAGGTACGACATGGCCGATGGTGGGGCCTGCAAAGTGTGTGCCAACAAGCAGTGTTCGAGTTCGTGCAATCTCGCTGAGCATGGATCGTCTGGTGGCTACCGCACGGGCAGGGTCGTGGTCTCCGCCGGACACCCAGTCCGGCCGTGCCAGCTGTACGGGGTGATGGATGAAGTCCCCCGTAATGAGGGCACGTTCGCCTCGTGACTCGATCAGGATGCTGGTGTGGCCTGGCGTATGACCCGGCGTAGGCACCAATTTTACTTCCGGCGAAACCTGCTCATCGGCTGCCACCAGATCCACTAGCCCGGCCTCGACGATCGGAGCCACGGAGTCGGCGAAGAGTTCAGCCGCCCCATGGCCCGCAGCCCCTTCGGCATGCTCGAACTCAGCCCGAACGAAGAGATGGCGAGCGTTGGGGAAGGTTGGAACCCACTTCCCTTGCACCAACTGAGTATCCCAGCCGGCGTGATCCACGTGGAGGTGGGTGCAGAGCACCGTATCGATGGTTTCAGGCGGGAATCCCGCGGCAGCAAGATCCTCCAGGAAGGTCCCGCCCATGCCGTTCCAGGCGGGGACGGGGCGGCCCTGCTTGTCATTGCCCAGACCTGTGTCGGCGATGATCCGCCGGGTTGGCGTCGCTAAAGCGAACGCATGAATGCTCGTCCGGAGCAGGCCGTCATCCGTGGCGTAGTCGGGTCGCAACCACGAGACCTGCTGGACGGCGTGCGGCGTCGCCTCCGGCAACATCAGCTCAGTGTCACCGACCGACTCAAGCTCAGTGATCTTTGTGATGACTACGTCACCGACCGTGAACGTGGCAACCATCTACTTTCCTCCCTCGCAGATGCAGCGCTATACGGTCACACAGTAACATTCATTGAGTGAGATTCAATGAATGTCGATCAACGAGAGTGGTTCGTGATCACCGCTGCGCTACGCTGGCCGGCATCTGCTCGCGACATGTGGAGGAAGCCGTGACGCAGCCAGCGGGCGGGAAGCCACCCACGCGGCGGCAGCTGGCCGCCGAGGAGACGCGCAGAAAACTGCTCGCAGCCGCTCTCGATGCCTTCGCCGACCGCCCCTACGCCGAAGTGACCGTTAGCGAGATCGCCCGATCTGCAGGCGTCGCGCAGGGCCTGCTCTCACACCATTTCAACGGCAAGGACGGGTTGTATGCCGAAGTGATCCGTGAGGCAGGCGCTCAGCTCCAAGCCGCCCTGGACGTCGATACGGTCGGCCCCCTATCCGCCCTCCTCCAACGGCGCTTCCGCGCCCATATTGAGTTCCTTGCTCGGAACGAACAGATGGCCGTCCATCTGATCCTGCGGCGGGCAGGGGCCACCGAGGCTGCTTGGAACGCCTTCGAGTCCGCCCGCCTGCATGGAATCCGGGAACTCTGCCGCTTGCTGCACGTAGACCCTGAGCAGCCCGCTGTCTTGTCATCCCTGCGCGCCTTCACCGCAGCCGCCGACGAACTGACTTTGACCTGGCTCCAGGACGCACGTACGTCTCCCACCGAGCGCCTCGCCGACGCGCTGGTTGCCTTGCTGGCTGGCGCCCTGAGCGCCGCCGCTCGCCTTGGGCCTGCCGACAACTTGGAGGCCGTGATTAGCGAGCTACGAGGGCACCTGTAGCCACCCTCATTTACCGTTTTGACGGCTCCGCAACGGGCCTCTGGGCGTTGAGAACCAGTATGACCCGCGCCGGAAGAGCTCTCCGTACGTGGATGTGGCAGCTCGGTGCCGAGGCAAGGCCGGACGAAAGCGTGATGGAGGGGCCACCGCAGCCAAGCTCCACTCCGAGACCCACGAGCTGTACCCGCGCGTGATCTGGGCCAACTGGCTATGCGGCGAGCACGAGCCGGGCTACCGACGCCGGATCCTCGGGGAGTTCGCGTCCGGGATAGCGGCGGACGGCACAGTCGTGGAGAAAGGGCTGCCTGAACTCGGTGAAGGTGCTGGGCGAAGGCGTCGCCTCGAAGAACCGCGGCTCCGTGTACGTCGCGGACGTACGCGGATCCATGCCCGCCCTGGTCCAGGCGGTCGGCCGCGGGCCGCGGATGCAGCCGGGCGGGAGCAAGGTCGCCTCCCTCCTCGTGGCCCAGTCCCGTCGACGGCCTCCACGATGGGGTGCAGGCCGATCGTCGCGGGGCGGTCACGCGCCGCGTCCACCAGATACGGGTCAACGACACCGATGCTCGTCACGGCGTCGGCTCCGCTGGGCGCAATGGAGCACGACGCACCCGCTCACCCGGACCGCGCCGGTGCCGGTGGCGTCCCCTCCGAACACGCCGCCACACTGCACCAACGTCCCGGCGGCTACTTCAAAGCCCTCGCCTACGTCATCTCCACTACCGCCGTCATCGCGATCCGCAGCGGCAGCGAGAACATCACGATGAAAGAGATCGACGCCGCAACAGCCCAGCTCGGCCCCTGAAACAAGCCGCAGGCCCTCAGCGGGCAGCGCTCACTCCCGTGGCTGCCGGGGGACCAGAGCCCGCCCAGCATGGGCCCGCTACCTGGGCTGGGCCGGTGACCGGCATAACCGGCACGCTCGCCACTCCAGGGCAGGAGTGCGGTTTGATCCCCACTTCCGACAGCCCCGGCCCGCCCCTGGGCTCCGTCCCGACCCGCTACGGCGACAACATCTTCCGCTCCCGGCGTGAAGCCGACTGGGCCGCCGCCACCCTGGACAGCAACAACATCGTGTGGGAGTCCGAACCCGAGACGATCACCCTGGACTCTGGCACCTTCTACGTCCCCGACTTCTGGCCGTCGAACTCGGCACCTGGATCGAGGTCAAAGGTCCTGGCATACCACGCGCCAAGAAGACGAAGGAACCGGCTGACACCCGTGCCTGCTGGTGAGAGAACACCTACACCTGCCGTGGCCAGGCGACGCGTTCGCCCTCCTCGGCAGACCATCCTCCGGCGGATGTCGTTGCCGCGGCACACGTCGTATCACAGCTCGGACCGCAGCCTCGGGGTTGATGGGCGCGCATGTTCAGGTGCCGCGTATGCCTGACCGCAGGAACGCAATCAGTCACTCTTGAATCGGTCGCACGGTGACGCCAGATGGCCGCCATCGCCCCGATGTTGGCGACAGGCGGTGGGGGGCGGGGCGCGCCCACGGTCAGAAGGAGACGCTCCGGAGTGAGCCGCCGCTCTCGTCCCGGCGGCACTCGCATGAACCAGCAGTCGGCACACGGCCTCGCCACGCCCCGTCATAGGGTGCCTCTATGACCGACCAGGCACGCACCTGCCGCGCCACAACTGCTCTCGCAGCCCGAGGAGAGGGGCAAGCGGCAGCATCCCTGGGCGCACTCGCCGTTCAGCACAGCCCCCTGCCGGCGGACGGTCCCCTTTCTCCCCTGGCCGCAGCCATCGACCAACACGGCGGCTGCGTGCCACTCCCGTACGGGCAGGGGCAGTGCTGGGTCGCCCGGACCGGCGAGGCCGTTTCAGGAATGCTCTATGCCACGCCCCCGATCCGGTGGCTTCAGCAACAACCGCCGCCCCACCGCAACGACCTGATTCACTTCCTCATCGAGATCGAACTCCTCGCCGTCGCAGAACCCCACCGCACCCAGGGCGTCGGGACCGCCCTGCTCCAAGAGGCCGAAAACACCGCGCACGCCAACGGAACTCACCTGGCCCTCGCCAAGATCCGCATCGGGGCCTTCCCCATCATGCGCTGGTACCGCAGACGCGGATATACCATCGCAGCCCAAAACGAACCCCTCGTCTTCGCCACCCGCCACGGGCTCACTTCCTGCGACGACGGATCCGACGGCTACCAACTCGCTGCGAAAGCACTGCAGCCCGGCACGACCCTTCGCCGCACAGCAAGAGGTGGCACTCCCCTGATCCTCCTGGAACGCGACACTTGAACCCAGAACTGCTTCGGCAGACCCCGCACTGTTCCTCAGGACAGCTAATTCGGCCGCGCCGAGGGCGGCGTCAACCAGGGCCAGGTGGGACGAGGGCGCCAAGACTCACGCCACGTTGGAAGCCGCCGCGTCCCAGCAACGGCAGATCCTCAACCTGGTGAGCGGCGAGGTCCTCGCGGCCGGATCGAGGCGACGGCGAACGCCGCGGTGTCGTGACCGTTTCCGATGCTGACCCAGCCGGCGTTCGCGGCCATGTCGTAGATTCCGTACGGAATCGCCTTCTCGGCCTGGCCGGGGAAGTCGTGCGCTCTGCCCTTCACGGGCTGTGCTGCGGGCCGCCATTCCTGCCCGGCGCTCCTGTAGTCGCCGATCGGCTCCTTCTTCTTGCTGTCCACGCTGCTCACCGGGTCATCGGCGTCCCCGATGCTCTCGAGCCTGCTGGTTGAGGTATCGGAACTGGGCATCCCTGTCGGGGTGCTGAGCGCCCTCGATGGTCTCGGCGTTGGCCTGCAGACTGAAGCCTTCCTCCCGCTGCAGGCCGGCAACCGTGTCGGCGAAGACCCGGGGCCTTGCCGGGTCACCTCCGCTGCCAGTTTCCGCGTCGACTTCGTCGTCCACCCCAGCGGTGACATCGGGTCACTGCGTTCGTCGGGCTCGACCAGCGCAAGCAAAGCCGGTCGCAATCCTGGATCAAGGTCCACGGCCTTCTTCCGACCCCCGCCAGGCCGGCGGATCCGCCCCAGCGAGCAATCCGAACATGAAAATTTCCCTGTCGAGCGAATCGGAGTGGCACTCGCGCAGCCGGCGGCGCCGGGGCCGTCTCCGGGCTCCGGGCTCCGGGCTCCGGACCGAGTCGGTGTCTCGCCCGCCAGGCGCTCGCTTCCCCGGAGGAGGAAGATGGAGAGCGCTGCCGCGACGTCGCAAAAAGGCATCCTCACGTAGCGGCCCTCCCACTCTGCGTGCCGTGCAGCGACTGAAGTCGAATGCGTACAGGAGCAGGCATGAACGACATTTCACGCGTTTACGACGTGGTGGTTCTCGGTGCCGGTCCCGCCGGAGAGAACGTGGCTGACCGCACGAGCGCCGCCGGTCTCACCTCGGTGATCGTGGAGAACGAACTGCTCGGCGGAGAATGTTCGTTCTGGGCCTGTGAACCCAGTAAGGCACTGCTACGCCCGGTGGTGGCGCGCGCCGATGCCCGCAGGGTCCCCGGACTGCGGCGGGCCGTCGAGGGGCCACTGGACGTCCCTGCGGTCTTCGCCCAGCGCGACAAGATGGCTGTCTACTGGAAGGACGACGACCAGGTCGACTGGCTGAAGTCCGTCTCCGTGGACCTGGTGCGCGGCCACGGCCGGCTGGACGGCCCGCGACAGGTCGTCGTCGAGACCGGGAACGGCGAGACCGTACGCCTTACCGCCCGCCACGCCGTCTGCGTCGCCACGGGGACCGTCACCGCCTTCCCGGACCTTCAGGGGCTCGAAGCGATCCGTCCCTGGACGAACCGTGATGCGACCTCCGCCCGGCACGTGCCGGATCGGCTCGCCGTGGTCGGAGGCGGTGTGGTGGCCGTCGAGATGGCGACCGCCTATCAGGCGCTGGGGTCCCGGGTGACCATGCTGGTCCGCGGGAACAAGGGGCTCCTCAACCGCATGGAGCCGTTCGCCGGTGAGATGGTGACGGACGCCCTGCGCGAAGCGGGTGCGGAACTGCGCTTCGGGACATCCGTGACCGGGGTCGTCCGGGAGAACGGTCCTGAAAGTCCTGTACGGATCACCCTGGACGACGGGAACTCACTGGTCGCCGACGAGATCCTTTTCGCGACCGGGCGCGCGCCTCATACGGCGGACATCGGTCTGGAGACCGTCGGCCTGACCCCCGGCAGCTGGCTGCACGTGGACGAATCATTTCTGGTGACGGACGTCCCCGACGGATGGCTCTACGCCGTGGGTGACGTGAACCACCGTGCGCTGATGACCCACCAGGGGAAGTATCAGGCCCGTATCGCGGGCGCCGTGATCGGAGCGCGCGCCAAGGGCGAGCCGCTCGACGACGGCAGGTGGGGAGCGCATGCTCCGACGGCCGACGGCGCCGCCGTACCCCAAGTGGTCTTCTCCGACCCGGAGGTGACCACCGTCGGGCTGACGACGCAGGAGGCGCAGCGCACCGGACGCCGCGTCGACGTCGTTGACTACGACATCGGACACGTCGCCGGTGCGGCTCAGTACGCCGACGGCTACCGCGGCACGGCGCGTGTACTGATCGACGCCGACCACAAGAACGTCGTCGGTGTCACCTTCGTCGGCCCGGGAACCCCGGAGCTGCTTTACTCGGCCACCGTCGCAATCACCGGCGAGATGCCGGTGGACCGGTTGTGGCACGCCGTGCCCGCCTTCCCGACGATCAGCGAGGTGTGGCTGCGCATCCTCGAGACTTACCGGGACCGCACCGGCAAGGACGCGTGACGTCCCTGACGGTGCGGCTCTGCGGTTGCTTCCTCGGAAAGGGAGTCCGCCCGCGGTCAGGGCCGAGGTGAGCGTGCCCACTGCGGTCGGCCGCCTGCCTGCCCTCGTCGCGCCGACCACGGGCGTGTGCGTGCGTCTTTGTGCCCTCCGGCCCAGCTGGAGCGCAGCCTACTGCCGAGCTATCCCGATGCCTGAGCTGCTATGAGCAGCTGTCGTCTTTTCGATCTTGAGCGGTGGCACTCGAGCGGGGGTTCCCGGTCGAACAGCTCGTGGGTGTCGAATCCATAGAGCGACAGGAGGTCCCGGTGCTGCAGCGCGAGGAGCTGAGGCGGGATGCGGAGCCGACGGCGGGCGTGATCGACTCGCAGACGGTCAAGGCGGGCGCCGTTGTCGGCACGGGCAGCCGGGGTGTCAACGGCGGCAAGCTCATCAACGGCCGCAAGTGGCACGTCGTGGTCGACACCCTCGGCCTGCTGCTCCCATGGATGTGCTGCCGGCGCGGGTGGAGGCGCCGAGGTCGAAGGCGAGACGCCTGGTCGCACGTGGCCGGCCGGCCGAGTCGGCGCCGGGCCGGTTCGCGTCCGTCCCAGGGGTGAGCGGGCAGGGCGGCGGGCCATGAGCAGGGTCATCGACCGGTAGGCCGGGGCCGGCACCTCGCCGACCCGTGAGCGGGCGGTGGCCCACTCCTGCCGTTCGGGACCGGCGCCTGTGACAACCCGGGAGCGCCGGCGCCGCCGCCCTGCGGTGCCCCTCCCCCGGCGGTAGCGTGAGGTGCGACGGCCCGGCCTCGGGCACTGCGGAGGTTACCCATGCTGACCTGGGCTTTCCGCTTCCGGCTGGGGCAGTACGTCAGAACCAGTCTGTGGATCCTGCCGGTGCTCGGCCTCGCCGTGGGAGTGCTCCTGGGCGAGATAGCCCTCACCGTGGACGGCGTACCGGCCGGCTGGCGGTACACGGCGATGACCGCGACGGGCGTCCTGACCGCCATCGTGGGAGCCATGGTCGCCCTGCTGGGGTTCGTCGTCACGATCGGTGTCTTGGTGGTCCAGCAGGCCACGGGCACCCTGTCCCCCCGCTACATGCGCCTGTGGTACCGCAACCGGCTGCAGAAGCTCGTCCTGGCCACCTTCGCCGGTACCTTCTCGTTCGCGTTCACCCTGCTCCGCAGGGTCGAAGCCGAGACGGTGCCCGATCTGGGCGTCACCGTGGCGGGTCTGGCCGTGGCCGTGAGTCTGGTGATGCTGCTGGTCTACCTCAACCGGTTCACCCACGACTTGCGCCCCGTGGCCATCGCCGACCAGGTCCGCCGCACAGGGCTGAACGTCCTCGCCACGTCCCTGAAGCGGGCGGGGCGTGCCGTACTCCTCCAGGAGCATGCCCATCCGCCCGACAGCGTCCCGACGCAGACCGTGCCGTGCACCGGCGGTGGCGCCGTGCAGGGGCTGGACGTGGCCGGACTGATCACGACCGCCGTGCGTTGCGACTGCGTCCTGGTCGTGACCCACCGCGTGGGGGACTTCGTTCCGCCCGGTGCCGTGCTGCTCGAGGTGCACGGGACACCTCGGGCACCGCAGGAGTCGCGTCGGCTCGCGGGCTTGGTGGCTCTGGGCGCCGAGCGGACCATCGAGCAGGACCCCGCGTTCGCTCTCCGCATCCTCGTCGACATCGCCGTCCGCGCCCTGTCCGCGGCCGTGAACGACCCGACGAGCGCCGTGCAGGTCCTCAATCACATCGAGGCGTTCCTCCACGCCGTGGGACGGTCGGAACTCCACGGCCGGCACGTGCTCGGTGATGAGCGGGGCGCACCGCGGGTCGTCGTAGCGGGGCGCAGCTGGGAGGAGTACCTGGATCTCGGTGTCACCGAGATCCGTGAGTACGGAGTGGGCTCACTGCAGGTGTGCAGGCGCCTACGCGCCATGCTCGACGGCCTGCTGGCCGACGTGCCGCAGGAACGGCGGGTCGCGGTGCGTGGGCAACTGGCGCTGCTCGATGCGGCTGTGGAGCGGGAGTTCCCTGATGCGGTCCGCCGCACGCTGGCGCGCACCAGCGATCGGCAGGGCATCGGAGGCGCGTCGTCCGGTGGTGCGTGGTGATCCCGGACCGGGCCGGCACGCGCGGCTCGTGCCCGGCGCGGCCCCGTTTGACCCCGGGCTCACGCGCGCGACAATTGGATCACGTTGCGGTTTCCTGCTCGCGGCTCGGATGCCGCTGTCGGACGGACGGCCCGCAACGGCGTTCCTTGTGGCGCAGTGGCGTTGCGAGGCGGGTGCGCGATCCAGCTCCGGCCTGCCGCCCGGCTTCGGCTTCGTCGCGTCGTGAACTGCGGGAGGCGTGGTGAGTGACCTTTCATCTCTCGGGGACGAACTCAGTGCCCTGGGCTGCGCCGCGCTCGTGGACGCGATGGGGCGTCTGCACGGTCACCGTGCGCACATTCTGCCGCTGACGAGTCCGGATCCGGGCAGGCCCCTCTTCGGGCGGGTCGCCACGATCGCGTTCATGCCCTGGCGGGACGACCTGGAGGAGTCGTCGAAGACCTTCGCGGACTTCTTCTTCGGGGCTCTGGGCGGCTCCCCTCGGGAGAAGGTGCTCGTGCTGTCGAGCGGTGGTCACCCGGAGGCGTCCCACGGTGGAGGTACCAAGCTCCTGAGGGCTGCACGGCACGGGCTGGCGGGCATCATGGCCGACGGCCGGCTGCGGGACTTCGGGCAGTTGCGCGGCTACCCCTTCGCCACCTGGTGCCGGGGGGAGGCGGCACGGTGGGGCGGCGACACGGTGATGCCCTACGCGGTGGACGTGGCTGTCGAGTTCGCAGGCGTGTGCGTCACTCCCGGTGATTACGCCTTCGCAGACCCGTCCGGCGCCGTGATCATCCCTGCGGACAGCCTGAGTCGAGTCCTCGACACCGCGCGACAGATCGAGGCCGAGGAGGCCCGCGCCGCGGAGGCCATCGGAGCGGAGAAGTACCCACCGGTCAACTTGACCCGGCCCTGAAAGGACCGGGCTTGGAGGTAGTGCCCAGCTGGCTGCTGAGGTGGACCCCTCCGTCCAGACACCCCGTTATGGGGTGGCAGGGACGCGTGACTCACGCCCCGCGTTCCACACACTCTCGCCACGGGTGGCGATGTTGTGGGAAGCGTTCCGGTCGGCGTGGGCAACGACCCCGCACCCCCGGCAGATGAAAAGCCCCTGGTCGACACGGTTGCGTTTGTCGACGTGTCCGCACTCGGCACACGTCTGTGACGTGTACGCGGGATCGACGAAGACCAGCGGCACACCGGCCCGCTCGGCCTTGTAGACGATGAAGCCTCCGAGCTGGGCGAACGCCCAGGAGTGGAGCACGACCCGTTGGGGCTTGCGGAGCCGTACCCGGTTGCGGATGCCCTTGAGTTCTTCCAGGGCCAGGCCGCGCCCGGTGCGTTCAGCCTCGGTCACGATCGTCTTGGAGATGATGTGATTCTGGTTGGCGGCGTGCCGGGCTTCCTTGCGGGCGCGGGCCCTGAGTCGTCGTTTGGCGCTCTTGGTGCGCTTCTTCTGGAGCTTGGCCCGCAGGGCGAGCTGTAGCTTGCGGTACCGGTTGAGGCCGCGCCCGGCGGCGAGGTAGCCGGTGGAGGCGGTGGCGATGTTGGCGATGCCGAGGTCCACGCCGATGAAGCCGTCCGGCTCGTACCTCTCGGCCGCCGGAACGTCACAGGTGGCGACGAGATAGAACACGCCGGCGCGCGCGATCAGGTCGGATTCGCCCTGCCGGTGCGCCTTCAGCAGCTTGAGCGCGTCGGCGGAGCACACGAACGGGACGTTCCTGACCCGGCCGTCCACGGTCCAGATGGACACGGTCTGCTGGTCGTACTGCCAGCTCAGGCATCGGTCGTCATAGGGCTGGGCGGCGTCGGGGCGAAAGGCGACCGGCTTGGACTCGGCCTTGCGGCGACGCCCGGAGCCTTCCCTGCCGAGGTTTCCGGCTCGGATGTTGGCCTTGAGCGTGGTGTAGGCGTCGCGCACCTTCTTGATGACGTGTTGCGCGGCCTGCGCCCCCAGCCCTCGTGCTTTGAGTTCGGCGTAGGTGTGCGCAGCTCGTACTCGCGCGGCAGACCGCGCTCGAACGCTACCGTCGACACCCAGTTCGCGGCGTCATTGACCGTGGTCAGGGTGCGCTCGAGCGCGGATGCCTGCGCGGCATCCTCCGGCACGAGCTTGACCTGCGTCACGAGCTTCACAGACGCGACCATCGCATTGGTCTATGTCACCACGGTGGGAGCCTACTCCCGACATTCGCAGGGGTCGTAGCGTCGTCTACACCCTCCACGCACACTTGGTCTTCACCCCCAAATACCGGCGCGGGCCCTGCACCGACGAGATCCTCCGGCGGTGTGAAGAGGTCATGCGCGTCGTGTGCACCGACTTCGGCACCGAGCTGCGGGAGTTCAACGGCGAACGCGATCACGTCCACCTGCTCGTGCACTACCCGCCCAAGGTCGCCATCTCCCGACTCGTCGACTCCCTCAAAGGGAGTCTTCGCCCGCCGCCTGCGGCAGGAATTCCCCGACCACATCCGCACGTACCTGTGGGGCGAACACTTCTGGTCGCCGTCCTACTTCGCCGCCTCCGCCGGCGGCGCACCCCTCACCGTCATCAAGGAGTCCATCGAGAATCAGAAACGTCCCAGCTGAGGTCAGTAATGCAGACCCGTGCTCCCGCGCGGGTCAGAGCAGTGTTAAGAAGCACTTCCTCCTGGGCGTGAACGCCCGGGGTTCCGCGCTAGATCATGCTGAAGCGATTTTCACGCGCTTCTCCTTTCGCGCCGAGAACGTAGCATTAACCCCAATTTCTGGCATATGGCTGCTTTTTGATCCATTGCCCCGCACCTGCTCCTTGCCTGCTGGATACCGGGAGACGGCAGTGCCCCCCCCGGGGGGCGGGGCCACGGGCGGTTGTGCCGTTGGAGTGAGGAGCCGTCCCCGGTGCCGGGGTCACGTTCGTGAGGCAGACTGTCGCGGGCGCTGTCTGGTCCCCCACGAGCACGCTGGGTAGCGGCGGCTTCGTGCGCGGGCTCCTCCGTTCGCCCCCGGGGCCTCTCGCCGTCATGCTGGAAGCAGGAGTCTTGCGCGGTCGGAGGGAGCCGCAATGAGAGCCGTACGGGTTCACGCTCGCGGGGCAGGCGTGGGCGGCCTGGTCGCCGAGGAGAGCCCCTATCCCTACGCCGGCGAGGGCGACGTGATCGTCAGGGTGCGCGCGGCCTGTTTCACCCCCGACGAGCTGGACTGGCCGGCTTCGTGGGTCGACCGGGGCGGCAGGGACCGTACCCCGGTCATTCCGGGTCACGAGGTGGCGGGGGAAGTGGCCCGGCTCGCTGTCGGCACCACGGGGCTGTCGGTGGGGCAGCGGGTCCTGGGGCTGACCGACTGGAACCGGGACGGCACACTCGCCGACTACGTGGCAGTGGAGGCGCGCAATCTGGCGCCGCTGCCGTCGGGGATCGGCCATGCGCACGCGGCCGCCCTGGTGATGCCGGGCCTGACCGCCTGGCAAGGCCTGTTCGTCCACGGCAAGGTCGAGGCGGGGCAGAACGTGCTGGTGCACGGTGCGAGAGGGGGGGTGGGAATGGCAGCCACCCAGCTCGCCCGTGACGCCGGGGCCCGGGTGATCGGGTCGGGGCGCGGGAGAAGCAGGGACGAGGTGCTGGAGCTGGGCGCGGAGGAGTTCGTCGACGTCGAACAGCCCGCATGGGAGGAAGCGGTGGGCCGCGTCGACATGGTCTTCGACGCCATCGGCGGAGAGGTGCTCGATCGCTCGGCCGCCGTCCTCAGACCTGGCGGCACCCTGGTGACAATCGCCCGCCCGCCGACCGTGCGGCCCGAGGACGGACGGGCGATGTACTTCATCGTCGAACCCAACCGTGATCATCTCGTGCGGGTCGTCCGCGCATACCGGCAGGGCACGTTGCGTCCCCTGGTGGGGAGCGTCCGTCCGCTCGATCAGGCACCGGAAGCGTTCCGCGCGAAGAAGGGGACGGCCGGGAAGACCGTCATCGACGTCGCATGAGCGGTGCACGGCCCGGTCGCGTTCCTGCCGCCCCCGCACGGTCGAAAGGTCAATGATCCACAAGCAGCGAGGGGGGACGACATCCGCAACAAGCCGGAAGAAGGACCCCATCATGGATGTGAAGCTGGAACTCATCGTGCTGCCCGTGTCCGACGTCGACCGGGCCAAGGCGTTCTACGAGTCCTTGGGTTTCCGCCTGGACCTCGACAAGGCCGTCAGTGAGCAATGGCGGGCGGTGCACTTCACCCCTCCGGGGTCGGAGTGTTCGATCATCTTCGGCACGGGCCTGACCTCCACCGCACCGGGCTCGGCCCAGGGCCTGTACCTCGTCGTGTCCGACATCGAGAAGGCCCGCGCGGAACTCGTCGGCCGCGGCATCGAGGTGAGCGAGGTCTTCCACAACGCCGGAGGGATCTTCTACCACGGTCACAAGGGCGGCGACATCGTGCACGACGGCGAGGGCCAGGAACGGCTGAGCGGCCTCCACCCCGACCGGGCCTCCTACGGCTCGTTCGCCACGTTCAGCGACCCTGACGGCAACGGCTGGGTGATCCAAGAGGTGATGCAGCGACTGCCGGGCCGCTGACGATGCGGCGGTCCCACGGTGCGAGTCCGGCCGGCCGCTGCGTCACGCGGGTGCGGGCAGCCTCAGGTAGTCCATGCCGGCAGCGTCGAGCCACATGTCGTGGGGAGAGCGGACCAGACGCAGCAGTACGCCCTCGCAGCCGGGGCAGCGCAACACCGTTCCCGGCCCGCCGAGATACGCGTGCGTCTCGGCCAGCATCGTCTGCTTCCCACAGCCGTGGCACCGTCCCGAAGCCATGGTCATGTCGGTTCCGAACAGCAGCTCAAGGTCCCCGGCGGCGGCGTTGCCGTCAAGGAAACCAGGTGTCGGTGTCATCGGGATCCCGTTTCCTTTCCTCTCACGTGGTCCGGCTCCTCCGCGCCGGCGGCGGGCCGTGCGGCGCCGCGGAAACGCTGCATGGACCGCGCCGTGTCACCTGCCGAGTCATCCGAAACGCTCGGTCCGTACGCGGCCCGGGTGGTGACCGAGGGCGACCAACAGGCCGGCCGCCGTCTCGACGAAACCGGTGGAGCCGCAGACGTAGCAGGTGGGTTCGAACTCCGGCGGCCACCCGCCGCCCGACAGGTCGGAGGCAGTGCATCGGCCGGGTGGCCGCGGCCATTCCGCCGGCGTGGACTGGCTGTAGACGTAGGTCTTGTCGAGCCCCGGATCGCCCAACCTCAACTCGGACGTGAACAACTGCGTTTCGGGGCTGCGGATGCAGTACACCAAGCGGAAGGGCGTACGGCTGCCCACCGCGCGGCGCATACGGATCATCGCCATCAACGGCACGAGACCCGACCCCCCTGCCACGAGGAAGACCGGCTCCTTCTGCTCCGGCCGCCACACGAACCAGCCGCCGACCGGTCCGCGGAGTTCCACCAGGTCACCCACAGCGAGTTCATCCGTGAGATACGGCGACACTTCGCCGTCGTCGACCCGTTGAACCGTCAGCTCGACCCTCTCGCCGTCGGGCGCGGAGGCCACGGAGTAACTGCGCTGAGTGCTGTATCCGTCCTCCGCCGTGAGCCGCACGTCGACGTGCTGTCCCGCCAGGTGCCCCGGCCAGCCCGGTACGTCGAAAACGAGTGTGCGTCCGGTGCTGGACTCGTCTCGCCGCCCGGTCAGGCGGGCCGCCCTCCAGCGCAGCCGTTCGCCTAGTCTCCTTGATACCGCTGCTCGCGCCATGGGTCCCCATAATTGTGGTAGCCGACGCTCTCCCAGAAACCCCGCTCCTCCTCATGCATCAGCAGAATTCCGCGCACCCACTTGGCGGACTTCCAGAAGTACAGGTGCGGAACCAGCAGCCTCGCCGGCCCGCCGTGCTCCGGGGGCAGTTCCTCGCCGTCGTGGCGATACGCGATCCAGGCCTTGCCATCGAGGAGGTCTTCCAGCGGAATGTTGGTCGTGTAGTCGCCGTAGGAGTGAACGAGCGCGTACTCGGCGCTGGATTCCACGTCCTCCAGCAGGACGTCCAGCGGGACTCCCTGCCACTCCGTGTCGAACTTCGACCACTTGGTGACACAGTGCAGGTCGACGGTCGGTGTTTCGGAGGGCAGCGCCAGGAGTTGTTCCCAGTTCCAGCTGTGCCCGACCCCGGTCTCCGTACGAATGGTGAATTCCCATTCATCGGGTAGCACCGTCGGCGTGGGCCCTGCGGACAGAACGGGAAATCCGGTGGTCTCGTACTGCCCCGGAGGCAGTTTGTGCTGTGTATCTCGCGCTCGGCCGTGGAACCCCCGTGAAACGATGGACATGTCGAGCCCCTATTCTCCAGAGCGGGCACCTCCCATTTTTCAGGAGATGACGCGGCTCAGCATCTCGGCGGGGCGGCCGCCGGGGCCCGGCTCGTCGTCCGGTCATGCCTGCTTGCTGTCCGACCCCGCACTGGCCGATCCGCGCGGGCGGTTGAGCAAGGGCAGGGCAATCAACGGGAAGACGACGACGGACAGCAGACCCGCCGCCACCAGCGCGGCCGCGTTCTCCGGCCGTATCGCGTCGAGTTTCAACCCGATGGTCGTCGCGGCCACGATCAACGGGAGTGACGTGGCCTGCAGGAGTCCCGCGGCCACCAGCTCCGCACGCGAAAGTCCCGCCCTGCGGTAGGCCAGGACCGGCAGCCCGCGCACGAGAAGGAGCGCGGCGAGGAACATGGGCACCCGCAGCACGGTGCCGGCATCGGCGAACAGCGTCCCGAGATCGAACTCGATGCCGCTGGTCACGAAGAAGACCGGGACCAGGAATCCGTAGCCGAGTCCCTCCAGCTTCACGTGGAACCGCGGATGCGTCTGCTCGGCGTCCGGGTCGACCATGCGCAGGACGGCCCCGGCGATGAACGCGCCCAGAATGGCCTCGAAGCCGAGGTGCATGGCGAGCGCCGACAGGCCGACGATCAGCAGCATGGTCAGCCGGATCCGGATCTGGGCACTCGTGTCGGCCAGCTTCAAAACGGTCCGGGACAACCACAGGGAACGCCCCGCCCGCATGGACGTCACGACGACGAGCCCCGTCAGACAGACGAGGCCGAGCAGGAGGAGCAGCCGGACTGCCGGACCGGAGGCATGCTCGGAGAAGAACAGCGACAGCAGGGCCACGGCGGTGAACTCACCCGCGGAGGCTCCACCGATGATCAGTTGGCCGACCGGGCGGTCGACGGCGTCGGCATCCTTCAGGATCGGCACCAGCAGGCCCAAGGACGTCGCCACCAGCGCGATGCCGACGAGCAGAGGGCTCTCGGCCAGCCCTCCGAGGTCGAGCACCCAGCCGACGAGCACTGCGAGCGCCACCGTGCCCGCCAGACCGGCGGCCACGAACCGCGCCAGCGGTCCCTGCCATCGTCTGACGTCGATCTCGAGCCCTGCGAGGAACAGCAGGAAGCTCAGTCCGATGACCGACAGCGCTTCGACGGTCGCGTCCGGCTGAACCAGATCCAGCACCGCCGGTCCCAGGACGACACCGGCCACGATCTCGAGGACGGGGCCCGGAAGGCGGGCCCGCGGCAGCAGGGCGAGAAGGAAGGGAACGCCCGCGGCCACCGCCAGAACAATGAACAGATTGTCGTACGCCATGGCGACTCCAGTGGCCCCGCGCCGGGCCGAACGGTGCCGTGGACCACTCTGCCGTCCGGATCAGTGCACCAGTTCGGCCACGACGGTGGCCTCCAAGCGGGCTTCCTCGCCGGTGAAGCAGTCCTCCAGGGCCGCCAGGTACCGCTCGGCGTCCAGGGCCGCCGCACAGCCGGTACCGGCGGCGGTGACGGCCTGCCGGTACTCGTGGTCGACGACATCTCCGCAGGCGAACACGCCGTCCAGATTCGTACGGCTGGAGTGGCCCTCGACTGCGAGGTACCCCGCGTGGTCCAGGGAGACTTGGCCCTTGACCAGGTCCACCCGCGGATCCAGTCCGATGGCGACGAACACACCGCTCGCCGGCAGGTCGGACTCCTCCCCGCTGTTCACGTCACGCACCCGCAGTCCCGCGACCCTTTCCTCCCCCAGGACGTCGACCACCTCCCTGTTCCACAGGAAGAGGATCTTCTCGTTGCGGTCGGCCCGCTCCTGCATGATCTTCGAGGCGCGCAGGGTATCGCGGCGGTGCACCACGGTGACCGAGCGGGCGAACCGGGTCAGGAACGTGGCCTCCTCCATGGCGGAGTCGCCGCCGCCCACGACGACGACGTCCTGATCGCGGAAGAAGAAGCCGTCACAGGTGGCGCACCAGCTCACACCTCGCCCCGCCAGCCGCTTCTCGTTCGCAAGGCCCAATTCGCGGTAGTGCGAACCCATGGCGAGGATCGCCGCCCTGGAGCGGTGGGTGCCGCCGGCACTGTCGACGACCTCCTTGACCCCGTCCTCGAGACGGGCCTCCACGATGTCGTCGGCGATCAGCTCGGCACCGAACTGGTCCGCCTGAGTCCTCATCCTGGCCATGAGGTCCGGTCCGAGCAACGCGTCAGGAAACCCGGGATAGTTCTCCACGTCGGTGGTCTTCATCAGCGCGCCGCCCGCAGCGACCGACCCCTCGAACACCATCGGCCGCAGCAGGGCACGGGCAGCGTAGATCGCGGCGGTGTATCCGGCCGGGCCGGAGCCAATGATGATCACATCCTTGACTGTGTCCCTCACATTGATCACCCGCTTGAGCTCAGGGAAAGCACGACAGGCGCGATCAGCCGTCCTCCATGCCGACGATCGCCGGTCCCGTCGAGAAGTTCGGTGGCACCCTCTCCCACGTCGAAGCGTGGGATGCGGCCCCTCACGAACGCGCTCCCGGCCTCAGACCACTCCACCATGCACACGCGATGAGCCGCACCGCATCCCCTCGGGAAGGTGCCTGCCTCAGAAGCTGTTGTCCTTCGGGAGTTGGGACTGCGTTTGCGCTGGTCGGGCTTGGGGTCGGCGGTCCCGTGGGAGTAGTGGCCCATCGTGCTGTCGCTGCCCTGGAGGTCGTGGATGCCGTCGGGTGGCTGGGCTGTGGGGACAGCGTGAGCCGGGTGCTCGCCGTCGCGTGGACGAGCTGCGGGAGGAGGCCGACCGCATCCAGGCCGAGCCGGCCGTGGCCGAGCGGGACGGGCAGGAGTGGGCCATCGCCCGCTCGCGGGTCGGCGAGGGGCTGGCCCCGGCGGACGAACCCGTGCAGGGCCACGCCCGGGCCACGCAGGCCGCCGAGGAGCGGACCGCAAAGAGCGCGCAGGTGCCGGATGCGGCGAAGGCGAAGTCGCAGGTGCCGGTGTGGCGCCAGGGGCTGGACAGGTCGGTGCTGTCGGTGGACTGCCGGCGCGTCCTGGAGGTTCTCGCGGACCGGTGCCGGCTTGGGCAGGGGCCGCTGACCTACCAGGAGACGGCGGCCTTGTCCGGCATGGATGTGCTGCCGGCGGGGGTGGAGGCGCCGAGGTCGAAGGCGAAACACCGAATTCTCATGGTGCGCTGCCCAGCCCCAGCAAGACGCCCTCGGCCCGATCTGCCTCAAGGTCTTCGAGGAGATGGCCGTCGAGCCCGGCCGGGACCGATCCGCGGCGACAATCACGGGGTCGGCCCTACGGCGAGATTTTGCGAGGACGGTCCATCATGACCATGCAATCCTGGTTCACCGAAGCCAAGCTCGGCATATTCGTGCACTACGGCATCTACTCGGTCGAGGGCGT
>NZ_JBIDAU010000020.1:0-83215 GCF_043202655.1 Streptomyces sp. NPDC048171
CACAGGTCCGTGTGCCGGCTGACGTCGCCGTCCGGCGGTGTGAGGCCGGCCAGCAGCGTCAGGAGCAGGTTGTCGCACTGAGGGTGGTACGACAGTGCGGCCCGCAGGGGCGAGGCTTTCGCGTAGTGGCTGCTCACCTGTCCGACCGCGCGCCTGGAAAGAGCGCCGGGGTCTCCCCAGTAGTGCCAGGTGAGCAGCGATAATGCCGTCTGCGAGAGATCAGGGGGTACGGGGCTGTCGTGGCTCCAGTGCTCGAACCAGGAGTGGTTGTTGCCCGCTGCCCGGCTCATGACCAGTTTGTGGACACCGGCCGTGTTGTTCCGGTCGCACTGGTCCGGGAGACGCGAGTCCTGCAGCCACGGACGATCGCCGTCGAACAGGTCGAAGCGGTGCCTCCACCGGCCGAAGTAGCCGCCGATGCCGGCCTTGCGGCCGTCAGGCAGGTCGATGCTCTGCTCGACAAGCCCCTCTTCGAGGACCTGTTCGCGCCGGTCGCCCCAGCTTCCGGGTCCAGCCTCGTCCAGAGCGGTGATCCGGGCGGTCAGCGCATACAGCAAGCGCAGCAGCGCCGAGTGAGCCGGAGCTTCCGGAACCAGCAGCGTGCGGATCTGCCGGGCGTGTACGAACAGGTCCCTGAGCCCCACTACAGGCGGGCCGGACTGCCCCTCCACCCATGCGACCGGGATCCATGGCTGGTCGACCAGATTGGACGCAGACGTGGTCACGCGCCCCTCCCCCCATCGTTGCGCGTCATCGAATACTAGAAGGACCCCTGGGGAGGATGTGGGCGGTTCACGGCAACTGATCGACGCTCAGGCCCAGGTCGCTTAGGTGGAATCGGTGCCCCTCGCCGGTTCGCACCCATCCTCCGTCTACCGGGGTGACGTTCAGCCGGAGGACAGTTTTGAGGGCGGCCATGTTGCGCCAGACGCTGTTTGCGTCGCCCTTCACGCCGTCGACGAGCCGCTGCGGTACGGGGATCAGGTAGGGGACAAGCTGACCCGGCCTCGGTCGGCGCTTGGAATCGCGCGCCAGCTTCTCCTTGAGGGCCCCCTCTTCCAGGAGGGACCCCGGGTACAGGCACACCACATGCACCAGGTCCTCACCGAGCACGGAAGGAAGCAGACCGGGCTCCATACCAGGGTGGACCCGGCTCAGCAGGCCGAGGTCGCCATCGAGCTCCCACGGCCCCGGCACCTGCAGCCAGCCCGCAGTACCGGTAGCCCTTCGTTCCCGGACCGTCCGCCGGTTGTCGATCTGCTGAAGCTCACGCCCCGCAGTCTCCCCCAGCCTGTCCACGAGCTCATCGGCGTAGACCTCGTCCAACAACGTGGGCACTTCCTCCGGCAGGGAAATCGTCCTGCCGGCCCCCAGGACCAGGCCGGTACGCCGCACCAACGCGACATCGTCCAGTTCGGACGTGCTGTCCGCCCGGAGCACCACGAGCCGCGGCTGGTCACCCGCGCTCTGTGCCGCGCGGGCCAGCAGGCTGGCGAGCGGCGCCGGCCCCGAAACGACGAAGTCGAAGCGCAGACCCCTGACGTGTTCCAGCATCGGCGTCGTCACCAGCACGGAAGGACCGCTGACGCCGCCGTCAGGAGAGAAGGTGCTCCGGCAGGCCGCGAGACGCCGCCATCGGTCCTTGTTGCGCATCTGCTCGTGAACCAGGGTCACCTCGAGAGCGGGCAGGTCCTGCGAGAGCTGACGGAACGTACGGATGGCTTCCGCAGGCGTCGACCGGTAGACGACAGCCCGGCCCTTGCCGGCCTCGGCCAAGGGGGCAAGTGCTGCCTGGATCTCGTCGTACGGTGCACCATCAACGACCTCGATGCTGAGCGTGGCAGCATCAACGATTCCCGCGGGCTGACGGGGCAGGTGCCCCATTCCGGACTGTGCATCCACGAACGACCACGCCGGCAGCCGGCGAGACTGCACCATCGCCTCCTTGCCGCCTCCAGCCCCACGGCGATAGGCCGCCAGCATCGCGTCCACCGACTTGTCCGCAGACATCGCCGCCAGGACCACGGGAATCTGCAGCGCAGCGGCCCACTCCAGGAACCGGAGCATCAGCTTCTGACCCCAGGCACCGCGGGCATGGGCCTCATCCACCACGACGACCTTGCCGGAGAAGGCAAAGAGCCGCATCACGTTGAACTTCACCGGCATCACCGCCTGGAGAAGTTCGTCCACCGTCCCCGTACCCAGCGCCGCCAAGAGCGCACGGTGATGGGAATTGAGCCAGCTGTTCGCTGTCAGGACCCACTCCTCACCAGGCTCCGCGCTGACATCACCGCTCGCATGGGCATGCGCCCACTGCTGCGCGGCTTCCGCCGGCTTCAACCGCGACGAGCTGTGAAGCAGGAGAGATCGCCAGGGACCCGTCAGGGCCTGCTCAGCGAAAGCATGCAGCTGCGTCATGTGACTGTCGGCCGCCGAACCGGTCGGCAGCGCATAGAACAGACCTCGCGCGTCCACCGCATGCCCCAGGACCGCCGCTGCACGAAGAGCCGCCTCCGTACGCTCCTGCGACGGCGCAGCCGTCACTACCACCAGGCCCGGCCCGTGCGCGGTCACCAGATCAGGCAACTGGGCTTCCACACTGGCCGCAAGACTGGTCTCGCCCGCGCACTGAACCGGCCCCGGCCGGGCGAAACCCGTCCCGGCCAGGTCGCTCTGCTCCACCAGCCGCAGAGCCGCTGCCCGGGCAACTGGCCAGTAGGCGTCGAGGTCTTCCCGCGTGCCGGCCCATCCCTCCTCCCTGAGCCTGGCTCGAATCTCTTCGTCGATGCTGGCCAGCCAGTCCGACAGGGTCACCAGCCCCGTCAGGACGACAGCCGCGCCCGGCGTCATCCGCCCCTGCGGAACCGGTGCCGCCCCCGTCACCCGGCGCACCTCATCGAAGTGAACCCGCCGCTGCTCCTCCCACCTGCCCGTGCCCAGACCGGGATGACGGGCGGCAGGGCACCGGTAGTCCTTGGCGTAGACCACCGGGTGGAAGCGGCCGCCGTGCCCACCGAGCATCTGGGCCACCGCGTGACTGAGCCGGGACTGCGGACGCCGCTTCGACGACGGATAGCCGATCTCCTCAAAGATCCCAGCCAGCCACCAGTGCGCCGCCGCCTCATGCGACTGCCCATCCAGCGCGGCGCCGGCCGGGAACCCGTAGCCCGGCTCACCGCACAGGTCCTGCGCCAGCAGCTGCCCGTCCGCGTACTTCGGGCCGATGCGGTGCAGTTGGAACGGCACGCTGATCTTCCCGATATCGTGCAGTCCCGCCCAGAACGCCACAAGCGCCCGCGCCTCCCCGTCCGGAACCTGCAGCGCCTTAACCACCATGCTCCGCTGGTGTGAGGTCAGCAGCTCATCCCAGACGACCTCCGCAACGGCTGCCGTATCCAGCAGATGACAGATCAAAGGATGCGTGCAGTGAGCCCCCCGGGCGTTCTTGCCCAGCCCGGCAGCCTTGCCCCACAGGCGGGCGTCCAGGGACATGCAGTGCTCCTCGTCACGGACCCAGTGCAGGCGTGCCTCACCAGGGCCGCGGCAGACACATCCAGCCGCAGCTCCCCCTTCATCCTGCTACACCTCGTTGCAGGCCGACGGGGGTAATTCCCTCAACCACCGCCACACCAACGGGTATCCGCCGTAGAGTACATACCGCTGCACGCCTCCCTGGGAGGTGCGCGGAACCTCATTGCCTCTCCAAGCAACGGCAACGCCGAGCAGAACGCACGACCCTCTCGAGGGATGTGGCGCAACCTCGGCCCAGTCTGCGCTCTGGAGATGCAATGTCCCGGTTCCTGCACAAGTTCGTCCTGCGCCGCGAGGTACTCCTCGAGACCTCACGCGTAGTGATCAGCGCAGTCATCCGCGCCCTGATCAGCGAACTCGTCAGCTGGCTCATCTGAGCCGACGGTGACGGACCCC
The DNA here is from genome assembly GCF_043202655.1 of Streptomyces sp. NPDC048171. Taxonomy (NCBI): domain Bacteria; kingdom Bacillati; phylum Actinomycetota; class Actinomycetes; order Kitasatosporales; family Streptomycetaceae; genus Streptomyces; species Streptomyces sp. NPDC048171. The sequence continues at coordinate 3,928 of NZ_JBIDAU010000020.1, forward strand.
AAGTGGTCCGTCACCCCTCATTTGCAGACGACCCCACTGGCTGAACACGTCTCCGCGTCACAGGGATACACCACAGGACGAGAAGCCCGGCTACCAGCGGTGCCGCCGACACCGCGAGCGGAGAAGTCCCCGCCACCGCAAGCCCTCTCTCCGCCGACGCAGGGGTGTTCCGTTGTCCCAGCCCGCTCCGACCAGGTGGCCGCCGGCCACCCTGACGACGGCGGGATATCCCACACGGGCAACTGCGCCAGCTCGAAGCGCTGTCTGTCCTCCCCGCCGGCCCGCGGGGGCGGCCTGGCAGTCCTCCCCGCCGACGCGAGAGTGTTCCGTTGTCGCCGTCTAGGACGACGAGCCAGAACGCGGTCTCCCCGCTGGCGCGGGGGTGTTCCGGCCCAACCGGTCTGGTTGATGTCCCACCGGTAATCCTCCCCGCCGACGCGGGGGTGTTCCGCCCTGCCGCTCATGGTCAGCGTGGTGCAGGTCGTCCTCCCGCCGACGCGGAGGTGTTCCGTACAGAGCGGGGACGATGCCGCGCTCCATGACATCCTCCCTGCCGACGCCGGGGTGTCCCGGTCATCAAGGGGGACGTCTGCGCCGTGGAAGGGTCCTCTCTGCCCACGCGGGGGCGTTTCGAGGCCCGGGTCGCTGACGTTGCCGACACGGGTGTCCTCCCCACCGACGCGGGGTCTTCCGACGAGTGGGCGGCCAGCGTGGCCGGACTGCTCGTCCTCCTGCCGACGCGGGGGTGTTCCGGACTTCGGGGGAACGCCGTCGAACTCTTCGACGTCCTCCCCGCTGAGGCGGGGGTGTTCCGGACGGCGGCAAGGAAACGTGGGTCTGCTTCGAGTCCTCCCCGCCGACGTGGGAGTGTTCCGAAACTCAGGGCTTGGACCTTGTCGAACGGGGAGTCTTCCCCGCCGACGCGGGGGTGTTCCGGTCCGGGCGCTGGACCATGCCGCGCAGACCATGTCCTCCCCGCGGACGCGGGGGTGTTCCGTGGCAGCTCAAACTTGGGTACCGCGGTTCTGTGTCCTCCCCGCCGACGCGAGGGTGCGCCGACGATCCGGTACGCGGGGGTCCCCGGCTCGGAGTCCTCCCTGCCGACGTAGGGGTGTTCCGACGACGTGCTCGGGCTTCAGATCCCCGTACGCGTCCTCCCCGCCGACGCGGGGCTTCCCGAAGCCGTCCTCGGTCTCTGGGTCGTAGTCCACGTCCTCCCTGCCGACGCGGGGATGTTCCGTCGTGGTTGGTGACGAGATCGCCGTGGGGACCGTCCTCCCCGCCAACGCGGGGGTGTTCCGAGATCCGACCTGTAGGTTGACCACATCGTCCCGCCCTCGCCGCTGAAGCGGAGGTGATCCGCTATCCAGCCGGGCATTGCGGATCTTCGTGCGGTCATCCCTGCCGACGCGGGGGTGGTTCGGAATCGCAGTCCCGCCCGCCGAACCCACAGGCGTCCTCCCTACCGAGGCTGGAGTGTTCCGCTCGGCGGCGGCCCGATGACGTGGTGGGGCGGACCCTCCTCGCCGACACGAGGGTGCCCCGGACGCCCAGGGCAACGCCACGGTGACCACTCCGTTCTCCTCGCCGACGCCGGGGTGCTCCGATGTCGGCGACGGGCCAGTCCCAGACCGGGGCGTCCTCCCCGCCGACGCGGGGGTGTTCCGGGCACCACTAGTGTGGCGACTGCCCGGCATAGGTCCTCCCCGCCGACGCGGGGGTGTTCCGGCGGGTTCCGAGGCCCGGTACCGCTACCTGTCGTCCTCCCCGCCGGCGCGGGGGTGTTCCGCAGCACAAGGACTCCAAGACGGAGCTGACGGCGTCCTCCCCGCCGACGCGGGGGTGTTCCGCCCACCGTCCTGCCGTCGCTCGGATTGCCGCGGTCCTCCCCGCCGACGCGGGGGTGTTCCGTACCCCTCCGGGTCCTCCATCGCCGCCAGCTCGTCCTCCCCGCCGACGCGGGGGTGTTCCGGCCCGCCGGTTGGGCATGCCGGGGGTGTCGCCGTCCTCCCCGCCGACGCGGGGGTGTTCCGCTCTACGACCGCCCGGCCCCGCCCGCGCCCCGGTCCTCCCCGCCGACGCGGGGGCGTTCCGGTGACAGCATGGAAGAGAACGGACAGCCGGACGTCCTCCCCGCCGACGCGGGGGTCTTCCGGTGATGCCGTCAGGGGTGCCGCCGGACGGCGGGTCCTCCCCGCCGACGCGGGGGTGTTCCGAACGGGCGCCAGGCCGTCGAAATCCTCACCGTGCCCTCCTCGCCGACGCGGGGGTGTTCCGCAGACCGTGCCCTGCAGCTTCGCGTGCACGTCGTCCTCCCCGCCGACGCGGGGGTGCTCCGCCGGAGCAGTCCCAGCTCGGGTTGCCGTAGCCGTCGTCTCCGCCGGAGCGGGGGGTTCCGCTCAGCATGCTGCTGCGCATCGCCTAGGTCCTGTCCTCCCTGCCGACGCGGGGGCGTTCCGCTGAGCCGGTTCCCGGGCCCGTCGATGGTCTGGCCCTCCCCGCCAATGCGGGGGTGCTCCGATGGTCGCCGCGGTGCTGCCGGTGCTGGCTGAGTCCTCCCCGCCGACGCGGCGGTTCCGACTCGACGGGCCCGTCCCCGAGGATCCTGATGGCCTTCCTGCCAACGCAGGGGTGTTCCGACGGGGTCGTTGGTAAGCAGGTACCAGGCTTCGCCTTCCCCCGCCGACGCGGGGGTGTTCCGTGGCCCGTGTGCCAGCCGGTCTGGATCGCGACGTCTTCCCCGCCGACGTGGGGTGTTCCGATCTGTTCGAGTCGCAGAGCTTCCGGCCGGTGGTCCTCCGCGCCGACGCGGGGTGCTCCGTCGTGCGCACCGAGGGCCTGGCGCATCTCGGGGTCCTCCCCGCCAACACGGGGGTGTTCCGCAGATGGGCCCGCTTCCCGCCGACCTGGACCCGTCCTCCCCGCCGGCGCGGGGGTGTTCCGTACTCCGCCGGCACGCTGAGGCGTGCGAAGGGGTCCTTCCGAGGTGGGGGTGTTCCGTCGGTCCATTGCCCTTGCTCCGCCATGGAGTGGTCCTCCCCTCCGACGCGGGGGTACTCCGGATGGGCCAGGACCGAGGCGTGAGTCACGCGTTCCGCTGCTGACACAGGGAGTGTTCCCAAACTGAACAAGCCCTTCCTCGACCTTGGCCCGGCCCTCCCTGCCGACGTAGGGGTACTCCGATCAAGGCGACTCGGACCCAGTTTCAGGACAAGCCATCCCCGCCGACGCGGGGGTGTTCCGGCCGGTGCGTTCGATGGAGCGCTGCACGATATGCCCTCCCCTCCGGCGCGGGGGTGTTCCGAACGTTTCCACGGTGCTCTGGGTCTGGGCGGAGTCCTCCCCGCCGACGCGGGGATGTTCCGAGGGTGCTCACTGCGGGCCCTCCAAGCTGGTGGTCTCCCCGCCGAAGCGGGGGTGTTCCGACGGCGAAGCCGGGCGACGACATTACCTCCGGGCCCTCCCCTCCGACGCGGGAACGCTCCGGCCCTCGACGCCAAGCAGCCCGTCACCATCACGTCCTCCCCGCCGACGCGGGGGTGCTCCGAGGGTCCCGACCACAATCCAGATCCAGTCTTTGTCCTCCCTGCCGACGCGGGGGTGTTCCGTGCACGGCCATCCGCGCACCGGCCCGGTAGGTGTCCTCCCCGCCGACGCGGGGGTGTTCCGGCGTGCCGCTGCAGCCGCACGTACAGGTCCCGGTCCTCTCCGCCGACGCGGGGGTGTTCCGTTCTCGGTCTGCCAGCGGCCGTCTTGTCGCCAGTCCTCCCCGCCGACGCGGGGGCGTTCCGAAGGAGCGAGAATTGTCGCTGCACGTCTTCACGTCCCCGCCAACGCGGGGGTGTTCCGGTCATCGCGCGGCGCGACCAGCTCGCCACAAAGTCCTCCCCGCCGACGCGGGGGTGCTCCGAGGTTCCCGACCACAATTAAAATCCAGTCCTTGTCCTCCCCGCCGACGCGAGGGTGTTCCGATCTCGGCCACCGCCGTACTCCGCTTCGCCCTGTCCTTCCGGCCGACGCGGGGGTGCTCCGTACCTCGTCGGCGAGCTCGAGACGACCCTCGTGTCCTTCCTGCCGACGCGGGGGTGTTCCGTCACGTGCCTTTCCTTGCAGGTTCGGAAGGTCGTCCTCCCCGCCGACGCGGGGTGCTCCGTCCATCAGGCTCTGGTGGTACGCCGTGCCGTCGTCCCGGGGGTGTTCCGTTCCGGTCGACCCAGGTCTGCCGTACGGACTCGTCCTCCCCGCCGACGCGGGTGTTCCGTGACCATGCAGAAGCGCTCGATGACCGCCGCCGTCCTCCCCGGTCGGCGACGGCAGCACGTACCGGTGGTGGCTGTCCTCCCCGCCAACGCGGGGGTGTTCGGATCCTGATGCAGTGGACGCAGGCGTAGGGCAGGCCCTCCCCGCCGACGCGGGAGTGTTCCGACCCCCACCACGTCCAGGGCGTTGTTCTCGTTGTCCTCCCCGTCGACGTCGGGGTGTTCCGCCCTCGAACAGCGGGGCCGGCGTGGTCCGGTCGTCCTCCCCGCCGAAGCGGGGTGCTCCGCCATTCTTGTCCGGGATGTACGCGGCGCCGCGGTCCACCCCGCCGACGCGGGGGTGCTCCGGCACGCGGCGACGTCCTCGCGGACGCGGGCCTGTCCTCCCCACCGACGCGGGGGTGCTTCGGGCCACCGCGATGGCATCGCCACCGCCTGCCCGTCCTCTCCGCCGACGCGGGGGTGTCCCGGACCACCAGCCGCGCGTGACGGCACGGGCACAGTCCTCCCCGCCGACGCGGGGGTGTTCCGGCCAGCCCCGACAGGCCGTCCCGAAGGACCTGGTCCTCCCCGCCGACGCGGGAGTGCTTCGCGGACGGGCCCCTCGTGGCCGACGAGCAGGTCGTCCTCCCCGCCGACGCGGGGGTGTTCCGATCTCGACGATGTAGTTCGTCCCCGCGAGCCCGCCCTCCCCGCCGACGCGGGGGTGCTCCGCTCCGGAACCCCGGAGAACCCCAAGGCGCTCATGCCCTCCCCGCCGACACAGGGGTGCTCCGGTGGACCAGCGCATCTACGACCTGCGGCACGAGTCCTCCCCGCTGATACGGGGGTGCTCCGACGATCTGGAACGGTTCGGGGACAGGCTGCAAATTCTCCCCGCCGACGCGAGGGTGCTCCGACGGTGGGCAACACGATGTACTGGAACGCCAAGTTTTTCCCGTCGACGCAGGGGTGCTCCGTGCTTGGTGTAGCCGTGGGTGACCCAGCGCCGGTTGTCTTTGCCGACGCAGGGGTGTTCCGGCGGACGCCATACAGTGCTGGCGCAGCCGGCAATGCTCCCCGCTGGCCCGTCGGGGGTGTTCCGCACCAACCGACCACCACCACGGCGGCCTGGCTGTCCTCCCCGCCGACGCGAGGGTGTTCCGAAGGCGTCCCCGGTCTCCGGGTCATAGTGCACGTCCTCCCCGCCGACGCGGGGATGTTCCGGAGGTCGACTGAATGCCTGCAGGTCGCTTCCGGTCCTCCCCGCTGACGCGGGGGTGTTCCCCGCCCAGGAGGACGACGTGCCGTACACCATGTCCTCCGCCGCCGACGCGGGGGTGTTCCGGCCGTGCCCAACCCGCACGGTCCGGCTCTTCCGTCCTCCCCGCCAACGGGGGGTGTTCCGTCGTCGAGCGGACCGAACGGTCACGCGCACGGTCCTCCCCGCCGAAGCAGGGGTGTTCCGCCGGGCCTGCCGAGCCACCGCACATCCGCACGGTCCCCCCGCCGAAGCAGGGGTGTTCCGTAGAGGGTAAAGGCCACCTTGTTGGGGAGGCCGTCCTCCCCGCCGACGCGGGAGTGTTCCGGACTGGAAGAAGCACGCCCGGCCGGTCGAACTGTCCTCCCCGCCGACGCGGGGGTGTTCCGCACTTGACCTTGTCGATCTCCATCTCGAAGAGGTCCTCCCCGCCGACGTGGGGATGTTCCGTACCCGCGGTAGTCTCCGGCGTCGGTGATGCCGTCCTCCCCGCCGACGTGGGGGTGTTCCGTTTTGGGCAATGGAGTGTCTGTGTGGGGGCCAGTCCTCCCCGCCGACGCGGGGGTGTTCCGCCCCACCGGACTACTTCGGGAGTTACCAGCTCGTCCTCCCCGCCGACGCGGGGGTGCTCCGCGGTGTCGCACGTCGTCCTTCGCCTGCCTGTGGTCCTCCCCGCCGACGCGGGGGTGTTCCGGCCTCGGGGTTCTGATGGATGTCCGGGTCGCGGTCCTCCCCGCCGACGCGGGGGTGCTTCGGCCGCCCAGAAGTCGGACCGCTACGCGGGCGCGTCCTCCCCGCCGACGCGGGGGGCTTCGTGACCATGCAGAAGCGCAGCATGACGGCCGGTGCCCTCCCCGCCGACGCGGGAGTGCTTCGCCGGGCATCCTGGCCTGGATGGATAAGGCGGAGTCCTCCCCGCCGACGCGGGGGTGTCCGCCGGAGTTCCTGCGGGCCCTGGTGGCGCACCTGTCCTCCCCGCCGACGCGGGAGTGCTCCGTCGCCATCGGCCCACTCCGGCCTCTCAGTCGAGTCCTCCCCGCCGACACGGGGGCGCTCCGCGGTGACGGCCTGCGCGGCGATGCGCTGGGCCGTCCTCCCCGCCGACGCGGGGGTGTTCCAAGCTGCGCGCCGCCACTACCTCCGCCGCCTCGTCCTCCCCGCCGACGCGGGAGTGTCCCGATCAAGGCCACTCGGACGCAGTTCCAGGACACGCCGTCCCCGCTGACGCGGGGGTGCCCCGCAGCCGCGCACGTCGGCGCACTCGACGTAGAGATTTTCCGGCCGATACAGGGATGCTCCGGTAGAAAGAGGCGACCGACCCTCGTCCCGACCGTCCTCCCCCGCCGACGCGGGGATGTTCCAATTGCTTCAGCCCAGGCGAGGGTAGGTCTGCAGGCTTCCCGCCGACGCGGGGGTGTTCCGTCGACGCCAAACATGCTGCCGCTGCCAGCAGCGCGGCAACGACCTCCACCACGCGGTCCAAGCCCTCGCCCACCTGCACAACCTCGCCCTGGCCGCATGACCCGACTGCCCAGAATCCGGTACTGCCCTGCCCGGACGCAAACTCCTGCAACACGCTTCACTCGACGGCGGCAGCCAGCCACAGTTGGGCACGCCCTTGCCTGCTACTGGCGGCTTTTGCCAGTGTTCCTAGCCGGTGAGGTGTGGGCACCTAACTACGTACGCTAGGGGGTGGGGCGTGACGGCAACTGTAGTCACTGGCCTGGTTGCGCTTGTCGGTGTAGTGCTGGGCGGTTGGCTTTCGCTGCGCAATCAGGACCGCATGTGGCAACGGGAGCACCAACGACAGTGGCGCGATATCCGTCTGTCCGCGTGCAATGACTTCTTGGCGGCCAACAGGCGCTACGTCGCCTACGTTCTTGATCCTGATGCGGTCGTCACCGCCGTGCCCCATCCCCGTGAGCCCGGTCGACTGATGCCTTTTTTCAACGAAACCGGCAGGCCGTACAAAGAGGCGCTGGAAGCGGGCTTCACTGCGATGCGCCTCGTGATCCAGCGCCCTGAGACCGTACGCGCCGGCGTAGCACTCGTAAACTGCGCTCGCGAGGTAGCCGCGGCCCGCGCGACACTCTCCGAGGCAGACATCCCCTCGCCGGCCTTCGAACGTCTGTGGACAGCCGAGCAGGACTTCATCAACGCCGTCCGCACCGAACTGGGCCTGGACGCGATCTCCCGCCAGCCATGATGGCCAGTCGCAAGAACAGATGTGCTCACGGCCTGCCAGGCGACTCGCCGTCCTGACCGTCTTGTGCGGTCGCAGGGCAAGTTAGGTGACCCAGGTAGTGCGGCGCGTAATCCGGTGCCAAAATTCGGACCCCCTGACTAACTGATGGCCTCGTGAAGGCGAGCAGCCGTGGCGTACGCCATCGACTGCGCTAACGCGGGGCGCTCCAGTATGGGCCACTCCGTGGGCCAGGCCGCTGCCCCGGGGTGTCCCGTCGGGGGGCCGCGTGATCGCCGCCCTTTACCTCCTCCCCGCCGACGCAGGGGTGCTCCGTGGTCTGGAACCGTTATCCCGTGTCCTCCTTGCCGAAGCGGGGGTGCTCCGCGCCGGTCCCGCACGATGCAGTGGCCGTGTCGGTCCTCCCTGCTGGCGCAGCCGCCGTGCTCCCCGCCGGCCCGCGGGGGTGTTCCGCACCAGCCGACCACCACCACGGCGGCCCGACCGCCTTCCCCGCCGTTGCGGGGGTGCTCCGGGTCCGGAGTCCCTGGACCGCGTGCTCGTCGTGCCCTCCCCACCGACGCGGGGGTGTTACGCCCTGGGTTCGCCGACACGGGGGTGCTGTGTCCACATTCGTCGACACGCGGAACTGAGCCGCGTGGCAGCCGGTTCGGTCGGCACGGGTATTCGGGGCCTAGGCTCCCAGTCGTGATTGAAACCATTATTTTCGACGTTGGCGAGACGCTCACCCGAGACGATCGGTACTGGGCGTCCTGGGCCGACTGGCTGGAGGTCCCCCGCCACACCCTGTCTGCGCTCGTGGGTGCCGTCGTCGCTCAAGGGCAGGACAATGCCGAGGCGCTGCGTCTCGTGCGGCCGGGCATCGACGTTGCTGCCGAGTACCGCGCCCGCGAGGCCGCCGGCCGCGGCGAGACCCTGGGCGAAGGCGACCTCTACAGCGACGTACGGCCTGCACTGGCCGCCTTGCGGGACCTAGGCATACGCGTGATCGTCGCGGGCAACCAGACGACTCGCGCAGGTGACCTGCTGCGCAGCCTCGCCCTGCCGGCAGACCTCGTCGTCACCTCTGGCGAGTGGGGTGTTGCCAAGCCGGAACCAGAGTTCTTCCACCGAGTGCTGGAGGTGGCGCAGGCGGAGCCGGACGAGACCCTGTACGTCGGCGACCATCCAGCCAACGATGTTTTCCCCGCCAAGGCTGCCGGCCTGGGCGTCGCACACATCCGCCGAGGCCCCTGGGGCCACCTGTGGGCGGACTCCCGTGAAGTGGCGGCCGCGGCGGACTGGCGGATCAACAGCCTCACGGAGCTGGCCGACATCGTCCGCGGCTGACCAGTGCGAAGCGGCCTCACTGCTCGAAGTTTGGGGCCGTTCGTGTGCACGTTACGTGTGGACGCGAGTACCGTTCGGAGTGGACGCGCCGAACTGGAGTCAGTATGCCCGCACCTACGGACAGCGGGGTAGGCCGCCGGATTGCCTACTACCGCAGTGTGGTCCGCCCGAAGATGACGCAACAGCAGCTCGCCGACGCCGCCTGTGTCGCCCTCGGAACCATTCGGAAGATCGAACGGGGAGCGCGAGGCGTCACTGACGCCACCCTGGATGCCATCGCTGACGCCCTCGGCGTAGACCCTGCCCGTCTACGGACCGACCGCGGCGCGGCGCAGACGCGCGTGCATGCTGCGCTGCCTGCGCTCTCTGACGCGATCGCCACCTACGACAGTCCCGACGACGGCCCCACTCGTCCCCTGCATGATTTGCGGGCTGCGGTCGCCGAGGCCGCCAGGTGGCGAGTGGCCGCTCAGTACACGCGGATTGTGCGCGCGCTCCCCGACCTGTTGACGGAACTCGCCCGCGCCTTCCACACCGCTCCAGCCGAGGACCGTTCGGAGATCGCAGGTCTACTCGTCAGGGCCTACCGATCCGCTGACGCAGTCGCTTACAAGTTCGGGGCCCGGGACCTGTCCGCCCGCCTGGTCGACCTGATGCGGTGGGCTGCCCCCGAAGCCAGTGACCCGGTGTTGACCGCCACCGTGGCCTACGTGCGGACCGAGACGTTCTTCGCTGCTCAGGCTCACGAGGCCGGTCTCAGAGCACTCGAACAAGCTTTGGACACCGCACCCTTCACATCGGCAGCCCCAGCCATCGCCGTCCGGGGCGCACTCCACATGCGGGCAGCGGTCATTGCAGGCCGGGCGCACGACGACTCGGCAGCGACGCGACACCTGGACGAGGCCCGCACATTTGCGGACCGGATTCCGGAAGGTGTGTACTGGGGCACCGCCTTCGGCCCGGATTCCGTGCGCGCACACGAGGTGTCCGTCGCCGTTAGCCTGGGAGACGAGCACATCGCACGGGCTCTGGACGTCGCGAGCGAGTGGAAGCCGCCCAAGGAACTGCCGGCCGAGCGACGCAGCGGCTTCTACATCGAGCTGGCCCGGGCTCAACTGTGGACCGGGCTCGCCGACGACGCCTTCGAATCGCTGAAGGTGGCCCGGCACATCGCCCCGCAGCATACCCGGGAGCACCCGTGGGTCCGTGAGGACGCTGCCCGGCTGCGCCGCCTCAAGCGTGCCGACTCAGAGACGCTGACGAACTTCGCTGAGTGGTGCGCGGCCACCTGAACTGAGCCGCCAGCTACCCCTTGCTGGGGTACTTGTGCCTCCCGTCGGCCCCCACCATCTGTTCCACGCGCAGGAACCAGCAGATGGGAACCGGGATGCCGCACACGCTCCGGCCCGTGCCCGCAGTCGTCGAGGGGCGCGTGAGCATCGTCCGACTACACGGTGAGGCGTGCTTCAACTGCGGAGCCGTCAACCGGGCCCTGCGCGCGGCTGGACACGTCGTGGTCCGTGGCAACAACCGCGTGTGGGAGATCTTCACGTGCGGGTGCCGCAATCAGAGGGCCATCGCGTGACCGGTGTACGGATGTCCATAGACCCCGGCGGCCGGGCGAACGGCCCCGGGGCATGGCCCACGCTTCGAAGGAGCGTCGACACCATGGAAGTTACCGCCCGCAGGGAGCGTCCTGCCATGATGCGCCTCGGCCGTTGCCGAACTCACCGACACGACACGTTGCCAGGCAGCATGGCGATGGGCCTCGTGGGCACCTGTCCTGGCTCCGCGCTCCCCCCGCACCAGGCGTGCCTGATCGACCGATTCGGTAGCGGGGTGACGAGGTGAAGAGGGCTCATTGCGTTACCACTCCGCCAGCTACCGGCTTGCTTTTGCACCCCAGCCTCCGCGAGCCCACCCATGCACCGCTCGCCCCGCGCCGCGGCGGGGACGTGATGGATGAGCGCTTCGAGGTCTCCGCCGAGCGCAGCAGCCTACCGCCGCACCGTAAGGACGCGTTACGGGTGGGGACCATGCGTCGGATCGCGGCGGCAAAGCTGCGCTACTGCGGGCTTGAGGCGATGACGGATGACGTGATGCTGATCGTCTCTGAGTTGCTGACCAACGCCCTGCAGCACAGCGGCGCGACAGAGATCAGCCTGATCATCACCGTGGCCGACGGGGCGTTGCGGGTGCGAGTGCGAGACGGCATGCCGACTCCCGCCGCACCCCAGCGCCCCGGGCTCACCGCGGAGTCCGGTCGGGGTCTGCTGCTCGTCGACGCCGTGGCCAAGGAGAACGGCGGCACCTGGGGAACCAGCGAGGCCGGGGCAGAGACGTGGTGCTGCCTGCCGCTTCCCCCGCAGGGACAGCCGTGACCGTCTTAACCGCCCCCTCATGGTCTGCGCCGCTGGGCCCGTCAGAACTGGCCGGCGTCCTGACGAAGCTGCGGCAGTGGACCCCCTACGACGGCGACACGGTCCTCGACGACGTCGGCGCAGTACTGGACGACGTCCTCCCGCCCCGGGATCTGCTCGCTGACCTTGCTGTGCGCCTGCATGGGCACCTGGCCAGGCTCGCGGACATCGCCGTCGCCACCGAAGCCGACCAAGAGGATCTTGAGGCGAGGCGACTGGTCCAGCATGCCCGAGCCGTGTGCGCTCAGCAGGCGCCAGTCGCACACGTGCCGACGGTGGGCCAACTGCGTCGGCTGGCCTGGGCCGTCAACGAACTCTTGGAGCGCCTGGCAGCCCTCGGATGTCTCAGGGAGGCGGCATGAGGACTCCCCCGCTCCCATCTGGCACGACGAGAGAGAGGAACCGCAACGTGTATGCCGTGTCCGATCAGGGCCTGGTTCCCTTCATCACCCAGCGCGAGGGCGAGGAAGCGGCGCCGGACAACCTCCTCATCCACCGGCATGCGGCCGGGCCTCGGCTGTACTACGGCGACGAGGACCCCCGAGACCGGCCTCTGCGCGGCATCCTGTGGGCGCGGTGCGGTTTCAATCCGGTGGATGAGCGGCAGATGCCGACCGGCGTTCCGCAGTGGAAGCTCATGCATCCCTACCGGCAGATGCTCACCATGCAGGCCTTGCACTGCCAGGTCTGCGCGCGGCCCGCCCGCACCCCGCTCGGCTTCATCTTCCTCACCGGCCCCCGGGACGAAGACCCCACCCGGCCGGAGATCTTCACCAACCAGCCGCCGGTGTGTGCCCGGCACGCTCGTGCCGCGGCCGCGCTCTGCCCTCACCTGGAGAAGAACCCGATGGTGTTCCTGGCGCGGAGCGCGCCTCTGTACGGGGTGCACGGCGTCCTCTACGGCCTGAACGCGCAAGCGCAGATGCGGGTCGTCGCCCAGCCCGACCACGCTCTGCCCTTCGCCCACCCCAACTTGCCCACCCTGCTCGCTTCCCAGCTCATCCGGCGCCTCAGCTCCTTCCGCGTCCTCGACATGAACGAACTCCTGCAGGAACTGGCCGACCCCGCTGCGCAAGGTTCGGCCCGTGACCCGGCGGTTCACCGCTGAGGCCCTGCCGACCAGGCCGGCACCGCCGCCGTGTCGACCCAGGATCCAGACGTTGCTGTTCCCCAGCGCCCATGAGCGTCGCGGCGCAGGGCCTCAAAGACTCACCGGCCGGCCACACGAAAGGACAGGCGGCCGGTGAACAGGGGCGGGTCCGCGGAGTTCCCCCGACTCCACCTCTGACGGACCCGCCCCACCTCAACTACCGCCCCAAGGACGCGTTTCCCCAGCACGACCCCCAGCCCCCTCCCCCCGTTCCGTTTAGAGGAGTTCCACACGTGAAGGCCCCAGAGGTGACCGCACCGGTCGTACGCACCGTCACCCTGAAGCTGCCCGCAGGCACCGGCGCGATGGCCATGGCACGCATCATGGGCCGCACTCTGCTCACCGTGCTGGGCTGGCCCGGCAACGTGCACGCTGCGACCGACGTCCTGGGCCACCTCGTCGACAACGCCGTCCAGCACGGCCACACCCCCGAAACGACGGGTTGCCTCCGCGAGATCCGCGCCTGGCTCCGCGTCACCGAAGCCACCGAACTGATCATCGACGTCGCCGATCCACACCCCGCCTTCGAACGCTTCACCGACGCCGTCAACAGCCGCTCAGGGCGCAGCCTGTGGCACGTCAGGCAACAGGGCGCCCACCTCAGCTGGTTCCTCACTCCCCAGTGCGGCGGCAAAACCGTTCGCGCCACCATGACCGCCGAGCCCCCGCCCCCGTGACCACCGCCGCTCCCGCCTTCGCACCGGCACCGGCACGGGCGCGAGGCAAGCCCCGGCTCATGGTCCCCGAGTTGGGTGACACGGTCGGGGCGCGTGTCGCCTCCGACGGCGGCTGCGGCTCGACCTGCGGCAGCGCCTGCGTCTCCAGCGGCTCCTGACCGCACCAGAACACCGGCACGACGCCCATGTCGTGCCGGCGCCGCACACGCGGCACGTCCCCCGCGGCTCGATGGGAGCCGCGCACGACAACGGAGGAATCAGTACATGCAGAACGACGAATTCGACCTCGACATCAGCGTCCTGGAGTCCGACGACGGCTCCGCAATGCTGATCAACCTCACCGACGACGGCTGCGGCAGCACCTGCTCCAGCCCGTGCGCCACCAACGTGGCCTGACCCCGCGCACCGATCTGCCAGCCCGTGCGGCCTTGCGCCGCGCGGGCTGGCACCCCCACACGCCACAACCAGGGAGGGTGCATGGATTCCCGGAAGGACGACCCGCTGTACCGGTGCGCGGACGCTGCGCTGGTGCGCGCCGCACGTTCCTCGAGACTGCCGCTTCCCGCGTGGCCGGACCTCACCGACGACACCCCGGACCGTGAGGTGCGGTGGCAGACGTGGCTGCGCGACGTCTGGTCGCTGTCCGAAGCCGCCGACTCCATCGAGCAGGCCAGCCCTCTGCTCGCGCAGCAGGTTCAGACCCTGTGCTCGGTGGCCAGCCCCCAGACCCGTCAGTTACGCCGCGCAGTGGTGTCGGTCATGCGGTACCTGCTGCGTATGACGGGCCGAGCGACCCCGAACGGTCTCTTCGCCGGCATCGCGGCCGCCTCGTTCGGGGAACGACCGGGATGGTCCTGGGGTGAGCAGCACCGACCCGTCATCCGTGCCGATGGCGACTGGATCGCGGACCTGATCGCCCGCCTGGAAGCAAACCCTGAACTCCTGCGGCACCTGGATGTGATGGCCAACAACACCATCTTCGTACGGGGCGACCGGCTGATCTTGCCCTACCCGCCCCGCTTCTGCCGCACCGACGGCAGCATGACGGCCGAAGTGTCCCTCCGGTACACCGGCGCCGTACGTATCGCCGTCGATGCCGCCGCCTTTCCCGTCCCCGTCCATGCGGTGGTCGAACTGATGAGGACCGAGTTCCCCGGCGTTTCCGCGGACCGGGTGGAAGGGCTCGTCAGCAGCCTGGTCGAGCGCGGTGTGCTCATCAGCAGCCTGCACGCGCCCTCGGCCACCCTCGATGCCCTGGACCACCTGGTTGACCGGGCCGAAGCAGCCGCCGCGCCATCAGCCGCGGACCTTGTGGGCGACCTGCGGGCGGTCCGCGACGCCATCGCCCGGCACAACCAGGTCCTGGCCCCGGTGGACGGCCGGCGCCTGCGTACTGCCTTACGTCAGAAGATGACCGCCTTGAGTACCGTCAAGGTCCAGCCGCTCACGCTGGACCTGCGCATGGACTGCTCCCTCACTCTGCCCCCACGGGTTGCCCGCGAGGCGGAGCAGGCCGCCACGGTGCTGGCCCGGCTGAGTGCCTATCCCTTCGGTACTCCGGCGTGGAAGGACTTTCACAACCAGTTCTTTGAGCGGTACGGCATGAACTCGCTCGTCCCGGTCCGGGACCTGGTGGACCCGGACGTCGGCCTCGGGTTCCCGGCCGGATACCGCGATGCGGAACCTGAACAGGGTGAGGCCCTGACCCCCCGTGAACAACGGCTGCTCTCCCTCGCCCAGGCGGCCGTCCTCGACGGCCGCGACGAGATCAGCCTGGACGATGACCTGATCCGCACATTGACGGTCGGAGACCGCAACGCCCCGCAGCTACCGGCCCACACGGAGCTGCGCTTCCACATCCGTGCCGCTTCGCAAGAAGCTCTGGAGGGTGGAGCCTTCGTTCTTCACGGCATCACCCCTTCCCGCGGGATCGGCACCACGATCGGCCGCAGCCTGGGGCTGCTCGCACCAGACGATCAGGCCCGCATGGCCGTCATGCTGGAGGAGCTGCCGGTCAACGCGACCGGCGCGGTGCCCACGCAGGTCTCCTTCACCCCACTCGACCGGGGCGACACCAACGTCACCCGCGTTGCCGAACTCCTGCCGGCCGTCATCAGCCTGGCGGAGCACCGTGAGGTGGATGCGCACACGATCACGCTCGACGATCTCGCCGTGGGCTGCGACCGCCGCAGGCTCTACCTCGTCTCCCTCTCGCGGGCGTGCCAACTGGACCCTATGACGCTGCACGCGCTGGACCTGCGGGGCCACACGCCGCCGCTCGCGCGCTTCCTCACCGAGATCAGCCGCTCCCAGACCGCGGGCCTGACCGTGTTCCCCTGGGCGTCCGCCACCGCCCTGCCGTACCTGCCGTACCTGCCGCGTGTGCGCTACGGCCGCGCGATCCTCTCTCCGGCGAGGTGGCGACTGGACCGGTCAGAACTGCCCGACCGCCACGCCTCCTGGGAAAAGTGGCACAAGGCGGCCGACGGGTGGCGCGCACGCCGCCGAGTTCCTGACCACGTGGCGCTAGCCGACGGCGACCAGCTCCTGCCGCTGGACCTCTCCGAGCGCGCGCACCTCGCGCTGTTACGCGCCCACCTGGACACCCATGAATTAGCGATCTTGACTGAAGCGGAATCCGACGGAGGCTGGTTCGACGGACGGGCCCACGAGATCATCGCCCCGATGACGGCCGTCCGCCCGCCGCAATGGCCGGCCATCGCGCCCGTCACCGTCGACCAGCTCGTCCCCCGCGACCACGGGCACCTTCCGGGCACGGCCTCCTGGCTGCTGGTCAAGCTGTACGGGCACGTCGACCGGCAGCCCGTGATCCTTGCCGACCACCTTCCCGCGCTGCTCGGCCAGTGGGACGCGCCGCCGACCTGGTGGTACATGCGCTACCGCGATCCCCGCTGGCACCTGCGGCTGCGCATCGCGATCCCCAGCGAGCAGGAATTCGCCCTCACCGCGCAGCGCGTGAGTGCCTGGGCGAACGGACTGCGCCGTACCGGGCTTCTCACCGACATGCAGTTCGCGACCTCCTACCCGGAGACCGGCCGGTGGGGCCCCGGGCTGCTGATGAGCCTGGCCGAGGACGTCTTCGCCGCTGACTCCCGAGCCCTGGCCGTTCAGTTCGCCCAGAGCACCCGTCCGCACCGACAGGTCCTCGCCGCCGCGAACTTCGTCTCCCTCGCCGCCGCCTTCACCGGCAGCACCGCGGCTGGCATGAACTGGCTGATCACCCACGCCCGGATCACCGATCCGCGCCCGATGGACCGAACCGTGCGCGGTCAGGCGGTGCGCCTGGCCGATCCGGCCGACGGCTGGGCGGCCCTGCGCGCGGCTCCCGGCGGCGACGCCATCGCCAGCGCCTGGAGCGAGCGCGACGCGGCCCTGGCCCGCTACCGGCAGAAGCTGGACGAGTTCGGTCGCCTAGACCCCGACCTCGTTCTCGACTCGCTGCTGCACGCCCACCACATCCGCGCCGCCGGCATCGACAAGGACGACGAGCGGATGTGCGTACGGCTGGCCCACGCCGCCGCAATGGCCTGGACTCACCGAGGAGATCACCATGAACCTGCGTGAAAGCGCGCGGGCTGCCGCCGACGCGATCGCCGAGCGGCTCGCCTCGCCGCAGGACGTACGGGGGCTGCATCACCGCCACGCAGTCACTCGCGCACGGCGCGGCCGGTGTCGCGCTGCTGCACATCGAGCGGGCCCGCACCGGCCAAGGGCCGTGGCAGCGCGCCCACGACTGGCTCGCCTGCGCCGCAGCCGAGCCCGCCGTCGGCGGCCCGGACAGCCACCTCTACTACGGGGCGCCCGCGCTCGCCTTCGCCCTGCACGCCGCCGCCGACCGCCCCGGACGCTACGCCCGCGCCCTGGACACCCTCGACCGGTACGTCACGAAGGCCATCCAGGACCGGCTCACCCAAACCCACGCACGCATGGACCGCGGCGAGATGCCCGCACTGGCGGAGTTCGACACGATCCGCGGCCTGAGCGGGATGGCCGGGCTCCTGCTGCACCGCGACGCCCACACCGGCCTCCTCCGCGAAATTCTGACCTACCTGGTCCGCCTGACCGAGCCAGTCAAGTACGACGGGGAAGTTCTGCCCGGCTGGTGGAGCCACCTCGCCCCCTCCGGCACGCCCTCCCCCGACTACCCGGAAGGGCACGCCAACAACGGCGTCGCCCACGGCATCGGCGGCCCCCTCGCCGTGCTCTCCCTCGCAGCCCGCCGCAGCATCACCGTCGACGGTCACCTCGACGCGATCACCCGCATCCTGGCCTGGCTCGACCACTGGCAGCAGGACGGCCCCGCCGGCCCGTGGTGGCCGTACTGGATCACACGCGAGCAGCTACGCTCCGGCACGACCGGCCCCGGACCCTCCCGGCCGTCCTGGTGCTACGGCACCGCCGGATTCGCCCGCGCCCAGCAGCTCGCCGCTCTCGCCCTCAAGGAACCGCCGCGCCAACACGCCGCTGAATTCGCCCTCCTGCGCGCCATGACCGACCCCGGACAACTCGACGCGACCGTGGACGTCTCCCTGTGCCACGGCTTCGCGGGTCTGGCGCACATCACGCAACTCGCTGCCGCCGACGCCCTCACGCCCGGCCTCACCGAATGCCTGCCCCGGCTCCTGGCCCCGATCACCGACACCCCGCCCGGCACCCTGGCGGACTCCCTGATCAACCCGCCCGGCGGCGACATCGGGCTCCTCGAAGGTGCCGCTGGCACCGCCCTCGCCCTGCACTCCTTCCACACCGGGGCGCCGTCCGCGTCCGGGTGGGACACCTGCTTTGTGACCAACTAGACGAAGAGAAGAGGGAGCATGGCTGCGGACGAATGGCCGCAACGCCTCATCCGGTTCACCGACTGGAGCCGCGCGGAAGCCACCGCCGTGGAGCATCTGCTCCCGGTGCTGACCACCCAGGAAGCGGAACTGGTCCAGTGGTCCTTCCTGCGGAAGTACCCCTGGTGGCGGCTGCGGTACCGGGCCGCGAGCCCGGACTCAACGAAGGCCCTGGACGCTGCCCTGGACGAGCTGGTCGACGCCGGCGTCCTCGCCTCCTGGACGACCGGCATCTACGAACCGGAAGAAGCCGCCTTCGGCGGACCGGCTGCCATGAGAATCGCGCACACCCTGTTCCACCGCGACAGCCGTCACCTGCTGGAGGAGGCAGCCCGCCAGCAGGCTGCCAGCGGCCCCCAGCTCGGCCGCCGCGAGCTGGCGGTCCTCCTGCTCAGCGTGGCGATGCGCGCGGCGGGACTCGACTGGTACGAGCAAGGCGACGTCTGGGCGAAAATCGCGGCCGAGCGCCCCGGCGACAAGGTCTGTAGTCCGCAACGGCACCGGGCCGCTGTCCACCGGCTGATGACCGTCGACGTCAGCACCACCAGCCGCAGCGTCACCCAGGGCCGGCTCGCGCCGCTGGCCGAGTGGATAGCCACCTTCGAGTGGTTCGGCCAGCAGCTCGCCGACCTCAACCGCCAGGGCCGCCTGGAACGAGGACTGCGGGCCGTGATCGCCCACCACGGCATCTTCCACTTCAACCGCCTGGGCCTCCCCGCCCAGGACCAGCACACATTGTCAACACTCGCGAAAGAGGTAGTCATGGGAACGAGCAACAACGCCACGTCCGCCCGAACTGAGGGGGCGCCGAGCACTACGGTCAACGGGGTGAACAGCGACACCATCGAAGCCCCTTCCGCCGACCGTCTGCGCGCCCAGTTGATCGACCACCTGGTCGAGACCGGGTGCGTGCGCACACCCCGGGTGGAGGAGGCCATGCGGACCGTACCCCGCCACCTCTTCGTCCCGAACACCCCCCTGGACAAGGCATACGGCAACGCCCCCGTGGACACGAAGTTCGACGGATCCGGGCGCTCCATCAGCTGCGCCTCCCAGCCCGACGTCGTCGCCATGATGCTGGAACAGCTCGACGTCGAGCCCGGCCACAAGATCCTGGAGCTGGGGGCCGGCACCGGCTTCAACGCCGGACTCCTCGGCTACCTCGTCGGCGAGAGGGGACATGTCACTACGATCGACGTGGACGAGGACATCGTGGACGGCGCGCGTAGCGGCCTGGCCGCCGCCGACATCCACAACGTGGAAGTGATCCTCGGAGACGGGGCCGTCGGCCATGCCCCCAACGCGCCGTACGACCGGATCGAAGCCACCGTCGGCGCCCACGGTGTTCCGCACGCCTGGCTCGACCAGCTCGCCCCCGGCGGACGGCTCCTCACGCCGCTGCGCCTGCGCGGCAGCGTCTCCCGCTCGATCGCCTTCGAGAACCAGGACGGAGCCTGGCGCAGCGTCGGCAGCCAGATGAACACGTTCATGCCGCTGCGCCGCGGAATCGCCGATGACCCGCGGGTGTTCGTTCCCCTGGACCCCGATCACACCGTCACCCTCGTCACCAACGGGGACCAGATGGTCGACGCGGATGCCCTCGGCGACGTCTTCCGCCAGCCGCGCGCTGAGGTGTGGACGGATGTCACCTTCCGAGGGCCGGAGTCGGCTGAGTACCTGGAGCTATGGCTCGCCTGCTCGATGCCCAACGGCCTGAGCCGGATGCCCGCCAAGAACGTAGCCATCGAGAAAGGCCTGGTCACCGCCCCCTATCCGTCCTCAACCGCGGTCATCGAAGGTGGCACTCTCACCTACCTCACCCGACGCCCGTACGCGAAGACGGCCCCCGACGGCGCCACCCTGTACGAATTCGGGGTCGTCGGCCACGGCCCTGACGCCGAAGCCCTCGCTTCGGACGTCGCCGAACAGATCCGCACCTGGGACCAGGGCTTGCGGGCCCTCGACGTCGAATTCGAGATCCAGCCGCTCGACGCGACCCCGCTCGCGCCGAAGCCCGGCCGCTTCACCTTCGACAACCCGCTGAACCGCATCGTCATCGAATGGCAATGACATGGACGTCAGCCAGATAGCGAAGCGGTTCCCGCTCGTTGCCCGGCCACGTCCAGCGTGCCCGCCCCTCGCTGAACGGGTCCGCGAGATCACCGACCTCGCTGCCGCCGCCAAGCGCGACAACGATGTGCCCTCCGCAACCGTCGCCCTGAACAAAGCGGCACTGACCGCAAGCGACTGCGGCATGCCGGACCTGGCACGCGCCCTGTGCTGGCGTCACGCCGAGACCGTCCTGCGCGCCCAACCCCTGGGCGCGCAGGAAGCACGGCACGCCCTGGAGCCCTTGGTCAACCTGGCCCGACTGCGCATCCGCGAACTGGCGACCGCCGGTCGTCGGCGTCTCGCTGCTCGTGCCCGTCGCAACCGACCGCATCGCCGTCGCCGACCTTCGCGGCATGCTGATGCTCCCGCGGGCGGCGTGTACGAGGGGCAGACGCTGCACGAAGCCAGCCGCCGCGTGCTCGCCGACCCCTCCGGCGAACTGCAACTGCTGCGACGCGTCACCGTCGACCAGGTGCAGACGCGCCGAAGGAAGGCGATCTCCCATGTCATGGCCGCTGCGCCCCTGACACGCGAGACGGCCACCGGGCTGATCTTCCTCAGTGCCTCGTACACGCTCGTGCGGGGTGTGCGGCGGCTCGGTACTGGGCTGACCGTCTGACGAGCAGGGCCGTTCGACCTCACGCATATCCGCATCGTCGCACCAGTACTGAAAGCGCAGTCCGCCGGGGCACCTTCACTGATCCACCAAACGAGATCACCTCTTTCGAGTTGGTGCGTGATAGCGGGTGAGGTGTTGTGCCAGGTGGATGGCATGATCCCGCTGTGGCGATCATGGTCAATCGGGCGGTGCTGGCGCATCGGCTGTTCACGGGGCGTCTCGGCCTCATTTTGCCTTTCTGGTTGCAGAGTTGGCCGAGCCGCGGCAGGCCGGGATTGAAGGTCGCCGCCATGCGACGCGGGGCGGGGCCAGAAAGCGGGCCGCGGGTGCCGGCGCCAGCCATCAGCTGGTGTCCGTCGACAGGCTGGTGGCCACGCTGATCCATCTGCGACACGACCTACCGCACTCGGTGCTGGCCCTGCTGTTCGGCGTCGACCGTCCCACGGTCACCCGGGCGATCGGAGAGGTGCGCACGCTCCTGGCGGAGCGGGGGTGCGCGGTTCCCAACCGTCCCGGCCTACGGCTTCGGACGCTGACGGATGTATTTTGCCTATGCCCAGGCCGACGGGCGTCGAGCTGCGTTTGGACGCTACCGAGATTCAGATCCGCCGGCACCGGCCGGCCGCGGTGGACGTCGTGCCTTCGTCTCGGGCAATAAGAAGCAGAACACGATGAAGGCCACCGTGATCGCGGACGATCAAGACCGCACGTTATGGACCGATGCCCTGCGCCCTGGGCGTCTGCACGACACGACGGCCGCCCGCAACGAAGGCATCGCCGTCTGCTTCCGGCGCTTCCCCTACGTCGAAGTCCTCCTGGACGGCGGCTCCCTCGGCCTGGGCCGCGATCACCGTGGCCAAGCCATCACACCGCCCAGAAAACCGCGGCCGGAAGCGTTGCCCGGCAGAATCGAGCAGTGGGAATGGGACCGCCAACGCACTCGTCCGACCGCATCACCGTCGAACACGACCTTGCCGATCACAAACGCTGGAAGCAACTGACCCGCTGGACACACCGGCGAAATGACCTGCCCGACACCTACCGCGCCAGCGTCGGCCTCGTCTCCGACCGCACCGCCAACGTCTGAAATCCGGCCACGGCAAGGCCTAACACGCCTCACCCGCTATAACGCACCGACTCGTTATATGGATTACCGCGCCACGGTAATCCATAAATCGATTGGCATTTCGCTTCGCTTCAATGCCAAAGCGAGTTCGGTCCGCTGCGCTCCCCGAACCGGTGTCCGCCGCGCTCCCCACCGGCCGGCTACGCCAGGCAGCAGCGGGGCATGCGTTCCTTGCGATGGCACGGTTGGAGCTTCCGTAATCGGGGGTGGTGCCTCTCCCTGCGAGAGGCAGGCCGTTTGATGACCACTGACCTGAGACTGCCATCTGCTCCAACTCGCCGTCGCCCGGGGACCTGCACGGCTAGGATGTTCCGCGGCTCAACGTCACGCAGTTTCTGAGGGGGGACCTTGGCACAGCAACAGCCCATCGAACTCGCTATGCCTGACGGGCAGGTGGTGTGGGCCATGGTAGAGCGGCAGGGGCCCCGAGACACTGGGTTCGGTGACCAGGTCTCGCAGCGGATCGAGGGTTTCCAGGAGTCGCTGCACGCTGTGGCAGAGAATGTGCGCTCTGCAGTGACGACCGCGCGCCCTGACGAGGTCGGCGTTGAGTTTGGTTTGGAGTTGGCCGCCGGCAAGCATGGAGTGGTCGCCGCACTGACCGGTGTTGGCGGGAAGGCCACGTTCAAGGTGACGCTCAAGTGGGTCACCGGGGGCCCCGGTCCGGCTTCCTCGTATGGCCAGTCCGCTTCGGCCGGCTCGTCGGCCGTCCCTCCATCCGGTGACGAGGTGTGAGTTTCTCCTGCATCGTCAGGTCTCTAAGCTTATAGGGGTTGGCATGCGAGGGTTCGCTCCGGTCACCGCGCTGCAGGAGCTGCAGGAGAACTGCCGTGTGTTTGTCGAAGGCGTGACTGACGGCACAGGGTTCTTCGTTGCCCCTGGATTCGTCGTCTCCTGTGCTCACGTCACTGGCGATGAAGCTGGTCTGCCTGTGCGGGTGCGGTGGTGCGGTCGTGACTACGAGGCCGTGGTTCGTGCGGCTTCTGTCAATGCTGGGGAGGGCTTCGGTGGGTTGTATGCGTTCCCCGATCTGGCGGTGGTGGAGCTTGTAGATCCGCCTGCAGGTCATCCCTGTGTGTGGCTCGACGTGGCCATGCCTGCGCAGGGCTCACAGCTGACGACGGTGGGATTCGCAGACACGTTGACTGCGGGTGAGGCGGCGCCGCGTCGGGCGATGCTGACCGCCGGAGGTCGGAGCGCGCAGCCGGGTGGCGAGTTGCTGGAGCTCGTCATGGGCGAGATCAATCCGGGGCTTTCCGGGGGCCCGGTATTGAATCACCACAGTGGTGGGGTGTGCGCGGTCGTCAAGGCGACCCGCCTAGAGGACTCTTCCCTGGGTGGGTTCGCCGTGCCGGTCGATGCGTTGCGTCTGATTGATCCGGAGGTGTACCGGGTCGTCATTGAGGGACATGACCGCTTCCATCAGGCGGATGCGCGGTGGCATGCGCTGTCGGACCGGGTGGAGAAGGACTCTTCGGGTCCGGTCTGTGCGGTGCGGGCTGATGACAGGAGCTTTCTCAGTCTTCTGTCTGCCTTGCCCGTCTCCCCCGGCATCGGTGTCTCCTATCGTGCGGCGTTCCTGGCCGCTGCACCGGCCGGCACGCGGGTTCCAGAGCGGCCCTTGCTCGCCTGTCGCGATGTCTACATGGAGTTGGCAGCGCTCATGGATCCGCCCGTTGGTGTGCTTCCCTATGAGCTTGCTTTCTGTGCAGATTTGGTCCGCGAGCTTTCGAGGTCGCTGGAGGCGGTGACCGAACTGCGTGACCAGGTCCTGATCGTCGCGGGCCGGCTCGGGTTGGGGGAAGAGATACGGGCGCGGCTGGCTGGTGAGGGTGCGCCGTCCGGGCGGCCCTCCGTGATCGGCAGGGTCCGTCCTTCCTTCCGGGACAAGGATCTCTTCCATGTCATGCTCTGGCGGTACCGGTCGCCGCACGACATCGTGCCGGGCATGGCGGAGTCGTCGGCTGTCTCGTTGCCGGAGGCTTTCAGCTTGCTCTCTGGTCTGTTGGCTGAGCAGATCGAGTTGATGGGTGACGTCGCAGGGCAGCGGGGATTGATCGAGCTGATTTTGCCGCGCGGGGTCATCGACGAGGATTTCGTCGCCTGGAAGTTGTGGCCGGAGGTCGGCTTCTGGGCGCTGGGGCGCAGGTTTGACCTGGTGGTGCGGCCGTTGGAGAGGCACCAAGCGCCGCACTTGCATGCGGCGTGGGAGGAGCGGTGGCGTCGTCTTGAGGGAAAGCAGGTGGGCGAGGCGCTGGTGTGTGTCTGCGGGCGTGATCGTCAGCGTCAGGCGGCGCTCGATGCCATGTTCAACAACGATCCGGCATTGGCGGCTCTGGCGCTGGCCGGGTCGCCGGGTCGGTCGCCCGTTGCCGACGCGTACACGGTTGCGCTGACATCAGGAGTGCCGGTGATGCTGTGGAAGCGGGACTCGACGCCCGGCCCGTCGGTCTGTGGCAACCCTTGTGGGATTCCGGGTCGGGATGCCTGTCCGGATCCGGGTTTTCTTATCCGGGCGCGTGAGTCTCTTTCCGACACTGCGCGGGACGACGTGCCTGACAGGATTTGCCGGTTGCGTAACGATGCGGAGATGGAGGAGGAAGTCGGAGACCACTTCGGTGAGCATGTCGTTCTTTTGTGGGACGATCCGGCCCGGCAGATTCCCCGTACTCCCCTGGTTTCGACCCTCCAGGCTGAGGAAGGACAGAGCCGTTGAGTGAGTGGAGGATTTACAAGGGCACCAGTGAGCCTCACGACGGAATTGATCGCTTGCCCGATCCACCGCCGTGGCGGGACTTCGGGGATGCGGAAGACGAGGTCACGCCCTTCGATCGCGACGTGCTCGTGGTGGGTCGACGGCGGCTGCCGCGGTCTGCGGCCTATCAGGCGGACGAGAGCATCATCGAGGCGGTGAACACGGCTTTGTACTTGCGCCGGCCACTGCTGGTCACGGGAGATCCTGGCGTAGGCAAGTCGACGCTCGCGGATGCTGTGGCGAGTGAGCTGAGGCTGGGGAAGGTGCTGCGCTGGCCAGTGAACAGCAAGAGCACTCTGCGTGAGGGGTTGTACCGGTACGACTCGCTGGGCCGTCTTGAGGAGGCCAGCGTGGCTCGGCACCAGACGGCGACGGGCCAGCAGCCGAGCCAGGCGGATGTTGGCCGCTACGTCGTCCTTGGGCCGCTGGGCACGGCTTTGGCTCCCTATACGCTGCCGCGTGTCCTGCTAATCGATGAGATCGACAAGAGCGACATCGATTTGCCGAACGATCTTCTCGATGTATTCGAGGAAGGCGAATTCAAGATCCTGGAGCTGGCCCGGGCCGCTGAAACGCAGGAGACGGTCCGTGTGCAGCCGGCCGACGATGGCGCGGAAGTGACAGTGCGCCGTGGCATGGTCCGCTGCCGGGCTTTCCCGTTCGTGGTCTTGACGAGCAACGGGGAGCGAGAGTTTCCGCCTGCGTTCCTGCGGCGGTGTGTGCGCCTTCATCTGCCTGCTGTCTCCGATGATGGGGCGCGACTGCGAGCCATCGTGCGCGCTCATCTTCCGGGGGCAGACCAACGGGCGGAACAGATCATCGAGGCGTTCATGGAGCGTGCGGCGACCGGTGAGCTCGCCACCGACCAACTGCTTAATGCCGTGTATCTGATGGGTCGGACGGTCCAGGAAGGCGCGCCTGATCCGGACAGGATTGCCAGGTTGGTACTGCAGCATCTGAATGTGACGGCTGCTGGCGAGTGACGAGCGAGAACGACGGCATCACGAGGCTGGGCGCGCTGCTCGGCGCCTTGGATCCGCAGGGGTTGCCGCCCGGTCCACGGGAGGTCGCGGAGCTGCTGTGGCTGGCAGCGAATCTCCCGTCGGGGGCCGTCGTGCGGCCCGATTCGGCGCCTACTGGCGCAGCTGTGAGTGGGGCGGAGTTGCTAGTGCCGGACGGCCGGGAGGACGTCGGCGGCACTTCAGACGCGTCCACCAGTGAGGGTGATGGCGAGCAGGCTGGCCGTTTGTATCTGACGGATACCGCTGCGTCGGGCGAGGAGCTCGGCCGTATGCATACGGCGTCGCCGGTCCGTGTCACAGGAGCGCCTGCACTGACGCGTCGGCGTGCCCTTGCTAGGTCGCTGCGTCCGCTCAAACGCCGTGTCCCCTCGAATACGCGATGGGTTGTTGACGAGGACGCCACCGCCGAACGTATCGCTGATGAGGGCCAGTGGATGCCGGTCCTAGTTCCTGCCCAGGACCGGTGGCTCGACCTCGCACTCGTCATCGACGTCCATGGGGACGGTGGCGCACTGTGGCAGTCGATGGCCCGTGAGCTGCTCAGTGTGCTGCGGGAGCTTGGGGCTTTTCGGGACATGCGTACGTATTGGCTGCGCCGGCGGCCGGATGGCTCCCCCGGCCTGGCGACGAGTCCTCGAGGGAGGCTCCGCTCCCCTGCGACGGCGAGTGATCCCACCGGACGCACTGTCGCGCTGGTTCTGACCGACGGGGTTGATCAGGGCTGGGGCACGGAGGCCCTACGCAGTGCGCTGCGGCAGTGGGCGCGTAGAGGCCCGACCGCGATTTTGCAGGCGCTGCCCGATTACCTGTGGGGACAGACGGCGCTGTCGCCTGAGCCGGGGCGCTTCCGCAGCACTGGGGCGAGTGGTTCGCTCATGCGTCTCCACTTCACCCCGTATACGCTCGGCGCCGACGTCCTCCAGCCTGGCGAGATCCCTGTGCCGGTACTGGCTTTGGATCCGGAGTGGTTGGCGTCCTGGGCCTGGGCCGTTGCAGGAGTCAGTGAGTTCGACGGCGTGGCAGTACGCCTGTCCGCGAGTGGGGCGGGGACAGCCCACGGTCTTGGACCAGCAGTTGAAGGGCGGGCGATCACTTTCGAGGAGTTTTTGGCCCAGGCACAGCCTGGCCTGTTTCGTCTTGCGGCTTATCTGTCTGCTGCTCCGCTCAATCTCGCTGTGATGCGGCTGGTGCAGTCGGCGATGCTCCCGGGCAGTCCGCCGTCGGATCTGGCTGAGATCGTGTTCAGCGGTATTTTGCGCAGACTTCCCGCAGATGGTGGAGAGAGGGGTCCGCTTCAGCAAGCTTACGAGTTTGTGCCCGGCTTGCGGGAAAAGCTGCTCAGTACCTTGCGTCGAGACGAAGCCGACCAGGTCATCTCGAGCGTCTCCGCCTACGTCGAGCGGAGCGTGCCGACTGGGGTCTCACGCTTCACTGCGGCGATGGTCGACCCTGGTGGTCCTCTTCTTCTGCCGGCGGGGGCCCGCCACTGGGCAGAGGTGCAACACCTTGTGCGCCGTCGCCACAGTCGGAGAACGTCTGCCGCAGCCGAGGCCGGGGAGGCTGTGCCTGCCGGCCGTGTTTCGGAGTGGTTGGGGATGGTGGAGAGCCCTGCCAGTGAGGAATCTGGTGCGCAGTTGACCTCGGCTCCTGCCGATGATCCTTTGGTCAGGCCCGGCCACAGTAGCGGTCGCCGTTTTCTCATCATCATCGGTGTTTCGCGGTATAGGTCTAGATCCATGGGGGCACTGCCCGGGGTGGTCAAGGATGTGGCCCGGGTGCGTACGGAGTTCGAAGCGCTGGGTTACACCGCTGTCCTGCCTGAGTTGGCGTCCAGCCCCACCTCGGCGGTCGCGCTGAGTTCCATAAAGGCCTGGGCTCGTAGCAAGGACGGGCGGGCTGCTGATTCGGTGGTCGTCTATTTCGCAGGCCATGCGGCTGCCTTGAAGGGCGAGGTCAGGCTCTTGACGGTGGAGAGTGGAGGGGCTTCCGACTCTGGGGGCCTCACCGTCCGCGAGATGCAGCGGTCTTTCTCCGGTGGCCCGGCTCGTCTCCTGCTTATCCTCGATACGTGTTTCCCCAGTGGCGTGTCCCACACATTTACTGCTAAGGACCCAGCCGTATGGCTGCTGTCTTGCCATACGGTGCATGAGGATTCCACCGGGAGTAATTTCACCCGCGCACTGACCGCCGAGATGGCATCGTTGCGCGATAATTCCAGTATCGAGCCGCCTTTCCAGGAGTTCGGCTTGCGTGTCATCGAGCGGATGCTCCACGACCGGGAGCCATCTGCCGATCCTGGAATGGTGCTCTGGGTTCCGGCCGACCCGTCTCTCTCTTCTCATTTCTTCACCTTCCCTTCAGACCGGCCCGAAAGTGTGAGCCATCCGCTTTTTCCCGACATGATCGTGAGTAGTGGGCAATCGATGGCTCTCGATGACCTGACGGACTGGATTCTGGGGACGTCTACCGATCACAGGCCAAGGGTCGTGTTGGGAGACCGCGGCTCTGGCAAGACGACGCTTCTCCATCTTCTTGAGCATCAGTTGATGATGCTCCGCAATAGGAAGGTTGACAGTAGCCAATCGGAGCGGAAAGGGGGTATCAGACCTGTCCTGCTGTTCTCTAAAATTGCTGGCACCGCCAACGATGTTTGGCGTCTCTTGGCCAGGCGGCTGGACCTTCCGGGAAGTTCACCCACCGAGTGGGTGGCTCACTTGGCCAGCTTCCCTAAAACGGTGGCCCTGCTGCTGGATCGTCTCCCGGAGGCGTCCCCCCTTAATCGCCAGGGGATCGTGGACAGCGTAGTTCGCCCTCTGAGTACGATGCCTAACGTACGGCTTGTCATCGCCGAGGACAGAAAAACACACATCCATGATCTGGGTGTAGATGTGAAGATTCTCCATCTGCAGGATGAGTTGATCCGCGAGGAATGGCTGACTCTGACAGCGTCGCCTGCCGAGGATCCGAATATTCTTGATCAACTATTTGCGCTGCCTCGGGTGCACCTGATCGTTGACGGATCCCATATCACGGAGTGGGACACCCGACTTCCCCCAGAGCTACAGAAGTCAACGCTGCTGCGTCGACTCTCGAGATACGTCGCGCCCACAGGGGCGGAAATCACGTGCGTTTTCGACGAGCCTGATCTGGCAATGCAGGTCAGTACCGCTCCGCGGGACATCAGAGTTCTGTTCTCTGCGTCCAGCGTTCTTCCTGTCAAGTTGATCCGAAATCTGGTGGAGAGTGAGCGGCGGCCAGACCGGACCATTGTCGTCGTGTCAACGGACCTCAATGTGATCCGCAGTGCTGTGGGTGCAGGGGCGGATCCCGTGTACCCGTCCGCGCTGTTGGCGTGGCTCTCACGTGAGGATCGAACTCAGACCGGCCAGCAGACTGAGAGGCGGTTTGACTAATGGACGGCTCTGCCAAGAGATCTGTGTGTGAGGAGAGAGTGAAGGCTGGCGTCAGCCTTAGACGCACATTTGGCTCGTGAGCGGTTCTCCAACGTCCACGGACGAATTCTGGGTATGGAGCCAGGCCGCGAAAGCCGGTCCTGACCGTTTCCATGTCGACCTGATTGCAGTAGCTGCAGTGGTATCGACTATGCCCGAGGCTTCGGGCTTCCTCCCCTCCTCTATGGTTGATCGGTTTAGATGAGAGCTGCAGGTGTCGGGTCCTCCTCTGTCCAGTCCCCCTCGAAGAGGGCGTCTACCAGGCGTACGCGCTCATCGGGGAGCTTGCTAGCCCGGTGTTTGGTGCGCGTCTTGGCGAGCCAGGCTCCGATCCGTACGGTTTTCGCCGTAGACGCAGATAGCCTCACGGGCTGCGGGGCGCGGCCTTCGCGATGAAGGAACAGCTGGAAGCTCATCTGGACAGACGCCCGCTCGAAGAACCAGCCCTCAAGACGCTGAAGAAAGGACTCGGCGAACCGGCGCTCGACGGCCAGGCTTGCATAGCCGAGCAGGCGCGTTACCGATGACCTCGATCCGGCTGATGAGCTCAGCCCGGCGTTGCGCCCCGAGCGCAATCAGCGTAAGGAGGGTGGCTTGATCATGTACATCTCTGCGTAGCGGCTCCTACGGAGCGAGGGTGTCGGCCATGACCTGGGCGAGCTCGTCGATCGTCCGCACCACGCATCTGGGCGGCAGTATCCAGATCCGAGGCTCGGCGTCGCGGTCGTGATCGGCGTCCGCCTGGCAGGATGAGGGCGCAGCGCCGCCCGGTGCGGCCTATTCGTAGGCCCAGGCCCGGCCGGTCTGACGGTACTCCTCCACCGGGATCGGATGGACGCCGGTTCGCATGCGGGCGGTATACAGCAGGCCGTCGAGGTGGTCGATCTCGTGGTGGATGAGGCGGGCGAGGCCGCGTTCGTACACAGTGGTCACGGTCTCGCCGGTCAGGGCCGTGGTCTTAATGGTGATCTTCAGGGGCCGGGGGACGAGGCCACGGACGTCGAAGAAGCTCAGGCAGCCCTCGTACTGCTCGTCCATCTCGTCGGAGAGCTCGATGATCCGCGGGTTGAGCAGGATGATGGCGGGCGCGTCGTCGGGCGGCTGGACGACGGCCGAGGCACGACCGATGCCGATCTGCGGGGCCGCGATTCCCATGCCCTTGGCGAACGGGTGGACCTGGCCGATCCGTTCCATGGCAGCAAAGAGCTCGTCGGTGATGCGCTCGGCCTCGTCGCGTTCGGCGGGCAGGTCGAAGGAGCGGGCCGGTTCCGCGAGGATGCCGGCGCCATGCTGGACGACGCCGAGGTCTCGCATCTGCTGACTGGGCCGCACGTCAATCACCTGGACTCCCCTTGATTCATGTTGCGTTCGGGCCGTGCCCGAAACCGCCACTCCAGACGGTACCGAGCGTGCAGGGCGGGTGTGGTCGTGATCCACGTGAATTGCCGTAGCTCACCGTTGTCGCTGCGGACAGGCGGGGTCCGCAGCGGAGACGCTTCGGCGGTCATGGACGTCTCTGTGCCCCACACGACCGGGTCGAGCGCAGCGGGAAAGACAAGTTGCACTTCGAGCTGTTCGGTGGGCAGGCGTACGGCCCGCTGGAACCAGTTGCCCCACTTGTCGTCGCCGACGGTGTAGGCGTACTCGATCCACACGGATTCACCCGGGTAGAGCGGGAAGCGGCCGTGTTCGTTGTCGAACACCAGCCAGACCTCCTTGAAGGCATCGCGGTCGTGTTTCACCTGCCAGCTCATTGCCTCGCCCCGGCAGGTCGCGGTGAGGGCAAGTTCGTTCCAGGTCAGCGGGTGGGCCCGGTAGTGGGCGTTGGAGCGCTCTGGGTCGCCAGGGTAGCGGTCCACGGAGATCCGGATCAGGTACCGGGTCACCGGCTCATCGCCGGTGTTCCGCAGTCGGCGGCGCATGGTGAGCCGGTAGTTGCTCCCGTCGTATTGGAGCCGTGCCGCGTCATGTTCGACGACGAGGGCCGATCCGGTCGCGTACGGCTGCTCGGGCCTGCGCTGGGCGGGCGGCGTGGCCGCCGGACGCCGGGTCCGGGCCCTCGCCTGCTCGTAGTCGCACCAGCGCCGCCAGATCGCCTTCCCAGCGTTCAGGGCCTCGTCGGCGAGGCGTGAGAACTCCTCGCTGGGCTTGTGACGGCCCGACTCCACGTGGCTGACGTAGGACGGATCGAACCCCATGGCCAGCGCTAACGCCCGCTTGGACATTCCGCGTACTTCTCGCCACCGCGCCACTTCAGCCGCGTAGTTCTCGGCCGCCTGTTCGACGGTGATCTCGTCGTCTTGCGCGTCCATCGAACGCCGCCCCCGCGTCACTTGTTGGTGAGCATGAATGAACCGTGAGTGATCCAAGTTCATCATCCCGTCACGGCCCGCGTCGCCGGTTTCCTTCCCTCATAGGCCCGGATCGACCCTCCGGGCAACGTGAGGGAGGCGATGTACATGCGCGTGTTGTACCTGCTCAACATCTCCAACCCCGACCGGCTTTCGGCCGACTCGGGGTGGATCTTCGCGGACCTGCTCGCTCCGG
This sequence comes from Streptomyces sp. NPDC048171, assembly GCF_043202655.1. Classification (NCBI taxonomy): domain Bacteria; kingdom Bacillati; phylum Actinomycetota; class Actinomycetes; order Kitasatosporales; family Streptomycetaceae; genus Streptomyces; species Streptomyces sp. NPDC048171. The sequence continues at coordinate 35,695 of NZ_JBIDAU010000020.1, forward strand.
CTCTGGCGGACGCCGGGGCCGAGGTGACCGTCGCGGCACCGGCGGCGGCCGGGGATGCCCGCTGCGGCTTCCACCAGACGAAGGTGCCGGGGACGAAGTACCGGGCTCGGTTCTCCGCGGACATCGACGAACTGGTGGCACTGATCCGGGCCGAGAGGCCGGACGCGGTGGTGGCCAACCAGGTCGAGGAGGCCGCAGCGATCCGCACGGCCCTGCTGGAGGCCGGATCGGACGCGCTGCTGGCCGGGTACTGCCACTACCTGCCGTTCTCCTTGACCAGCGGCGGTCAGCTCCTGCTGGATCCGTCCCTGAACGACGCAGGTCTGGGGCGGCCGGTGCTGCTGGCGTTTGTCGCCGGGCTGGCCGCCTGTGACCGGGTGATGGTCCACTCCTCTACGGCCGCCTCCTGGGTGTCGGCCGCTGCCGCCCGGTTGACCGTGGACCTCGGCGAGAGGCTGCGGGTGGTGCCCGCCCCCCGCGACGAGCGTCTGGTCCGTGCTCCTGCCACCGCCCAGCCCACCTCCGACGCTGGGGCGATCGGTATGTACAACCACCGGCTGTACGCGCACTTCGGCACCGAGCAGTTCGTGCACCTGGCCCGCGACCTTGCCTCCTCCAGCATCATCCGGCTGCGGGTGATGGACCTGTTCGGCCAGCGCCGCGCCGAGCGCACGGGCCTGGACGACAGCCCCGAGAAGATGCGAGACCAGCTCGCCGCCCTGCCGCACGTCCAGATCGTCTCTGACCGAGGCGACCGCGTCCGCTACAAGAACCTGCTCGCCGGCGCCCGCTTCGGCATCGCCCCCTTCCGCCCTGGCTGCCCCTGGTCCATGAGCGTGATCGACTGCCAAGCCATGGGACTGCCGGTCATCTCCCCGCGCCTGGGCTGGCTCGCCGAGCACATCGACACCGAGCTGTGCTTCGACACCCCGGCCGAGGCCGTCGCCTTGGCCGAACGCCTCGCCGCCGAGGACGAGTTTCACGCTTTGCACGCCAAGCGCGCTTACGCCTCCACCGCTGACTTCGCCCCCGCCCTGGTCGCTGCCCGCTACCTGGAGGCTCTCTCGTGACGACCAGGTTCGACGCGGTGTTCCTCTCCTACGACGAGCCGATGGCGGGCTCCCTCCACGCCCGCCTGCAAAGAACGCTCGGCGGCACGGTCAAGCGCCTGCACGGCGTGCACGGGATGCGGCGGGCCTACCGGCTGTGCGCCGAGATCGTCGACCGCGAGCAGTTCTTCCTCGCCGACGGCGACTTCGCCATCGACACCGGCTTCGCCTCCTCCATGGTCGAACCGCTGGACGAGGGCGTGTCCATGCGAGTGTGGCGGGCGGTCAACCCGGTCAACGGCCTCTCGTACGGCTACGGCGGGCTGAAGCTGATCCAACGCAGCGCCCTGCGTGAGATGGGCGACGCCGTAGACGTGCTCGCCGCGCTTCCGGGCCGCATCGAGTTCGCCGAACAGATCGCAGGTGTCACCCGGTTCAACCAGAGCCCCTTCCATGCCTGGAAGGCCGGTTTCCGCGAGTGCGCGATGCTCGCCCGTGGCAGCGAGTACGGCATGGCCGACGACGACGCCCGCGAGCGGGTGGAGGCGTGGACCACGAGCCGGGACGGTGAGTTCGCCGCCTACGCCGCCGCCGGAGCTCAAGAGGGCGTCGCCTTCGCCCGCGGGGCCGCCCACGCCCCCAAGCTGTTCGACCACCTCAACGACCCCGTCTGGCTGCGGGACCGCTTCACCGCCGCACACGGGGACCAGGCGATCTCGGGATGACCGGTGCGCTCGTGCTGATCGAGCCGTACGCGAACCGCATGGGCGGCCACCATCAGCGCACACTGGTGGCGCTCGCCCAGGCCCGGCCGGGCAGCCTGGCCATCGCCCCTCACGGGATCGCCCGCGAGACGGTCACGGCCCTGCGTGAGGCCGACACTCAACTGGCGAACGTCACGGCCGGGCGAGCGGCGGCCGTCCTGCTGGCCGCTTCCCGCCTTATGGCCGGGCTCTCCAGTGCCGGGCAGCGCATCTTCCGCTCGCGCCGATGGCCCCGCCGCCTGCGGCGGCTGCCGCACCAGGTCACCCTTATCGCCCGCTGTCTGGCCGAGGCATCGGCCCTGCGGACCGCCCGCCGCCTTCAGCCCGGCGCCGGGGCGGTAGTGATCCTGACCGCGAGCGAGGCCCTGCACGGGGTCGCCGCTCTCCTCGGGGGCCAACCGCACCTGCGGTTCGTCCACGAACAGGTCACCGCTGAGGACGCTCCCGTACGGCTCCTCGGGCGGCTCGGCCGCCGGGGTGAAAGGCAGGTCATCGCGGTGTGTCCGACGCGGGCCGTGGGCGATCAGATGGCGGCGGCCTTCCCGGATCTGGCTGCGGTGGTTCGGGCCTTCGCGGTCGACGATGGCCACCGTCTGACCGACGCCGAACGCAAGGGCGGCCGGACGGCCTTCGGTCTCCCCGCGGCCGAAGCTGTGGTCTGCCTGGTGGGCGGCTGGTGGCCCTACAAGGACATCGCCGTCATCGACGCTGCACTGGCCCGGCTGAAGGAACCACTGCACCTTCTGGTCACCGGGGCGCCACTCGACGAAGTCGTTCTTGAGCGGTGGCGGGCCCTGCCCGACCTGCGCCTGCACACTGTGCCCGGCCCTGTCACAGACAGCGTGCTGCGGCTGGTCTACGCCGCCGCCGATGCCGCCCTGGTAGCGCGGCACCCCGGCGTCGGCAAGGAATCCGGGCTCGTGATGGACGCCGCCTGCCTCGGTGTCCCCCTGATCGTCTCCGACCACGATCCCGTCCTCACCGGTCGGCTTCGCGGCCAGCCCTGGGCCCTGACCTTCCCCGTCGGCGCCCCGGACGGCCTCGCCGACGTCCTGCGCACCGTCATCCGCCAGCCTCCCGCCCGGCCCGGCACCGAGGCGCCCCGCCTGCTGGGCATGCGGACAGCCGACGACCAGGCCGACTTCCTCACCCACACCTTCGCCTCCCTCCGTACGAAGGAGTCACGATGCTGAGCACTCCGCCGCTGGTCTCCGTCATCGGCCCCATCGAAGCCCCGCTGCTGGCCGCCTGGGTCCGCCACTACCGGCTCCTGGGCATCGAGCGGTTCCTCATCGCCTTTCACTTCCCCGAACACGTCCCCGACCAGCGGCGGCACGAACTCCAGACCGCCACCCGCGAGCTGGGCATCATCCCCACCGTCACCAGCAGCGGCCCCTGGCACGAGCACACCAACGGCGAACTTAGGGACGCCCTGCGGCAGCAGGCAGGGCCCGGCTGGCACCTGCTCGCCGACGCCGACGAGTTCCAGCAGTACCCCATCCCGCTGGACGAGATGATTGCCCAGGCCGAGCACGCCGGGCACCGCGTGGTGGGCGGGCTGATGCTCGACCGCGTCACCACCGACGGCTCCCTGACCGGCTGGGACCCGCAGACGGGTCTGGACGCGGCGTATCCGCTCGGCGCCTTCCTCACCCACCAGCTCCTGCGCGGCGACCCCCGCAAGACCGTGCTCGCGCACTCCAGCGTCGCCGTGGCCTCCGGCAACCACCGCGCCGAGGGCCACCGCCCGGCCAGCCAGCCACCGGTTGCCGTCCACCACTTCAAGTGGCGCGACGGCGTACGGCAGGACATCGAACGACGGGCCGTGCACTCGGCGGACGGCACCTGGAACACCGCTTCGCCGGCCCGGCTCGCCGAGGCCCGCCGCCTGCTCCAGCACCTTCACCGGCACGGCGGCCGGATCGCGGTCGACTCCCCGCACCTGGGCTTCCAGCCTGTCTCGCTTCAGGCCATCCCCGGCTGGTGGGCGGCGCAGGCGACCCGGCTGGTGACCACCTGGCGGCCACCAACCTCAAGGGAGGGTCAGAACCAGCCGGGCTCGATGATCTCCTCGCCCTCGTCCTCGGGCGGTTCGAACCGGGCGTAGAAGTCGTCGAGCGCCGACTCCGTGACGGTCAGCGCGTTAGCGTCCTCACGCAGGTTGCGCTGCTCAAGACGCCGCAGCAGCTCGGCCCGCTCAACAGGGAAGTACAACAGCTGCGGCCGACCGCCCGCCTCTTTGACGAGCTTCTTCCACTCCTGGCGGGCCGAGCGCAGCCATAGGCCGTGGTCCAGTACGACGTCCCGGCCTGCTGCAACCAGCTCCACCAGGCGCTCACGGACCTCGGCGACCACCGGCGTCTCCAGGGCGAAGTAGTCCCGCTCCGGATAATCCACGCCGTAGCTGCCGTGCCGGGCGTGAACCAGCTCATCCACCGACAGCCGTACCGCTCCGGCCGGCGCCAGCCGGCGCTGGGCGTACGTGGTCTTGCCCGACCCGGTCAGCCCGACCAGCAGATACACCACCGGCCCGGTCTCCCGACCGCGGTCAGCAGCCCGGCTGGGCTCCGCCGACTTCACCCGTGCTCTCCTCCTCGCGCTCTGTGGGTTGTCCCTGGAGCCCAGCCTGCCACTCTTCCGCCTGCAGCGCGGCCGAACAGCCGCCGCCCACCTCAGGGAGATCTGCCGTGATCCCACTCAGAGCACTGCGTGCGCACGTGCGGTATGCGCCGGGCTGCCTCGGCAAGCCGTGGCTGGCCGGGCACCTGAGCGAACACCTCAAGCAGCACCCGCTCCCCACGACCGCCCGCGCCCGCACCGTCTCCCCCGTAGCGACCTGTCGTCCGTCAGTGTGCGGACATCGTGCTGATGCCTTGGCCGGCGGCGGGAGCTGGGGTGGTGTTGCAGCTCGGGCGCGGTGTTCGGCGGGCCGGCAGTGCGGGCCTGGGCGGCCTGGGGCGTCGGGGCTTTCGCGGCCAGGGCAGTGTGGCTGTCAGCAGCCAGGTGACCCGGTCGGCGAAGAGGGGTTCGGGGACGGGGATCTCGACGCTTGGGTGGCGGGTGTAGTGGCGGTTGATGGTATCGGCGAGGTAGTTGGTGAGGGCATCGATACGGTGCCGGCGGTGTTGTGCGCTGCCGCCAGGGGTGAGCTGGCTGAGGATGCGCAGGACCGTGGGGAGGCTGGAGTCGAAGCTGATGTCCCGGGGCGGGCAAATACCGGAGACGGTGAGCGGGTCGCCTTCGGAGACGGTGTCGGAGGATGTCTGTCGCTGGTAGAAGGCTGCAGCGTGCTCTTCACCACGCGCGAGGTGGTGCAGGGACAGTCGTCCTTACCGGCACACACACCGCTGACGCCGCGCCCGCGGCCCGAAGCCAACTGCCGCTTCCGCTGCCGGGAGAAGAGACCCCAGAGCACCCGCGCACAAGCCCCGGCACACTCGCGCTGCTGGCTGCCGCCGTGGACATGCCGGACCGGCAGGCTTTGGCCGACAGCCTCATCGCTCACGCCCTCAACCATGAGGACGCCGCCTTCCAGCGCCGCGACGCCCTGCACGCCATAGCCACCCTTGCACCACACTTGGACCACGGCACGCGGGCACGGCACTTCACGACCGCGATGGAATTCGCTCAAGGCGACCATGACGGCAGCGCCGACGACGACCTCCCCCACACGTCCTTCGACCGCATCAGCTTTGGATTCGGCCCGGCCACGCTGCGTCATGATGGCCTTCTGGCTGCGGCATGCCTGGCAGACACCAGCCCGCAGGCAGCCGGTGTAACCGCACGTGCCCTTCACCTCCTCCTGTCCGATCCCGACGCGGACCGGACCACCCTGGTGCGCGCGCTGTTCCAGCTATCCCCATCGGATGTGAATCTGGATCCGATGCTGCTGGCCATTCATCCAGATCACCTCATCCGCCTCCTCGCAGCGGCCCTGTGGTGCGCCAGCAAGGACGCCGACCCGGTCACCGGCCAGTCCCTCATCACGGACCGGCACAGGCTGGTGCGCCAATACATGGCGTCTCACGCATGCAAGGCAGACCTCGTACAAGCCCTGGCGACCGACTCGCGCCGCTCCGTCCGTTGCCGCGCCCAACAAGACCAAAGGCCCGACAGCGAGACCGGCTACACACAGTGATCGCACTGAAGCCTTTGGTGCGCCACTGAAGTCTCTACTGAAATAAATACTGCGCTACTGAAGTCTCCAGAGCCACCCGACAGGTGCGGGGAGCAGAGCCGACAATAATAAGTCCGATTGTTGTCGGTAAAGTTGGCGGCAGGTCAGATCCAGCCCGGGAGGGGCCAGCAGTGGGCATGTTGCAAGAGGTGCACGACTTTCTCGCCAGGCGCATCACTGAGGAGAGCAAGATCGGCCACGCGGTGCAGCCGAATCTTGACGGCGAATGGCCGGCGGTCTGGTACCAGGGGGCAGGCGGCGCCGACGATGAGTTCGAGACGTTGATCCTCGCCGGACCGGAGGGACCTAACTTCGATGCCGGCACCCGGGAGCGGGCCGCCTTCGTCGTGCTGAACGACCCGGCCCACGTACTCGACTTCACCGGCTACCTGCGGTGGACAGTCGCGAACCACAAGCCAGTTCTCCAGCCTGCAGAGGAGAACGGCGAGTCGATCGCCGTAGAAGCGTGCCCCATCGACGGTGCTGAGTGCGAGCCGCTGCTCCGCATGGCCAACATCTGGGAGCGGCACCCCTCATTCAAGCGAAAATGGCGCTGGGAGCCGTCCCTCACCGTCTCGGAAGTCCTCGCGCGCGGAGACGACGAGTGAGCCACGAGGGCCAAGAAGGCAACCCCACGACGGACTTCCCGCCCGTCATCAACGGGCTTGACTTCCTCGAGAGCACTGTCGAACTGCTCACCAAGGCCCCGGCGCCCTCCGCCCGCGATCAGAAGTATGCGGTTGTCCATCTGGCGGCCGCGTTCGAGGTGATCCTCAAAGCCCGGCTCGAGATCGAAGAACCCGCTCTCACCTGGGTGATGCGTCACGAGTTCAACGAGGCCAAGCACAGGGTCGGCGACTTCAAGAGCGTGCAGTGGGAGGACACCCTCAAGCGGATCCGTCAGCACTGCGCCCCGGAGACTCCGCTCATAGAGAAGCCGCACGTCAGGGCCTTGGTCGAGATGCGCAACCGCATCGCACACTTCGGGTTCGCCGGCACCACGGCCGCCGTCGAGGTCGTCACCACGCCAGTGCTGGACTTCCTCGTGAGGTTCGTGCACGGCGACCTGCTCGCGCTCGTCCCTGACCAGCAGGTCACGAGAGCCGAGGAGATCATCGACCGAGTCCGCCCCGATCTAGGGAAGATCGGGGCTCTCGTGAAGCAACGCCTGGCCACAGCAGAGGCGTTGGACGCGGCGCAGGTCGTTCGGTGCTTGGTCTGCGCCGCGAACTCCGTGCCCATCGAGGGCGGTGACCTGCACATCGCCTGCGTCGTCTGCCACACGGACTTCGGCTCGCCTGCTGACGCCGCCTGGATCTACTCCGGCACGAGTGCGTACGAGGTCATGAAGGACGGCGGCGACGACCCGGTACACGAGCACAACGGGTTCCTGTGCCCCGGTGGCGCCGTGACGCGCATGCCAACGGGGAAGATCGACGAAGGTGTGGAGGCCACGGTTCTCCTCTGCCTGACCTGCGGTGAGGAGTGCGCAGGCGTCTGCCAGTACTGCGATCGCGCTGTCACCACCTTCGCCTTCCCCGAGGCCGACATGTGCGGTGACTGCCTGGACATCAGGATGGAGAAGTTCTAGGTGGACGTGCAGCACTGGCTCGAGGACGTGCTGGCCGAAGTACGGGAGCCAGCGGCGTGAGCAAGTACGACGAGAACGAGTTCGTTGACGCCGAGATCGTCGACGAGGACGGCGCCCTGGTGCTCGTCGATGAACCGGTCCGGCCGCCGCTCGTCGACCACAACACCGTGCTGTTCCCGGGCCAGGACCTCCCCACGGCGACCGACGGCCCGAAGTACAGCGAGCGGGACCTGTACGTCAGCAACGAGACCGCCGCGACCTGCAGGACACGGACCCGACCGACGCCGGCCCGATGAAGGCCTTCAAGGAGTGGTGCGTGCAGCAGGGCCGCGTACCGGTGCCGTGCACCACCGCCACGTACACCGAGTACGGCCGGCACCTCATGGCGCGGGGCCTCAAGGTCTCGACCACCACGAACTACATGTCCCGGATCAAGACCGCCATGCCGCCCGGCAAGAAGCCGGACAACAGCCTGTTCCTGCGGCTGCTCGAGGACTACAGGAAAGGGAACCGGCGGGCGCTGCGCGTCCGGCGGGCCTTCCCGATCACCCTGTCGTACCTGGTCCCGATGATGAGAAGGCGGAGGAGAGCGGGAAGCCGGCGGGGTTGCGGGATGCTGCGATGTTCGCCTTCGGCTACTCGTTTCTGGGCCGCTCGATACGGTGCATCCTCCGGGGCGCCGATCAGGCCGTCCCGCTCCCGGCCGCACGGCCGTCGCGGCCGCGACCGGACCGTCGAGAGACCGAGTGCGAGGCCTGAGCAGCGTCATATCACGAGGAAGCGGCGCCGAGTGCGCGGTGGCACAAGATCCACTTCTGATGCTCGCCCTAGTAGTGCTTCGCTAGGTCTACTGTCGGTGAGGTTGCGAATGGTGCCTAGGATCCGGGGCATGGTGACCATCGACGTAGCTTCAGTCGCGAGTGAGGACGAGCTGCACCGACTGCTCCAGCGAGAGTTCGACTTTCCGGACTTCTACGGTCGGAACTGGGCTGCCTTCTGGGATGCCGTCAGCGGCCTTGTTCTCATCCCCGAGCATGTGCGCTTCGTGGGTTGGAAGCCGTTGGCGGAACGTGTCCCGGATGGGGCGATGATGCTGACCGATTGCCTTGATCGATACCGCGACCTCTATCGACCGGGTCTTCGGGTGGAGTACCTGTAGCCGTGACGATTACCCGTCCGTACTGGCAGGACTCGGCCGCAGGTCACGCATGTGCCGGTCCAGCACCTCAGCAGGTTCTGGAGGGTGTCGAGGACCTGGTAGAGGGTCAGGCAGGCGTGTGGCCTTTTGCGTCGAGCCGCCGCAGGGTGAGGAAGGCATGGGCGGCGGTGACGAGGGTGACGTGGTGGTGCCAACCGCGCCAGGTGCGGCCGTCGAAATGGGCCAGCCCCAGGCCGTGCTTGAGCTCGCGGTAGTCGTGCTCGATCCGCCAGTGCACCTTTGCCCACCGCACCAGATCGGTGACCGGTGTGGTCGTGGGCAGGTTCGAGATCCAGTAGCCCGTCGGCGCATCCTGACCGTCAGGCCACTCGACCATGAGAGTCCGGGCGGGCAGGACGCCGTCCCATTTCTGCTGGTGCCCAAGGACCGGCCAGCGCAGGCCAGCGGCCGCCCTCCGCCGAGGTGGCCAAGTCGTGTCACGGGTAGGCCCCGGGCGAGACGATCTAGGGCCTGTTGTGGAAGTCCTGGTCGCGCGGGGTCTGGCATCGATGGGGGCGTCGTTGTCAGTGGTGCTGTGCATGATCGGCGCGTCAGCTTTCACGGAGGCAGGGAAGCACCATGTCGATCACAAACCAGCAGGTAGCGGGACACGCGTTCCTGCAGCAGATGTACGACGACTCGTACTTCCCTGATCACGTGGTCGATCGGGGGAAGGCGATCCTGCTGCGGCTGTGCGAACGCGTGGAGGTCGAGCAGCCGTCGGATCTGGACACCTTGTATGCGCTCACCCAGGCTGCAACGGAGGAGTTCAACCTGCTGGACAGGGAGTTCGTGGCGGCCGGGAGCGGGATCGAGACGGTTGCGCGTGAGTGGATCTGTGACGAGTTTTGCTTTATCGCGTCGGCATACGGGTTCATGGACGCGGATGCGGAGGAGCTGACCTCAGGTCGGGACTGGTGAACGAGGACGGGCAGGCCGCCTTCGGTCAAAGCCATTCGTTGATAGCTGCGATCAGCACGGTCGCCTCGTAGCGGACGGCGAGCTTGTCGTATCGCGTGGCGACAGCGCGGTGTCTCTTGAGGCGGTTGATCCCGCACTCGACCGCATGGCGCTCGCGGTAGTCGACCGGGTCGAAATGCGGCGGGCGGCTGCCGCGGGAGCCGAGCTTTCGGCGGTTGGGCGCCTGGTCGGCCTTGTCCGGGATGGTGCAGCGGATCCCGCGGCGACGCAGGTAGGCGCGGTTTCTGCGGGAGGCGTAGGCCTTGTCGGCACTCACCCGATCGGGGCGGACGCGTGGCCGGCCCGGCCCGATGCGGGGCACGCGGACCTTCTCCAGCACCGGTTCGAACTGCGGCGAGTCCCCACGCTGCCCTGCCGTCACCACGATCGACATGGGCTTCTGACCCTGCTCGACGGCCAGGTACAGCTTGGTGGTGAACCCGCCGCGCGACCTACCTAGCCCATGATCACGGGGCTCGGTGAAGACGCCACCTGGTGGTTCTTTCTGCAGGTCGCCCTGCTTGCGAGCCCCGGCCGCATGCTGATGGGCGCGGCACACCGTGGAGTCGACGCTCAGGTCCCACGTGATGGCACCCTTCGCGTCGGCCAGGGACTGGAGCCGGGCGAGGATCCGCTGCCACGTGCCGTTCCGCTGCCACCGGCGGAACAGGTCGTAGATCCGGCTCCACGGTCCGTACTCGGCGGGGACGTCCCGCCATGGAACACCGGTCCGGACCCGGAACCGTATGCCGTCGATCAACTGCCGCCGAGGCCAGACGGGCGGCCGCCCTGCCCTGGCCCCCTTCGGCAACAACGGCTCCAGCACCGCCCACTGCTCGTCCGTGAGATCTCCCCGACCCATGAACCGTGATCATCCACAGTCCAAGATCCACTTTCGATACACGGCCTAGGCGGCCAGGCGTTCTGTGACGGGGACGGCGAACAGGACGGTGCGTCCGGGCAGGTACAGGCGTCCCTGGTCGAGGTCGCGCAGGTCGGGGCCAGGGCGCGGATCTCGGCGACGCGCGGGGCGTGGAAGACTGGCAGTGCGGTGACGGCGGCCCGCGCGCGTTAGATGCGCAAGTTGCGCAGGGACTGCCAGACAGCGCCGGCCAGCGCCTGCGTTGACCGGGGAACCGACAGATCCTCGTGCTCCCGGTACAGCGACCAGTCGTACTTGACCAAGGACATCTTGTTGGAGGATAGCGATCCCGTCTGGCCCGCTCGGTACACGGCGAGCGGTTCGGCCACTCCGCGGGCGTCGGCGCCGTCTCGCATGATGCTCAGCCACAGCGCGTAGTCCTGGCGCTTGCGCATCTCCGGCATCAGCCGGGTGCCCAGGGCGTTGCGGTCGTACATGGCGGTGAGGGCGCCGATGTAGTCCCGGCGCAGCATCGCCCGGTAGTCCACGTGCCCGCGCGCGCGGATCACCCGCCCGTTGGGGACCCAGTCGGTGCTCTCGCCGTCGTAGTCGGCGTCCATCTTGTAATAGCTGGTGAACGTCAGCGGCGCATCGCCCTCGGCGGCGAAGGCGAGCTGCTTCTCGGTCTTCTCCGGCAGCCACAGGTCGTCGGAGTTGAGGAACGCGACGTAGTCCCCGCGGGCCCTCTCGATCGCGAGGTTGCGGGCCCGGCCCGCACCGCCCCGCTCGGGCGCTGTCTTGGGCAATACGCGCTCGTCCTGGGCTGCGAACTCCATCAGCAGGTCCAATTGAGCTGTCGGAGGACTGGTCGTCGGTGACCAGCAGCTCTACGTCACCGTGCGTCTGCGTGAGCACTGATCGGACGGCCGCGCCGAGGGTATCAGGGCTACGTAGGGCTTCCCCTGGCCGTACGAGCAGCAGAGGTGGGGCACCGTGTCGTCGGCTCTGACGTGGACTCGCACCGCGTCCAGCGGCTCGCCGCCGGCCAGTCCTGCCTGCGGGACGTGGCCTCCTCGCGGCTTCGCGCAGTGCTGGCCTCCGGGGCCTACTCCGCAACCACCGACGCCGCCGCGCTGGCTGGCTTCGACATCGCGGTGATCACCTTGCCGACCCCGCTGCGGGACGGCGTGCCCGACCTGACCTACATCGAGTCCTGTGCCCGGACACCGGGTGAGCACCTGCGCCACGGCGCGACGGTGGTCCTGGAGTCCACGAGCTACCGGCACCACCGAGGAGCTGCTGCTGCCGATTCTGGAAGAGGCCTCAGGCCTCAAGGCGGGGCAGACTTCCGAGTAGCGGACCATCCAGCGGCCTGTTTAGCGAGCGCGTCGGCGGCGGAAATCTGCGCAACTGCGCCAAGACCGCCCGGATCCTGGTTCCATCAGCTCGACCGGCTCAGCACCGTACACCCGGGCGACGAGTCGCTGGAGCGCGCTGGCGGTGTACGCCGACCGAGCGGATGCCCTTCTTCAGAAACCCGGTGTCGTCGATGATCAGGACCGAATCCGGGTCTCCGAGGTGTTCTGACTCCGCCTCCAACGCGAGGCCATCGACACCCTCAGCACCGCGCTCGGCAGCCCCTGACACAGATACGGCAACGGCCGGGGACACCCGGTGTCCGCCGCCGTTGCCGTCGTCTACCGCCGTCAGCGCGGATGATTCCCGTCAAGAACGACATCCCAGCAGTCCGAGTTCGCCACAGCGAACCCTTCTGACTCGTATCAGGAGCGTCGAGCTATCCCCCTGTGAGCAATTCATCCCTGATTTCGCGATGAACAAACACCTGATCGCTAACGCTCGTGCGTAGCAGATTCTTCAAATCCTGGATGCTCTCGATCGAATTGACTGCCTGCGCCACCGGAGATGCAACCTTCTCGACGAGATCCAAACGGAGGTCACCCCCTCCACGCACCTCCGCCACTTCTCCAGACAGTAGGTCGAGCCCGTCACGGGAAATGGAGGTGATTGCGTCCGCTCTAAACCTCACGAGACATTTTGACTCGGGGAGCCATCCCGTCTTGACATTGGCCGCCGGAGCGAAACCGATGTTCACATAGCACGACTCGTCCCAACTGGACTCCTGGACGCCGACGACACAGTAGAGATCGCCGGATGCCCTGTACCAGTTTGCCGACTTTTTTCGAAACCCCAGCGGCTTGAAGACCTCATTGAAAGCCTCCAGGAGGACCGAGTTAACCATCAGCCGAACCTCTTATACGTATCGAGACGGCCAGTCCATCTCTGACCGGTCATGTCCTGCAGCTCGGCGACCTACGTCTGTAGCTGCCGCCCAGTCGCCTGGCTGCTCTTCGCATCCGACTTCAACTCACGCACGCCCGGCCGCCCGGCGACCGTCCCCGCGGCGATCTGCCGCTCGCACTCGGGGGCGTTAGCTCGACACCCACGTTCGACGTGCGCCGTGACAGGGCCACCCCGGGACCACAAACATCGGTTGCGTGATTTCGGACTACGAAGCTGTCGACATCGTCAGCCTCACCGGTCCCAATCCGGAATACGCCCGCCACATCCAAGCAGCCCAGGCCCCCGGCCTGCCCGGCCGGGGCTCCGCTCCACCGGCTGACCGACTCGGAGCTTCAAGAGAAGACCGGAAATACGGCATGCCCGCAGGCAGCCAACGGCGGCTACCCGCGTCCGACGGGCTACAGTTGCGACGAATACCCCTTCCCCTCCACCTGGCAGAGGGCCTTCACTGGATCGCTGCCTCAGCCTGCCCCCTACCCGGGCCGCACGCAGCTCCATGCCGCCGCCCTCCTCGCGGACGAACTGCCAGGCGGCCCGTTCGGCCGGGGTCTTGGAGCGCTGGTAGCCCGGGACGTCGGTGTCGGTCCAGTCCTCCCCGGTGAACGAGGTGGAGCGTGGCGGGTGTCCGATGCCGACGGCGCCGAAGGCACTGGTCGGGACGGTGCGGCGGACGCCTGCGGCGCTCGGCGCGCAGAACCCGGAGTAGGCCCTCCCGGGCCGGGACGACGAGCTCGTCGTCGTTCGCTGGGGTGTGGCGCAGGGTGGGCGAGGCGACGTGGAGGACGTAGCCGCAGCCGGAAACCGCGGCGTACGTTTTCTCGGCCATCGAGTCGATAAGCAAATGGCTCGCCCGGGTGAGCGCGCGCACCACCGCGCTTCCGTACGGGGGCAGGAAAGCGACGGCGGACCGGCCCGTGCTGTGCTCATCTCCCGCGGCGGCCGCTTCCACCACCACGACCGACAGCCGCTCGGACAGCTCTGCGGCTATGGACGCACCGGCCATCCCACCACCGACGACCACAACATCACTGCGACCGGCAGGTGTCGAAAAGATTAGGCTTCCAGCGCTACAGCATGCGCGTTCTCAGCCTGACCCTCCGCGGCGCGGGCGCGGCCACCTTGACGGCATCGAAGCCAACCGCGGCGAGAATCACGGGGCAAGCCCGAACGCATACGGCGAAATTCTGCGAGGACGGTCCACAATGACCATGCAACCCTGGTTCACCGAAGCCAAGCTCGGCATCTTCGTGCACTACGGCATCTACTCGGTCGAGGGCGTGCCCGAGTCCTGGGCCCTCTTCGACGGCGTCATGCCGCACGAGCGGTACATGAGACAACTCGACGGCTTCACCGCGTCCGCCTACGACCCCGGCGCCTGGGCCCGGCTCTTCGCCCGCGCCGGGGCCGGATACGCCGTCCTCACGGCACGGCACCACGACGGAGTGGCTCTCTGGGACACGCGGTTGAGCGACCTGAACGTGGTCCGGCGCACCCCCGCGAGCCGCGACCTGGTCGCCGAGTACGTGAGCGCGATGCGAGCCGAAGGGCTCAGGGCCGGTCTGTACTACTCGCACTCCGACTGGAGCCACCCCGACTACGCCTCGATACGGCACCCCCACCCACCCCACCCCGAACTGGTCGACAGCGGCTACGTCTCCCCCGCCCCGGGCGCCGAAGACCTCAGCGCCTGGGACCGCTACCTCGACTACCGGGACGGCCAAGTACACGAACTGCTCACCCGGTTCAGGCCGGACCTGCTCTGGTTCGACGGTGAGTGGGAACGCTCGGCCCAGCAGTGGCGAATGTCCGAACTGGCCGGGCTGATCCGTGAGATGGCACCGGACACCGTGTGCAATTCCCGGCTGCTCGACCACGGTGACTACGCCACGCCCGAACAGGGGCTGCCCATGTCCGCACCCAGGACCGCATGGGAGATGTGCCTGACCGTCAACGACTCCTGGGGCTACCAACCCCGCGACGACAACCACAAGACCGTAGGACAACTCGTGCGGTACTTCGCAGAGACGATAGGCATGGGAGGCAATCTCCTACTCGACGTAGGACCGCGGGCGGACGGCACCATCCTTCCCGAACAGGCTCGACGGCTCGAAGGGCTGGGCGACTGGATACGGCGCCACTCAGCGGCCGTCCACGGCAGCGTCGCGGGCCTGCCGCCGGGGCACCACTACGGGCCGAGCACGTTGTCCGCCGACCGCCGCACGCTCTTCCTGATCTGCTTCGACCCACCAAGCGAAGCGGTCTCGGTCCGCGGCCTGCGCAATGCGGTGCGCCGAGTCAGCGTCCTCGGGACCGGGACCGAACTCGCCCACCGTCGCACCGGTGGTCTGCACGACGTCCCCGGAGACCTGTGGATCGACGCGCCCGAGCCGGCGGACCTCGCCCGCCACGGCAGCGTCCTCGCCCTCGAACTCGACGGAGAAGTGGAGCTGTACACGGGCCGGGGCCGGGCGTGAACAAGTAACCATGCTGGGTCTGAGGGGAGGCCACGACGGTCGGTTCGTTGTCGTGGTCGGCGGCTGGGTAACCCGGCACCATCTGAGGCGGCTCTCCAAGGGTCGGTCCCGTGATGTGGACCGACCTGATGCTGGTGGACGCCCGCGCAAACCGAGCGGACATCGGATACGCACGGAGACAGAGGCCCGTTCCGGTCAGGACGTCCGCGACCTCAGCCGGTCGAGCTTGGCGCCCGGGCTACCACAGCTTCCTCGTTCAGGGCACGCCTAGGCCCGCAGATCCGTCACGTGCGGCGGGCGCGGGTCACCATGGCGGCGCCCACGGCGACGGAGAGCACCGCGGCACCGCCGAGGAATGCGATCCGTCCGCTTGTGCCGGTCTTGGCAAGGCTCGGCCGCGAGCCGCCCGCGGCCCGGAGGATCAGCTTGGTCACGTCGTCGGGGTTGGTCTCCATGACAGCGTGCGGCGCGTCGACTTCGACGGTGGTGGCCTTGGCCCGCTTCGCCATGAAACGCAGGTTGTTGGTGCCGATGGTCCGGTCGTCGGTGGCGACGAGGAACCAGGACGGGATGGTCTTCCAGGCGACGGACTGTGTGGGCTCGTTGCCGGAGGCGGCGGTCGCGGGCCGCTGGGTTGCGGCAAGCACCTGGGTGCGATTCGCGTCGAGCCGGTCACTCAGGAAGACATCGCCGAACTTGTCCGGTTTAAGGTACAGATCCACGTTCGTCGGGTCGCCGCCGAGCGGTACGGGATTCAGGGCAGTCGGCACCGGGGCATGCGGGTCGTCCGTCACCCTGCTGCCTGGGTACTTGGCCGCGAGTTGGAAGGCGGTCTCGCCCTTATCGGGCGCGAACCCGGCGATGTAGACGAGGGACTCGACGTTGGGGTTGCCGGCGGCGGCGTTGGTTATGACGGCTCCGCCGTAGGAGTGGCCGACGAGGACGATGGGGCCTTTGATCGTCTTGAGCTTGGCAGCGAGGTAATCGGCGTCACCGGAGAGGCTGCGCAGCGGGTTCGCGGTGGCGACTACGGGATAGCCCTCGACCTGCAGACTCTGGACTATCCGGTCCCAGCCGGATGCGTCCGCCCAGTACCCGTGCACCAGTACAACCGTCGGTCTGGCCCCTGTAGACGTCCCGCCTGACGGGGTCGCACCGCCTCCGTTCTCGGACGCCAGGCAGGGGCCCGCGGCCATCAGGGCGGCCGCGGGGAGGAGGGCGGCCAGGGGAAGTGCCCGCCGGACGGCTGCACGTCGTATGTACTCCATGACCCTGCTTTCTCTGAGGGGAGAGGCTGCTGACCACTCTGCTTTCGGGCGAGGGACGCGGCACCGCCGTGTAGCCATATGAGTGAAGATCGGTGACACAGAGTGAAGAAGGGAGGGTCAAGGGGTCAAGTCGCTGGGTTGCTGACCGCTATGGCGATGGCGGAGCGGATACGGCCGGGCAAGCGGTAGTCCGGTGGACGGGAGCCGCAGGTCCAGGGTTGAGGGGACCGTCGACGTCCGCCCGCCCAGAAGCGACCGCGACACTCCGGGAGCACGGATTCGCCCACTGAAAGTCGGCGCGCCAGCCCCGGCTGGGGTGGCGCCCTGCGTACTGAGGACAGTGCCGTGCTCGACGTCGGGTCAAGCCGTTGCTTGACTCGGTCCGGTTAAGGGCTTACTGGCTCTAACACCATCACGCTGGGCCGTCTCCGCTGGGACGCCCGCACCCGCGCCCGCATCGACAGGCGCACCTCAGAAGGAAGAACCCGCCGCGAAGCACTCCGCTGCCGTCGACGCACTGCTCGGATAACACCAGCCAACGGGCCCGGGCGGTTCCCCTACGAGCTGGCCCGGCAGCCGTCTGGGAGCCGAGCCACTCACCAGTTCATTCCTAAAGCCGCCGAGATCAACCGACGCTACTCCCCTGGCCTGCACAATCGCCATCTTTGCAGGCGAGCTCCGCGGCAGAAGCTCGTTCGGGACGAAGAGGTCGTGGGTTCACATCCCGCCGCCTCGACAGCCGTAGACCAATTCAGAGATCGGTTGGGGGGCGTGGGAGCCGGCTCCCACGCTTCGCGTAGCTACGGCAGCGAGGTCAGGCCTGCGCCTGCCGGGCGGGAAGGGCGTGCGACAAGAGGAACTCGGTCGCCCCTGCGATGGCCTCGGCGGAGGAGGCATGGACGGCCTCGGACTCCTTCTCCTGCTGATCCGCGGCGGTGGCGGTGAACCACCAGGCGTCGGCATCCGGGTCATGGTGGATGACGGCGCCGCCCCCCGCGTACTGAAGCGGGACGGACTCGCCGGCAGCCTTCTTGGTCACTGCGTGCGGCCACTTGAGGCGGGCCGACTGGCGCTTGATGCCACCCCAGGCCGCGCCCAGCTGCGCGTAGTTGGCTCCGCTGCGGCCGGCGACGGTGGCGGCGCTCTCGGCCAGTCGGTCGACGGACAGCTTGGCTTCGTACAGCGACCTCAGCATGGCCAGCTGCACATCGGGAGCAGCCATGAGCGCGGTATCGAAGGGCTTGTCGGCGGCGCGATAGGCGAGAGCACGGGTCGAGATCCCCTCGGCCAGCACTCGGACCGCTTCCAGCACCTTGTCGTCCATGGCGAATGAGTCGCCCTCGGTGGGCTCACACCAGGCGGGCTCCACCAGAGTCATCACGGTGGTCCAGAAGTTCTCGTCGTTCCTGCCAGGGGTCGGGATCACATCGTTCATGCGACAAGGATACCTGTCGCTATCTTGCCTGACAAGAAAAGCTGTCGATAGTGGTTGCGGAGTGCTCAGGCGTGATGCCCTGGCGACCGGCCGACCCGCCCCGGCACGAACCTCAGCGAGCCCACAGAGCGGCGCGCTAGCCGACCATGATCGTTCTCATCGGGATTTCCTGCCCGCCAACTATTCACGCCCTGGTGGCGCCAGACCCAGGGGCGGGGCGGACTGTCCAGGGTGGCCAGAGGCCAGCGCGGAGCGCCGCCGAAGGCGCCCTTGACCGGCCGGCACGCCCCGCACACCGAACGGTCGGCGGCCCGGCCAACACGGACGCGACGTTGAAACTCCCCACTTGGTCCGGCCTTTAACTGAGTGGGGAATTGTGAGTAGGCCTGGCCGTTTTCAAGGAATCCCATCAGGGATGGTCCCTGCGCCGGGGTGAACTCGAAGCGGCCCCGGGACTACTGAATAGGTCCCGACATCGACCAGTGACCAGTGTCGGCCCGGCCCTGCTCGCCGCACCGGAGGGGGTGGCCCCGTGGCGGTCATGTCCTGTTGGAACTGGGCGTAGGCTCCCCGCACCCGCGGAGATGGTCCCTGGTCCAGGCCCAGCACGGTCTCGTGGCTGGCCTGCTCCCCGCACCAGCGGGGTGGTCCCGAAGGCCCGCGCGTCACGGTTCACGGTGCTCACTGCTCCCCGCACCCGCGGGGATGGTCCCGGCGCCGCGGGCAACGGAAGGATTGAGATGCCCTGCTCCCTGCACTCGCGGGGATAGTCCCCGGGTCACTGATGGCGGAAGGAGTGGCTCGACTGCTCCCCGCACCCGCGCCGTCTGGGTCCAGTGGCCGACGCGGGGAAGCTGCGCCTCGTGCGGTACAAGGCCGGCGTCTCCACGACCGACCTCATCCGCTGTTACGCAGCGGACCCTCGTCAGGGACGGCTACCTCATGAACTCGTCGCGCTCCGTCCTGTGCTCATCGGTAGCCATCGGGCTCACCGCCCTCGGGCAAGTCGGCCCAGCGCGGGCAGGAGGCTGTCCCCTGGCCAGAAAGGCTGCTCGGTAGCGACAGCGGCCATAAGAACGCCGACGTCGTCTAACACCGCGGCGCGCTGTGCAGAGCCGTAGGTGACGACGTCGTCGGTCGTCGCGTCCAAGACGCGGACCAGGCCGTGTGGTCCCGTGCACAGCAGGGCGCGTGCCAGCTCGGAGAGGCCCAGACGGAGGGCGTCGCACCGCCCTGTGTGGACGAGTTCCAGAAGGTCGAGGGTGACGCCCTCCCAGTCGGCGACGCTCGGCCAGTGGGCGCCGCCGTTCAGCTCGTGGGTGAGGGTGGCCAGCGGGATGATCTCGCCTGGCTGGCCTCCCGTGGTGAGGACGTCGTGGATGCGGACCCCGTCGGGCTGGCGCACGTGCGGGTGCAGCAGCGAGTCGGCAGCTACCACGCTGGTGTTGATCTCCCGGGCGCCTGGGCCGGGATAGTAGGGCTCGTGCGCGAAGAGCAGGTACACACCGCCGGTCGACTGCTTACGGCCGTGGTCTGCCATGTTGAGTTCCTCCTTCATCGGTGGAGTGAGTGCTGAGGGCGTTGAGGGTTCGGCTGAGGGCTGATGGCGCGAGGAGGGACCGGTGCCGGCCCGCTGGCTCTCTGCTTGGCCGGCCTGGGGAGGCGCAAGGAGCGTCGTCTGCCGTAGACGTGAGGATCTCGGCGGTCTGCGCGACGAGCTGCAGCATCAGTCGCTCCCGGGTGATGAGCACGCCGGAGACGGACCGGGTCTCATGGCTCTGGAGGAGGTCTGCCGTGTCGAACAGCTGTTGGTGGCCGACCTCTTGGGCACGCCGCACCTGGTACTGGTCGCTGCGGGCGGCCGCGTCGGTGAGCGCTGTCTGTAGAGCGGCGAGGCGGTGGAGGTAGCGGCAGGCGGGTCCGGCGTCGATGATGCGGGCGTTCTCGCCGGCGCGGGCATCGAGGACGTCGGGCAGGTGCTCCACGAGCAGCGGGGCCAGGGCGGCCGCCGGCACGGTGATGCTCAGCGGAACGCCGCCGTGCAGGGTGGCGAGGGTCGCCATCATCAGGGCGACAACTATGACGGCGGCCGTGGCCGGACGTAGGGCCAGTGGGCCGAGGCGGATTCGGTAGGCCGGCCGTCGGGCCAGCCAGCGCAGTCCGAGGCGCTGCGCGCGGGTGGTGGCCGGGCTGAACACGGCGATCCGGTCAGGTTGCTGGGGCAGGCTCCCGTCGGCCGGTACCGTCCAGTCGATCCACCCCCATCCAGTCCGCTCGCGGATCAGGACGGGCTCGCAGCCCTTGACGCACTGGGCACCACAGCAGACGTGGCCGCCGCGCAGCGCCCGAACCTGTGCCCTCTCCCACCGCCTGGGCTGCTGCCGGAACGGGCGCAACGGCTCTGTGGAGCCGCTGGCCGGTGGTGTCCGGGTAGTCATGGCGTACTTCCTTCCGTCGGTCCAGTGAAGGTCGTGGCGCAGGTGGTGCAGCGTCCCTCGCCGTGGGGGTGGGCGCGGCGTGGGGTGGGGCCAGTGCAGGTGGAGCACAGTGGCCAGCCGAGGCAGGCCGGGCAGAGGTCTTCGCCGGGAGCGGTGCCAGGGACGCCGCAGCCGGCGCACTCGACCAGGGCGCGGTAGGTCAGGGCTTCGGCGACGGTGCGAGCCGCAGGCGTCATCGACGGTGGCTCGATCGCCCGGTGAATGGGCGGTTCGTCGCCCAGGACGTCGCCGGGGAGGTGCGGGCCGGTGAGGGTGGCCGGGGGCGGATAGGCCTGGGCGGCGCGCAGGCGAGCGGCGATGATGGCGCCGACGCTGGTGCGCACCGAAGCAGGCAGCGGACGGCCGGCGATGACGTGCCGCAGCTGGATGCTGGTCCAGCCACGTTCGAGCATCACGGTCACGACGCGGCCCTGATCGGTCAGCGCCTTCCCGGTCAGCAGCAGCTCGGGCTGAGCGGCTCCGATCTCCAGCAGCAGCTGGATCCCGGGATGCATCTCATCGGCCGCAAGCACCGGCGGGCTAGCCGGCGAAGCATCGGGGGCTGCGGGCGAGCTGCCAGCCGGGGAGGCTGCCGCCTCTGGCCGGCCCTTCCCCCGGGAGAGCCGCGTCGTGGTAGCGCGGCCGCAGGGATGGAGGGGGCTGGTCTTCTGCTTGTTGGTCTTCTTTCTCTTGGTCTTCTTAGTGGGGCGGTTGACCAACGTAGGTTCATCCACTGGTGGAAAACCCGACTCTGGGTGTGACCTGTGGTTTTGCAGGGCGGGCAGGTCGGTGATGAAGTACACCGCCGCACCGAGAGTTCCGTCCTGGCCGCGCTCGCGTTCGCGGACGAGGAAGCCGTGTTTTTCCAGTTCCTTCAGGCCGCTCTTGACGGCTGCCTCGCCGTCCCGGCCGCAGCGGGCGAGGTCGGTGACCGTCATCCGCCAGCCGTCCCGATGCGTGGACAGCAGCCCGAACAGCCCCTTCCCCTTGAAGGACAACCGGCCGTCACGGAACAGGCCGTTGGCGATCTGCGTGAACTGATCACCCGCCATCACCCCCCGGCGGATCCCCGCACCGAAACCGTCGGTCGGCCTGGCCTTTGAGCCCTCAGACGCCGCTTCGGCGCCGCAGAGCCCGCCGGCGAGGGCGGTGGCCGGGTGGTCGGTGATGGCGTAGACGCTCTCGCCCAGGGTGCCGTCGGGGTGGCGCTGGCGCTCACAGACCAGGTAGCCGTGCTCCTGAAGTTCCTTCAGGCCAGCACGTACCGCATCCCGGCCGTCAGGGCCCAGGCGGACGAGGTCGGCGATCGTCACCTTCCAACCGCTGCGGTGCGTACTGACATACCCGAAGATTCCCTTAGCCCGGTAAGACAGCCGACCGTCACGGAACAGACCGTTGGCGATCTGCGTGAACTGATCAGCGGCCATCACACCCCGGCGGATCCCCGCCCCGAAGCCGCTCACCGTGTGCACACGGGGCACGCAAGGTCGTCGAGGGTCTGGAGCCGGATTGCGACAACGAGCCGTCCCAGGCCGCCGGATGAGGAGACGCACACGAGTTCCATGCGGGTCAGCCCACCGGCCACCCCCGACCAGGAAGACGACCACAATCTCCGACCACAGATCACGATCCGACAACTGACGCCCTGAACAACCCTGGTCGGCCCCATGGTCGGGCTGATCAAGGAGAGCTTCTCGCGTGCCAGGTGGGATGCACACTCGCGGCTGCACACTGGCCTCGGCGCTCGATGTGCACGCGGCTGCACAACGAGGGTGGGGGTCCTGCACAGTCGCCGAGCGCACCCGAGTGCGCACCGCCCAGATGCACAGTCCGCCCAGGCTGCACAGTCAGCCCGCTGACGCACAGATGGCAGTCACGCCGTCGTCTCCCCGGGCGCCGGCGCGCATCCTCCGCAGACCGTGGTCGGGCCCATGGTCGGGCCGACCAAGCTGGCCCCTCCCGCCACCAACCAGACGGGCAGCCACCACCCGCGACCACCCCACACGCAACCCCGACCTGCCCATTCACCAGCCGTGGTCGGCCTCATGGTCGGGTCGACGAAGAAGACGAAGCCTCCTTCGTCTGCCTGGCGGTGTGAACAGTCGCGGGCTGCGCACCCGCCTCGGCGTTCCATGGGCACGCGGCTGCACAACGCGGGTGGAGTCGCCGAGCGAGCCGAGTGTGCACGCGGAGATGCGCAGTCGTCCCAAGCTGCACAGTCGGGCCCGCTGGCGGGCAGCTGGCAGTCACGCCGTCGTCTTCCCGGGCGCCGGCGCGCCTCTCTTCGTCCCCGGCTCTGTAGTGCCGGGGCCGGTGTGGACCCTGTGGGGTCCATGGTCGGGCCGACCATGGGTTCGTGACCTGTTCGTGATCGTGGTCGGGGTTGTGTGGTCGGTGGTCGGGTCGGGGCTGACGGATTTCCTCAAGGTCAGCAACAACCATTCCTGACCTGGGAGTCTGACTATGCCTCTGGGCAAGATGGCCTCGCATCGCGAGGTCGCCCCCGCGATCGCCGCGGGGGTCGAGCTGGAGAAGATGCGGCGGCGCGTGCGCCTGTCGCGTCTGGCGCTGTTCACGGCTATCGCCGCCGGGCCCGTCGCCCTGGCCGTGGCGGTGACCTCCGGTCCGGCCACCGCCGAGGCTGCCGCCCCCGTCAGGCAGGCCCCGGTGCGCACTGCGGCGGTCGCGGCCGACCCGGCGGGCTATGCGCAGGTGTTCCTCGACGCGTGGCTGCGCAGCAGTGCGGAGGAGGCGGGCAGTGCGCAGGCGCGTCGTGCGCAGTTGCTCGCACCGGGCGTCGCTCTGCCGGAGCCGGCGGCCGGTGCGAGGTCGAAGCTGAGGTCGGTGACTGCTGTGCGCAGTGTGCAGCGCGACGGGGATGCGTGGTCGGTGACGGTCGCTGCGCAGTTCGCCGACAGCACGGTCCGCTACTTCGCTGTCCCTGTGGCCGCTGACCGGGCGGGTGTTTCGTTTACGGTGACCGGTGCTCCGGGGGTGGTGGCTGGTCCAGCTCGGGCCGCGGTGCCCAAGGCTCCGTTCACGGTGAGTGTCCCTTCCGACAGTGCTCTGGTCTCGGCCGTGGGTGAGTTCCTCGGCGCCTATCTCACCGGTACCGCCGAGGTCGACCGCTACCTCGCGCCTGGGGTGGAGCTCGCGCCCGTCTCCCCCGTCCCCTACTCGACGGTCACCGTGCAGGAAGTGTCGGCGGTCGAGGAGGCCGCAGCCGCCAGCCAGATCCCGGCCGATGGCACGAAGGTCCGGGTCCGGGTCCAGGCCGAAGCGCGGGATGCCGCCGGCCACTGGCCGCTGGCCTACGAGCTCGCGCTCACGGCCCGCTCCGGCCGGTGGGACATCGCCGCACTGCAGTCCGGGACCGTCCAGGGCGGGGGTGCGCGGTGACCAGGGTGCCTGACGTGGTGCTGGCCGGGCAGCTGGACGACCTCGGCGACGGCTGGATCACCATGTTCGAGGACTGGGCGACCAAGGGCCTGCAGGCCGGACTGATCGTGCTGGTCGTCGTCATCATGGTTCAGCGGTTCAGCCTGAAGGCCGGGATCGGCGCCCTCCTGCTGATGATCATCGCGCTGGGGCTGTACGACTCCCGCGAGGACCTCGCGGAGATGTTCACCGACGAGGTGAACAACCCCGCCAACGGCGCCCCCGCCGCCCCGGGCCTCGTGCAGGGAACCGACCCGGGCGCGCGCGTGGGATCCGAGGGTGCGGGAGGCCTGCTGTGAGCGCGGCGGCCGCGAACAGGGTCGGGCGCTTCTACACGACCGCGCGGCGTCATCCGTGGGTGCTGGGGAAGGTCGCCGACTGGAAGATCCCACTCGGCCCCTACACCCCCGCGCAGATCGCCGTCCTCGTCGGCGGCGGTATCCTCCTCGTCAAGACCATCAGCTGGTGGACGTGGATGGGCCCGATCCCTGTCGTGGCCTGGGTGCTGGCCGTGTGGGCGGTACGCCGACCCAAGGTCAAAGGGCGTGCCCCGCTGCAGGCGGCGCTGGGCTGGCTGCTCCTGGCCTGGCAGCCGCAGGGCGGCCGCACCGGCGGCAGGGCCGCACGCGACCGTGCCGCACACCCCCTGCTGGGCGGCTTCACCGTCGAAGGACACCATCCGGCTGTCCCTGCAACGGTGCGGCAGCGCACCGCCCAAGTCCAGGATGACGTCCGGGCCCGAGCTGGCCGCCCGTCGCCGATGCCGTCCACCCGGCAGCAGGCGCCGCCGATGCCGGTGTCGGTGTCGGTGTCGGTGGCGCCGGTGTCGGGTGTTCAGCAGCTGCTGGCCCGCCTCCAGGAGACGGGGGATGTGCGGTGAGGGTTCCCGTCCGTCACATCGCAGGCCACCTGGCCTGGTCAACACAGGGCAACGTGTGGGCCCTCTACCGCCTGCACACCGGCCCCGACGCGAAAGGGCAGCGGGCCGAGACCGTCCAGGGCACCTACCTGCCCCCTGCGGTCCGTGACGAGCAGCTCGCCAAAGTCACGCATCTCGTGCGGTCCCTGTCCGGGGTGCCGCGGCTGTTCGGGCTGTGCGCGCAGGTCGACCCCGGCGAGATCGCCCTCAGGATGATCGAGGGCATCGAACCCGCCGGTCAGGCACCGGGTGCGGGTCCGCATCCGTGGGTGGAGAACGTCGAAGCCACCCTGGATCTGCTGGAGGGCCAGGAGATGCACCGCCGGACGCTGTGGCTGGCGGTGCCCCTGCAGAGCGAATCGGGCGGGCAGGTAGCCGCGTCGCTCGGCGCGATGTGGGCAGACGTCGCACCCCTGCTGGGGATGCGCGCTGCTCCGGTGGCGCGCCGTGAGGTGACGGCCTTCCGGGAGCAGGCGTCCCGGGTGGAGGCCGCGCTCGCCGGCGCTGTCGCGTTCCGGCCGGCCCGTCCGGCGGAGATCGTGTGGATGGTGCAGCACGCCCTGCACCGCGGCCTGGCGGAGCCGCTGTTGAGCGAGGCCGAGACCAGCACCCTGTACGGCAGCCAGGTCCAGGGCGGGGCGCTGCGCTCCCCCAGCTACGCCGACCTCGGCCAAGCGCGCCTGCAGGAAGGTGGTATCGACCCCCAATTGGACGATGCCGAGGAGCTCAAGGGTGCGGGCCGCATCACGCGGTCGGGCCGCTCCGCCTGGTGGCGGCTGCAGGCAGGGTCGCCGCTGCGCAGGCGGTGGCTGCAGGTCGAGACGGACAGCGGGGTGGGCTACCAGGCGCAGCTGGCGCTTGCGGAGTGTCCGCCGGCGGTCGGTGCGGTGTCTGCGGATCTGTTCGCGCAGTTGGAGATGCTCGACTTCCCCGTCGACTACACCGTCGATCTGACGCTGGTGCCGGCGGAGAAGGCACGCGATCAGGTGCGGCGCAAGAAGAACGAGCTGATCGACCAGGCCGACCAGTACGACGCCCGGCCCACGGGCATGCCCGCTTCCCTCACCGACGCCGCCCGCGACCTGGGCGAGCTGGACGCCCGCCTGTCCCGCACGTCCGTGGAGGTGGAGGTGCAGTCGGTGACGGTGCTGACGGTGTGGGGGCCGACCGCGGCCGTCTGTGACGCCCGCGCCCGGGCCCTGACCGCCCTGCTCTCCGGCGCCGACTACCGAGCCGTGCGCCCCGCCGGACTGCAGGAAGTCCTCTTCACCCTGGGGATGCCCGGCACGGCACGGCCGGGGATGCTGCGGGAGTTCACCCAGCACCAGGTCTCCGAGGACTGGGCCCTGTCCGGGGCCTTCACCACCAGCGAGGTCGGCGACCCGAACGGAATGTTCCTGGGGCTGGACCTGGATTGCGGCACCAGCCGCCCCGTAATGATCAACGTCGCGGACGCGCCGAAGCAGGACGCGTCGGCGTCGATGGGGATCGTCGGAGACCTCGGCGCGGGCAAGAGCGTGCTGCAGAAGCTGATCGCGGAGGCCGTGTGGGCACGTGGCGGCTGCGCGATCTGCATCGACCGGACCCCGGTGCGCGAGTGGGCCACCTTCGCCCGCAGCGCCGCCCAGGGCCGGGTGCAGATCGTCGACGCCGCCCGGGCCGAGGTGTCCATCGACCCGCTGCGGATGTTCGACGGGCCTCAGGGCCGCCACTATGCCCTGTCCTACCTCACCCTCCAGCTGGGCATCGGCCCGATGAGCACCAGCGGCGAGGTGCTCCACCACGCTGTCGAGCGGGCCGCCGCCGGCGACAAGCCGTCCATGCAGCGCGTGCTGGAAGTCCTTGAGGAGATGAGCACGCGGGAGGCGGGCAGGCGGCAGGACGCGGCCGCCACTCTTGCCGGTCTGGTCCGGGTCGTGGCGTCCAACCCGCTGGCGGCGATGGTGTTCGACCCCGCGCTGCCTCCCGTGAGGCTGGATGCCTCCAGCGCCTGCGACATGATCGTGATCACCACGGCGGGACTGAAGCTGCCGCCCAAGGCCGCCTTCGACAACCCCGAGGTCCTGCACCAGCAGCCGCTGGAAGCACTCATCGGCCGGGCTGTCCTCTACCTGATCGCGGCGCTCGCGCGGCAGACCGCGTTCGAGGACCCACAGCGGTTCACCGCCGTCGTCCTGGACGAGCTGTACTGGCTCACCTCATCCGCTGAAGGCACCGCGCTGGTGCACGAGATCCTCCACGACGGCCGCAAGCACGGCGCCGGCCTGATCGCCGGTTCCCACGACGCCCAGGAACTCGGGCCCGACCGCGGCCTGATGGCCTACCGGGCGCTGGCCCGCACCACCGACCGGGCACGCGCCCGCCGCGGCCTGGAGTTCATCGGCCTCAACCCTGACGACGACGAACTGGTACGGCTGGTGACCGCGGGCCTGTCCCCCGTCGGCCACAGTGGCCGCGAAGGCGAGTTCCTGCTGACCTGCCCACGACAGAACACCGGACGGGTCAAGACCCTCATTCCGCGCATCGCCCGTATCGCCGGGTCCATCACCACCACCCCGGGGCCTCGCAGCACCTCGACCGCAGCCACGGCGCCCGATGTGCCCAAACCGCCGGGCGACCCTGCCGGGGTGAAGAGCGGGCAGGTCTGACCATGGCACGTCGTCCCAGCCCCGGCACGCTCCGCTCAACCGGCTTCACGGTGCTGCTCGCCCTCGTGTTCGTGATGGTCAACAGCCAGGTCGTGTACGCCGCCGGCAGCACTGGCGAGACCGGTGACCTGCTGGCGCCGCTGAACATCACGTCCTCCGAGGGCGTGCCGATCAACGGTTACGAGCTGAACGCCGAGGGCGGATCCATCGTCGCGTTCAAGACGCAGGCTCTGGCGTTCGCTCTGTCGGGGCTGTTCACGCTGATCCGGCTGCTGGTCGGTCTGGCCGGGTGGGCGATCGAGGTGGCGTTCCGGTTCCCGCTGCTGAAGGTCCTGACCCGACCGGCGCAGGAAGTCGCCGACGCGTACAACGATGTGGTCGTCGACGCGCTGGGGCTGAAGGGGCTGCTGCTGGCGTGGGCGTTCGTGTTCGCCGGCTTCATGCTGGTGCGGGGCCGGGTCGGCCGCGGTCTGGGGGAGATTTTCCTGACCTTGCTGATCGCCGCGTTCGCCACTTCGGCGTTCGTCCGTCCCGACTACCTGCTGGCCGCCGACGGCCCGCTCGGCCAGGCGCACCAGGTGGGTGCCGAGGTCGCGCAGCGCAGCGTGAACGCTTACGACTGGGGCGGCAAGATCGCCAGCAAGTCACCCTGTGACGGCATGGCCGGCCGCCAGGAGCTCAAGTGCCTTCAGGAGCAGGGCGAGAAGCCTGTCACGGCGGCGGAGGTGGCCCGCCCGATCCAGGACGCCGTCACCAACGCACTGATCGTCAAGCCGTACATGCTGCTGCAGTACGGGCGGATCCTCGACCCGGCCAAAGAGGCGGACCGCAAGGCCTACGCCCTCCACCTCAAGTGGGTGGCCGGAGGCTACAAGGCCGGCGATGACGGCAGCCGTGAGGGCGAGGACGACAAGAAGGATCCCTGCGACCTCGTCAAAGGCCCGGGCAAGCAGTACTGCGAACGCGAGCGGGACGGGCAGAGTGCCGTCGACTCGTTGCCCGAGCTGACTCCGGGTGGTGAGCTGCTGGACGCCTCGCACGCCTTGGTGACGGATGAGGACCGCGAGTTCGCCGCGTTCCTCGCGGACCTGAAGAAAGCCGGCGAGGTCGGCGAGGCGGCCGCTGCCTATGCCGAGAAGCCCACCTGGTGGCGGGTCGGCGGCGCGCTCCTGCTGCTGCTCGGTGCCCTGTTCATCTGCGGCATGCTCCTCTCCTCGGCGATCGTGCTGCTGGGGACCCAGGCCGTGTGCGCGGCGGCGGCCGCGGCGGGCGGTGTCGCTTTCGTCGCGGGCATGCTGCCGGGGCCGGCGCGGCAGTCGGTGTGGAAGTGGCTGTCCCTGTGGGGGATCGCGGTCCTGGCCGTGGTCGGGATCTGTGCGTTCATCCCGTTCTTCGGGATCGCCGTCGACGCCGCCATCACCAACGGCCCCGACCTAATGGTGGAGCGGATCCTGCTCATCGACGTCCTCGCCATCGCCGGCGCTGCCGGGCACCGCCGCCTGCTGACCGGTATCGCCTCCTTCGGCCGCCGGATGGCGATGCGGATGCGGTACGCGAAGGTCGGCGGCACCCACCTGCCCGGCGACACCTCCGAACTCGGCGCCACCCTCGCCATGCACTGGCCCGCCGCGCTCGGCGGATACAGCGCAGGCGGTGGGCTGCGTGCCCTTACCGCAGGCGGGGGCGGGCGGTTCGGGATGCTCGGCACCCGGCAGCGGCTGATGGGCGCGCTCGGCTCCCTCGTGGACGGGGCGGGCCTGCCCGTGCACACCGGCCGGGTCCTCGCCGATGCCACGGCCGAGGCCGGGCGCGGACTCGCCCCGCTGACCGCGGCAGCCGCCCTCGGCGGGGCGGGCGCACGGCTCGGCGCCAAGGGCGGGTACGGGCTGCTGATCGGACGCCGTCCGGACCCGGAGCAGTTGGCGAAGTGGCGCAAGCCCACCGCAGCCGGCGACCCCGACGCCGACGGACCCGAGGGCGGAGCTCCGGGCGGGCAGGGTGGCCCGGGCGGAGACGGGCTGCCACAGTCCGGTGGCCCGGGAGGCGATGGGGGACCGCTGCGACCCGGTGGTCCGCCTGACCGGTACCGAAACGAGGACGGGAAGGTCGTTGACCGGCGCACCGGGCAGGTGCTGCACGACCAGAACAGCGACCGCACACTGCTGTCGACGCGTGCGCACAACCGGCTGGTCCGTTTGCGCGGCTACCGCCTTGTGCACCGCGGCGGCCGCACCGCCTACGCGGCGACGGCCGGTCTGCCGGCCAGTGTCGGCATGGCCCGGATACAGGGCTCCCAGTTTTCGCGCGATGCCCGCCAGCAGGTCCAGGTGTGGGGCAACACGCTGCGCGAAGACGGCCAGGCCTGGGCCGCCACCGGACGTCACGTCGGCCGGGTCCTGCAGGAGCACGCCGACGACCGGGGCGGACCCGCCCCGTTCACCGGCCGCCGCCTGCCGCCCGCCTCCACTGCCCGGGACGCGGCCGGCCCGGAAGCAACCCCGCGCCCCAGTGCTCCACCCAGCCCTGGCCCCTCCACGGCCTCCCGGGGCCTGCCGGCTCCCGGCCGGTCAGACGGAGCCCGGTCCGAGAGAGCGCAAGAACAGCCGGGAGCAGCGCCCCCTGCTCGGTCGGCTCGCCGGACGGGCAGCGAGCCAAGGCCGCGCGATCACGGTGGCCCCGTCCTGCCCGGCGGTGGCAGGGCCCGCAGCCAGGCGCGCGAAGAGGCGCGGCAGCGGATGCAGGAGTTGATGCGCAGGACCGCGCCGGATGCCGAGCGTCTGCGCCAAGGGCAGTCCCGGCCCGATGACCAGTCAGACGAAGGGGGTGAGCCAGGGTGAGGCCTGTCCGGCGGCGTCACCGTCTCACGCGGTGGGGGTGTGCAGGGCTGCTGCTGTTGTTCGGTGCGGTGTGCTGCGCTGCCCCGATCGCCAACTCGGTGGGCACGTATGTGGCCCTGGCCACCAGGGCGAGGGACGATGGCAGTGGGATCGCGGCAGGTGGCCATGTCGCCGACATTCCGCCGCGGATGCTGGCCGCCTACCAGCTCGCGGCCCGGCAGGTCGGCAAGCATGTGCCGACGTGCCGGGGGATGCGCTGGCCGATCCTGGCCGGGATCGCCAAGGTCGAGTCGAACCACGCCGTGGGCCGCAACGTCGCCGGCAACGCAGACATCCGGCCCAAGATCTACGGGATCCTCCTCAACGGCTCCGGTGCAGGTGGGAACACCACCGTCTTCCCGGACACGGACGGCGGCCGCTGGGACGGCACCGCCGCCGGCGAGCGCGCGGTCGGCCCCTTCCAGTTCCTTCCCTCCACCTGGGACGGCGTCGGTAAGGACGCCAACGGGGACAAGACCGCTGATCCGCACAACGCCGACGACGCCGCCCTCGGCGCCGCGGTCTACCTGTGCGGAAACGGACGCGACCTGGCCAAACAGTCGCAGCTGAGGGCAGCGATCTTCCAGTACAACCGGTCCAACGCGTACGTCGCCAACGTGCGCGGCTGGATCGACCAGTACACCGCCGCCGCCCAAACCCCGGCGCTGGACAAGGTGGCGGGAGATGTCAGGACCGTCATCGAGGCGGCCCTCGCCCAGCGGGGTGTCCCGTACTCGTGGGGCGGCGGCAACGCGAAGGGCCCCAGCACCGGCATCTGCTGCTCCCCCAGCGGCAAGAGCGGTGCACGCATCAAGGGCTTCGACTGCTCGGGGCTGACCACCTACGCCTTTGCCCGGGCCGGGATCCGCCTGCCGCGCACCGCGGCCGCCCAGGCCGGTGTCGGTCAGCGGATTCCCGCGAGCGCGGGAACGCGCGCGCTCACGCCCGGTGACCTCGTCTTCTACGCCTACGTCCCGGGCCGTGATTCCACGATCTACCACGTCGGGATCTACGTCGGCTCGGGACAGATGGTCAACGCCGCCCGCCCCGGGACCCTCGTGCGGCTGGACGCGGTCGACGCGATGTCCGGCTACGCGGGAGGAGCCCGCCTGTTATGACGACACCCTCATCGCGCTCCCCGCGTCTGCTGCTGACCGCCGCCCTCATTCTCGCGGTGGTGGGGGCGGGCATGATGACGTGGCCGGCCCCGTCCGGTCCCCGGGAAGCCGCCGCCCCGGCACGCCAGGCCACCACCTTCCCGTCGGATCACCCCTCACCGTGGTCCTCGAGCGCGCCGCCTCCTACCAGGAACACGCCCAAGGACGCCGCCGCCCCGTCGCCGGCCGTGGAGCCTTCGCCGTCGACGTCCGCGGCCGCGCTGCCGCCGCACGGTGAGGGGGCGGCGGGTGACCGGGCCATCCAGCAGGCCCTGGACACCGCCTGGCCCGCCGACCTCAACGCCGTCGACGAGCGGCAGCTGATCACGGCTGGCCGCGGGCTGCTGCGGGCCGACGCAACCGGTGTCGGCCGCGACCGGTGGCCCACCTACTTCGGCGGTGCCGAGCAGGGAGTTGCGCCGGCGTTCGCCACCGCCCGCTTCCGTATCCAGGCTGCCATCGCCCGCCAAGACGGCGCCCTGGACCGGGCGGTGGTGCATCTGGTGTGGGCGGGCACCGACCGCGGCGGCACCCACACCGACGGCCGCATCACCGACCTCCACTTCACCCGCACCACCCCGACCAAGGAAGGGGAGCCCGCGTGGATCCCGCAGCCTGGCACCTGACCCTCGCCACACCCGTCGGCGACGCCATCGGCCTGCTGTCCCACCTGGCAGCCGCGGCAAGCTGGCTGCTCCCCCACTGGTATCTCCTCGCCCTGCTCGTCACCGGGTCCTGGGGGCTGAGCAAGTGGCTCGTACGCCGCCTGGCACGCAAGGCCTCCGCCGAGCGCATGGCGCTGGAACTGATCCCTGAACGGCACTTCGACCCGGGCCTGGAAGAGATCTTCAGGCGCGGGGTACAGCTCGCCAGGGCATCCACGTCCATGCCGTGGTGGGCGCCGCGTCGTACGAAGGCCGTGCAGATCAGGCTCCGCGCCGACGGCTCCAGCCCGCTGCGCTACCGCATCGAAGGACCCGCCGGTGGTGAACGGCTGCTGTCCATCACGCCGTTCGGGCCGGCCGTCACGGTAAAGCGAGGCCGGCCCATCGCCGACAAGCCACGCAAGCATGTCGTGCGGGCCGAGTTCATCCTGCGGGGCAAGCCCACGGCCCCGCTGCGCGACGTCCCGCTCGATCCGGATCCGCTGCAGCCCCTGGTCGATGCCGTTTGCGACCTGCGGGCCGCACTGGGAGACCTGGCCGAACTGCGGCTCGACATACAGCGCGCCCCGAAGTGGACGCTGCGGGCCAGGCGCATGCAGCTGATGTCGGACGCCCGCCGCCGTGAGCGGCGGGAGGCGCAGCGCACGGCACGGTCGCTGCGTCAGGACGCCAGCGGGGTTGAGGACTCGCTGGGCTGGCAGTTGCAGCAGCTGATCGGCGGCAAGCCGGGCGGGGGCGGGGCGGGTGGTCGGCGGTTGGTGATGCCGCCGGTGCCGCGCCGGGTGGAACCGGCGGAAGCGTTGGGGAAACTCGCCGACGACGACCATCTGGTGCGCGTGCAGCTGCTGGTGATGTGCGCCTCCGACACCAGAGGGCGGGCCGAAGCACGGCTCGGTCAGCTCCAGGCCGCCCTGGACGTGTTCGGCGGTGGCTCGCGGTGGGCGATGCGAGGCTGGCACCTGGGGGCGTGGCGGTTGGGGGCGGACCGCTGGCCCAGCCGGCGCGGCTTCGAGCGCCGCTGGGAGTTGGGGCATTGCCAGCCGCCCCGCCCGAACTGGGTGCGGCTGGAGGAACTGACCGGTCTGCTCAAGCCGCCCACGGTGTACTGCCGGCTGCCGCTGCTAGCCGGTGACCTGCCGACCTTCGAGTTCGGCAACCCTGAGTTGCTGCTGCAGGGCATTCACCAGGGCCCGGACGGCCGCCGCCGTCTGGTCGCCACCTACGCCAGGGAAACGTTGTTCGAGGTGGGGGTGGGAAAGGCAGGCGGCGGCAAAACTGAGCGGGCCCTCGCGCAGGCGATCGGCTGGGCTCACGCCGGGGGCGGACTGCTGTTCGTCGACCCCCACCGTGACTCCTGGCCCCGCGCCCTGCCCTTCCTCGCCCACACCACCCTCGCCCACCGCACAGCGCTGATCGACCTGGGCGCCCACGGGCCAGCCCCGCAGGTCAGCTCGTGGAACCCGCTCGACATGCGCCACGGGCAGGTCGCCCACGAAGTCGTCGAAGCCACTGCAGACGCTTTCGCCTCTGCCCTCGGCTGGGACGACGCCACCGCGCCCCGCGCGCTGACCATCCTCACCGCCGCTCTCGCCGTCCTGGTCACGGTCAACTCCGCCGCCTGCCAGGCGGGACGGCCCGAGGACCAGACCACCCTCTTTCACGCGCGGCCCCTGCTCACCGACCACGCCTTCCGCACCACGGCACTGGCCGGCGTGGACGGGCGGCTGGACGAGGAAACCCGCGCCTGGTGGCAGACCGTGTTCCCCACACTTCCCGTAGACGCGTTCGCCGTCGTTCTCAACCCGATCACCCGCCTGGCCGCCAACCCGGTCACCCGCGCCTTCCTCGGCCAGGCGGCCGGCGTCTACAACATCCGCGCCGGCATGGACTCGAAGATGATCCTGTGGGTGTGCCCCGGCGGCAACGGCCCCACCGACCGGCTCATCACCGCACTCCTGGCCCGGGACCTGCTGCGCGCCGTCCGTTCCCGCCGGGACGTGCCCGAAGCCAGGCGAGTGCCGTTCCGCGCCTACTTCGACGAGCTGATCACCCTCACCGGCGCCGCTCCCGAAACGATCGCGAGCATGTTCGAGGACTTCCGCAAGTACCGGGTCCACGTCCACGGCATGACCCAGCTCCTCGCCCGCCTCCCGGGCCCGGTACGGCTCTCGCTGGTGCAGAACGCCTCCACCCTCGCCTCCACCGCCGGCTCTCAGTCCGCCATCGCACCCGTCACCGCCGAATGGGGCGATGAGCCCGGGCCCGATGTCGTCGCCGCCCTGGACCGCTTCGACCACTACCTGTCGCTGACGGTAAAGGGCCGCCGCATCGGCCCCGTCAAGATCACCGGACCGCACCTCGACGACGTCTTCGCCACCTACGCCCGCCCCGACAACGCCGCGGCGTTCGAGCGCGCCGCCCGCACCACGGCCGGCACCGCACCCCTGGACCAACTCACCATCCAAGCCCGCGGCCAGCTCGGCCGGGTCAACGCCTTCCTCACCCAGCTCACCCCCACCACCCCACCAGACAGCCAGGAGAAGACCTACAAGTGACCACCACCGCCCAGCCCGTGCCTGCCCTCCCGGCTCATGCCCCCAGCCCTGCCGAACCGCTCCCGAACCAGATTCTGACCGCACTGGGGCAGCACCGGATGGCCACCACCGGTCAGCTCCAGGCCCTGCTCCGCCCCGCTGCCAGACGCCAGACCGTCAGCACCCCACTCAACAGGCTCCGCCGCCAGGGCCTGGTCGACTACACGGTGCTGCCCCGTTCCCGCGGGATGCGCGCCTGGTATCTCACCGGTGACGGGGCGCGGATGGTGAAGAACTTCCCCGCCCTGCGGGGCAGGCCGACCTACGCGATCACCTCCACCACCGCAGCCTCGCTGAAGACCCCTCACACGCTGACGGTGCTGCGTACCCACCTGGCATTCGTGGCCGACGCTCGCGAACGCGGCGACGAGCACGGCTTCCTGGACTGGACACCTGAGGTGTCCCACTCTCTCGGCGACGGGGCGAAAGTCATCGCGGACGCGCTGCTGCACTACACCCTCACCGGCCCGGGGCAGCGGACCAAACTCCGGGCCTTCGTCGAGGTCGACCGCACCACCATGAGCAGTGAACGCCTCGCCTCCAAACTGATCGACTACGCACGCCTGTGGTCGTATGAACCACCACTGGTGGGACGGAACCGCTCCCGCCAGCCGGCCCTTCCCGGGCCTGCATGGCTGCGCTGGTACCCCGTATACCCCCGCCTCCTGTTCGTCCTCACCGGCAGCTCCCGACAAGTCCTGGACAACCGGATCAGCGACTTGCAAGCCATGGCAGCCCAGCACCCCCTCGTCGCCACCATGACCCGCACCGTGCCACTGGGCGCCGCGGTGCTGGACGACATCGAGGCACAAGGGCCGACCGGCGAAGTCTGGACACCGTTGAACGACGGGCATCCTCGGTCATGGACCGAGCTGTGAGGCGATGCCGTCCTGAAGTTGCAGGTGCATCCCGCAAAGGACGCCGCACGGCTATACGACAACAAGTCGACAACTGGTTTCGGAAGTGACCGGATAGCACCCCTAATGCTCGAGTGAACTCACGTTTTTAACTTGGGAGTTGGCTGGCATATGCGTAACCTAGCGATCACGCAAACGCATCACCACAGCTTGACCAAGCTGTGGAGGCAGGCCTGCCGCCAGGGTAGCGGCACAGGCTGCGCCGCAGGGCGCCGACGGGGAGGCATCGTGAAAGACCGTGCGGACAATGTTCTTCTTCGCTCTCGCAAGCCCGCTACCGCCTTGCTCTGCCTGTGCGCAGCCCTCACCCTGACTGCGTGCGGCTCGTCCGGTGACAGCGACGACCGAGCGGAGGGGTCCCCTACGCCTACACGCCCACCGGAGACGACCGCTCCCGCCGATTCACAGGCCGCTGCGAAGAAGGAAGCCGTCTCTGCCTACCAGGCTTACTGGCAGGAGATGGAGAAGCTCTACGCTGACCCCACCGGCAAGAACGCTCATCTTGACCGGTATGCGGCGTCGGAAGCCCTGAAGGGTGCCGAGACAGATGCCAAGAGCACCCATGATCGCGGCCTCGTCATTACCGGCAAAGTCAGTTTGAGTGATGCGAACGTCACCAGGGTTGACGTTTCGGGCCAGGTTCCGAACGCGACTGTTTCGGCTTGCCTGGACATCTCGCGCTGGGTAACCGTCAGAGCCAAGTCCCGGGAGCCTGTCTCGCTTCCGGAGAACCGGCTCACCGCCTACGAGATCGTCAGCGTCGTCGAAAAGTACCCTGAAGGCTGGCGCGTCACCCGGGACCAGCCACAGGGGAAGGCGTGCTGAGGCGCTGGTACAGCGTCGTAGCAGCGACGCTGCTCGCGTCAGCCGTCATCCCCGTGAACAGCTTCGCGGACGAAGATCCCCGTGGCAGCGGTGGCGTGCACTGCACCAAGTACACCTGCCAGGTAGAAGTGGACGTTCCCGGGCAGTCCGGCAACAGTCAGGCGGGCGGCAACAACAGCACTAGCGCCCCAGGGAAGAGCGACTCATCCGGCGGTGGCAACTCCACGGACGACAGGGTCTGCAAGTACAAACTGGCCGACCCGCAGCCCCCAGCCGGCAGCCTGGACTGGGAAGGCCACCAACCAGGTGACGGCGCCGTGTACCAGCAGACGTGTGGCTGGGAGGACCTCGACGGGAACCTCATCACCCGGATGGTGTGGCTCGCCGAGCCGCCCGAGCAGGAGACGATCGACCCTACTGTTCTGGCGCAGCGTGTGGTCGACTCGATGACGCTGCTCGGGCCGGATATCGCCAGCCCCCGCGCGACGGGCAGGTACACGGTCGGTGTCCCGGTGTGGATGTGGGTGAACCAGAGCGCCACGACCTACGGGCCCAACACAGCGTCCGCATCAGCAGGTGGCGTGAGCGTCACGGCCACCGCGAAGGTCTCGAAGATCGTCTGGCAGATGGGTGACGGTTCCACCGTGACGTGCTCCAGCCCGGGCACGCCCTACAAGGGTTCCTCCGCCATGGTCGAGTCACCGACCTGCGGACACCGGTACTCCGCGACGTCAGCGGATACGCCGGGCGCCAGGTACTCCGTGACGGCAACGTCGACCTGGACGATCGACTGGCAGGGCGGCGGCCAGAGCGGGCAGCTCGGAGAGATCCGTCAGTCCGACATGCAGGTATCCGTGGGCGAGTTGCAGGTCGTCAGGTAGAGGCCGTTGGAAGGACAGAACGTTGAGCAAGACTAAGGAACACACCGCGGCGCCCACCGCGCTCCCCCTCCCCCAGCAGGCGCAGGCGGCCGGTCCTGTGGCACCTCCGCGAGTGTCCGCCCGCCGGCGTCGGCCGGGCGTGATCGCCCTGTCGCTGGCACTGATCGCGGCCGGGGGCGCGGGTGTCGCCGTCCTCCTCCTCCAGGTAGGGGACCGCACCAATGTGGTGACGGTGGTGCGCGACGTTCAGGTCGGCCAGGTCCTCACCGAGCAGGATCTCGGGAAGGCCTCGGTCGCGCTGGATCCGGCAGTGAAGGCCGTGCGCGCGGACGACGTGGAATCGGTGGTGGGCAAGCGGGCGGCGGTCGAGCTGAAGCCCGGGGCGCTGCTGAGCCCGTCTCAGGTCACGAAGGACTCTCTGGTGAAGGCCGGGGAGCAGCTGGTGCCGATCGGGCTCAAGCCCGAGCAGGTTCCGGCCACCGCGCTGGTGCCGGGGCAG
Organism: Streptomyces sp. NPDC048171; assembly: GCF_043202655.1. NCBI lineage: Bacteria > Bacillati > Actinomycetota > Actinomycetes > Kitasatosporales > Streptomycetaceae > Streptomyces > Streptomyces sp. NPDC048171. Next base: position 73,691 of record NZ_JBIDAU010000020.1, read on the forward strand.
ACGGTCCAGCTGGTGCATGTGCCCGCCCAGGGAGCAGCCGAGGCGGGCAAGGAGCCCGGCGAGGCCGGACCGCAGAGCATCGCTGGCCGGGTGGTGAAGGCGTCGAAGGCGGCTCCTGGAACCGGAGTGGTGGTCGTCGACGTGGCCACGACCGCGGACGACGGTCCGACTGTCGCCGCGTGGGTGTCGGCCGAAGCGCTGCGCCTGGTCCTCGATGCTCGGGAGAACAGCTGATGGCCGTGATCGCGCTGACCGGATGCAGCGGCGCCCCCGGGGTAACCACCAGTGCTCTCGCTCTGCTGCTGTCCTGGCCGTTGGAGCCCGACCGGCGGATGATCCTGGCCGAGTGCGACCCGGACGGGGGAGCGGTCCTGCATGGTCTGCTGCAGGGCACGCTCGGGGACCGGTACGGGTTGCGGAATCTGTCGGTGGCGGCCCGTAAGGGCGAGTTCGGTGAGGCGTTCTGGCGGCAGCTGATCGACCTGAGCGGCGAGGACGGCAAGGCCGGGTCGCCGCGTGACCGACTGCTGTTGCCCGGGATCACCGATCCCGCCCAGGCGGCGAGCCTCAGCTCAGTCTGGAAAGGTCTCGCCACGATGTTCCGCGGCATCGACGCCGACCATGGTCATGACGTCCTGGTCGACCTCGGCCGCCGCGGTGCGGTCGGCCCATCCGGGGTCCTGGCCGAGCAGGCCGACATCGTCCTGGTAGTCGTCCGCAACACCCTGCGCTGCCTGCAGGCAGCGCAGGGCCGGGTCAGCGAGCTGGAAAGGCGCGTCGGCAACGTCGGTCTCCTGGTCGTCGATGAGGGCCCCTACCCCGCCGGGGAGGTGCAGCGGGTGCTGCAGGTCCCGGTCGTGGCGAGCCTGCCGCTCGCGCCGAAGGAGGCCCGGGTGCTGTCCGACGGTGCCGACCAGCCCCGCCACTTCACCAAGACCGCGCTGATGAAAGCTGCCCGCACCACGAGCACCCTGCTGGCGCAGCGGGCGGCTGCGCGCCGTGCTCAACTGGGCCCGCCCACCGCGCCGGTCAGGGGCACGGAGGCGTCCCATGCGCGGTAGGCCCCTGCACGCCGATCCGACCGTCGTGCCACCGTCCGGCCGGCCTCCCAAGGCTGCGCGCCAGCAGGTGGAGGGCGCGCCGGCCGGGTCTGCCGCGGGCACGGGGGTTGTGGGTGCGGCGCCTCAGGTCACGGTGGACTACAAGGTTGCCCGGCACATCGCCTCGCAGGTCGCCAAGCAGCGCGAGGAGCTGCTGAAGACGGCCCCGGACATGGACCGGGCCAGTGAGGAGCAGCGCTGCCTGGACTGGATCACTGAGGCGGTGGCGTTGTGGTCGGATGCCGCGGCGATGAGCCCGCAGGAGGACGAGGCGCTGCGTCGTGCAGTCTACGACCTGCTGTACCGGGCGGGGCGGCTGCAGCCGTATCTGGACGATGAGCGGGTCGAGGACATCATCATCCAGGGCCCCGGTGAGGTGTGGCTGGACTACGGCGACGGAGAACGCCGCATGGTCGGGCCGATCGCCGACTCCGAGGAAGAACTTCTGGAGCTGCTGCGGGAGCTGGCCCGCGGGTCCGGGCATCAGGAGCGGACCATCTCCACCGCCAATCCGTCCCTGGCTCTGTCGCTGCAGGACGGGTCCCGGCTGCAGGCGATCACAGGGCTGGGGCCGATGACGTATGCGGTCATCCGCCGGCACCGCGTGTCCCACGCCGACCTGGACGACCTCGTGGGCTTGGGCACGATCGACCCCGTCCTGCGCGAGTTCCTCGGTGCGTGTGTGCGTGCGGAGAAGAACATCATGATCGCGGGGAAGCAGAAGGCGGGGAAGACGACCTTGTTGCGGGCGATGCTCAGGGAGTTCGGCCCGGAGACGCGGTTCGCGACGATCCAGACCGAGGACGAGCTGTTCGCCCACGCCGACGGCTACCACCGCCAGGTCGTCTCCTTGATCGGGCGGGAGTCCAACGGGGAGAAGGACCTCACCGGGCGCAGTGCCGGTGAGGTGACGCTGCTGGATCTGATGCATCCGGCGCTGCGGATGTCGCTGGAGCGGATCGTGGTCGGTGAGGTCCGTGGTCCGGAGGTCGTGGCGATGATGCAGGCGCTGACCAACGGGGCCGGCGGGAACCTGTGCACGATCCACGCGCGGCGCCCGGACATCATTTTCGACCGGATTGCCGAGCTGTACGCGCTGGCGCAGGGCAATCTGTCCGAGCAGCTCGCCTACCGGCAGACCGCCAACGGCCTGGACTTCATCGTGTACGTCGACATGACGGACGAGACGCAGATCGGCGGCCGCCGCCACCGCTACGTCTCCCACGTCCTTGAGCTGACCGGCATCGGGGAGTCCGGCCGGCCGGCCACCAACGAGGTCTTCTCCCCCGGCCTGGAGTTCGGTGAGCTGCGGGCGGTGCCGCGGATGGACCCGGGCTGCATCGACGACCTGCGCCGGGTCGGATTCGACTCCAGCCTGCTGCAACAGCCCTACGGGGCCTGGTCGGCGCCGTTGCCGCTGAAGGTCGGAGGCGTCCAGTGATCCTGTTGTGGGGGCTGCTGAGCGGGATGGCGGTCGTGGGCGGGCTGGTCGGCGTCGTCGCCGGGATCGTGGGAACGTCGGCGCCGCGCCGGGCCTCCTGGTGGCAGCGGATGCTGGTCCGGCGCGGCCCTGGCCAGAGGGAAGACGTCCGGATGCGTCGGCGGGTCCTGTCCGTCGCCGCAGCTGGTGTGGGCGCCGGCGTGTGGCTGGCTTCAGGGAACTTCGTCGCGGGGATTTTGCTCGGAGCGGCCGTGATCGGTGTGCCGTGGCTGGTCACGCCGGGACAGCTCGCAGCGGAACGCATCGGTCAGCTGGAGGCCCTGAGTGAGTGGACTGGCCGGCTTGCGGGCCTGCTGCGGCTGGGCATGGGCCTGGAACAGGCGATGATCACCAGTCGTCAGGGCGCCCCGGACGAACTCGCCGCCCAGATCGTCAATCTCTCCGACCGGCTGCGGCTGGGCTGGCGTCCCGAGGAAGCCCTGAGGTCCTTCAGTGACGAGCTCGGCGACGTCACCGGCGACAAGGTGGTGGCCGCGCTGATCCTGTCGGCGGGCGACCGCGGGCCGGGCCTGGCCCAGGCGCTGGAGGACCTGGCGGGCAGCGTCCGCGACGAGGTCGCCAAGAAGCGGAGCATCGAGGCGGACCGGGCCAAGCCGCGGACCACGGTGCGGTGGATGACCATCATCACTCTGGGCATCGTGGTGGCCGGATTCTTCGTCCCTTCCTACACCGCCCCGTACTCTACGCTCCTTGGCCAGCTGGTCCTTGCCTTCCTCACGGCCGGGTTTGTCGCCACCCTCGCGCTGATGCGGCAGCTCGGAGCCTTCCGCCGCATCCCCCGCTTCCTCATTGCGGATGCGGCCAGCACCGTACGGCTACCCACCCCTGCGGCCGTCGCTATTGACGTACCGGCTGTGGAGCGTGAGCACGAAGGGGCCCGCCCGTGAACCTTCTGCCCATCGTGCTGAGCGGCGGGACGGTCGGCGCCGGTCTCGCTGTGCTGGTGCGGGAAATGCTGATGCGTCCGCAGCCCGCCCTGGCCCCGGCGCTGCAGCGCACGGCACCGGGCAGCCTGCCCGTAGCCGCCGAGGAGGGCCTGGACCGGGACGAGGTGTGGGGGCGGTGGCTGCTGGCCCGCCTCGAGCGCCTGCCCGTCCTGCGCGTGCCCGTCACCAATCTGGCCCTGCTCGGCCAGGGCCCCGGCCAGTTCATGCTGAAGAAGACCGCGCTCGCCGCGCTCGGGCTGCTGTGCCCCGTGCTGGTGACCGTCCCGTGGATCGTGGCGGGCATCTCGCTGCCCTTCTACGTGCCGGCCGCCGTCGGACTCGCCGTCGCCGCCCTGCTGTTCATCACCCCCGACCTCGCCGCGCGCGACCAGGCCAAGCGGGCACGTGAGGAGTTCGCCCACGCTCTGGTCGCCTACCTCGACCTGGTCGCGCTCAAGCGGGCCGCGGACGCCGGCCCCACTGAAGCACTGGAGAAGGCGGCCGCCGTCGGACAGGGCTGGCCCTTCCTGTATCTGCAGGGCGCGCTGCGCCGGGCCCGGCTGGAGAAGATCCCGCCGTACCAGGCACTGAGCGAACTGGCCGCCGAGTACGACCTGCCGGCCCTGGGTGACGTCGCCGACATCATGCGCGGCTCCGCCACCGACGGCGCCGCCGTCTACAAGGCGCTGCGGGCGCGGACCGCCGCGCTCAGCGCCGAACTCCTCGCCGATCAGGCCTCGGAGGCTAACGCCGCCAGCGAGAAGATGACCGCTCCCGGCGCCCTGCTTGCGGTGCTGGTCATGCTCCTCATGGCCTTCCCCGCGGTGATCCGCATGCTCACCGTCTGATCCCCACTGACCCGAATACTGGCAAGGAGAGTTCCGTGAAGTACACCGCCGCCCGCACCTACCGTGCCGTGCTCGCAGTGACCACGCGGCTGGAGGAAGGGCTCGCCGAGCTGCAGCGGCGCCCGGACCGGGGGGACATCAGCATCACGACCGTCATCATCTGGGTCGCCGCCGTCACCGGCGCCCTGGTGATCGCCGGGACGATCGCCGCCGTCATCGCCAAGTACAACGGAAACCTGAACGGCATCTGATGCTGGATCACGCCCGGTTCAAGGCCTGGTGGCGGGGGCGACGTTGGGCCGACGACCGCGGTGACGCGTCGATCCAGATGGCCATCATCTACCCATTCGTACTGCTCGCTGCGCTCGCCGTCATCCAGGCGTCCATGTGGTACTACGCCCGGCAGATCGCCCTGACCGCCGCCCGGGAAGGAGTGACCGCAGCCCGCACCTACCAAGCAGGTCCCGCCGATGGCACGGCGCGCGCCCGCCAGGTCCTGGACCGCACGGCCGGAGACAGCCTGCGTTCGGTCAGCGTGCGCGCCGGCAGCGACGGTGAACGCGTCCGGGTGCAGGTGACGGGCGTCGCCCAGTCAATGATTCCTGGAGTTCCCGGGCTGACCATCACGCAGTCGGCTTCGGGGCCGGTTGAGAGGTGGGTCCAGCCGTGAATCCCATGTCCCAGGTGATGCGGCTGGGCCACACCCGGGGTGGTGATAAGGGCAGCGTCGCCATCGAGGCGGCTATCGTCATCCCGCCGCTGATCATGTTCGTGTGCCTGGCGCTCGCCGGCGGCCGCCTGGTCACCTCCGGGGCGAAGATCGACGCCGCCGCGGAGGACGCCGCCCGGGAGGCATCGATCCACCGCACGGCCGGCTCCGCACAGTCAGCAGCCCAGGCTGCGGCTGCGGAATCCCTCAACGATCAAGGCATCGTCTGCGCCTCCAGCAGGGTCACCATCGACACCAGCGGCCTGAGCGTGCCGGTAGGCCAGGTCGGCACGGTCACAGTGACGGTGAACTGCACCGTGAACCTGTCTGACCTGCTACTTCCTGGGGTGCCGGGGTCCAAGAGCCTCACGTCCACGGCCACATCGGTGGTCGATGCCTTCCGGAGCCGGACGTCATGACCGTGACCTGGGTGAGGGCACGTGGGCAGAGGTGGGACGACTGCGGGGGCGTGACGGTGTTCGTCGCGGTCTGTGTCGTCGCGCTGATCGGGATCATCGGCGTGGCCGTCGACGGCGGCGGCAAGCTGCGGGCCACCGAGCGTGCCGACCACGTGGCCGGGGAAGCCGCCCGGGCCGGCGGGCAGGCCATCGACCCGACTGCGGCCATCAGCGGCGAGAGCATCGTCGTCAAGCCGCTGGATGCCGTCGCCGCGGCACGCGCCTACCTCCGCTCTGTCGGCGCCACCGGCACGGTGAATGTGTCCGCGGACGGCAAGACACTCACCGTGCACACCACCGGCACCTACGCCGCGAAGTTCCTGCCGGTGGTCGGGATCGGCTCCATGCCAGTCACCGGTCACGGCACCGCCACGCTCCTGCACGGCGTCACCGCACCCGAGTAGAGGAAGTCCCTGATGCGCCACGCCCACGCCCCCGCCGCCACCGGCCGTACCCCGGTCCGGGTGATCACAGGCATCGTGAGCCTGCTCGTCCTCGCCGGCGCGCTGGTCGGGCTGCCGCTCCTGCTCGCCTGGGCCAGCCCGGTCATATGGGCCGCCACGCACGACGACCTGGCGCATCTGCTGGACCGCCAGGACACCGGCGGAGCGTTCCTGGCGCTGCTGCTCGTCATCGGCTGGACGGGCTGGGCGCAGTTCGCGTTCAGTGCCGTGCGGGAGTTGGCCGCGCAACTGCGTGGGCGCACGTGGCCGGTGCCGCGCGGGTTCGGCGCCTCGCAGCGGGCCGCGGCCGCACTCATCGGCAGCATCTTGGTGCTCCTGCCGGCCAGTTCAGCTCTCGCCTCCGACGCACAAGCAGCGACCACTGCCACCGCGGCCCGGCTGCCCGGACAGGCAGACAGCCAGCAGGCCGCCGAGTCGTCGTCCGCCCCGCACGTCCAGCAGGACTCTGGAACGGCCTCGATGTCAGTGCATACCGTCCAGGCGGGAGAGAGCCTGTGGAGTATCGCTGAACAGGAACTCGGGGACGGCGAGAAGTGGCGCCAGATCGCAGCCCTGAACGAGGGCCACGCCATGGCCGACGGCCAGGTCTTCCAGTCGAACAGCTTCCTGCGCGCCGGCTGGCAGCTGCAGATGCCCGCCGGGCAGGCCCTCATGAGCGGCGACCGCGCCCAACGGGCCACGGCGGCGGCCGGCGCCGACGAGGCGAGCGTCCACGTGGTCACGGTCGATGCGGGCGACAATCTGTCGAAGATCGCCAAGGAGGAGCTCGGCGACAGCGACGAGTGGCCCGCCCTGTTCGCCGCCAGCCGCGGCAACCCGCAACCGGACGACCTGCCCGCCCTCACCGACCCGGATGTCATCTACGCGGGACAGCAGATCACCGTGCCCGAGCAGCAGAGCGCCGGGACGCCACCCCCGCCCAGCGAGTCGCACCGGCAGGAGCCCACTCCCCCACCCGCACAGGCACCGGACAGCGAGCAGACTCCGGACACCGGGCAGGCACCCGCGCCAGACCGCACCCCCGCCCCTGCGACCTCGCAGGCTCCCGCCTCGCCGGACAACCCGTCTGCCGGACAGCCCAGCCCAGAACACACCCCCTCCACATCGCCGTCTACGCCGGCCTCGCCGGCGCAGACGCCCGAGCCCGCAGCCACCTCCACCGACCCCGCGCCGACGTCGACCCAGACCGACGGACCGCTGAACCTGCGCATGGTGCTTGGGGCCGGAGCACTGCTGGCCGCCGCCATCACCGGCGCGCTCGCCCTGCGCCGCACACTGCAACGCCGCCGCCGCAAGCCCGGCGAGACGATCGCCATCGCAGGCGAGACCTCCCCGGCCGAGGCGCAGCTGGCGGCGGCCGCCGAACCCGCAGGTGCCGCGCGCCTTGACGGGGCCCTACGGACCATGGCTCACCAGGCGCAGCAAGACGGTGCGGCAGACGTGCCGGGGATGCGGGCTGCGCGGGTCGGGGCCCGCACTGTCAACGTGCTGCCCGAGGACCTCTCCCAGAGGCCGCTGGCGCCGTTCGTCTCGGGCGAGGACGGGTGGTGGATTCTGGACGCAGATGCCGTCCTCCTGGACGAGGAGGACGCCCGTGACGTGCCGGCGCCCTGCCCGGGCCTGGTCACCATCGGCAGCACCGACAAGGGCGACCTGGTGCTGCTCAACCTCGCCCGGACCTCCGCTCTGCTGCTGGACGGCAACCCCGTGCACATCAGCGAGGTGTGCACCTCGCTCGCTCTGGAACTAGGGATGAGCCCGTGGGCGAGCGACGTCGAGATCGTCACCGTCGGGTTCGGCGAAGACCTGCCACAGCTGCTGCCCACCGCGCGGATCGCCCACATGCGCCAGCCCGCGCACGCGCTGCGTGACCTGGCCGAACGGCTCCTGGAAGCCCACCAGCTACCCGACACCGCCCACCAGCCCTACCTGCTGCTGTGCGCGTCGGTCCTGGATACCGACACCGCCTGGGAGTTCGCCGACCTCATCGACAAGGCAGGCGACGTCCCGGTCACCCTGGTGGCCCCGGCCAGCACGGCCGCCCCGCACTTCCCCCACGCGGAGATCCTCAACGCCTCCCTCGCCACCCCACAGACCCTCGAGACCACCGGCCACGAGGTCACGGTCCAGCGCCTGGAACACGCCGCCTACCTCCAGATCACCACAGCCCTGCGCGTGGCCGCACAACCCGCCCACGAAGCCCAAGGCCCATGGAGGGACGTCCCGGACGAGCCCACCGATGTGCAGCAGAGCGAGCAGAAGGTGCAGCCGGCCGCGCCAGAGCCCATTGCCGCGGATTCAGGCGGCGCGGTGGCGCAGGACGCCCAGGCAGGTGGCAAGGTCTTCCCGGCCTTGCTCGCCGCCGCCACCGATCCAGCCAGCCTTCGCCTGCTGCCTTCAACCGCACCAACGCCCCAAACACAAAAGGAAAGCTCCCCAGGAACGGACACTCCAGCCGCCCTTACCGCGCAGCCCCCGGGCTCCAACGCCGACAAGCCCCCCACCGAACCGACGGCCCGTGCAGCAAGCACGACAGCGGAGGAGGGAGCGGCCGCAGGCACGGCCCACGACCTGCACGCGCCGGAGATCCGGGTGCTGGGCCCCATCGAGGTGACAGGCGTGGCCAGTACCGGCCACGGCCCCCGGCTCGCGCAACTCGCCACGCTGCTGTTCTTCCGGCCCGGGCGCAGCTCCGAGACCCTGTGTGCCGACATGGACCCCGCCAGCCCCTGGCACCTGAACACCCTCAACGCCCGGATGCAGGGCCTGCGCCGCTCGCTGGGCAACGACCCCGACGGCAACCCCTACGTGCCACGCCGCAAAACCGGCCAAGACCCCTACCGCCTCTCCCCCGCCGTGCGAAGCGACTGGACCCGCTTCCTGCAACTCGTCGAACACGCCCTGCCCACGGGCCCCGCCGGCCTGCCCGACCTGGAGAAGGCCCTCTCCCTGGTCCGCGGCAGGCCGTTCGGTGGCGCCCCGCTGCCGTGGACCGAGCCCTACCAGCAGGAGATGACCACCCGCATCATCGACGTCGCACACACCGTGGCCACCTACCGAACCTCCCCCGGCCCTCACCAGGAACTCAGCGCCGCCCGCCAGGCCGTCGCGACAGGCCTCGATGTCGACCACACCGCCGAACTCCTGTACCGCGACTGGTGCCGCCTCGAACACGCGGCCGGAAACCGGCAGGGACTGCACACCGCGATCACCCGCATCCAACAGGTCAACCAGACACTCGACTGTTCGCTGGAGACCGCAACCGAAGCCCTCATCCACGAACTCCTCAACCTGACCCCACAAACAGGCGGCCTCACGCAACAACGCGCGCCGCTGCAAAGCCCCACCGCCCGTGCATAGGGACCGGCCGCGGGCAGCGGCGCACAGCAACCAGCCAAAGCACAGAGAAGACGGTGGTGTGGCTGCGCCACTACAGCTGACCCGGACGCATCGCGTTCTCATCGGCATGGTCGTCTTCGGTGCCGTCATCATCGCCGGGATCGGCTTCGCTGGTTCCTA
>NZ_JBIDAU010000021.1:0-40281 GCF_043202655.1 Streptomyces sp. NPDC048171
GACTTTTAATCCATTGGTTGTGGGTTCGAGTCCCACAGGGCCTACGCGTTGGACCCCAGCTCACAGCAAGAATGAGTTGGGGTCCTGTCCGTTTTGACCGGCCGTCATGATCGCTAGCTGGCCCGTCGCTGGCCCGAGCGGTCCGGGCAGAGGAAAGGGCGGCCACCCACGGGGGTGACCGCCCTCCCTGCTTCCAGCGTCCTCTCCTGGGGTGCCCTCCCGGGCAGCCGCAACGCCTTCCGCAGGTCTTGCCGGGCGGGTGCCCGGGGCCTATCAAGATCACACAACTTAGGGTCGGCCCTAATCACATTTGATCATGGGGCCGGTGGGGTGGACGGGTGTCGCGTCCTACCCCGCCCGACGAGCGGGTCATCGCCCGCCGCCGCCAGGTCGGGGAGCGGATCAGGCACGTGCGCGAGCACCTGAACTTCAGCCAGCAGGACGTGTGCGGCAGGAGCGGTATCGACGTCGCGACGTACAGCCGCATCGAGCAGGGCCACGCCTCGCCGCTGCTCGACACTCTGATCCGGATCGCCGACGCCATGAGCGTCGAGCTGGAGGAACTCGTGCGCAGCGATGGGCGACTGCCCTGATAGATCTTCGGCACGGGCAGCCGCCCCTTCCGGAAGGAAGGCCGACACCTCGGAAAGAGGAGCCCCCCCTGGCTGGCTGCCAGGAGTCTGTGTGGGGCGGCTGCTCTCCGGTCTCAGCACCAGCAGCCGCCCCCGCCCTGGCCGAGTGCGGGCCAGGAGCCTGAAGTGAGCGGCCCGCCCCCGACGGGGGTCGCAGAGGCGGGCCGCGAGGGTCCGCTACCGGCTCGGCCGGCGCGCGAGCCGGGAGCGGAACTCAACGGGGCCGCCGCCGTAGGGCGTCCAGCATCCGCCGGGGTGGAAGGGCGGGCGGCAGCAGTGCAGCTGTCTGGGCCCGAACTTCTTCCAGCAGTAGCCCATCTCGTGGCCTGGTTGCTGCGGCATCAGCGGCGGCCCTCCCGGATGAGCCGGTACAGAGCCCGGCTGATCTCGCAGCGCTCGGCTGCGTCCACGCACTGCTCGCAGGACGGCGCGTGCTCGAACAGGCCGCGGTGCGCGCGCTCGGCGGTACAGGCCGGGCAGGCGCGCGGGTACCAGCGCATGCCGATGGTGGACGTGGACCAAGGGGAGGGGCTGGTGTGCTCGCCGAAGTCGACGGCGACGTCAGCCGTCAGGGAGGCCCTGCACCAGACACAGTCCGCGCCGCGGACCTGGTCGTCGGTGAGGTCATCGAGGCCGGGCAGAACGAGGACGTCCAGCACTCTGGCCGTGACCTCCTGGGTTGCGCTGGTCACCGCACAGCCTCCAGACCGCGTGGCGTCGGCAGTTCACCGACGTAGCCGAGCGCCTCGGCCAGCTGCGTGAACAGCCTTTGTGCCTCGCCGCGGGACATCACCAGGTCGGCGTTGCCGCGCAGCTCATCGACGGCGTACAGGGCGAGGGGCACTCGCACTTCGCCGGTCACGGCAACGGTGGTGGGCGCCTCGTGCCGGCGGGTGGATGCGTGCAGACGGGCAGGCAGTAACGGCATGTCGAACCCCATTCGGTAGGCGACGTGCGACGGAGCGTCACCGTAGGGGTCCGGGCAAGAGAGAAGGGGGCCAGTTTGGCCCCCTATCCCAACTTGGCCCCCTGGTCAGGCGGTCGCTACCCCTACCTTCTCGGCGAGTTGACCGGCCTCGGCACGCATGGCACGCGGCGCGCTGCGCCATAGATCGGCGGCGACGTGCCGGGCGGACGGGGTGTACGAGACCGTCTCAGCGCTGATCCGGTGCGCCATCTGCATCACGTGCAGCGCGGCCGTGCGGTCGCCGCGCTGGAGGTGCCCGCGGGCGACCTCCACCCACAACCGGGCCCGACGCTCCACCGAGGGCATGACGTCGGGGTCGATGTCGTCGGCCAGACCGAGCGCCTTTGTCGACTTCTGCAAGTCGGTCGCCACGCTGACCGCGTGGAAGTCCACGTTGGCCCGGCCGAAGACGGTCGACGGGTGGACGTAGCTGGCGGGCAGGGACTTGGCGACCTGGTCGCCCTTGTCCCAGTGTCGCCAGGCGTCGCCCTCTCGGCCCTCGCGCGCGGCCGTCACCGCGGCGTGCAGCTGAAGCGCGCCGTAGATCCCGCGCCAGTCCTCGGGCGCCTCCTCCAGGTGCGGGCGGATCAGGTCGGCGGCCTCGGTGACAACGCGCAGGGCCTCCTCGGGATACGCGGTCTCCCGCAAGATGTTGCCGAGATTCCAGGCGGCGGAGGCGATCGCGGCCGGCGCGTCCGCGTCCTGCGCGGCGGACAGGGCCCGGTCGGCGGTGACCCACGCCATCTCTGCCGGGGCGATGTAGGCAGTGGCTTGGCCGGTGAGCCGGTAGACGTCGGACAGGGCGACCAGGGCGGCCCGCCGCTGCTCGCCTTCGAGGACGCGGACAGCGGCCTCGGCGTCGCGGATGAGGCCGGGGAGCTGCGCGCCGACGTCGGTCCGGTTGTGCGGGGACGTGTGCCACTGGCGCCACGTCTGATCAACGCGGCCCTGGAGGATCGCAGGGTCCGGTGGCTGGTCACCGCTGCGGCCGAGGCTGCGCTGCATCACGGCGGACCAGATGGCGGGCAACCCCGGGTGGTTGATGCGGCCGAGCGGCACGGCGGCGGCCGGGCCGTCCACACCAGTGATGACGGAGAGGTCGTGCACCTGGAGAGCGGCAGCGAGGCGCAGCAGGAGTTCGTGGGACCTCAACTCTCGGTCGCCGTTCTCGATGCGCTTGATCCAGTCGACGCCCCGTCCGCACAGCTGGGCGAGGGCGGGCCGCGACATGCCGCGGGACTCCCGCAGGACTCGGATGCGCTCGCCGGTGCTGAGGTCTGCTGACAGGTCCACGGGTGCCCCCTCGGAACGGTGCCGGTCTCGCCAGAGTACGACCGCCGTCAACGCCTGGACGCACGAAAGCGGCCCCGCCCTCCCAGAGGAGAGCGGGGCCGCGGTCATGGTGCGATGTCGTGCAGGTACGGGCGGACCTCGTCCGGGACCGGCTGAGGCGGCGGTGGGGGCTCCATGTGCTGGTCCCGCATGTAGGAGACCAGGGAGCGCGCCCATCCGGCGAGGTACCGCAGGGCGAAGTCCTGCGCCCGCAGCGTGGCCCGGTCTCGTTCGGCGTCCTCTTCGAGTTCGTCAATCCGCTGCCCCTGCCGGGTGATCTCCCCCTCCATCCGGGAGGTGACAGCGGTGAAGTCGTCCCGGCGTTGCTGCCCGCGCGGTTGCCGGCGGCCGACGATGGCCGTGGCGATGCCGCCGATGGCCGTGACGCCGGCGACGGCGAGGGCGGACAGCGCGGTCAGCATTTCAGGTCTCACGCGGCGACTCCGATCGTGCAGAGGGCTCGTCCCAGCCGATCGCCACGAGGCAGACGAGGCCGAACGCGCCGAAGAGCGTGGCGACGACCCAGCCTCTTGGGCTCTCGCCGAGCGGCCACCACGAGACGAGATAAGCCATGGCCCAGGCGGAGGCGATGAGCCACACCGCGAGGAAGCCGGGCCAGTCCCGGCGCGGCGGCAGCCAGGCGCACACCAGGGCGATGAAGCCGGCGCTGATCCACGCCCACCCCCAGGCGTACAGGCTCATGGCCTTCAGGAGCAGGGTCAGGCCGTCGCTGTCGCCGGTGGGCTGGACGACCTGCCCGGCGCCATAGCCGACGGCCATGATGCCCTTGAGGGAGAGCAGCGCGCCGCGGCGGCCCAGCCGCTTGACGAGCCGCCGGACCGCCGCGCGCATCAGACGCCCTTGGCCAGCGACGCCGAGTTGGTGACGTCCCGGACCCTGGCGAGCAGGCCCTTGCCGAGGGCGAGGACGGCGCCGACTCCGCCGGCGAGCGCGGCGTACCACATGCTGCCGTCCAGCGGGGTGGTGACGGCGATGCCGCCGATGAACGCCTGGAGGAACGTGGACAGGACGCGCTCCAGGAGGTCGCGGCCGTAGGTCGCGGCCGTCTTCGCGACCGTGTCGGTGCTGGGCAGGCTGATGTCGGACATGAGGTCCCTTCCTGATCAGGAGGTGACGGTGAAGCCGTGGCGGGCGCCAAGGCGGTCGAGGGAGGTACGGCCGGGGACGCCGTCGGCGTCCTTGCCTCGGTAGCCGAGACGGCGCTGCCACGCGGCGTAGGCCGTGATCGTGGTCGTGCCGAAGTGGCCGTCGCTGTACGTCTTGGAGAGCAGGCCCTCGTCGACCAGCGCGGCCTCCACGGTCCGCACGCCGGCGTAGGTGACGGGCTGGCCGGATGCCTGCGGGTTGGAGCGGGCGGCGGCGACCAGCCTGGACAGGTCAACGACGGGCTTCTGCGGGGCGGGCAGGCTCGTGGTCGGCGGCTTGGTGCCGAGGCGCTTGGCGACGCGGGCGAGGACGTCGTCCCAGTCGAGGCCGCGCGGGTCGACCTTTCCGGGCTGCCAGTCCAGGTGGCGCAGCAGGCTGCGGGCGCCCCAGCCGTGCGCGCGGCAGATCGCGGTGCCGACACGGACGATGGCCTCGACCTGCGCGGCGGGCCAGGGGTCCTTGCCGTCGCCGAGGTTCTCGCACTCGAAGCCGTAGAAGTGCCGGTTGCCGTCGGTGTTCGCCTCGTTGTCGGTGGGCGGCTTGGCCTCGGCGATGACCGCGCGCAGCACGTCGTCGTCGCCGAGCCCGGCGTGGTTGGCGCGGCCGTAGCCGACGAGGTGCACGCGTCCGTCCTTGGTGATGACGCCGTGGCAGAGCGGGCCGGGCAGGCCCGAGTAGCCCTTGCGGCAGATGTCCACCGTCTTGGCGCTGCCCTTTGTGACCGTGTGGTGGATCATCACGCCGTTGACGGGCCCCCAGGGGCCCTTGTGGTTGCGGTTGTGGTTGCGCCAGTCGCCGACCTCGACGACGACGACGCCTTCCTTCTCCAGCGCGGAGAGGAACGCTCCTGCGGACAGGGGTGTGGCCATGGGGTCTCCAGACATGCGTGCGCCCCGGGCCAGGTGGCGCGGGGCGGATGGTGGGGGACGGGCTACTGCATCTCCCGGGCCCCGACGAGGACCGTGGGGGTGATCTGGGCGGCGACGCTGGGGAACGACGCCTCCAGCGACTCCTTGACGGCGGCTACGCCCGCGATGACGGCGGCCGCGGCCTCTGCCGGGTACTCGCCCGCGTCGGCCTTGATGGCCACGTTGATCTGGAGGCGCGGTGAGAGGGACTCGTCGAAGACGTAGACACCGCCGGATGCCTCCAGCGGACGGTAGCCATCGTTGATCTCGGACATGTATCTCCCTTACGGAGGACCGGAGTAGGTGATCGAGATGTACGGCCGGTAGGAGCCGGTGGCCGTATCCAGCGCAGAGCCGCTGTTCTGGCCCGCGACCAGCTGGACGTAGTCGCCTACGGACATGAGCCGCGGCACGGCACGGGCGTCCACAGTCAGGGCGCCGGAGGCAATGCTGCTCATGTTGATCGGGTGGGAGCGACCCATGGAGATGAGGCCGCCGTTGACGTACCAGCAGCATTCGCGGACCGTGCCGCCGGTGCTGCTGTTGAAGCCGACGGCGCCCTGGAACGTCCACCAGCCCGCCCTCGGGCACGTCCACCGGGTGGGCTGGCCGGCGCTCCAGCCGCCGAGGACGTCGAAGGTGACCTCGTCCCACTGCACGGCGTTTGAGGCGCTGTCAGTGCCCGAGGAGATCGACTGGCCCGTGCCCCGGTTCGCGAGGAAAACCGTCCTCCCGATGAGGTCGGTCTCGTAGAGCCGGGCGGCCGTGAGGCGCATTCCGGCAAGCCAGTTCGTCACTGTCGCCTCCTACAGGGCCGCGTAGTTGGGGTGGGCCAGCCGGACGTCGGCGCCTGCGGCGTGGCTCTTGCTGATGCCGTTGACGGAGCGGATGACCGCGAACGTCTGCGGGCTGCTTCCGGCGGTCGCCGAGGTGATGCGGACCGCCCACGCGTACAGCAGGTCCGTGGCGGCGGGCGTGTTGCCCTGCCGCAGGCGGGCCTTGCCCTGGCTCGCGGAGGCTGGGGCGGTGAACGCCTCCTGGAGGAACGTCCACTGCCCGGCCGGGACCGTGAGGGCTCCGGCGGCGCTGGTGGACAGGAACGATCCGCCGCTGTCGTACCAGTAGACGGACGGGCGGACGTCGGTCCACCCGTTCCGGGAGTACACCCAGGCGGAGACGATGTAGCTGGTGCCGGGGGTGACGGTTCCCACGCCGGACAGGTCGCCGACGAGGCCTGCGAATGAGGCGCCGCCGGCGGGCGTGAGCAGGAGCGAGCCGTGGGCGTGCGGGTCCGGGTGCACTACGGCCGTCGACCAGCTGGCGGAGCCGCTTTCGGCGCTCCAGCCGGCTGCGTCGGTGTCCGTGAACGGGTTCACCGCACGGTTGACCAGGGCGCCCGGGGCGGTGACGGTGATGACCTCGCCGCCCACCCGCAGATCAAATGGCATGTCGAACGGGTCGCTGGTCCAGGCCCGTTCGCCCGTGGTCGTGAGCTGCACGGTGGTCGCGGTGGCAGTGACGCCGGCGGTGAGTTCGCTGCCGTCGGTGTCGGCGTGGCCGCGCCGGTAGTCGTCGGCGATGCCGGTGGTCCACGGTTCGCCCGGCGCGCAGTTGAACGTGATCGTCCAGCCGTCGGGTCCGGCGTTCTCCTCGTAGCCCTGGACGAGGACGTCCACGGCGTCCGGGCCGTGGTCGGCGGGCAGATTCGTCAGCCGGATCTTGTCCCCGACGTCGATGCGGAGGATGGCGTCGATCATCGCGAACACCCGCTCGTTCGCGAGGTTCAGCGTGAGGCGCGTGTACCGGACGCCGGCGTAGGTGCCCAGGTGCAGCCGCATGTAGGCGACCTGGTCGGCCTGGTCGTCGGTGTACAGGCTGTACGTGTACTCGTGGTCGTAGCGGCCGACCCCGTTGGGCGGGTCGAGGACGGACAGTTCCCCGCTCTCCAGGATCTGCCGGCCGGGCACGCTGCCGTACTGCCGTTTCACGCTGACGTCGTTCTCGGTCAGCCGGTCGTCGTCGACCGGCTTGAACGGCGCTCCGATCAGGCCCGCCGCGTAGTCCAGGGTCAGGGCGGGCGTCTGGTTCCACAGCGTGGACTGCCCGCGGTGGATGACCTCGGTGCGGTCGCGGGCGTCCAGGAGGTACCCGAAGTTCGTGCGGGACGCCTCCTCCAGGAGGTCGACCAGCTGCGCGCGGTCCTGGATGCCCATCTGCTGCTGGTAGACCGCGTCCCCGGCCACCGAGGCGACGTATCCGGACTCCGAGGCGAGGCGCTCGATCCGGTCGCCGGCCCGCTCGCCCTGGAAGCCCATGTACGCGTCCCACATGCGGGCCGCGGTCGGGCCGGTGCTGTTCCAGTAGGTCAGGTACCCGAAACTGCGGTCCGTGGCGGTGGCGCCGGAGATGGTGGCGAACCCCCACCCCAGCAGGATCCGCCCCACCGGTTTCATCCGGATGCTGGTGAGGCTCCCGGCCTGCTTGAACTGGCCGTCGATGTACAGCGTCCAGAACGACGTGGCGCCGGGCTCGACCGTGAGGCGCATGTGGTGCGGCCGCTCGTCGTAGATCCCCACGCCGGTCACGTTGGCGAGGAACGCGGAGCTGGACGAGTCCGAGCCGTAGCTGTTGCGGATCAGGGTCAGCTGGTCCAGGTTGCCGCTGAACACGATCTGGATGTTGACCTGGTTGTCGGCGTCCGTGCCCGCGCCGGTGTCCGTGATGACGAACTGGCCGGAGGCGGGGGCGCCGCCGCCGGCCAGGAACAGGTCCACGCTCCAGCTGCTGCCGACGCTGGACACGCGCCGCACGGATGCCTGGAGGCCGCCGACCGTGTCGGCCTTGGCGGCGATGACCGGTTCCACCCAGTCGGCGAGGCGGCCGCCCGCCCACACCGGGGCGACGGTGCCGGCCTGGTAGGGCTGCACCATGTCCCGGCCGCCGACCATGGACTTCGCAGCCTTGGAGTCGGTTCCGTCCGTGAGCGGCCAGCATTCCAGCGGTCGCTGGGTCTTGATGAACCGGCGCAAGGCACTGTCCTGCGGCTTGGTGCCGGCGCCCATCCGGCGCAGGATCCCCGACGGGGCGATGGACACGTAGTTGTCGTTGCCGGACAGGTCGCGGGTGGGCGGCCAGGCGGGGACCTCGCCGGACATGCGGATGTGCCGGTTGGTCAGGGTCGTGGCGCCGCCGAGGTTCCAGGTGAGGCCGGAGGCGTCGGTGAACGTGCCGCCGCCCGGCAGCGCGGACACGGCGGTACTCATGTTGACCTTGACCGCGCCGGTGTCGAGGAGCTTGAGGGCGTAGGCCCGCCCGCGCATCATGCTCAGCGCGCCGCCGGACGGGTCCGCGTTGAAGTTGAAGCCGCCGCCGAACTCCATGTAGGCGGTGCCCGGGTAGACCTGCGTGGTGCTGGCGCCGGTGATCGGGGCGCCGAGCAGGTTCCATTCCTCGTCGTCCACGGTGCGGCCGGTGTAGAAGCGCAGTTCGTAGCGGCCCGCACCGTTGTCGCGGGCCAGGGTGACGCGCAGCGCCAGGCGCTGCCCGTTGTACGCCTCAACCTGCTCGGTCGCGGTCTGCGAGATGCGGCTGGCGAACGTGCCGTCGGGCGACCACAGGAACGTGGGGAAGCCGCCGAGGATCTCCAGGGCCCAGCACCGGTTGTCGCCGTTGGAGGTGACGTAGCGCAGGGCCAGCATCTGCGACTGGGACCAGTTCTCCAGGGCCAGGTCCAGGCGCAGGTCGAAGTCCCCGGTGACGTCCAGCTGGCTGTGCTCGTTGACGAACAGGGCACTCCAGGAGATGTTGCCGGGCAGCACCGCCCACGGGCCGCCGACCGTGTACCCCCAGCGGAACGGCGTGTTGCGGCCGATCAGCCCATACAGCGGCGACATGGGGTTGCGGGGCGCGTACCGGTTGTCCCGGCTGTCGAGGTCGCAGGTGCAGGCGGTGGGCTGCGACGAGGACGACTCGGAGGACTGGCCGCGGGTGACGGTCACCGGGGACGTGGTCACGCGCACGTCCTCGGTGACATCGCTCCAGGTCCCGCTGTGGAACAGCTCAGCCCACACGGGCGGCGGCAGGCTCGGCATGATCACCCCTCCGCGAACTTGACGACGCTGCCGCCCGCCTGGGTGCGGACGGACTCCTGGAAGAACTCCCGGAAGGCTCTGCTGCCGCCGACGAACTCGAACAGGACGCGTACCTGGGCGGCCGAGGCACCGAGGTTCCCGGCGGACGGGGGCGCGACGCCCATCTGCCCAGCGGCGCCCTGGTAGGCGGACGGGTCGACCAGGGACCGCATGGCGTCGTCGACTACGCCGGCGTTGTTCTCGGCGCCCATGGCGATACCGGCGGGGATCCAGTGGCCGATCTCGTCCGCCGCCAGCTTCGACGGCGAGCCGATGTGCAGGAAGTCCTTCACCGGGTCGACGATGTAGTTGCTGGCGAAGTTCGACACCTGCGACCACAGCCAGCCGCCAGCGGCCGAGATGCCGTCCCAGATGCCGTACACGAAGTCCAGGCCCGCGTTGTACATGCGCCAGCCCTGGTTGCCGAGGGCGCCCGCCAGGTTCCCCGGGATGCCCCGCGCGTAGGAGACGAGGGATGCGGCCCGGTTGACGGCGGCGTCCTTCATCGACTGGAACGCCTCCCAGCCGCGTTGGCGGACGGAGTTGCCGAGGCCACCGAGCGCGTTCCAGGCACGACCTGGCAGGGCCTGGATGCCGCCCATGAGGCTGTTCCACTGGCGGCTGACGGGCTCGGCGATGTAGTTGGACCACAGGCCGGAGAACCAGCCTCCCACCGCCGCACCGACGCCGTTGAAGACGACCGGGGCCTGATCGGCCATGTCGCCTACCCAGCCGGTGAAGCTGTTCCACCAGCGGGGCGCGTTGTCGACCAGGCCGCCGATCAGGCTGGAGACGAAGCCGACCATGAGGGAGATGCCGACGGCGCTGATGCCGACGGCGACCAGCGCGGGCAGCGCGGCCACCGCGAGCAGGATCGCGCCGGCGATCGCGACGGCCTGGAGGACTTCCAGGGGGTTGGCCATGGCCCACTCGGCGACGCGCTGCCCCGCACCGCGCAGGCCCTCGATGGCCCGCGGCACCAGGTCCGTGACGATCCGCTCGCCCAGGCGCTGGCCGAGGACGAACACGAAGTCGAGGATGCGGTCGATGCCCTCGGTGCCGCCCTGCCCGGCGGCCTCCCAGGCGGCGTTGATCTCGCTGCCGAACCGGTCCTTGAAGTTGATCACGGCGGGCAGGACGACGCCGCCGAGGAAGTCGATGATGTTCTGCTGGACGGTCCGCTTGAACGCCTCCATCTTCATTGCCGGAGAGTCCTCCAGCTTGTCGACGACCTTGTCGGCGGCGCCGGCGACGTCCTCGAACCCCCCGGCCGCTGCAGCGCTCGCCGGGTCCAGGGCGTACAGGGCGTCCGCCTGGGTGTTGGCGAGGTCCCCGAACAGGGTCTGTGCGGCGCCGAGGCGGACCGTGGCGTCGTCGGTGTTGCGCAGGGCGTCCATCGTGTCCTGGAGTGCCTGGGTTGCCTGGTCGCCGCCCGCGCGCATCTTGCGGCCGATGTCCTCGCCGTTCAGGCCGATCGACCCGAAGGCGGCGTTGACGTCCTTGCCGCCGGCCAGGGCAGTCTCGGAGAAGATGCCGATCGCGTCCGCGACCGCGTCGGCGTCCCGGGCTCCTGCTTCCAGGCCCTGGCTGATCAGGCCCAGGGCCGTCTTGCCGTCCAGGCCCACCCGGCGGAACAAGGTCGAGTACTCGTTGAACGTGTCCAAGAGGTCATCGCTTTTGTTCGCGGTGCTGGACAGGCCCGCGGCGATGAGGTCCATGGCCTCGTCGAAGTCGTCGGCGAGGCCGGTCTTGACCAGCTGCCCGGCGGACGCCGTGGCTTTGTTGAGGTCCTGGTCGAAGGCCTTCGCGAGTCCGAGGGTCTTCTTGGTCATGTCCTCCAGGCCCTGCTGGTCCCCGGTGAACTCGTCCATGTTGAGCGTCACGGACTTGATCGCGTCGCCCACCTCGGTTGCGGACTCGCCCCAGCCGTCGGTGAACACGTTGGTCATGGCGTCGGTGGCCGCGCCGACGTCGGCGGTCGTGTTCGCCAGCTGCGCCTCCAGGCGGGTGGTCGCCTCGGAGACGTCCATCGCCTGCGCGAACGTCGACATCAGCGCCGCCCCGGCCAGGGCGCCCGCAGCAGCGCCGGCCGCCGCGAGCGCTGTCCCCATCCGGCTGCCGTTCTGGGCGGCGGCGTCCGCCATCCCGTCCGTCTCGGTCTCCACCGTGTCCCGGGCCGAGCGCATCCCGGGCCCGGTGTTGTCCCGGGCGGACAGAGAGAACACGAGGCTGGTGTCCGACACGGCGGCCTCCCTCCGGTAGGGGTGTCACCGCCGCTTGGCCTGCTGGCGGGCTTTCTCCATCTGCGCGAGGTACTCGTCCAGCCAGGCCAGGAGGTGATCCGTCTCCTCGACCGTGAGCAGGTCCCAGTCCCGCGGGGTGAGGTGCAGCAGGTGAGCCGCGTTGCCGAGGTGGTTCAGACGGCGAACGGCAGCCGGGCTTTTCCCTCGTCCTCCGGCGCCTCGTCGTAGCCCTTGAGCATGGCCTCGATCATGTCCTCGTCGCCGTTCTTCTCCCGCAGCCGCTCCACCGCGAGGTCGATCTCACCCTTGGTCATCTCGATGGTGAGTTCGTCCCAGCAGAAGTCGACGTCGTCGAACGCGATCGTGGGGTGCTGGCGCTTGAGCAGGACGTGCAGCAGCGCCCGCCGGCACAGGGAATCGCCCTTGAGGACGCCCATGGCGAAGTCCTTGAACGCCCGCCCGGTGCGCTTCTCCAGCGCCTCCCGCTCGGCCGACAGGAGCTTGTTCGGGTTGTAGTCGAAGACCTGCTCTTCGCCGTCTTCGGGGTTGTACGTGACCCGCACGGGGCCCTCCTCGGGGTCAGTTGGAGCGGGATGCGATGCGGTTGACCATGTCCGCCAGGGCGAACTGGACCTGCCTCTCGTAGTGGGCGTCCTGGCCCTCGAACGCGCGGTCGAACCAGCCGACCTTGCCTGTCTGCTGCACCCACACCTCGCGGTTGCCGTAGACCGGGTGCCGCCAGCCGGACGCGCGGTTGGTCCTCTTGGGCGCGTTGGGGAAGTCCCGCAGGTTCTTCGTCTTGAACGCCTTGATCTTGGCGCCGGGGAACTTCCCGCTGATGCGGACCTCGGGCCGGATCTTCCGGGCGATAGACGTCTTCAGTGCCGGGCCGGAGTGCGGCGTCGTCGACGCCATCGACATGATCGCGCTCTTGGCCTGCGCAGCCCCCGGCTTGAGAGCCTCGCGCATGTTCCGCGTGAGTTCCTTCCGCAGCTCCTTGCCGTCCTCCTCGGCCCGGAGCGCGCGGGAGATGTTCCGCAGGTTCGTCGCGGTCAGCTCCAGGGAGAGCCGTGACGTGTCCGCCACAGCAGGCACCTACGCGGTGGCCCGGGCCACGGCCCCGGACGTGGTGAAGTCCTGCGAGACGGTGTTCTCGTCACCGACCGAACCGGTGATCGGCGACCAGCCGTTGATCAGGATGTTGCCGGAGTAGGACGGGTTGGACGGGCCGACGGCGGCCTGGTCGGCGCGCACCTCGAACGGCACGACCGTGCCCATGAGCGGCCACATGATCGAGTCCAGCTTGGTGGCAGCCATGTCCTGGAGGAACTCGCAGGCCAGCGTGCCGGACTTGAGGCCGCCGATGACTTCCTTCCAGCCCAGCGACTTGTAGTTGGTGACGTCCTTCTCCTCCACCTCGACGGCCACCTCAGCCTTGCGGGTGTACTCGCTCAGGTCGTTGGAGTTGATGGACAGGAACTCGGCAGTCAGCACCATCGTCGGCACGGCTGCCCCCCTTTCAGGCATGGCGAGACACCCGCACCCCGGGACGGGGACGGGGCAGGAACGGGTTGGGTCAGCCGATGCCGAGAGCAGCGGCCAGGAGGAACGACGGCGTCGTGCCGGTGATGGTCCACGCCACGCGCCACCACGTGTCCGTGATGGCGGTGCCGTCGGTGCGCATGATCTGCCCGCCAGGCTCGTCGGCCGCGGCGAAGGCCGCCCGGGTGGTCGGGGCCGCGAACGTGTCGTCCTCCGCAGATTCCACACGGACGGTCAGGGACGGCGTCGTGCCGGCGACAGACAGGACGTGCAGCGCCGCGTACAGGCGCCGTCCGGCCGCGACGGCGCCGAGTTCCAGTCCGGTGCCGCTGCCGTCGGCGGTGCGCGCGGTTCCGGGAGGGTGGGCGAACTGGCCCCGCACCAGCGGCCAGGACGACTTCGCCGTGGACACCCAGGGGGCGACCTCGCCCACGTCGGCGAGGAGCGTGTAGTCCGCTCGCATCGCGCGGGTGAAGTACGCCAGCTCGCCGACGGCCGCGCTGTTGTTTCCGCTGACCGACCAGGGGCCTACGCCGCCGAGCTGCGCCCAGGTGGCGTCATCCACCTTCGTCTCGTCCCCGGCTTCCCACTGGCCCTCACCCGTGATCTGCGCGGAGGCTAGCCCGCCGACGACCTCGGTGTATCCGTCGGAGCCGTAGTTTGTGGCGGGCTTCTCCTCTACCTCGCTGGTCAGCTCGATCTTGTTGGAGACGCTCGTCAGGTCCAACCCGACCGCGAAGCACCTGACGTTGAGCAGGACGGACTTAGCCATCACCGTCCTCCTTCCTGCTCTTGCCGCGCCGCGCCGGCGGCGGGCGATCGGTGACTTCCTCGGCCACCTCGGAGGCCACCAGGTGAGCGGCCACGGTCGTCGGCAGGCCGTCGACCACGTCGCCCACCGCAGGCCACGGCCGATCGTGCAGCACCGCTCCGTCGGGCCCGCCCACCAGGATCCGGATCTTCATCTCAGGTACTCCCGTCTCCGATGACCTTCAGGACCAACTCAGCGCCGACGTAGGTGGAGGCCGCGTGCTCGAACCACCTGTATCCCTGCACTCGCTGCAGGTGGAGGTCGTCGGCCAGGCCCCCCAGGGCCATCTCGCCCGGCGCGCCGCGGGCCTGCTCGATCGCCTGCTTCAGCGAGGCCGGGCCGGACCCGGACAGCAGGGCATCGATGATGCGCTGTGAGGAGCGGTCGTCCTGGCGGCCGGCCAGCACGCGGCACGTGAACAGCAGCTCATCGAGCTTGCGGCCCATCGCCTTGTCGAAGTTGACCTCGACCTCCCCGACGAAGAAACACGGGGCGAGGATCGCGTCCGGGACGTAGCCGGTGCACTTGAGCTTCCCAGCGCCCGGGGGCAGGACGACGACGGCGGCCGCGGCCGCGATCGCGTCCCGCACAGCGGAGATCTGCACGGGGTGACTCCTATCCGAAGCCGTCGATGCGGTAGGGCTCGATCAGGTTCCACACGTCCGGGTCCCGGCGCGACAAGCGGACGACACCCCACTCCGAGGAGCCCATCACGCCTTCTGGGGAGTCCTTCCGCTTGAACAGCCTGGAGGCCTGGATCAGGCAGGCCTCCGTGATGTCGTCCGGGATCGTCGGCCAGCCGAAGCGGGCGGTGATCCTGATACGTGTCGACGCGGTGCCCCAGGTGGACCCGATGCGCAGCAGCCCAGTGACCGGGCGGCCGTCGGCCAGCGCGTTGTCGGGTGTCGTCTCGTAGCCAGTGAGGGCCGACCAGGAAGCCCCGGCCCCGGTCTCCACCAGCATGTCGGTGGAGACGCCGATCTCGTCGACCAGAAGCAGGTCGCCCTCACGCCTGCACACGATCCGACCGTCCAGCCGGTAGGTGCGCGCCGTTGGCTCGTCGTCCAGCCAGAAGCCGCGACTCGGTCGGCCGGTGGCCTTGTCGATCCCCCGCGAAGCGGCCTTCAGCACGCGGTCCAGCAGCGCATCACGACTGGTGTCGTCCGCCTCAATGGACAGGTGCAGCTTCAGCTCCTCGCGGGTGGCGTACTCGGTGACCGCCATACGTCACTCAGCCGGTGGCGGGGCCGTGGTCTTCTTCGCGGTCCGCTTGCTGGGGGCCGCCTTGCGGACCTCGCCGGGCGCACGGGTGGCCCGCTCAACCCGCGGGGCGCCGTGGCGTCCGGGTACGGCCGGCATCTTGATGTCCGGCTCCGGCTCCGTGTCGGTGAACAGGTCCGGCCGCTCGTCCACCAGCGGGTGGTCGTCGCCGATCGACTGGCCCTCACGCAGGCTCACCGTGCCGCCGGACCAGCGCACGGCCATGGACCGCTTCACGTACTTCATTCCGTCTCCTCTCTACGGCCCGGGGGCCGCTGCCGCCCGGTGGACGGCAGCGGCCCCCGGTGCCAGCCGTGTCAGCGGTCAGACGCCGTCGTTGTTGACGAGCAGGCGGAACGCCTGGGGGTTGACCACGCCGGCGCCGACCCGCGCCCAGGCGAACCATCCGCGCTGCCCGGTGGGCCGGTTGTTGGTTGTGTCGAACAGCTGCGGGATGAACTCCACGGTCATGCCCGCGCGCTGCGCGACGAGGTAGCCCTTGAAGTCGCCGACCGCGAGGAGCGCCTCGCTGCCCGCGCCAGCCGGGAGGTCCGCCATGAAGTCGTTCATGGGGTACTCCTTGCCGAACAGCCGCGGGATCGCCTCCTGGGTGATGTCCACGGTGAAGTTCGGGTCGGTCGTACCCAGCTGGCGGATCGTGTTCTGCACGTCCGTGGACGACAGCCACGCCGCGCTGGCCCGGCGCCGGTACTTCTGCGGCAGCGCGTTCCACAGGCCGTAGATGTCGGCCGCCGCGATGGCGCCCGAGGTGGCCGCCTCGATCGGTGCCGGCGAGGCCTGCGCGGCCAGCGAAGCGATCAGGCCGTCCGGCTCGTCGGTCGCCGACCCAGTCGTGAGCTTCTCGGCCAGCAGCTCGTCGTAGCCCTCGGCCAGCAGCCCGGACATCTGCTCAGCGAAGCCGGGCCAGTCCATGCCGATCTCGATGGAGAACGGGATGAAGCCATCCGCGCGGTGCGTCGGTACCTCGGGCTGGGCGAACGTCGGCGAGTTGTCCCCGGCCGGGGCCGCCTCCGCCTTGAACGACCACGAGACGCCCGCGCTGGACAGGCCCCGCCATGTGTCGTTGGTGATGGTCTCCACGCGGGCCAGACGCAGGATGTCGTTCTCCGATCCCTGCGCCGTCAGGATGATCGTCGGGTCGATCAGCACCGGTACCGCGAAGCCGCCTGAGGCATCCACGCCGATGGACATGGCGCGCTTGATGAGCTGCACCTGCTCGATCGCGCGGGACTCCTCGGGGGTGAAGATCGGCGTCTGGCTGGCGGCGATCTTCTGGAAGGCGCTGCGGTAGTGCGGGTTCTCCGTGGCCAGCAGCAGCCGACCGACCAGTTCACCGTTGGTGTCGCCGGTCTGCGTCCGCAGGACGTGCTGCACCTGGGACTTCTGGTCGTCGCGCAGGTGGCGGCCGCCGAGCGAGGAGTCGACCACGGCCATGGACCGGTCGTAGACCGCGCGGCCGGACAGGGACCGCGGGTCGTCCGCGAACGGGTCGTTCTGGGGGGAGAACTGGGTGGAGGACCAGCGGTCGCGGGAGGCACGCAGACGCTCGGACCGCTCGAACGCGCGGACCTCGCCCTCGCGGAACTTCAGCTCCTCTTCGAGGTCGTCCCAGCTGCGCTGCGCGGTCTCGTCGAGGTCCTCGCCCCCGGCCTCGCTGTCGATGACCTCCATCTCCTGGTGGATCTGGCCGACGCGCTCGGTGGCCGCCTTGAGGTCCTTGGCCCGCTCGAACGCCGGCTCGTCGTCGTGCTTCTTCGTCATCGTCTCTACCTCTTCACGCCGAGTAGGGTCATGCGGCGACGGCGTGCCGCCGCGGAGAGTCCGTCGACGTGGCGGGCCGGCTCGGTGCCGGGTGCCGGGGTCAGCGGGTTGGGCTGGTGCCGGGCAGCGGGCCCCTCCTCCGAGGGGGTGCTGAGTCCGTGCATGGCCCGGAAGGCATCGAAGCTGCGCTGCAGCTCCTCGGTCTGGTCCTGGTCGCGCTCGCGCAGCGACTCCATCAGCCAGTCCACGCCCGACCGTGTCGCGGACCGAAGGCCTGCGGTCGCGTCGGGGTTGGCCGGCCAGGTGACGGGGCCTGCCTCGAAGAGACGGACCTCCTTGATGGTCCGCTCGGGCAGGCCGTCGGGGTTGTGGTCGGACGCGCCCGGGTCGTGGTTCCAGTCCTCGCGCACGACCTCGAACATGAAACTGGAGCCGTAGGCGCCGGCGCGCAGCCCGGGGATGAGGTCGCGGTTGTAGGAGGTGTCCAGCAGCGGCACCTCCATGTACGGGGAGGTCTCCCTCTCTTCGAGGACGCTGGCGACGCCGAGGCTCTTCTGATCGATGGTGAAGTCACGGCCGTGGTTGAACAGCACCTTCACCCCGGCCGGACCCTGCGCCTTGATCGTGCGCTTGAAGGCACCGCGTGCGGTCTTCTCCAGGAAGCGCCCCTCGTACCAGGAGTTGATCTCGTACCAGGTGTCAAAGCGGGAGAACTCCACCGTCATCACGTCGCCGGTGTCGTCGGCCGTTTCGGTGTCGCCTGCGTCGACCACGTCGGTGTCGGCCCGGGTCTTGGTCAGGGTCGGCGCCATCGCGGCGCCACGGATCAGCTTCAGTCCGCGGATCGCGGCCATGGTCACTCCTCTGCCTCAGCGTCATCGGTGTCCGGCGGCGCGGTCGCCGGGGTGAAGGGGGCGTCGCCCCACGGAACGGGCGGCAGCTCTTCCAGCCGCCGCACCTCGTTGATCGTTTCCCAGTTGTTCGACAGCGCCGACGCGTGCGCCGTGTACCGCTGCAAGGTGTTGGTCTCCAGCAGCGCGTCCCGGTTCAACTTCACGTACTGGGGTCGGGGCAGGAAGTCGGACAGCAGCCGCTCCATGCGCCGGAGCCACTTGCCCATCGAGAACTTCAGCAGCGTCAGCTCGCGGTCCTGGATGTTCGCGTAGGTCATGCTGCCGCCGGTCTCGTAGCCGAGGATCTCGGCGATGCCAGGCCCGAAGATGCGGGCGCACTCCGCGGCGGAGTAGCCCTGCGTCTGGAGGAACTGCGACTCTTCCGGGGCGACCTGGATCGTCTCGTACTCCCAGCCCTTGCCGAACACGACCGGCTCCCGGGTCCCGCGCACGGCGGCAAGGAACCGGTCCTTCGCCGTCCGGACCTGCCCGTCGTCCAGAGTGACCTCGCTGTTCTTCAGGATCGCCGAGGGGTGCGCCCCGTCCTGGAACCACTGAAGCCCGAAACGGGAGCCGGTGAGTTGCAGGCCGATCGTCGTCGCGTGCAGCCGGACCGGGGACATGCCCAGCTCCACACCGGGCAGCGGGTTGACGCGCCGGTGCAGAAACGCGCGCGAGTCGGTGACCTGCTGCCCGTTGACCGCCCACCGCACTTCGCCCTCGTCCATCCAGCCGGAGATCTCGTCTGGGTGGAACAGCCGCACCTGCTGAAGGAAGCCGGCCGTGGCACGCTGCAACTCGTCGCCGAAAAGGTTGCCGCGCAGCAGCCACGACATCATGGCCTGGTAGCGCCAGTCCGCCAGCCCGTGTCCCGAGCCGTCCGGGTCCTCCAGCCACCAGGGTGTGGGCAGCTTCCGCGCGTCCTCCCCCTGACCGCGGAAGACACCGACGGGCAGCTCCGAGACGATCGAGGCGATGAGGTCGCATGCCGACCACACGGCGACCGCTTGCAGCGACGACTCGGCACGGGACAGGTCCACGTCCCCATACGACCGGGCCGTCTTGAACAGCGACAGCACCTGGTCCAGCGACATCCCTCCGTCGCGCTGCGACCGACCTTCCGGCCGCTGGCTGCGGCCGCGCCACCACAAGCTCACAGCATCCTCCGATCCGCCAGCAGCAACGCGGCCCCCGCCACCACGAACCCCAGCGGGGGCCAGGCCAGCCACAGCCCATACGCCACGAGGAGCGGACCCGCCACACCCGGCGCCGCACGCAGGCAGAACCCTGCGGCCTCCGCGGCCCGGCCGGCCACAGCCCGCCCCCGCCTCCGTCCGCTCTTCGCCATGCCCACTCCTCAGAAGATGTTCGCCATCGGGTCGTATCCCTCCTCCACCAGCGGGCCCCGGACAAGCAGCGCCCAGCGGGCGAAGGTCACCGCGCACAACGGGCTGATGTCGACCAGCGACGTCGTTCGGTCCAGCTGCCAGGCATCCCCGAAGCGCCGGGTTCGGGCACCGTTCACGGCGGCCGTGAGCGGCACCTGGTCGATGTGCCGGACCGTGCCCTGATTCATCGCGTCGGCCAGCTGGCCGCACGCCTCCGTGATGTCCCCCGCCCGCATCACGACCAGGTCCCCGCGCTGCGGCTTCGCCTTGTCCTTCGACACCTCGATGCCTGCGGCCACCAAGTCGTCGATGAGCGACCCGGCCGGCGCACCCGACGAGGCGACCGCCACCGCGGCCGGCTTCCACAGCTTGCGCAGCTTCACCAGCGCGGACACCACCCAGTCCGTGCCCGGACGCCGGGCCACGACCTCCAGGTGCACCTTGCCGTCCGCGCGTACCGAGGCCGCCGCGATCGACGCGTGCGACCGGTCCTTGGACACGTCCACCGCCAGGGCCATGCTGCTCGCCACCGGCTTGCTGTCAGCGTCGACCAGCCCTGGCCACTTCCCCTTGGGCACGTTCGGATCCGTCGGCGGCGTCGGCTTCCGCGTCCGGTTCAGATAGGCCCGGTCGAACTCGGCCGGGTCCATCTTCTCCAGCTCAGCCGCGATGACCTCCTCCGTCACCGTGAAGCCCAGCGCGGGCAACGTCGCGCGCCACGTCGCCGGGTCTGCCCGGTCCATGTCCTCGGGCGCGTACCACTCGAAGTAGGCGGCCCGCGGCCGCACGGCGGCGGCGTCCTCGGCGAGCGCCTGGAACAGGGCCTCGATCAGCTCACGGCCCTTCTCCCGCTTCTTGTTCAGCCACACGCTCTTGGTCGTGCCGCCGGCCGACGCCCACCACAGCTGAGCCATCGCCCGGGTCAGCATCGCCGGAGAGAACGCCTGCTCCAGCCGGTCGTCCTCGTGAGCGAACGCCTCGTCGATGAAACCGAGATCGAGCGGCGGCCCGTGGCCCGCCTTCTCCGTGTTCGCCGTGATCCCCATCCGGGAGCGCTTGCCGGGGAACAGGATCGCCTCGTTGCCGTTCGACTTGCGGATGCGCGCGTACCGGGCGAGATCGGAACTGGAGATCTTCTCCCAGAACTCGTCTTCCCAGCGCTGCCGCGCCATGCCGCGGGTCTGCGCGGCGTAGACGATGTTCTGTCGCTTCCAGGCCATGGCCCGGTGAACCTGCGCTCCCAGGGTCAGCTCCGTCTTGCCCTGCTGCCGGGAGACGGACAGGCCGACCTCCCGGTGGGCGAGCAGGCCCGTGTCCGGGTCCAGCTCCAGCGCCACGTCGCTGACGTACTTCTGCCACGGCATCGGCGGGGCGCCGAGCTTGGCCATGACCTTCCACAGCTTGGGCCCGAGCGACGGCCGGTCCGGGTGGCGCGGCGTCCCCCAGCGCGGCGGGCACGTCAGCCCGTACCGCTCGTACAGGTCCTCGGCTACCTCAGTCGGGAGAGCCCAGGTCTCCGAGGTCGTCGTCATCGTCCGGCGCCCGTCCCTCCAAGATCTGGGCGAGCGTCTGCCTTAGCTCGCGTGCCAGTTGAGGAAGCAGCCGGTCGTCCTGGGCGACCGGTTCGCCGCACGTCTCGCACTCGCCGGTCCGCGCGGCGTCGATCCGGCCGGCCAGCGCGTAGGCCAGTTCAGTCAGGGACGGCTCGACGCCGACCAGGTCGCCGAGCTGCTCGACGTCGCTGCGCACGGCGTCCTCGACGGAGCCCATGGCGCCAACCCCTTCCATGATCATCGGGTGTCATTGGCCCGGGGGGAGAAAAATGACAGGGGGGCGCGGGGTTGCGATATGTCCGATTTCTAAAAGATCGCGAGACCTCAACGCTGATCGGGCCGGCCGTGGTCGACGAGGTCGGCGATGCCTCGCAGCCATACGACGGTTCGGCCGCCGCGACTCGGGTGATGGACCTCG
Organism: Streptomyces sp. NPDC048171; assembly: GCF_043202655.1. Lineage (NCBI taxonomy): Bacteria > Bacillati > Actinomycetota > Actinomycetes > Kitasatosporales > Streptomycetaceae > Streptomyces > Streptomyces sp. NPDC048171. The sequence continues at coordinate 21,027 of NZ_JBIDAU010000021.1, forward strand.
GACACGTTGGCGTGCTCGCGCAGCATCTTCGCGCTCGGCGGCGCGGGCGCCAGCACGTAGCCGAAGCGCAGGAGTAGGCGGTTGATGGTCTGCATGGCGGGGCTCCTCATGGTCCGGCGAACCAGTCGACGCTGGTGTGCAGCTGCACGACCTCGCTCAGCGGGCGGTCGCCCTTCTCGGCGTTGCACTTGCGGAGGCAGACGGGGCAGCCGGCGTTGCCGTGGATGGGCGCCAGGTTGTCGGGGTCGAGCCGGGCGCCGCCCTTGCTCACGGGCTGGACATGGTCGACGGCGGTGGCGTGGCCGTGGCCGCAGACCAGGCAGACGTCGGACTCGGCGAGGACGCGGGCCCGCATCTGGCGGTACTCGTAGCTGGTGAGTTCGCCGCGGTCGGTGGCCACGCCTACCTCGGCGAGGGGAGTACAGGGTGGAGGTTGCACACGCCCTTGAGGCAGACGCCCTGTCCCTCGCTGACGAGGTGGACGTGCGCGCCCTTCTTGGCCAGCTGGTGGGCTGCCTCGGCTGCTCTGCTGCGCGCGGCTGTGGTGGTCTCGGGCATCGGTCCTCCGGTGGCGTGCGGGGCCGCGGGAGTCGTACCGCCGCGCGATGGATGACTCCACCAGGCGCCGCGGAAGAGCAGCGCGGCCCCGCACTGTGTCCGCTGCCCGGGCGCTGCGCGCGCACCTGGCGAACGTCCGTGCTCGGGACGCCCGCGGGGGAGGCTCTCTGCCCCATCGCCGGACAGCGGACGGATGGCACGACGCAGCCCCGGGCCGTGAGCGGCGACCGGGGCTCCGTCGTGAGTCTGTGTCGGCTACTTCTGCACGGTGCCGTCCAAGGCCTCAGCGACCTTCGGGGCGAGGCGCACGCTGTCGTCCCGCGCCGCGCCGTCGGTGGGCAGGCTGACAGCCCAGGTGTCTGCGGTGACCGCGACGCCGCCGAACTGCTTGGACAGCGGGATCCACCCGTTCAGGGCCTCGGGGTTGGGGAACATGTTGATGCCGGCCTCGCCGGGCGCCTGGTCGCCGTCGGTGATGGTGAGCTTGTAGGCCTTCCCGCCGACCTCGCTGATGTAGGTCTGCTCGGTGTTCTCCTGCGGCTTGGAGACTTTGAGCCCGGCGCCGGCGAGCGCGTCGGCGATGGCTTGCGCGCTGTCGTAGCCGCGAGCGTCGGCGGGTGAAGCGGGGGCCGGGCTGCTCGACGCGGTCGCGGTCTCGTCCGGCGCGGGGTCGTCGCTGCTGCATGCGGTGAGGGCGAGGGCGAGGACGGACAGGGTGGCGGCGGTGGCGGTGCGGGCGCGCATGGTTCCCCCAGGGATGGCTGATGCTGGCGGGGCCATCATCGGACATGTGGAGGCGCCGTGAAGGCGCGGTGATACGGCTGTGACACGACGAAGCCCCGACCGGGAACCCATACGGTCGGGGCTTCGTCGTGCGTTCGTGGGTGCCGTTTGAGGGCACAGCTGTACACCGGGATCGTGACAGACCGGCTGACCTGCGGTCAAGCAGTGTTGGCCAATGCCCTCTTCTTGCGGCGTGCGGTGTCAAGGGCGCGGACGTCGTCCACGGCGTACCAGGGCTGCCGGGGGGTGCCACCGGATCGGGTGAGCTGGCCTCGGTGGACGAGCTGGCGGACGCCTTCCAGGCTCACGCCGAGCAGCCGCGCGGTCTGGTGGGCGGTGAGGTGGCCGGGGCGGATGAGCTGTGACTCCATACCCTCATGATGCCCGCAGGGAGGGAGGCCGCACGGGGGAGTCGCACAGCCCTGTTTCCCGTTTCCCAGGGCTTCTGCGTGGTGCCTCCCTCGCCTCCCTCAACGGGCGTTTCCGCAGGTGGCCGTGAGGGAGGCAGGGGAGGGAGGCGGGTAGGGAGAACTCCCTCAGATCTCGGCGTCTCCCTCGTCCTCGTCGGCCTCGGAGAGGCGGTCCAGGATCGCCTCTTGGATGCGCTCGCGGGACACCATGGACTTGCCGGCGCTCTTGTACTGCTCGGCGCCGTAGCGCTCCAGCTCCCGCTTGAGGTCGGTCGGTCCCCACTCCAGGTAGGCGCCTGGGTTGCGCTCGGCGAGGCGGTGAAGCACTTCCTGGGTGAGCATCCGCGGTTGGTCGCCGAGGACGGCGGCCACGTCGGTGAGTACGTCGGCGGCGGTCTCGGGGACCTCCCAGACGTCGCCGACCTTGTAGGCCTTCAGGGAGCGCTCGACGACGGGGGTGACCTCGTCTACGCCCTTGTCCGGGTCCCGCTGCACGTAGTGGGAGCGGATGACCTCGAACGGCTTGTTGGTGAATCCCACGGTGACGGCGGTGCCGATGTCCTCGCCGGGGATGAGGGTGGTGGCGGTGACGCCGGCCTTGTGCTTCCCGGAGCCCAGCAGGCCGTCGTTGGCGACGTGGTCGCCGACGGCGAACGCCACGCGGTGGGACGTGTTGCGGGTGACGTCGCGCGGGATGCTGTCGGCGGTCGGGGAGACGGTGACCCAGATGAGGGTGATGCCGACCTTCCGGGCCTTCTTCATGACCTTCACGGCCAGTTCTGCGGCCTCCTTGGCGTACTCCTTGTGCATGAACAGCTCATGGCACTCGTCGAAGACGACGACCTTGGGCCGCATCCGCGGGTCCCGCAGGGCCAGTTCGCGGGTGAGCTTGGTGTTCTCGCCGCCGAGGGACTCCAGGAGCTTGCCCCGCTCGGTGACCTCGTCGCGCAGGCGGCGCAGGGCGTGGACGGCGGCCTCGATCTGCTCGTCCTCGTCGCCCTTGACCAGGGCCCGCAGGCGCGGCTTGAGCGGGTCGTAGTCGACGTTGTAGGCCATGACGTAGGCCTCGACGTCCACGAGCGGGTCGAGGATTGCCCCCAGGAGTAGGGCGATGACCAGCGACGACTTCCCGGAGCCCATGATGCCGCCGACCATCCAGTTGGCGGCCATGAGCTTGCCGATGATGGGTTCGCCGCGCTGCGAGACGGCGACGGGCACGCCCTTGAAGTAGTCGGTGGTGCCCTCGGTGAGCAGCGGCCACGGCGGTGTCGGCCCGGACAGGGAGCCCTGGTCGGCCACCCACAGGTCGAGGGTGCCGGGCTGCTTGGGGGGCTCGGTGGGCCAGACCTCGACGGGCTTGCGCAGCAGGTTGTGGGCCAGGACGTTCTTCTTGCCGTTGATCATTTCGACGGTGACGCCCATGGGGAGCTGAAGCTGGGTGTGCCAGCCGGGTCCGGACCGGGTGGTGGGGGACACCCAACGGGGCTGCCATCCGTCCTTGAAGGCCTTGTTCAGCGGGGCGATGCCGAGATTGCGGAGGGCCTTGAGGATGGCGCCTTCGTCGGGGACGGTGTCGCGGTCTTCGGCGTCGGCGGGCAGGGCCCAGGCGGGTGCGGTGTGCTGGCGGCGGCCGGCGGCCCAGGCGGCGAGCACGGCGGCGACGGGCAGCGAGTAGAGGACGGGCTCCCAGACGACGGAGGCGAGGAAGGAGACCCAGGTGAGCGCCTCGACGGTGGCGTTGAGCGGGGTGAGGACCTGGTGGACGTCGCCGGTGCCCCAGGCGAGCAGGACGCCGAGGAGCAGCAGGACGCCAGCTCCGGCTCCGGCGCCGGTGGCGATGGTCTTGGGGGCGGTGGCGACCATCTGGAGGATTTCGACGCGGCGCCGGTGGCGGGCGAAGCGGTAGGCGTAGGCGCGCTGTTCCCACTGGCGGACCAGCTCTTCGTTCCCGGCGGCCTCGGCGGCGCGCATCATGCGCTCGTGGCGGGCGGTGGTGCGGGAGTCCCAGGCGCGGCGGGTGAGCAGGCGGGCGCCGCCGAGGGTGTAGGCGCCGTGCCGGACGAGGGTGCGGTAGCCGTCACCTTCGCGGACTTGGACGACGGCGCGGCGCAGGTGGTCGATGCGCACGCGCCGCTTGGGCTTGGCGGGGGCGGCCGGCGGGGCCTCGGGCGTAGGCGGCGCGAACTTGAGCAGCTGCACTTCGGGGTTGGCGTGGCCGTTGACCTGCTCGGGGACGGTGTCCGTCATGATGAGGGCTTCCTGCTCTCTGCTGAGGGTCGGGAGGCCCGGGGCGGCGGCTGCTTGGCGGTAGAGCGCCGCCCCGGGGTTGAGCTACTTGCTCTTGCGGCTGGCGGCCTTGTTCTCGATGGCCTCGACTCGCCGGCGCAACTTGGTGATGTTGGCGCGGGGCATGGCCATGCGGGCGGTGAGTGCGGTGATCTGCGCCTTTTCGGCGCGGGTGAAGTCGCGGAACTGGACGCCGTCGGCCATGGGTCAGTCCTCCGAGGTTGTGGCGGGGTGCAGGGCGGCGATGGCGGCGTGGGTGCGGGCGACGGTGCTCCAGGCCTCGGACGCGGCCGCGTAGGCCGGCGTGTGCTCCCGGGTGCTGCTGGCGTGGCGTGCGGCCTCCTCGGCGAGCCGCGTGGCGCGTGTGACGGCCTCGTCGGCCAGGGCGAGGTGCTGGGTGCGGTCCATCAGTTCCTCCTCGGGTGGGCCGGGTTGTCCGGCCCCACCGCACCCCCACGGGCGGGCCGTGGGGGACGGAAGGGCAGGTCAGCCCCTGGCGGCCTTCTCGATCTGCTGCTGGCGCCAGGCCACCGATCCGGCCACCTGGAAGTCGTAGGCCGTGATGGCGCAGCCGGAGTGAGCGCCGGGCGTCAGGCCGGGCAGCTTGACCGGCACGAGCACGGGCACGTCGTCCTGGAAGGTGCCGAGGTGCTTCCACACCCAGCCGTCGGGTCGGTACTGCTCGCCCGGGGGCAGGTACTGGTCGCGCAGGTCGTAGCTGGCCCCGCTGGCGGGGTCGACCCAGGTGTTGGCCTCGGCGGCCTTCTCGGCGCAGGGCTCGCACTGCTGGTTGCCGGTGAGGTGGTCGGCGCAGAAGTAGCCGCCGCACCCGTGCTCGTCGCCGCCGGGGGTCTGGCCGCACAGGAAGGCCAGGCCGCGGTCGATCGCGGCGGTGCAGCCGGTCTTGTCACAGGTGGCCTCGACGGCGTACCCGGCTTCGATCCTCTCGCCGTCGCGGAAGACCTCGTATTGGGCGTATCCCATGGCACGTCCTCTCAGGGTTGGTGTGCTGGTCAGCGGTTCTTTTGGGTCTGGAGGTAGACGCTGCGGAGGATGAGGAAGCTGCCGGTTCCGGCGCACGCGGCGATGGCGATGGCCAGGGCGAACAGGGCCCCGACCAGGCCCACCGAGACGACGACGCCGCCGATGACGATCCACTTCTTGGCGTCGAACTCCGGGCGGGGTGCCGGGGCGGGCGGGGTGGGCTGCTGCTGCGCGGCCTGCGCGGCGAGGACGGCGGCCACGATCTTCTCGACGCTCACGGTGTTCTGCGCGGCCTCGCGGGCGGCGGCCTCCGCCTTCTCCAGGGCCTCGCTCATGCGTAGCCTCCGTTGCCCTCGTCGCGCTTCACCGGCGCATCAGCGGGCGGGGCGGCCCTCCTGGCGAGCCGAGAGAGGGCGGTGCGGACGTAGGCCTCATCGACGACGATCCGCCGGTGCCGCTCGATGTGCTCGACGATGGCCCGCGGCTTGGGGTCCGAGCCGAGGGCTGATGCGGCTTCCTCGACGGCGCCCTGGAGGTTGACGGGTGGCAGGGCGGTGACCTGCTGATGCGCGGGCGCATCGTCCCGGTGAAGCTCGTACTCCGGGGGCCGCTCGGAGAGGACGAGGGCGACCTGCACGGCGGTGACCGGGAGGCCGTTCTGCGTCAGGACCTCGGCGAGGTCGGCGGGCCGCATATCGGGGTGCGCATCACGCCCGAGCCTGATCGCGTCTGCCGGGTGCATCTCGGCGAACAGCTCGCGCAGCGCATCGGCCGGCGTCACCGGCGTGGGCCGGGCCCGGGCGTCCTCGACGGCCGGGGCCGGGGCGGCGCCGTACATCTTGGCGAGGCGGGCGTCCGCGCCGTCCTTCACGCGGGTGCGCTGGACGTCGACCAGGCCGGCGCCCAGCTCGGCGTCGCCGACACCGACGTGGCGGGCGAGCTGCCAGTAGCGGCGCTGCGCGTGCCACTTCTTCAGCCGCCCGGGGTGCCCGTCGGCGACGGCTCCGTGGTAGGCGATCTGCCGGGCGGTGTCGGCGTTGCGGCGCATCGTCTCGGCGTCCACGCCGCTGGTGTAGACGACGACCGACCGGGCGACGAACCCCAGCCCCTCGGCGGCGCCGGACATGGCCAGCGGGGTGACCGCGTACACCGCGGCCTCCCGGGCGGTCTCGGCGATCGTGACGCCGATGCACGCCGCGGACACCGGCGCGAGCCACATCCCGAACCGGACGACAGCCGGGGAGGACTGCCCGAGCATCGTGCGCAGCAGCATGACCAGGGCGAGGATCAGGGTCAGGCCCTCGCCCGCGGCGACGACTCCCGCGGCAGTCGCCTGCCGGTGGAACTCGGTGACCGCGTTGGTGTAGGTGCCCCATCCGCCGGCGGCGCCGACACCGCCCATGAGGACGGCGGCGACGACCAGGACGGCGACCTGCCAGCCGGTGAGCTTCCTCATCGCTGCTCACCTCGTTCAGCCTCGACGGCGGCCAGCAGGCAGCGGAGCCGGGCGTTGAGGGAGAATGCCGCGCTCATCATGGCGACGTCGTCATGGATGTTCAGACCGGCGGTCTCGGCGAGGATCTGCCGGGTGACGGCGACCTCCACGTCGAGGTCGAACGGCCCCTCGGGCGCCTTGGCCGGGTCGTACAGCGGGTCATAGGCGGTGCTCATCGGCGGCCTGCCTCTCCGGCGGCCCGGTGGACGCGAGTGGCGGCGCCTTCCGGGGCGTGCGGGAGGGCGACCGGGTACGTGCCGGGGGCAGCGGCGATGAGGCGGGCCGCGTGGTGCTCGCAGCCGGCGGTGCCTCCCTCGCCGAGGCCGAGGACGAGGACGGCGACGGGCCCGCCGCACGGGCTGGTGTCGCTGGCGGTCGCGGCTGGGCAGCGCAGCGCGGGCGGCGCCTCGGCGGGCAGTGGCGTGGCCGCGTGGACGTCGAGGGCGCGCAGCAGCAGGCGCAGGGCCTCGCGCAGGGTCAGGGAGCTGTCGCAGTCGAGGACGTGCCGGGCGACCTCGACGGCCACCTGGAGGTCGGTGGGCTCGCGCAGCTGCTCGCGGACGACCATGGCGGCCGAGCCGTACAGCGGCTGGCTCAGGTCGGCCTTACGGCGGGCGGCGGTGCTGGCGTAGTCCGCGTCGCAGAGCCGGTGCAGCTCGGCTACACGCTCCTCGCGGGAGGTTGCGGCGCGCTCGGGGCGCGCGAAATGATCGGTCACAGCCGGTGTCTCCTGCTCATACCAGGGTCTCGGTTAGGCCTGGCCAGGGATTGCCGTCCCTGGTTCAGGCCGCTTTCAGTTGTGCGACGCCCTCCGATGAGGTGAGCGACCACGCCAGTATTCAACACCCTGAACACAATGTCCAGGGTGTTGAACGCATCGGGTGCGCATCACGCCGAATCAGCAGGCTGGAAGTGGTGCAGCGTCAGATAGTCGGCGGGCCCGTACTCCGTGCCGCACCACCGGCACCGCAGCTGCGTCTCACCCGGCATCCGCGAGATGACCGCCCCGCACACCACGCCCTCCCCGACCAGGGCGACGCACGAGCCGAGACGCTGCGGACGGGGCTCCGGGTCGCCGACGACCGTGCGCACGGACCGGTTCAACTCGGCGACCTCCCGGGCGAGGTCGCCGGCCGCTGGGTACTGCGCGACGATCCAGTCCAGCTCTTGGGCGATCCACCGGCAGTCCTCTGCGAGGCCGCCGGGCGGCGTGGTCCCGCGGTGCGGCCAGCGGATGCGGCGGACGTCCTCACGCCAGGAACGGAGGATCTCGGCGGCCCTGGCCCAGTTCACAGTGTCGATGACGTCCTCGTTGACGGGGGAGCGGGGCCCTGCGGCCGCCCGGGTGGAGACGATCTCGCCCCACCCGGTGGCGCGGGGGATGAGGTACTCGCCGACCTCGTTGTACAGGGCGGGCAGGGCACGCAACCGCGCGTCCAGCTCTGCCCGGTGCCGGTTGCACAGGTAGCCGCTGGACGCGCGGTCGCACAGTTCGCAGGTCACGGGGTGCTGTTCTCCTCGGGCTGCGCGAGTGCGGCGCGGAGTTCGAGGGCGGCGCCACCGTGGGTGCGGAGGATGGCCCACCTGCGGGCGAGTCGTTCGGCGCGCACTATCGCGGCCTCGGCCTGCTCGGCGCGCTCCTTCCAGCGGTCGCCGCGGCGCCAGCCCTCGTTGGCGTTGGCGTACAGCGCGTCCAGGGCGTCGTCGGTGATGGTGCTCGCGGTGTGGCGGGGCTGGCTCATGCGGCCTGGTCCTTCCTGGTGCAGTGGGTGCTGTCGTGCTCGGCGCCGCGGCTGGTGAAGGCGGGCACGCAGCACAGCCACGCGTCCCAGCCGTCGAGGACCGCACGGTCCCGGGCCTGCCAGTCCCGCATCCGGGCGGCGCGCTGCATGCGGACGGCTTCAGCGCGGGCGGTACGGCAGGTCTCGCGGGCGGCGGCGACGTCGCGGGCGAGGGCGACGAGCAGCAGGAGGGAGGCGATGAACAGGCCGACGCCGTACCACCAGGCGCCCGCGTTGAGGCTGGTGGCGGCGCAGTGGCCGACGAGGGCGGCGGCGGCGATGTAGTGCCAACGCAGGATGCGTGCGGACGGTTTCACAGGTACCTCCCGGCGAGGGTGATGGTGCGGATGGTGAAGCGCTGGAGTGCGGCGAGGCCCTGGCCCCACAGATCGGCCTGCCAGCGGGGCCGTGCTTCCTGCTCGCAGCGGCATTCGCCGGTGGCGGGCAGGAAGTGGCCACGGGCGCAGCGGGGGCGGGCGGTCACTCCTCCGCTCCGGCCTCGGGCGCGGGCAGGGAGTCGAGGGCGTCGCCGATGCCGTTGGCGAGGCGGCGACGGCTCTCGGCGATCTGCGGGTTGGCGGTCTGCTCGGCGCCGAGCAGAAGGCAGTCGACGACCTCGGCGACGTCCTCGGTACTGAGGCCGGTGAGGTGCAGTGCCATGGGGCTCTCCGTGGTTCGATGGGTGGGAGGCCGCCCCCGAATGTCGCGGGGGCGGCCGAGGTCGTCAGAACAGGGACAGGGGTTCGTCGTCGGCCTGCTGCTCACGCTCGGCGGCGGCCGTCAGCTGGCGGCGCTGAGCCTTCGCGTGACAGTCGGGGCACCAGGCGCGCAGCTGCTCGACCGGCACCGCCGCAGCGGCGACCGGTCCCAGCGTGAGATCCGCGGGGGCGACGACCAGGCGGCCGGTGCTCGCCGTGCGGATACAGCGCAGGCCGGTCTTGGAGTGCTGCGAGCCGCACAGGCCGCCCTCGCACTGGCACTGGTGGCCGGCGGGCGTCATGACGGCTTCCCAGACGGCGGCGGCCCCGAGGGGCGGACGGCGTGTCATCGGATCACCGCCGATCCGAGCAGCAGCGCGGCCACCTGCTCGCCGAGGTACTTGGTGTAGGCGGGCGGAATGCACTCCCGGATGCCGTCTCGGGACATCCACGGCACGCCCATGTCCGCCTTCACGTAAGAGACGTTCGAGAAGTTGCCGACCGCGTGATACCAGTCCCCTGGCTTCAGAGGGCGGCCCATCTTCACCGTGCGGTGCGCGTGCGGCTGGTGCTCCGGGACGGTCAGGGTGAGTCCGCCGCCGGCCTCGAACAGGCGGTGCCGGTAGGTGTGCAGGCCGAAGAAGGCGCCGCACAGCATCACAGGGCTGCGCAGTTCGGGTGCCGCCTCGGGCACATTCTCGATGACCCACGGACGTCCGGTGGACTCCATGGCTTCTCGCGTCGGCGCGATCAGCCGGGGGTGTTCGCGACCCTGGATGCGCTGGCACAGGGTGTGCGCCTGGCACGGTGGACTGCCAGCGATCAGGTCGTACTCGTGGCCGTGGGCGCGGATGTACTCGATGGCGTCGCCCTGGATGAACGTGAACGGGTAGCGGGGCTGCGGGCTGTCGTCGACGCCGGTGACGTCGAAGCCGGCGAGGTGCCAGCCCATGGCGGCGCCGCCCTGGCAGCTGTAGGGGTCGAGCAGACGGAGGCCGTTGGGCCTGCGCTCGGGTGGATGGGTCATCGGGTTACCTCCGTGGTGTGATGTGGAGGTCCGGGCCTGTTTGCGGCAGGCCCGGACGTCAGGCAGCGGTGGCAAGGTCGAGCTGGCCGAGGATGCGGCCGACGCGGTCCTGATCGATGAGGTCGGCGACGTCGCCGGCGGTGGCGCCCTTGGGCACGTCGAGGCCGAGCCGGCGGCACAGACCCAGCTGCTTCGGGCTCGGCTGCGCCGTCCGCCACGGGGCCCGGCGGGCGGCGACAGCACCAGGCGCAGCGACGGCCTGCCGCTCCAGCCAGGCCAGTGCCTCGGCGAGGGGGCGCGCAACGTCGGCCTTAGGGGCGCGGACGCCGTACGCCTCGGTCCACCGGCGCACCCGGTACAGGCGGGTCTCCGGCTCGCGCTCCAGGAACAGGACCAGCGCCGACGTCAGGCGGATGAACCACGTGCCCTGCGGCGTCCGCAGCCAGGGGATGGCGCTCTCCCCGAACAGGTTGAACTCCTCGGCCTCCACCTGGGCAACCAGCGTGCGGCGCTTCTCAGTGGCCGCGGTCCACTCGGCGACCTCCCGAAGCGACCGGCCTTCCTCGACCTCCTCGACGTCCCGCGCGGTCAGGTCGACCATGGACGCCAGCTTGTGCCGCGTGCTGGCGCCCATGACGTCCAGCAGCAGCGCGTCGCCCTTCCCGGGCGCCGGGCGCAGCGCGCGGCCAGCCATCTGCACGTACAGACCGGGGCTCTTGGTCGGGCGGGCGATGACCGCGCAGCTGGTGTGCGGGGCGTCGAAACCTTCCGTCAGGACCATGCAGTTGGTGAGCACCTGGACGTCGCCGGCCGAGTAGCGGGCGAGCGTCGCGCGGCGCTCGTCGCGGCCCATGTCGCCCCACACCGGGGCCGCGGTGATCCCGGCGGCCTCCAGCGCGGCGGCGGCCCCCTGAGCGGTCGCAACGGTCGGGGTGAAGACGACGCCGGCGCGGTCGCTGGCATGCTCGACGTAGGCCTTGGCGATGGCGTCCAGGGCGCCGGAGTCCTCCAGGGCCTTGCCCAGCTGGCCGTCGACCAGGTCGCCGCCCCGGGTGCGCACCTTGTTGAGGTCGAGGGTGTCGACGACGATGCGCTTGCCGCGGACGTCGCACAGGTAGCCGTCGCTGATCATGTCGAGGATGTCGAGGCGGAAGACCACGTCTTCCCAGACCTCGGCGAGGCCGCCGTCCGTCCGCGTCATCGTCGCGGTGAAACCGGCGACCGGCACGCCCCGCCAGGCCCCGAAGTGTTCGAGGACCTCCATGTACGTGCGGGCGGCCGCGTGGTGGCACTCGTCCACGATCACCAGGCCGATGTCGCGGATGGCCTCCCGGCGGCGGCGTACGGCCAGGGTCTGGACGCTGGCCACGATCACGTCGGCGTCCTGGTGCTGGTCGCGTCCGGCCTTGACGATGCCGACGCGCAGCATGGGGTCGACCGCGAGCAGCTTGGAAGCGGCCTGCTCGATCAACTCCTCCCGGTGGGCGATCACCAGTACGCGGTGGCCGTTGAGGCCGTCGAGCATCTGATGTGCCAGGTGGGAGAAGACCACGGTCTTACCGGCGCCGGTCGGCAGCACGACGGCCAGCCGGTTCTTCTCGGTGGTCCAGCCCTGGCGCAACGCCTCGATCGCGTCCACCTGGTACGGGCGGGGTGTGAAGGACATGGGTCACCTCGATTCGGTGGTGAGGGGAAAGGGCTGGTACGCAGTGCGTACCGGCTGCGTACCGGCTGCGTACCGGGCAAAAAGCGGGGTTGACCTGCTGTTATGTCTCTCTCTAGAGCTGGTGGTACGCAGGTACGCAGAAACAGACAGGGGTCGATGTGCGCGCACACCCGCACGCAGGCGCACACACGCGCCCACGCCTGAGGGGTGCCATTTCCTGGCGAGTGCGTACCGCCCCCCGAAGGGGCCTTGCGGCGCCGCTGACCTGCGGGAATCGAGGGCCCCGGGTGGTACGCACCCGGTGCGTACCACCCGCGTCGCGGCGCTCACGTCGCCTCGTCCGTGTCGCCGAAAGGCATGCCCTCCGGGGTGAAGGCGAGGCACTTGGCGCGGGCGCCGTCGAACCTGCGCGGCACCAGGTGCGCCGGTCGCTGGCTCTTGAGCGTTTTCAGGTACTCGGCGTCCACCCAGCTGCCGACCACGGCGTCCAGCGAGTAGCCAGCCTCGCCGAGGATCTTGCGGACGCGTTCGGGCAGCAGCGCGACCTCGGCGGCCCCGGTGTCCTTGTCCGTCCCCAGCACCCCCAGCCAGCCGGCGTAGGGAGGTTTCTCGCCCATCGCCTTGCGCGTCGCGGTGAACAATTCGTGGGAGTGACCGGCGACGTACTCCCGTAGGACGTCCAGAGCCATGTCGGGCCGGTTGTCGGTGGGGTTGTGGGCGGTGAACAGGCTCCGCCAGACGTCGTGCGGCAGCGGCTCGTAAGGCAGCAGGCCGATGCGGCACGCCAGCGCCTCGGCGAAGGCGAGCACGGCCACCATCGGCGCGCGCCGGTTCGTCATGTCCCCGGCGCCGCGGAACTCGTCAACCAGGGCGCGGTGCTTTTCCTTGAGCCCCTCCCGCCCGTTGGGCTGCGCGAGGCCGCTGAGGATGTACTGAATGAACTCCGGCCCCGCGTGCCCGTGGTGGGCGAGCACGCCCTCCCGGGCGGCGGCCGCGACCGCGCCGCCGCCGTCCCCGAACGGGGCGATCGTCGTGCCGAGGATGCGGGCCGCCGCGCCCTGGCTGGTGGTGAAGGACAGCGCCGGCCGCTCACCGGACGACAGAAGGATGGTCTCCCAGGGCAGCATGTTGCCGAACGCGCCGCCGCTCCTCGCTTTCCCGTGGTTCATCGGGAGCTGGTACAGCACCTCGTCGATGAGGGTGTCGTCCGTGACGGCCATCGTCTCGTCGAACACGGTGACGATGCCGCGGACCAGGTTCAGCCGCTTCTCGATCGCGTACAGGGTGGTGCGCCAGTTGGACATCGCCGAGGCGTGCTCGGACGGGTCGGCCCACACGCTGAGCGCGACCTGAAGCGCGGTCGTCTTGCCCTTGGTCGAGCGGCTGGAAATGTCCAGGGTGAAGCTGTTCAGCCCGAGCGGTTTGAGCAGAGGCGCGGCGAGCGCGGCCGCGACGGCCACGCGCGGTACCGGGAAGTCCGCCAGCTCGGCGACGGTGGCCCGCCAGCCGTCCAGCGTCCCCTTCCTGGCGTGCGCTCGGGCGGGGCCACGCTGCTCCTCGAACGGCGTGTCCACCTTGATGCCGTCTTCGGGCGAGGACACGAACGTGCCGTCGTCCTGCCAGCCCAGCCAGCGGGCCAGCTGCTCGGACGGGATCCGCCCGACGTTGGAGGCCTCGAACTCGGCCAGCCACTTCTCGACGGCGCGCGCGTCGCCCTCGACGGCGGGCAGGCCCGCCGCACCCAGGGTCTCGATCAGCTTCCGCCCGCGCTTCGCGGTCTCGCGGCTGACGATGCGGGAGATGCGGCGAGGGCGCCCCAGGCTGCGGTCGATCCAGGACAGCTCGACGTACTGGTCCCCCTCGGGGTCCTCGAACGTGGCGGTGATGACCAGGGGCGCGAACGTGACGCGCAGCCAGTTGTCGCCGCTGGTGCTGAGCACCTCCACCCCGCGGCCGGTAACCCGGTAGTCGAACGGCGTGCGGACGGTGGCGGGCAGGCCGAAGATGTCCGAGTAGTCGAACCCCTCGCGTTCGCCGGCGTCCGTCTGCTCGGCCTCGTCCTCGGGGGCGTCCTCGTCCGGCGCCTCGTCGGCGTCCGGCTGCTCGGGCGCCGGAGCGGAACGAGGGGCGCCGACCGAGGCGAGATGCCTGCTGCCGTAGCCCTGGCGGGCCAGCTCCCGGGCTGCGGCCTTGTGGTCGCCGCCGTGGTTCAGCAGGGCGTAGGCGCCGAACTTCGAGTAGGGCACCTCGCTCTGAAACTCGGAGCCGGTGGCGAAGACGAACAGGCGGTTGTGTTCGTCGCGGCCGGTGGTGGCCTTGACGCCGCCGACGCCGTCGGCCCATCCCCAGTACGTCTCGCTGCCGCGGGTGTGGAGGGGACGGAAGACGCCGTTCAGGACGTCTGCCCAGTCCGCGCGGGCCTCGAAGTCGTCCCCCGGGCGCAGCGTGCCGTCCTGCCGTGGCGGCGCCGGACGGGGCGCCGTCTTCGGGGCCTCCGGCTGCGGGAGCTGGTCCAGCATCCGGCAGACGTCCCGGACCGCGGTCATGGTGTCCGCGTCGAGGACGGGGATGTTGCCGGGCCCGCCCTCCAGCCGGACGTACGGGCGGCCGGTGGCGTGCACGGTGCCGCCGGACGGCTCGACCAGCCCGTACCCGCCCTCGCCCCGGGTCTCGATCAGCACGCGGACGATTCGCGCGTTCGGACGCTCGCGCAGCCGCTGCCGGTCGGCCTCGGTGTACTCGTCCTCGCGGGCGAGCCTGCTGGCCAGCTTCGTGTTGCCGGGGACGTCGCCGCCCTCGACGCGCACGCGGTAATGCCGGCCGCCGGAGGGGGACTCGGTCACCCAGCCGCCGAGGATGGCGGCCCACGCCTCGCCGAGGCCGGACGCCTCCATGACCTCAGTCGCGGCGTCAAGCAGGCCTTCCCGCAGAGCGAGGCCCTCGAACTCGATCAGCTCGACGCCGCTGGACACGGCGCCATACACCACGGCGATGCCGCGGGGCCGGTCGCCGTCAAACCAGGAGTCGTGCTGCTCGGGCGTGGTCCGCTCGACCTTGTAGTCCATCCAGGACACGGCCGGCCGCTTGCTGCCGTCGGCCCTAGTGGGCAGGACGCACAGGCCAGCGTCGTGCAGCTCGCGGGCGGTGGCCCGGAGGTCGGTGGGCTGTGTGGCGGTCAACGGTGCTCCCCGTGAAACTGGCGCTGGTGACGGGCCGTGATCCCGTCAATGAAGCGGCTGATGGCGGACGGCCTGATCGGTTCTTCGCGGGGCTTCGGGCACCCCGGGCGGTAGCACTCGTAGTGAGCGCGGACGTTCTCGGCGTCGATGACCAGCAGTCCGTCGACCTGGCGGGGGATGGGCGCGCGGCCCGGGGTGTCCCGGGCTCGCGCGGCGGTGGCGGTCAACGGGCCGCCTGGGTGCGGACGTGCCAGGCGTCGACGTCCTCGACGTGGCCGGCCGCGACGGAGGCCTGGAAGTCGAGGGCCTTCCGTTCGTCGGCCTGCCGCTGTGCGATCTCCTCGCGCAGCTGGAGGAGCGTGGTCGCAGGCCGCTGACCGGCCGGGTACAGGGCCATGCCGGACCCGTCGGCGGTCCAGATGATGACCGCGCGGGCCAGGCGCTCCTCGTCCTCGGCGCGGGACTCGTGCAGGGTCAGCCGGTGGCGGGAGGCCAGCACCCGCAGTTCCTCGCGCCCGAAGGTGTACCGGAGCCACCGGAAGACGGCGTCCGGTTCCCCGGTGATCCGGATCAGGTCACCGATGGCGTCGAGGCACTCGACCAGGCCCTGGTCGGCGCTCAGCTTGGCGGTCTCGATGCCGGCGAGTGCGGCGTCGGGCGTGGTGGTCGGCGTGACTGCCGTGGGAGGCTCAGACATGAGCGGACCCCGTCTCTACTTGCTGGTGGGTGCGGGCTGCTCGGTGGACGGCGCCTCCGGCTGGACCCCGGGGGCGTCGTCGTTGGTGGCCGCTGCCGACTGGACCTCGGCGGCGACGTACTGGGACAGGCCGAGAAAGGCCATGAGGTCCGCCTTGCGGACGCGGAAGGCCCGGCCGAACCGCAGGACCTCGACGGGGAACACGCCGTCGGAGATCATCTGGTAGCCGAGCGTCTCGCCGATGTTCAGGGCGGGGAACGCGTCGAGGACGGGGACCATCGCAGGGAGCGCGGCGACCTGCGCCGGAGTCAGCGGGGCGGCGGTGGTCATGCGCTCACCTGCGGCGCGATCTGTGCGGGGATCAGGGCCCGGCCGGCGCGCTCCATGGGGATGAAGAGAACGAGCAGGTCGACGCCGAGCCGGGCCGCGATCGCCTTGGCCTTGTGCTCGGGGATGGCGCGCTGAGTGCCGGACATCAGCCCGCCGATGGTGCCGTGGGACACGCCGGCGTCGGCGGCCAGTTCACGGGTGGTGACGGCGTCACCGGTGCCGGTGCGCTCCATGAGCATCTTGAGCCGCTCGCCGCTGGCGACGGCGTACATGGTGGGTGGTGCGGGGGTTGCGGACATATGTCGTTCACCTCATGGGACGTCTTGTTCATCGCACTGAATGGCGATGAGCAGAGCATCACATGGGCTGAACGGAATGTCCAGTGGACTGAATAAAGGTAGGGGTTGCGTCATGATCCAGCCATTGGCCATGCCTGGACTGGCGGAGTTGGCCACCGTGCTGAACAATCCGTCCAGTGAGCGGAATGAACGCAGTGACTGACCTGCACGTACGTCTCAGTAGCCCCAAAAGCACACCTGAACGAACCGTGCGAACCCCCGTGCCCAGGAGTGACAGGATGAGCCCCATGGCGGCGAACGACGAGCAGACCAGCACCCCAGCCCACAACCCTGAACGGCGGGCCCAATTCGCGGACTTGGTACGCAGGCGTCGTTCAGAGTTGAACGAAAGCCTCGACACCTTCGCGCGGAAGGCGCTCGATCCGGTGTCCGGTCTGCGCGTCACGCGTGGCTGGATCTATCGCCTTGAGACCGGCGAGACCGTTACCCCGCCTGCCGTCAGGGAGTTGCGGGCTCTCGCTGCGGCGTGTGAGCTGCCGCTGGAACAGCTGCAAGATGCGGCCGGCCAACAGTTCCACGGCGTGGATCCCCTGGTGAGCGGCTCCACCGAGGCAAAGGCTTACGTGCACAAGCTGGACCAGCTTCCCCCCGAGCAGCGCGAACGCTTGCTGCGGCTGATTGACACCCTTGTGCCGCCGGACGAGCGCTGAGCCAGGCATTCCCCCTTGCGTTACCCAAAGTGACGATTCCGAGCTTACGGTAGAGATTTGTTACTCGTGGTGCGATCATGTGCCAACGCCTGTGGATCGCGAGGGTGCTGGTCCAACCAGGAGTTCGAACGCATGCGCGAATTCGCATGCCTGGTATGGGGGAGGCTGCATGGAGTCACAACGACGTGCGCCGCGGGTTGAGTACGTCTTCAGCGACGACCTGCCGGATGGCGAGGTGATCGTCCCGATCAAGACAAAGTCGGGCCGCCTCATCTTTCCCGTTCGACGGGGCGAGATGACGGAACGCATGCTCGCGGGCCTCAACGAGGCGGCTCAGCACGTCCTCGGTGTCGGCCTGGCCGAGATCAGCGACAATGAGGTACCGCCCGAGCGGAGGGAGTAGCCCAGATGCCGTCAGCACGCCGGGCCGGAAGCATCTACCGCCGGTGCGAGTGCCGAGACGGTGAAGGCAAGTTGCTGGGGGCCTCGTGTCCCAAGCTGAAGCGCAAGAATCACGGCGCCGTGGCACTCCGCCAGGAACTGCCGCCGGACGCCGCCGGAAGGCGCCGGACGTTCCGACGCACCGGGTACGACACTGTAGGAACGGCCCAGGGCGACCTCTCCCGCCTGCAAGCCATCCTCGACCTTCCAGGCGATGACGAGACCGAGCAGCAGCGCGTAGGCGACCTGCTTGCGGACGTCGCGAAACGCCGCGCGGACATCCCCCAGGCCGCCGAAGTGCAGCGGCGCCTCGGCGTTGGTGTCCCCCTCGACGGCACCACCACCGTCGGCGAGTGGCTCGACCGGTGGATGGCCAGCAAGAAAACCCGGGCCACGACGAACGCCGGCTACTCCTCGCACATCCGCGTGCACCTGCGGCCCCGCATCGGCCACTACCGCCTCGATCGCCTGAACGTCGGTCACGTCCAAGAGATGTTCGACGCGATCGCCGACGAATCCGACCTGATCCGCGCAGAGAACCAGGCCCGCCGCGAGCAAGAGCGGCGCGCGAAGTGGACCACGCCGGGCAGGCCGCCGGCCGCCGCGCGGGAGCGACTGGAGGCCGAGCGCGCGAAGCTCGCCGAGATGAAGCCGTACCGCAAGGCGAACGGCCCAGCGACACGGCACGCAATCCGCCGCACGCTGCGCACAGCGCTCAATGCCGCGATCGCCCAGCAGCTCATCACCTTCAATGCCGCCGCCCACGTCGAGCTGGGCAGCAGTGCGCGCCCCAAGGGCCTGCTCTGGACTGCCGAGCGGATCGAGCGCTGGAGAGCGACCGGCGCGCGGCCCAGCCCCGTGATGGTGTGGAGCCCCGAGCAGCTCGGCGCCTTCCTGGACGCCGCCGAGGACAGCCGCCTGTACGCCTTCTACCACCTGGTGGCCCACCACGGTCTCCGCCGCGGCGAGGGCGTCGGCGCCGACTGGTCGAACGTGTACCTGGACAGCAGGCCCGCGCGAATCGACGTGCTGACGGAGATCGTGGTGGAGGGCTGGAAGCCGGTGGAGACGGCCCCCAAGACGGACAGCAGCATGGCGTCCGTGACGCTCGACCGGGGCACTGTGGCCGTGCTGCGCGAGCACCGCGCCCGCCAGGACGCCGAGCGGGAGGCGGCCGGGGCGACATGGACGGAGACGGGGAAGGTGTTCACCACCGAGACCGGCGCCTGGCTCCACCCCGACGTCGTCAGCAAGGAGTTCCGCCGGCTGGTCGAGCTTGCCGACCTACCGCCGATCAACCTGCGGGACCTGCGGCACGGCGCGGCCGCACTCGTGAAGGCCGGCGGCGGTGACATCGACGACGCCAGCAAGAAGCTGCGCCACTCCACCATCGTGCTCACCGCTGACACCTACATGGCGCTCTTCCAGGAGTACGAGGAAGAGCTGACGGAGGCGGCGGCCGCGGCGGTGCCGCGCGCCCGCCGACCGCGTGACGCGGCCCCCGCCGCGGGTTCTGTACCGCAGCAGGGGCCCAGCACGTCGCAGCCAGTTGCAAACGTGGATAGTGACGGGGCCACCGTACTGCCGGGCACTGACAACGAGGCCTCGGAGACGTAGAATCGAAGTCGTTGCGGTGCATTGCAAAGGGCCTCTGACCTGCGGGTCGGGGGCCCTTCCTGCTGGCCCCGTGCTGGCCCGAAGGCCACGTAAGAGCGCGGTACGAGGCGGTACGAGGCACGGTGAAGGGTGCGCGATAAACGATCGCTGAACGCCTCTGACCAGCGATTTACGGTACGGCGAGGGGTGGCGCGATACGGCGCGGTACGAGGCGTCATGGGGGCTCATCAGACTTTTAATCCATTGGTTGTGGGTTCGAGTCCCACAGGGCCTACGCGTTGGACCCCAGCTCAC
>NZ_JBIDAU010000022.1:0-37088 GCF_043202655.1 Streptomyces sp. NPDC048171
CCACTCCAGTCCTGGGGCACCCACAGCAAATACACGCGACGTGACACAGCCCGATTCCCCACCCGGTCCGGCATCGTGGGCATGCTCGCCGCAGCACTCGGACGAGCGCGCCAGGCGCCCGTGGACGACCTCACAGAATTGTCGATGACCGTACGTGTCGACCGACCCGGCGTCGTGCTGTCCGACTTCCACACCGTCGGCGGTGGACGGCCCGCCGATGAAACAGTGATCACCGTCGACGGCAAACACCGCCCCGAAGGCAAAGGCACCCTGGTATCCAAGCGCCAGTACCTGGCCGACGCCGCCTTCACCCTCGCGCTGACCTCTGAGGACCAAGCGCTCCTGCACACCTGCGCCGCTGCCCTGCGCGACCCGCACTGGCCCCTCTTCCTCGGCCGCCGGTCCTGCCCGCCGGAAGGCCCGATCCTGCTGGGATACGCGAAAGATCCACTGCGCCACCTGGTACAGCTGCCCTTGGCCGCCAGGAAGCCGCGCAGCGGCCCACAGCCGATCGACTTCTACGGCGACAGACCGCTCGGTGCACTCCCCGTGAGCTCCGATGCCCCGGACAGGGACGACGGAGACCATCACAGCGGCGAAGTCACCGACGAGCCGGTGTCGTTCGCACCACTGGCACGCCAGTACCGGCCCCGGCCGCTGTACCGGCGCGCCGTGCACCTGCCGGACGCCGCCTACGAAGGCTTCGGCACCCACCACCTGAAGACGCTCCAGACTTACATCGACACCCACTTCGAGACGGCGGAGAGGAGCGCCCGGTGACTGAGCGCCAGACCCCCCTCGTGCCCAGCCCCCGCGACGGGAAGCAGACGTGCCCACCGCGTACGGCAATCTTTTCTGCGCCGCCTTACACAGCCGCAACGGCTGCCGACGCATCCGGGAACGCGACTCTGTGCACCTGGTTACCAGCGGCATCACACCCCGCCCAAGAAACTGATCGACTCGCCAACAAGGAGGCCGCCCTATGAGCCCCCGCGCGGCCCTCGCCCGCATCCGCCTCAACCCCGACAGCCGCGCCGTCCAACGCGACCTACGCAACGCCACCGACATGCACCGCACCCTGATGCGTCTGGTCCCCGACGGCCTGGGCGACAGCCCCCGACAGGCGGCCGGGCTCCTGTACCGCCTCGACGTAACCGACACCTTCAACACGCTCCTGGTCCAAGCCGCCACCCTCGACCCGACACGCCTGCCCGAGGACTACGGCCACACCGACGTCAAAGACCTCACCCCGGTGTTCAACGCCCTCCAAAAGGGCCTCGCCGTCCGCTACCGAATCGTCGTCAACCCCGTCAAAACCGAACGCCTGCCACTGGAGAACAAGGGCCAGCGCGGCAAACGCATCGCCCTCACCGGACCGGACGCCGACCAATGGTGGGCACGCCGCGCCTACGAGGCTGGCCTGCACCTGGCCACAGCGCTGCCCGCCCCAGTCGCTGCTGTACATGGCCGCGGCGACAACGCCGTCGCCGTGCGGCATCACCTGCTGCGCTACGACGGCATCGCCACCGTCACCGACCCTGACGCCCTCGCCGAGGCTGTACTGGTTGGCATCGGACGGGCCAAGTCTTACGGCGCCGGCCTGCTCAGTCTCGCCCGTGCAGTCGCATAGCCTGCCTTTCGACGACGGCCAGGCTCACGAGTTCCTGGCCGCCGACGCGGGGGTGCTCCAAAGATGGACACGATCGGACTGAACACCATGTAGTCATTTCGCCAACGCGGAGGTGGTCCGGAGACCGCACACATGAGCCGCCGTCGGCAGCAGTCCTCCCGGCCAAAGCGGGGGTGCTCCGGTCCGCACCAAGGGCAGGGGGCAGTGGCAGACGTCCTCCCCGCCGACGCGAGGGTGCTCCGTACGGTCCGTACGACAACGCGGCGAGCGAGGGGTCCTCCCCGCCGACGCGGGGGTGCTCCGATGATGGGCGTCACCTACCAGTCCGTACAGAAGTCCTCCTCCTCGCCGACGGGGGGGGCTCCGCAGCGCCTCGAGCACGCCGTCCGCCTCGGCAAGTCCTTCCCGCCGATGCGGGGGTGCTCCGGCCATCGAGAAGGGCTTCGGGATGAAGGTCACGTCCTCTCCGCCGAAGCGGGGGTGTTCCGACCGTCTTGCGCATGTAGGTAACGCTGTCCCGGTCCTCGAGGGCTTCTACCCTGTCACCGTCGGGCAGATCGCCGCCGGAACCGTCCACCGCCGTCACAGCAGCTGGTACGCGACCATGCCCGGCCACCCCGTCCAGCGCGCCGCCGGCCCGCACCAGGCTGCCGCCGTCCTCGTCACCCTCGTCGACCAGGGCAAGCGCCCCACGCTCCCCGCTCAGGCACCAGGAACGTGCGCGCCCTCGACTGTCCGGATAAACGGATGGTCGGGGGTGCGCGTGACGCGGCAGGATGCTCCGCATGACCTTGCCCACCCCCGAGCTGCACACCGCTCGCCTGCGACTGCGGCCGTTCACCGACGCGGACGCGGCGTCGCTGTACGCGCTGCACAGCAGCGCCCACGTGCTGCGTTACTGGGACTCCCCGCCGTGGACGGAACCGGCCCGCGCCCAGCGCTTCATCGCCACCTGCCGGACGATCGAGGAGGAAGGCACGGGAGCGAGGGTGGCGGTCGACCGCGTCTCTGACGGCGCGTTTATCGGCTGGTGCGGCCTGACTAACTGGAACCCGGACTTTCGCAGCGCGTCGCTGGGCTACGTCTTCGACGCCGCCGCGTGGGGCCGCGGCTACGCCACGGAGACCGCGCACGCCGTCCTGCCGTGGGCGTTGGACACCCTGGACCTGAACCGCGTCCAGGCCGAGGCCGACACACGCAACGTGGCGTCCGCCCGGGTCTTGGAGAAGCTCGGCTTCGTCCGCGAAGGCACCCTCCGCAAGGACTGCGTCGTCAAGGGCGATGTTTCCGACTCCTGGGTCTTCGGCCTCCTCCGCCGCGAGTGGCACCCGCATTCGACGCACGGTCGTGGGCCGGACGCCGAACATCGGGGCGAGCTGCCGCTGGTGAGCTTCGTGCGGTAGTACACAGCCACCAGCAGCACCCGCTCGGCCAGCGGCAGCCGCCACGGACGTCTCCAGTCGCAACCCTAGCCACCGCGTTCCCGGGGAGGCATAGCAGCTGGCCAAACTGATCGACCCGCAGCTCAGTGAAGACAGGCCGACTGCGTTGCAGCGGCCGTATCGTCCTGCTCGCCCGCTCTGCGGTCGTCGCGCTCGCCGGGATGCTGGCGCCGGCGGTGGGTGGGCACCCTTGGGCGGGCCGGGTGGGGTGCGCGTGAGGTCTTGGGCGTCGCGTCGCAGCTGGTGGTGGAGTTTCGTCTTGCCTCTGCAACCGCTGTGCAGCGAGGGCAAGGGATGGAAACCGTCTCCGACGTCGACGGCCCGCGCAATCCGGCCGTTAAGGCTGGGCAACGCTGTGACCTGCGGTGGTCGGGCCTGTGGTCGGGGCTGAACAGTCCGTGGTCGGGGATTGTGCAGGCCCATGGTCGGGCTGCGCATTGGCCCGTTTGTGCTGTTTCCTGGTGTGCGCAAGCGACTACGGTGGCGTCGACCGGGCGGTGATCACTGGGGGCTGGGATGCGTGCGACTGTGCAGGGACGACGAACCGAGGCGCTGTGCTGCGCTGTCGTGCTCGCCGGGTGCGGAGGCTCCGGGGGTGACGACAAGCCTGCGGCCTCTTCGTCGGCGTCCGCACAACCGTCGGCGCCAGGCACGTCGACGGCTGCGTCACCGGATCCCGAGGCGGCTGACGAGGCGAAGGTGCTGGAGGTTTACCGGGCGATGACCGAGGCGGAAGCCGAGGCCTACCGTACGGGCACGGACCAGGTCACCGGCCTGGAGCGCTACGCCTCCCTGGACGCTGTCGGCCAGACCCGTCTGGATCTGGCCCGGATGAAGGAGGCGGGGACGGTCGTGCGCGGTGAGGTCGGCCACGATCCGGAGGTGACCAGTCTCGACCTGGAGGCGAAGACGCCCACGGCGAAGCTGTCGGACTGCATCGACCTGTCGAAGTACCAGACGTACGACGTGCGGACGAAGCCCAGACCCCTGTTGCCCGGCACAACCCGCAGCGGTGCAAAGGGCCTGTACCCGTCTGACTCGCAGGACGTCCTTGCTACTTCACGGTCCAGGCTTCGCCCGTCGCGCGGACGTCTACTTCGTATCCGTGATTGGCGATGACCTGCACACGCTGTGGGAAACCGGTGTCGTTGGTCCACAGGGACCTGGTCTGACCAGGATCCCAGCCCCCGGCGCAGTAGAAGTCGCGGCCGCCGCCTTCCGGCTCGACGCAGAACTCGACGTTCTTGCCCCCAGAAGTGTCCAGACGCAGCTTCACCGTCTCGGCGTACAGAACGGTAAAAGGTCCGCTGCACACGGTGTAGGACCAGCTGATGGCAGGAATCGTGCATTCAATCCGTACGGTCGCGGCAGACGCCACGCCCGGGTTCACGGTCACCACGGTGACAGCCGCCACAAGAGCGAGCAGCAGTCGCCTCCCGGCGGGGAAGCAGCGTGATTCCAGCTTGCGAATGAGTTTCACACTCAGAGATTCGACGGCCCGTGGCGCAGAATAACCACTCGCCCGGGTGATGCCGAAGCTAAGCACTGCCTGCAGGGGGCGCACACAGAGCAATGCTCAGGACCTGTGGATCGGCTCGGGAGGACGTACCTTCCCGGGTGATTGACGATAGGTCACCGAGCAAGACCGGTGTTCGCAGCGCCGGCCGGGAAGGCACATCCGTGCTCAGCGTAGTGAACGATGACGGCACCACCGCCAAGGGCTCCTCCTTGATTGACGAGATCGTCCGAGAGGGCGCGCGGCGGATGCTGGCCGCCGCGCTGGAAGCCGAAGTAAACGCCTATATAGCCGAGTTCGCAGGTGAGCGCGACGGCAATGGACGCCGTCTGGTGGTGCGCAACGGCTTCCACCAGCCCCTGGCAGGTCACCACCGCGGCCGGTGTGGTCGAGGTGGAGGCGCCACGGGTGAACGACAAGCGCGTCGATGAGGCCACGGGCGAGCGCAAGCGGTTCTCCTCCGTGATCCTGCCGCCGTGCTGCCGTAAGTCGCCGAAGATCAGCGAGGTGCTGCCGCTGCTCTACCTGCAGGGCCTGTCCTCCGGCGACTTCGTGCCCGCCCTGGAGCAGTTCCTCGGCAGCTCGGCGGGTCTGTCACCGGCGACGGTCACCCGGCTGACCCAGCAGTGGCAGGCCGACCACCAAGCGTTCGGCGAGCGAGATCTGTCCGGCAGCGACTATGTCTACGCATGGGCCGACGGCATCCACCTGCGCATACGCCTACAGGAGGCGAAGTCGTGCGTGCTCGTGCTGATGGGTGTGCGCTCGGACGGCACCAAGGAGCTGATCGCCATGAGGGACGGCTACCGCGAATCAGCCGACTCCTGGGCCGACCTGCTGCGCGACTGCCGGCGGCGAGGATTGCGCGCTCCCGTCCCGGCGTCGGCGACGGCGCGCTCGGTTTCTAGTTGGAGGCGTCGGAGCCGTTGCCGGCACGGCGATTGTTGAGATGCGCGGCCGCAGCCACCGTGAATGCCTCGATTGCTTCCTGCAAGGCCCTGAGCTGGTTCGGGGAGCGCTCTGGGTTCGGCGGCGCGTTGTTCGACGGGTCGGCAGGCAGGTGCCTGTCGCTCTCGAGGCGGGTGTTCCCCGCATCATCCAGGAGGCTCGCAAGCCGTATCGCGTGTTGCTCCACGTTCTGGGCAGCGCTCGCCACATTGGTGGTGGCGGCCTCCAGCAGCACGTGCTGGACTGCTTCGGTGAGTCTCTGCGTTGGGCCACAGCGGTCGATGATCCTCCGGCAGTGCTGCCGAAGCTCCGCGCTCACGCCAGTGTAGGCACGTGGCTCGCTCAGACACTCCTCGACTTCAGCGCGGACGGCCGCGTCCCATCGCCGTGCGGCCTCCACGGCCGCTTCAGCTGTCCGCGCCCAGTCCTGCGAGTTGGCAAGGAACGCCACGAACACGTCGCGCTGTGCTGACCGGCGCGCGGTTTCGAGTGGAGCGAGGTAGGCTAAGAGGGCCGTCTTCAACGCCGCTTGTTCCTGGCGCCTGGCCGCCCACATGACGCCGACGGCGCCGAGCACGGCGCCAGCGAAGCCACTCGCACCGGCGACCAGCGCGGCAGCTATCTCACCGTCCATGCCACCATGTTGCCGGCACACGGACTGCAGTAGGTGCAGTTGTGATCAGAGCGAGGCCCGCCACGGCCGGAGGAGCGGGGAGGCGAGCCTGGTGTCATCAGCGGCCAGAGGCGAGCACGGCACGGACTCCGACGGCGCTCCAGCGACCTGTATACCTCACACTCACCGGCGCCCGCCCCACCACCGGGTCCGGCGTTCCCACCCCAGCAGACCTGCCCGCCCGAAGGCCGGCTGCCGCTACCACTTCCGACATCGCCCGCTGCCACGGCATCGACCTGGGCGACCTCTCCGCCTACCGGCGTCGCGAGCGGCGCGGCCGCCGAGGGAAGGGGCCGAGGACCACCACCGTGCCGGCAGCCGTGACCCGCTTCGCCACGGCGGGGCTGCGCCTCCCGCGCGAAGCGGCGTCGCACACGGACAGCGGTGGGCGGCATCGGGCATCACTGGGCCGGACGAGCCCTGGAAATCGGCTCGCTGCCCGAGCCGCAGACCGCTCCTGGGCGAGATCGCCGGACGCTGCCACCCCGGCACCGCCGCCCAGCTGTGACTGAACGGCTGCACCCCGGACATGCTCGACCGTGCCCTCAACGGCAAGACGGCCGACCAGATGCTCCGCGAAGGACGTCCCGTCCAGACCGTCATCAACACCCTTCGCGAAGCCCACAGCTGAACCCAGTGGTGCTGCGCACCCCGACGCGGCCGCCCCGGCGTGCCCTGACCCGCCAGGGACACGACTAGCGCTTCTGGGCTGACGCCGCTGACCTGCAGGCCGATGCGACTGCGCGCCGCTGCCCACCCCGCCGTCCACGGCAGGGATCCGGCCCGCATGGAGCCCACCTCCTACTCGCTTCTGGAGGTGTCCTCAAAGAGGCGGCCGACGCCGATATCCGCCGACTCCACACCCTGCGGCCGAGGATTCCGCTGCTGCTGCGGATGATCTGTTCCGCCAGGCGGGCAGCGGACGTAAGGGCTCAGTGGCCTGCTGCAGGACCCGTCTCCTCCGCTTGGGCGTCCTGCGCGCTGCTGTCCGTATCGGCCCAGTTGAGAACCTTGAAGGTCCGAGTGGACAAGGCGTACTACTCCGCCGAGTACCTCCACTGGCTCCGTGGCCGGAACCTCATCGCACGGATCGCTCGCCCGGGAATCGAGTCTGGCGAGCGGCTCGGCCGACACCACTGGAAGATCGAGCGGTCGATCGCCTGGCTCTTCGGCTACCGCCGCCTCACCGTCCGATACGAACGAAAAGGCAGCCACTTTCTCGCCTTCATCGGCCTCGCCGCAGCCCTCACCTGCTACAAGAGACTCGCAAAGCTCTCCACGTGAGACGTTCTCTAACTCGCCCTGATACGGCAAGCACTATGACCACTTCTCAAACACACCTTAGGAAGTGACCCTATAACTCTTCAGTACTGCCATACAGCAAGCGGCCAATACGGTGAGGATTCCATCACCAGTGAGAGTCTCCGACCACCCAGCCAGTGCACATCAACAGCCAGCCTCATGGCGAGTGAAGGTCGCAGAACGGCTTAGGGCCGGAGGCTCAGCACGAAGGTCTCTGGAGGCACAATGAAGGATTTGACCATGACTGCTACGCGTCATCCGCGGCGCCGCACGTTGCTCAGCTCTCTCGGTGTGACAGCTGCCGCCGTTACTTTGGCTGTAGGCACAGCTGGTTCGGCCCACGCGGCGACCTCCACCCTGTATCAAGGCTCCGACTGGGGTCGGGTCAGCACGAGCGGAGACATGAGAGTTTGCGACGAGGAGGCAGATGGTCGCGGGGTGTACATGGTGGTCAGCTGGGAGACTGGTACCGACGACGACCGGACGTTCAGGGACTCAAACGGCTCGGCTTCAGGGTGTGCTGGCGGTTACACCTCCAGGACCGACATTCTGAGCTTCAAGGTGTGTGAAGTCAGGAATAACCTGCCGGACGCATGTGCTTCCAAATGGCTCTACTGGTGAGGCGCCGAGCCCCTGCTGACGAATCGGGTAGCTGAACGCCGCCCCTCGGTCTCCACGCTCAGCTCTTCCGCTACGCAGGAGGGCTGAGGGTCGGTCATCTTCGCTGAGTACGGCGGCACCCAGCGGAAGTTGCCTATGTCTCATGAGACATCGCGCAGTCTGGAGAAGGCTGGCTACCGTGCCCAGCTCGCCCGATACCTGGGCGGCCGGGTCTGCTGCGCTCGAGGCAGGGCACGGGCACGGACATGACCACCGCGGGAGCGGTCATCGGGAGGCGGCCTGCTTTCCGCGCTTCGGCTGTTGTGCTTTCGAGCGTGCTCGAATCGTCCCCCTTCCGTTGGTCGGCCTCCCTAACGTGACCGCCAGAAGCACTGGAGAGAACAGACTGAGGAGATGCTGGCTGGGCAGGGCGGCCATCACCGCCGCTATGGGCGTTGCGTTGCCAATCGCGCTGGCTCCGCAGGGGCAGACAGCGCCGGCAGATGTGATCAACACATTCAAGAACCAAGAGACAGGGCAGTGTCTGTCGGCTGGCTTCGGCGGGCCCTATGCGTCGGCTTGCAACGCTTCTCCGCCCGGTGTGGAGAGCTGGAACGTGCACGTATGGAACGACGGAACGCGGCGGCTTCAGAGCCGATTCGGCGGAAATTGCCTCGACGACAGCGCCGCCTACGGTCTACGCATGTTCGAGTGCAACTCCGAGACGTTCCAGAGCTGGTTTGTTAAGCGCTGGAACGACGGCACCATCGAGCTTCGGAACCAGGCGACGGGTAAGTGCCTCGACCACAGCACCGCGTATGGTCTGCGGACCTTCTCGTGTAACGCCAGCCGGTTCCAGAGCTGGTACTGAGCGGCGCCTGCGCGGTATGAGCACCGGCATCATGGCTCGAGTTTTCGGCGCATCGCGAAGCCTGGCCTGCGCCACCGCCGGCGGCGCAGGTCTCACGGCGTCGGCACTCGCCCGTGTGGTGGAGGCCCAGGTGAAAGCGCTGTGACGGGCCGCGATGACGCCGGATGCTCCTGGTCACGCAGGCCCTCCGGTACGGCCAGAAGAAGGTGAACCGGTGCGGGTACGACCATTGCACCCACACGGGCGGCGGCGCGATCGGCAAACGCCTGAATGCGCCCCCGGGCGGGCCGATATCACGGCTCAAAGCTGTGCTGCGCGGCCTGGCCGCCGCGTCCCTCACCGTCCTGCCCCTCACCATCTCCACCCCCGCCCTCGCGGCGGACACGCTCTCCCTGACCGAGGCCATCGCGGCCCTCCCGGTAGCGGATGAGTCGCGTGCCGGTCACGACCGCGACGCCTTCCGCCACTGGAACTCTGGCGCCAACCCCTCCGACGGCTGTAATACCCGCGCGGAGGTCCTCATCGCCGAGGCGGTGGAGCCGCCGACGGTGGGGCCGAAGTGCCGTCTGACGGGCGGCCGCTGGTGGTCGTAATACGACCAGACGTGGGTGACATCGGCCTCGGGTCTGGACATCGATCACATGGGCCCGCTGGCCGAGGCCTGGGACAGCGGCGCCTCGACCTGGTCCGCGGCGCGGCGGGAGGCGTACGCCAACGACCTGGGCGCGGACGCCAGCCTGGTCGCGGTCACGGCCCGCTCCAACCGGTCCAAGTCCGACCAGGACCCGGCGACGTGGCTGCCGCCGGCCGCCGAGGTCCACTGCCGCTACGTCGCCGAGTGGGTGGGCACGAAGTTGCGGTGGAGCCTGTCGGCGGATGAGGCCGAGGCCGCGGCTGTCCGTGAGGTCGCGGCCGGCTGCCCGGACCAGACCGTCACCTACGAGCCGGCGGCATAGGCAGCCTCCCATAGTGCCCCCGGGACGGCCCCGCGCCCGGGGGACTGCCACGCGCCCTCGCGCAGGCGGGGTGCCCGGCGGTTGCGTTCGTCCTAGCCTGGAAGGGCTCGGGGCTGCTGCGGAGGTAGGTCATGCCCCGGACCGTGTGGAGTGGCGCGATCAGCTTTGGCCTGGTCAGCGTGCCGATCAATGTCACCGGCGCGACCGAGAACCACTCGATCCGCTTTCACCGGGTCCACCTGGAGGATATGGCCCGGGTGCGCACCCGCAAGGTCTGTGAGCTGGAGGACCGCGAGGTGACGGCCGCGGAGATCGGCAAGGGCTACGAGCTGTCGAAGACGCAGATCATCCCGATCAGCGACGAGGACCTGCGGGACCTGCCGCTGCCGACCGCCCGCGCGATCGAGATCGTCGCGTTCGTGCCGCTGGCGTCCGTGGATCCGATCCGGATCGGCGCCGGCTACTACCTGGAGCCAAAGGAGCAGGTCGCCGCCAAGCCCTACAAGCTGCTGCGGCAGGCGCTGGAGCGTTCCTCGCGGGTGGCCGTCGCGAAGTACGCCTGGTCGGGGCGGGAGCGTCTGGGCCTGCTCCGGGTGCGCGGGGAAGCGATCGTGTTGCACGCGATGCTCTGGCCGTACGAGATCCGTGATCCGTCGTCGCTGCTGCCGGTGCCGGTGGAGGTGTCGCAGGAGGAGGTCGACGGTGCGCTCGCGCTGATGGACACGATGACGGTGGAGGATCTGACCGGGCCGGGGTTCGAGGACGAGTACACCAAGGCGCTCAGCGAGATCATCGTGGCCAAGCGCGAGCACCGCGAGCCGCCGGCCGTCCCGGAGCCTGACCAGCCCGAGGGCGTGCTGGACCTGATGGCCGCGCTCAACGCCTCCGTCGCCAGGGCCCGGGAATCCCGCGAGGACGGCACGCACGCCGACATCCACGAACTGGCGAAGCCGAAGAAGACCGCGAAGAAGACGCCGGCCAAGAAGACCGCAGCCAAGAAGACGGCCACGAAGAAGACGCCCCGGAAATCTCCGCGCGCCTCGTGAGCCGTTGAGACAGTTGCGTAAAGCGACTCGCGTGGGATCCCAGGGGACGGAGACGTGGTTCTGGACAGCCGACCCAGCATGTGCTGGTGTCCGTGAGGGTCATGCGGGCTGCTTCCGGGTTTTGCCACTGTCCGAGCTTCCGGACCCTCTCGTTACCTACTTGCCGGGTTTGGTGTGGCTGATCCTGCTCCTGCCGCATTGTCAGTGCCTGGTCGTACCGTCGGAGCAACGACCTGCGACGGTGAGGGCGGTGTGAGTTGGCGAATGTCGTCTGGCACAAGAAGTTCCGGATTCTCCTGGATCTGACTCGGGACGACTTGGACCATCCGGAGTTCCCCGGGCTGTGGGACCTGATCTACGCAACGGACCGCTTCTACGGTCGCCGCGGTGTGCCGGTCGCCGAAAGGGACTTGCAGTGCGGGGGAGTGTGCCGCGACATGGGCGTCGAGGCCCCGATGCACCTGCGGATGCGCGGCGGTCGCCGCGAGGCCGTTCACGAACGCCGTGAGGACGAAGAACGCCACCACGTCCCGATGAGCGACGAGCACAAGGCCTACCAGGAACGCATCCTGCGCGCCGCCCTGGAGGGCGGCTTCGGCGGCGACAGCGAGGTCCGCACCCGGGTCGGCCGCACCTGGATCCAGACCGACACGCTCGTCGAAGGAGCCGACGGCCGCCGCATCGGCTGGGAAGTCCAGCTGTCCACCATCGACGAAAGCGGCCTGCGCGGCGTCCGCGCCCGCGCCGGCAAAGCCGCCAAGAACGGCATCACCCCGGCCTGGCACACCGACCGCACCGCCTATGCCCAGCGCAACGACACCCACTGGACCCGCAGCGACCGCCTCCCCGCCCACCTCATCGCCCACAACGGTGATCTGCGCATCGTCTCCGGCTTCCGTGCCCTCGACTTCTGGCACTGCAACATCAGCGCCCTCTACCCCTGCCCCGACGGAGTCCGGCGCTGCGGAAAAGCCCACGCCACGGCCAAGCCCCGCGACGTCTTCTTCGACGACATGGTCCGCCAGACCGCCGCCGGCACCATCGTGCCCATCCAGTTCCGCGCCGGGAAGACGGTGCACCGCTACTGGGTCACCAGCACCGACCGCGACCGCCTGGACGACCTGCACGGCGACGACACCCGCCTGCCCCTCGAACGCGACACCGCACCCGCCAGCGGCGCCAGCCGAAACCTCCCCACCTGCCGCCCGGCCACAGACCCGCTTGCCGTCCAGGCCCCGGAGAACCTGCCCTCCATCCCGGCGCTACCGCTCCAGCCGTCACCGCCGGCCATCGAGGCCGCACCCCAGAGCCCGGGCGAGCACACCGCCCCGCGGCCGCGGACAGCCGACAGCCCCTCCGGTCTGCCCAGCGAACTGATCGAGCTGCAGCAGGCAGCAGACGCCGCCCACCTCAAGCTCCAGCAGCTCCATGACCACCATGAGCGCGCCGAGCAGCGCCGGGTCTGGCGCCAGGCTGCGGAAGCAGCGCAGGCCGCGATCACGCACTACGCCCGCACCAAGCGTCTGAATCGGTACGAGGTCGAGGCACGCCTGCGCCAGCTCGTACGCCGCCCGGTGCACTGAGGCGAGGGAAGGTCTCGGGCCACTGCCCTTCGCGGTCTGAAGCCGTGGGCCGGTGGCGGCGGTGGTCCAGCACCGCGGGCTGCCTGGTGTCGGCGCGGAGGAGCGTGAGCGCCAGGCTCGTCCTGCCTGCGGATCAGGCAGCCTGCTCCCATTCTCCTGTTGGGAGGTCGTCGTTGTCGTCCGGCTGCCGCTGCGCCGCTTTTTCGCGCAGGCGCAGGATGCTCCAGGGGAGTGCGCTGGCGGGGGTGAGGTACCAGGGCAGGGGCCACAGGAGCGGCCACCACCCGGTTTCGGGATGGAGCAGGGCCTCGGTCGCGGCGCCGGCCATGCCGGCGGCCAGGCTCCAGCACAGCAGCCGGCCGGTCCGCTGCACGGCGCGGGCGGTGCGGTCGGTGTCGGCGCGGCGCCCGGGTGGTTCTGTTGACGGAATCCGACACCACTTGTCGCTCAGGGCCGAGAACGCCGTGTTTCGCCGGAGGGCGATGTTTGTGAGTTCTGGCAACGCTTGAGGGGTTGCGGTGGGAGCATTGACGTGCTCTGCGGGATGAGGCTGCGATGGCGCCACCGAAATCCAAGGTCGACTTGTACGCGGCGATCCGCCGTGACGCTCGGGCAGGGATGTCGTACCGGGCCTTGATGCGTGAGTACGGAGTCGGATTTCGCACGGTGAAGGCCGCGTTGGAGTCGGTCTGGCCGGAGCCCCGGAAGAAGCCGCGGCCGCGCGGGACCCGCTTGGATGCCTATAAGCCGTTGATCGACGCGATGCTCCGAGCGGATCTGGATGCTCCGCGCAAGCAGCGTCAATGGCGCGGAGAACTGTGACTGGCCGCCGGCGCGTTGCAGGTAGACGACCATGGAGCGGGCCACCTGCCGGCTGAGGTCCGGGCCGTGGTCCTCCTCGACCAGGGCGAGGGCGAGGGCGAGGTCGATGCCCGCGGTCACCCCCGCCGAGGTGTATGTCGTGCCGTCGCGCACGTACAGGGCATCGGGTTCGACCCGCGTCCGGGGGCATCGGGTGGCGAGTTCGGCGGTGATCTTCCAGTGGGTGGTCGCACGCTTGCCGTCCAGCAGGCCCGCCGCGCCGAGTACGAACGCGCCGGAGCACACGGATGCGACCCGACCGGCCCGCCCCGCCAGGTCCTGGGTCGCGTTGATCAGGTCGCGGGTGACGGGGGTCCGGGGGTACACGTCTCCGCCGGGCAGCAGGAAGGTGCCCGAGTCGGGTTCGGCGGCGGAGCCGCCGTCGACGACGATCCGCATGCCGATGGAGGAGGTGACGTCGGCACCTGACGGCGACACCAGTCGGACCCGGTAGTCGGCGCCGAGCTGGTTCGCCTCCCCGAACACCTCGGCAGGTCCCGCGACGTCCAGCATTTTGACCCCGTCATAGACGAGGACTGCCACCCGGTGTGGGGCGGAGCTCACCGGGCGGGCCCGCGGTGACTGGATTCGGGTGATTCATGGCCGGACCGAGGCGGCGCGGAGGGACGCGAGGACGACACCGTGGAGATTGGATGCACGGTCCACTCGCAGCACGGTGCATCGGAAAGGACGGACTTCATGGCTGACATCATCGCAGGGGTGGAACTACCTCGGACTTCGGCTGTGGCACAGGCCACGGAATTCATCCGGGAGACGACCAACCCCATGATCTTCCACCACTCCCGGAGGGTTTTCCTTTTCGGGTCCCTGCACGCGCAGAGGCTGGGCCTTCGGCCCGACCCGGAGCTGCTGTACATGTCGTCGATATTTCATGACGCGGGACTTCTGGCCCCGTTCTCGAACACGCGGCAGCGTTTCGAACTGGACGGGGCTGATCATGCGCGGGCCTTTCTGCTGGAGCGTGGGTTCTCCCGCCACGCTGCCGAGGTGGTCTGGACGGCCGTTGCCCTGCACACGACTCCGGAGATCCCCAGCCGGATGGGTTCCGAGGTCGCCGCCACGAACTACGGGGTCCTGACCGACGCGATCGGCTGGGGACTGGACGACGTCGCGGACGACCGGCTCGAGGAGATCGTCACCGCTCATCCCCGCGGGGACTTCAAGAAGGAATTCCTCGAGGCATTCGTCGAGGGCCTCAAGGATCGCCCCGAAACCACCTACGGGACCGTCAACGCGGATGTCCTGGAACACTTCGTTCCCGCATTCCAACGGCCGTCCATGGTCGAACGAGTTCAGAACGCCCCGTGGCCGAAATGACGTGACGCGCACGCACTCGCCGACGCACCCGTACGAAATCCGCTCCAACTATCTATGACAAGGATCCTCATGCACGCCATCACTGTCCGGGACCGCGAGGCCGGGATCACAGGACTGACCCTCGAGGACATCCCCCATCCGCACGCCGCCGAGAACGACGTCATCGTGCGCGTGCACGCCGCCGGCTTCACCCGGGGAGAGCTCGACTGGCCCGCGACCTGGACCGACCGCGCAGGCCGCGACCGCACCCCGACGGTGCCCGGCCACGAGGTCTCGGGAGTGGTCACGGAACTGGGGTTCGGGACGACCGGCCTCACCGTCGGCCAGCGGGTCTTCGGACTGGCCGACTGGACCCGCAACGGCTCGCTCGCCGAGTATGTCGCGGTGGAGGCACGCAACCTCACCCCGCTGCCCGCCGACATCGACCACACGGTGGCAGCCGCGCTGCCGATCTCCGGACTGACCGCATGGCAGGGCCTGTTCGACCACGGCAGGCTCGCCCCCGGCCAGAGCGTACTGGTCCACGGCGCGGCCGGCGGGGTCGGATCCATCGCGGTTCAGCTCGCACACGAAGCCGGGGCCTTCGTGATCGGCACCGGCCGCGCCGCCGACCGCGACACCGTGCTCGGCCTGGGAGCGGACGCATACCTCGACCTGGAAGCCGACCGGTGGGCGGAGGACGCCGGCCAGGTAGACGTCGTGCTCGACGTCATCGGCGGCGACGTCCTCGACCGCTCGGCCGCGCTCGTGCGGGCCGGCGGCACGCTCGTCACCATCGCCCACCCGCCCGCAGTGCGTCCCGACGGCGGGCGGGCCGTCTTCTTCGTCGTCGAAGCCGACCGCGAACGCCTCGCCGATCTCGCCCGGCGTCTGCGGGAAGGCCGGCTGCAGGTACGTGTGGGCGCGGTGCGGCCGCTGACAGAGGCGGTCACCGCCCTCGCCCCACACCAAGGCATTCCCGGCCGCACGATCATCCGTGTGACGCAGGATTGAGAAGGAGGAGTGAACGATCGGCCGGGTGGCCTTCCGCGGAGGAGGCGGGTGAACGCGAACTCGCGCACGCAAGTCGCCTCCTCGTCTCCGCCTTGCCACAGCCGTGGTGGGGCGGTCATATACAGCGCCTCAGTGCAGGGGACGCGACGAATCTAGTTATCCCTAACCGGCCCTCCTCGAGGTTCGTCCGTACCGTCCCGACGCTCCTCCTCCCGGCGCTACCGTGGAGGGCACACGTCAGCAACCCCCTCTAGGAGCGTCCGATGAGCGAGCAGCCGGCCCCCGTGCCCGACCGCCAGCCCCTTGACGAGAGCGCTGCCGCATCTGCCCGGGCCTACGCGGCCGAGCAGCGGGCCCGGGTCGACGTTCTCGCCTCGGTGCTGGAGGACATCGCGGAGAACGGCTACCCGGCCGCCGAGTCCGGCGTCCTGTGGGAACAAGCCCGTGACGCCCACCTCGGGCGCCTCGCGGGCGAGCAGCCCCGTGTCGCCTGAGCACGCACCGCGCCGCTCCCAAGTCGTCCTGGTGAAGCCCGCGCTGAGCCAGCTGGCGAAGCTGACCGCCGCCGAGACCCACCGCCTGGACCGCGTTATCGTCGCCATCAGCGTCAACCCCGACCTGGGTACCCCGGTCCCCGACACCCTGCTGCGCGACTACACCGACGACGTCGACGGGGTCCGCGTCATCTACTACGTGACCGCCCTGCGGCAGATCACCATCGTGGCCTACGTCGAGGCGTAGCGCCGCTACCGAGCCCCAACGCTGAGCACGCTCGCGGACCCGCCCGTAAGGCGCACCCCGAGCTGCCGGGCAGCGTCGGCTCGCGGGCGCCGGCCGTGCGTGCCCGGATCTGGCCGCTGCCGGGCCACCGGCCGTCCCGTGAAGGCTGATGGCCCGGTGGCTGCCGGGCGGGTGGCCCGGCAGGTTGGTGATCCGGTTAGGTGGCGGGGTCAGGCGTGGGGGGACCAGAAGGCGACTAGCCTTGCAGCGCCGTGCTCGAGACCCTTCCAGGAGCCCTGGAAGGTGAGGGCGGCGATTGCGCTGGTGGGGAAGCCGGATCGGTTCATGCGGGGCAGGAGGTCGCCCTCGGATTCGCCGGCGAGGGCGTCGGCCAGGCCGTGGATGCCGGGGTTGTGGCCGAGGATGAGGAGGTCGTTGACGTCGTCCGAGGTCTCGTTGGCCAGGGCGATGAGATCGCTGGGACTGGCCTCGTAGGCGCGGTCCTCGTAGACGGTCCTGGGGCGTCCCGACAGTTCGGAAGCCATCAGTTTCCAGGTCTCCCTGGCACGGGCAGCGGTCGACACGAGCGCGAGGTCGGGCACGATGCCGGACCCGCCGAGCCAGCGGCCCGCCACGGGAGCGTCCTTGCGACCCCGTTCGGCCAGGGGGCGTTCGTGGTCGTCGACCGCGTCGCTGCTCTCGGACTTGGCATGCCGGACCAGCACGATCCGTCGTGGCGTACCGCTCATGGTGTTCTCCTTCTGACGCCGAGTCGGATGTTGGGCGTTATCGACCTGATGCCCTGCACTGGTATTTGTGTGCATGTATCACCCGAAAGAGGCGGTATGACGCGACTTCCCGCGCGGGCCCGGGCCGGGTGGTCATCATTCGCCGGCGGTGCCCGCACATGTCGCTCGTGTGAGTAAGCGTGCGAACGGCGCATTCAGGTGTCGGGCCGTCAGGTGCTGCTGTGTGCCGGGCGCGTGACGGGTGGGGCTGTGCTCTGGTCGTGCGACTCAGCCGCCAACACGACTCATCACGCCCCGC
The DNA here is from genome assembly GCF_043202655.1 of Streptomyces sp. NPDC048171. Classification (NCBI taxonomy): domain Bacteria; kingdom Bacillati; phylum Actinomycetota; class Actinomycetes; order Kitasatosporales; family Streptomycetaceae; genus Streptomyces; species Streptomyces sp. NPDC048171. The sequence continues at coordinate 17,527 of NZ_JBIDAU010000022.1, forward strand.
AATCACATGACTGCATAGCGTGGTTGCAGGTGAGGGGTTGTGTATGAAACCTGCTCGCCTGCTCTCCGCGCTCGCCGCCTTCGTGTCCGCCGGCGCCCTGTTCGTCTCCGCACCCGCCGTCCAGGCCGCCGACGACCAGGTGCTGCCGCTGCGTCAGGCCGTTGCTTCCTTGCCCGTCGCGGATGAGGACCGTACCGGCTATGACCGGGACCTGTTCCGGCACTGGGTCGACGCCGACCGTGACGGCTGCGACACTCGCCGGGAGGTCCTCCTGGAGGAGGCCGTGACGGCGCCGGAGGTCACCGGCCGCTGCACCCTGACCGCCGGCACCGGCACCTGGTACTCCTGGTACGACGACACCACCGTCACCGGCTCCCGCGCCACGGACATCGACCACCTCGTCCCGCTCGCCGAGGCCTGGGACTCCGGCGCCTCCACCTGGACCCCCAAGCACCGCGAGGAATACGCCAACGACCTCGGCGACCCCCGCGCCCTGGTCGCGGTGACGGCCCGCTCGAATCGGCAGAAGTCCGACCAGGACGTCGCAGAGTGGCTGCCCGCCGAGAACGTCGTGTGCCGCTACATCGGCGAGTGGACCGCGGTGAAGCTCCGCCACCGGCTCACGGCCGACCCCACCGAGCACGCCGTCCTGACCGAGCGGGCTACCGGCTGCCCCAACGAGCCCGTCCGCATCATCCCCACCGACTGACCCGCACCACCCACGTGCCCGGCCCACCCGACCCGGGACGTCGTCCGGGGGCGCACACCCGTGCCCCCGGCCACCGCCGGGGCGGCGATCCTGCCCCGCGAGACAGAGAAGAGGCACCCGCATGAGCGACATCATCCAGATCCGGGCCCGGATCGAGACAGCCGACGTCGACCGCGCCGCGACCGACGCCTGGATCTACCTGGGCATCGCCGGCCGGGAGTTCTGCCTGGATCCCGGCAGCGGCAAAGGCTACTTCGAGCGGGGCGTGAAGACCTGCTTCGTGCTGGGCGAGCAGGGCGGCTCCGACGGCGGCGAGGCGGGCTTTAACAACGTGCCCGTCGAGGACCCGGAGTACAACGACCCCCGCACCCCCAGCTCGACACCGACGACCTCGACCTGGCCCCCCGCCTACATCCGCTTCTCCTCCGCTGGCAGCAACCCGGGCTGGTGTGTCGAGCGGGTCAAGGTCACCGTCGACAACCTCCGCCTGCGCGAGAAGAAGGACAACCGCCAGCTCGGGCTCCACGAGCGCTACGGCGAGCGCCTCTTCCTCTACAACGTCACCAGCGACTGACCCACCCGACCCCGGCCGGGCCCTGCACGGCGGCCCACGGTGCGGCCCGCTGCCGACCGGGCCGCACCACCCCGCCACCCGGGGCCCGGCGTGGCCGTTGGCGGAGTGCCGGCGGCGGGTGTTGTAGCTGGTCAGCCAGGGGCGCTCCCGCCTTCCGCGCAATCCCTCGACGGACTTTGACCATTCTAGTGATGACCAACGCCGAAGCCGCCGGCTGGCTCACCGCCACGGCGGCCGGGGAGATCTGACCCGCGTCCGGACACACCACGGGCCCCGGGGGATCAGCCATGACGTCCCCGGGGCCCGGCTTGGGGGCGCACGGTCCAACGACGCTGCGCCCCCCGCCGTCACGCGGTGGCCGGCTGCGGCTCGGTGATCACTCGCCTACGTGTCGCTTCGATCGCCTGGTGGGCAATGGCAGGCAATGCCCGCCGGGCCAGGTTGGACCTACCTTCGCACGGAGAACTGGCGCACGCCGGGAATGTGACGCCCTGCGGACGATCTCCCAGGTGAAGCTGGGGGGAAGTGGAATGGCTGGCTTGCGAGTTGGCGGGGTACGCAGCCGAAGTGTTCTGTGGAGTGGGGCGGGGTGGTTGTCGTGCGGCCCCCTCTTGGGTGGTTCTTCAGCACAGGGGGCCGCACGTGAGTGCGGCGTCGGTGTCCGGCGCGCGTGGTGTCCATGATGGCGGACGTTGCGCTGTGGGGGGGGCAGAAGTGACGTATCCGCCCTAAAGTGCTGAACTTTCGTACCTGTTGGTGTGCGGTGGGGGTGGCGGAAGGTAGCGCGTGGTGGCGCGTCAGCTCATTGTTCCGTAACTTCATGATCACGTGGCGTGTTCGGTGGTGTGAGGGGCATTCTGGCGGTCCTTCCTGACGACGCGTCAGCACCGTTGTCAGGAAGGGCTGTTGCTGCCTTCACGAACAGAAATCGAGTGCGATGTCGCGTACGAAAGTGGTGACTGTGGCCGTGCTGGTCACGGTCCTCGCCTGGAGCACGGTCATGATCGTGCTGGGGCATGCGGCCGCCGCCGCTGTCCTGCTTCCTTCTGCGGGGCTGCTCGTCCAGCAGACCGTGCAAGCCTTGACTGCCACCGGTCCTTCGGCCCGGCCGACGGCGAACGGCCCTACGGAGCCGGACGGGCAGGAGGCGGCGCGGTGATGCCTTCCTCGGGGCCGGCCCAGCCCCCGTCGCCGCCCGGTACGGCCAAGCGCGGCCGGCCCCCGGCACCGATCTCGCCGGACGCTGGCCCCTCGCACCGCGCCTGGCTCGAACCCGTTCGCAGCACCCTCTTCACCAGCGGCCTGACACTCGACGACCTCGTCGATCGCTCCGGCTACTCCAAGACCCGCATCAGCGAACTCCTGCGCGGCAACGGCTACTACCCGGCCTGGGAGATAACGTTCAGCGTCACCCGCGCCCTGGGCGTCCCCACCCAGCCGCTGCGTCGGCTGTGGACCGCTGCCGCACGAGAAGCCCGCAAGGGCAATGACTGGATCCAGCACTGCATACAGCAGGTCGCGCACGACGGCGATACCCCGCCTCTGCCCTACCAGGCATTCACCGAGACCATGCAGCCCGCGTACAGCGAGTACGCCCGCGCCTTCCTTATGACCGACCAGCGCACCCGGTTCGTGGTGTATGAGACCTTCGACATCCTCTGGCTGTCGTGGGGCGAGGCCGCAGCCAGCGCCAATCTCAACCGCTACGCCTGGCAGCTGTTCCGCTCCCGCGTCATGCTCCGCACTCCCCGCTACCCGGACGGCCAGCCCGACCTGCGCGCCGCAGTCTTCTCCACCCGCGAGATCCACGACAACAACCCCGGCCACCTTGTCGCCCTGACCGAACTGATCGACTTGTTCGATGCCCTGACCCGTCTGCCTGACGATCAGATGGACGTGGCCGTTCTGCAGCACCTGTGCGGCCTTTCCGCAGTCCAGATCCCCGACGTCCTCGGGATGCCACCCGCCATCGTCCGCGCCGTCGACCACCACGCCCGCGCAACTGTCGAAGTCCTCCTCAACGCCCCGACCCCGGAGTGATCACGCTCGCCATGACTGCCGTCGACCAGCTCCTTGCCCGAGCCCGCCTCCACCCGCGTCCCGACGTCCCCGACGACACGGTCCCCTACCAGGACACCGCCTATCCCGCCGGCCTGGACACAGCTCCGTCCGGCAGCCCCCACGACCTCGATCAGGCAGCGGCGCGCAACCTGCGCACGCTGTGTGAGACCGCCATCGCCACTCTCACCCCCAACGCGCTGGACTTCGTCACCGATCAGGTCCCCGACCTGCACACCGCCTGGCTCCTGGGCTGTGCCCTGCAGGTCGCGGGCATCGAGCACGGCGCCCGCTTCTGGTGGCAGTACGCCGCCGGCGACGGCCACGCACCTGCCTGCTACTGCCTGTCCCTGCACCACCTCGCGCGCGGTGAAGAGCACGCTGCGGCCTTCTACCAGCGGCAGACATCCTCCGACACCGTCTCCGAAGGCGACCCGCTCACCGTCTCCGGCATTTGCCCGCCCCGGGACATCAGCTTCGACTCCAGCCTCCCCACGGTCCTGCGCATCCTCAGCCAGCTCACCCCTGGCGGCAGCGCACAACACCGCCGGCACCGTATCGATGCCCTCACCAACTACCTCGCCGATACCATCAACCGCCACTACACCCGCCACCCAAGCGTCGAGATCCCCGTTCCCGAACCTCTCTTCGCCGACCGGGTCACCTGGCTGCTGACGGCCACGCTGCCCTGGCCGCGAAAGCCTCGCCGCCCCAGGCCGCCCAGGCCCGCACTGCCGGCCCGCCGAACACCGCGCCCGAGCTGCAACACCATCCCAGCTCCCGTTGCCGGCCAGGGCATCAGCACGATGTCGGCACACTGACGGACGGCAGGCCGGGGGAACGCGGCGCTCAAGCCGAGCCGAAAGCGCTGCTGTCTGTCGGCAGGTGTCAAGGGGAGTGCTGCTGCTGACGGACAGAATGCGGGCCGCCCACGAGGGCGCCAGAGCCCTCTATCGCGCAGCCGACCTCAAGGCCTCCGCACAGATCGGCCCTTCGCGATACCCGCGCCGCGCACGTCGCCTGCCGCCTGGCCGTCGACGCCCTGAAGAAGGCCTCGGGGAGCATCGGTACAGCAGTTACCGGTGAGATCGATCTTGGTCAGGGCATGAGGGCGCTGACGCGGTTCTCGTACTCGCGGCGGGCCTTGCGCTGGGCCGGAACCGCCGGGGCGCCCTGGACGCCGTCGAGCGGCTGGCAGCGGGCGAGGAGCCCTCGGTGCACGGCGGGGATGGCGGTGACGCGCAGGGTGTAGCTCTGGCCGCGAGAGGTCTACGCTGGCCTCCTGAACAGCGGTGATGCGCTGACCGCTTGAGCTCACCACCGTTTGCCGACAGGGTGCTGTCTGGGCAGCTCGAGGCAAGCTCCTGTGCTCGTACGGCTACGGCGAACAGTCGTGCAGCGCATGGTGACGCTTGGGGCTGGATGGGGCGTGCCTCCGAGAGCGGCGCCGCCCGCTCTGATGCTGCCGGCTCGCTCGGGCCCATGCCTCCGTCCGCCATGCGGAGCAGCGCACCCGCCTCGGTGCCGACGCGGTCGCCCGGCACGTCGCGGAACGCGTCCCACCACATGTCGCCGCAAGGAGTAGCGGACGTGACTCGACCTTGCACCGAGGGGGTGGAGGCGAGGGTGGAGCACTCTCGGCAATCCAGCTGTGTACTATCCCACTAGTACAGTGAGACAGTGCATTGGTGGAGGTTGTGCGTGTTCGCATTCCGAGTACTTGACCGGTCGGGGGTGCCGGCCTATCTGCAACTGGTCGATCAGGTGCGCCGCGGCCTTCTGCTGGGTCACCTTCAGGAGGGTGACCAGCTGCCCACCGTGCGGGCGGTGGCGTCCGGGCTGGTGATCAACCCGAACACCGTGGCCAAGGCGTACCGTGAGCTGGAGCACGCCGGGCTGGCTGTGGCGCGCGCAGGGCAGGGCACCTTCGTCACCGGCAGTATCGAGCAGGTGCCCGCCGCGACGTATGCCCGGCTTTCGGGCAGGCTGCGGCAGTGGCTCGCTGACGCGCAGGGAGCGGGGCTGGCCCCGGAGCAGGTGCGCGCGATGGTCGACGCGGTCTTGGACGCCGACCGGCACCGGGAGTCGGCATGAGTTCCGATGCAGCTGTCCAGATCGATCGCGTGGGCAAGCGCTATGGCCGTAGCTGGGCGCTGCGTGACTGCACGCTGTCGCTGCCCTCAGGCCGAGTCATCGCCCTCGTCGGCGCCAACGGTGCCGGCAAGACGACCTTGCTGCACCTGGCCATAGGTCTGATGCGGCCCACTGAAGGCACCGTCTCCGTGCTCGGCACGCCCCTGCGGCCGGGTCGATCCCAGTCCCTGTCGCAAGTCGGGTTCGTCGCCCAAGACCACCCCCTGTACCGCGGGTTCACCGTGGCCGAGATGCTGCGCTACGGCCGCAAGACGAACACGCGCTTCGACCAGGCGGGCGCAGAGCGCCGACTGCGGGACCTCGACATCCCGCTCGAGCGCAGGACGGGCCGTCTCTCCGGTGGCCAGCAGGCGCAGGTCGCCCTCACCCTCGCTCTCGCCAAGCAACCTCGCCTGCTGGTTCTGGACGAGCCCGTCGCCAGCCTCGACCCGCTGGCCCGCCGCGACTTCATGAAAACCCTCATCGACGCGGTGGCTGAGAGGGACGTCACCGTCCTGCTCTCCTCCCATGTGGTCACCGAACTAGAACGGATCTGCGACCACCTGGTCCTGCTGCGCGGCGGGCAGGTATGCCTCTCCGGCGACATCGACGACCTACTCGCCGGGCACCGCCTGCTGACCGGCCCCCGCGTCGACGATGCCGCTCTGGACGGTCTGGTCGCCGCCACACACGGCGACCGCAACAGCCACCTCCTGGTACGCCAGCCGACCACCGCGCCCACCCACCCACGATGGGAAGCCCACCCTGTGAACCTGGAAGACCTCGTCCTCGCGTACCTCGAAGGGCAGGACTGAGCAGTGCTCTGGGTAACCTGGCGCCAGCACCGCGCCGCCCTACTGACGGCCACCTTCCTGCTGGCAGCCGTCACCGTCCCCACCCTCATCAGCGGCTTCGCCATGCACGATCAGTACCGAGCCGACGGCATCTCCGCCTGTGTGGCCGATCCCGAGGCACGCGCGGGATGCGCGCAACTGGTCGAACAGTTCGCCGCCCAGTACGGCGAGTGGGGGAACCGGATGGTGTGGGTGGCCTTCCTGCCCGCGCTCATAGGCGTCTTCCTCGGCGCACCCCTGCTGGCCAGGGAGTTCGAGAACGGTACATGGCGTTTCGCCTTCACCCAGGGCGTCTCCCGCACCCGATGGCTCGTCACCCAGCTCGCCGTGGTCGGCACCGGGGCGGCCGTCCTCGCGTTGGCCTGCTCCCTTCTGTTCACCTGGTGGCGCCAGCCCCTGGACACGATGAGCAGCCCGATGCGCACTGCGGCATTCACTGTGTCTCCGGCCCTGGCGGCACTGACACTGTTCGCCCTGGCTCTCGGCGTGTTCGCTGGAGTCCTGCTACGGCGGACCGTGCTCGCCATGGGCCTTACCCTCGCCGTCTACCTCACGGTGCGCATCACTCTGGAGGAGACGCTCCGGCCCCACTACCTGAGCCCCCTGGTCAGGACAGACGCACCGAACGCCCAGGAGGCAGCCGATGCGCTTCCTCCGACAGACTGGATCGTGGACGAAGGACTTCTCACCGGCGCGGGCCACAAGCTCTCGGACGGCAAGAAGAGGGAGATCCTCAAGCAGGTCTACGACGGCGACACGGTCCGCGAGGGCGGCGCTGCTCTCGAACGCTACCTGGCCGAACACGGCCTGCGGCACTACACCGAATACCAGCCCGCGGACCGCTACCCCATCATGCTCATGATCGAGATCGGCCTCTACCTCGGGCTGGCCCTGGCGCTCTTCGCCGCTGCTGCCCACCTGGTACGGCGCCGGACTTCCTGACAGCCCTGCGAGCGCCGGCCCCAGCTTGATCGGCAGGGTATCTAGGCTGCCTGGCCCCCGTCGTCGTCCTCGTCCAGCTCTGGCGCGTCTGGGTCACGCAGCGGACGCAGGGCGCCGGCGGCCGGGGCGGAGGCGGTGAAGTACCGCGAGCCCACCGAGCAGAAGTGGCGCGACTTCCAGCAGCACTTCGAGCTGCGCAAGGTGTCCCTTGGTACCTGCGGACGGCCCTACGGAGCCCCGTGCAAGCACGAACACGCTTGCTTCTCTGAACTATCGCCTGGTTCCCGCCGAATGAGCTGTCGAGCTCATCCATTCCGGTAGGCGCGAACCTCACGACTTCAGCACATCTTCCCGATCTTCAATGCTCGCGCCCGCTCTCCACTGTTCTCCGGGCGGATGCGCTCGGCCAGGCAGTGCCGGTGGGAGATGATGGTGTGGCTTCCTGGACCGTCGCTGCTGCGCGAGTCCAGGACGAGGGCGTCTCCACCTGGGCCCAACGTGATCGGTTCACCACAGAAGTCGCAGCTCCAGACCAGCGACTCCAGGTCGGCAGGTCGGATGGTAAGCCGCACTGATACCGGTGGATGCCAGCGGTGGATTTGCTCGATCACTGCATCGATCTGTGAACCGACGGGTGGAAAGAGCGCGAGTAGTTCGCCGTGGCTGCTCGTGGTCTGGGAGAACTGCTGGATCATGTCGATAGAGGCCGACAGACCGGCGTTCTCGTAACCAACGATCTCAACGAGAACACCCCATGGGTGATGGCTGATGACCCTGACCTGCACCTTCTGGCCAGGCATGAGCGCCAGACTCTGCGTCTCGAATCTTTCCATGAACCGCTTCCCCATCCCTCGGCCCAACAGGCCGTGCCTGGTGGCGCTCATGCACGCGTGTCGTCGACGTCGGAGCCGATCACCGCGCTCAGGGCCCGCAAGGCGCCATCGTATTGGTGACGGTCGAACTGGAACGGACCAAATTCCACATAGTCGCGGGCCTTGCGGTGCGGTTACTCAAAGGCGTCCCAGGTCACGAAGTCGGTCGTCGCGGTGATGCGGGCCATGAGGGGCCAGCATCCCCACTCGCCGCATTCACAACCGAGAACGGGTGTCTTCGGCCCCATCGCGTTGGTGGACCGTCCGAGGAAGTGATCCTGCATCGGGCCGAACCGGAAGAACTCCGGAATCAGACCGCCGTAGGCGTCGCCTGCGGGCTGCATCCCGGCGGCGATCTCGAACCCGTCGATCAGCTCGGTAAGTGGTGCTCCGTCGATGCGGGGGACGATCACGAGCGGGCCGCCGTCGCCACGGCGCTGGCAGTCGAACCGGATGTCATTACTGGTCATCCAGTGATTGTGTCAGCGAAGCCGTTCCCCCCGCCTGGGTGGATTGAGCTGCGGCTATGCGCGGCATGCCGAGGTCGATCGCCGTACCGCCGGAAGCTCGTCGGTCCATCTGAGCAAGCTTGTCTTCGGCGCCAGCCAGGCTGACCCTGAGCCCTTCGACCTCCCCGAGCCAGCCCTCGCGCTCGGCCTCGGCGATGCGGGCGACGAGGTTGTCGCGGATCTCCTCCAACCGGCCGCGCTGGGCCGGGTCCGGCCGGAGAAGCGAGCAACGAACGCAAGCGTGTTCATGAACACAAGGGCTTGAAAAGGCGCGACCGCAGGTGCCGATGGAGACCTTGCGCTTCTCGAAGTGCGCGAGGAAAGCGTCCCATTCCTCCTCGGTGGGGGTCCGATACTCTTCGCTGGGCCGGGCAGCCCTGCGGCGGGTGATGAAGGCGCGGTGAGCCTCGATGGTCTCGGCCGGGGAGACCGCCTTGTAGCCCATCGTCGTGTCAAGACTCCGATGCCCGCAGAGCACTTGCGCGATGTGCGGTGGCAGGCCGTTCATGATGGCTTCGGTCACGAAGATCCTGCGGAAGTCGTGTGGGGAGAAGACGAGCGGTTCGCCGCTGGCATCGGTCAGGCCCGTGGTGGCCAGCGCGTTGATCAGAAGCTTGCGGAGCGCGGTCGGAGTGAAAGCGCGGTGTTCGGTGCCGATATCGCGTTGGAACAGCAGCGGCATCGGCGGGTTCCAGACCCGCTCGTGGACGTCGTAGGAGGTCACCAGCGGGATCGCGCGGCTGCTTCCTCGCAGGCGGTGGATGATCGTGGAAAGGATGTCCGCCAGTTCCGGGCTGATCAGCAGGAGCCGTTCGCTGTCGGTCTTGGAGGGGGCTACCTGCAGCAGGGGCACGACTTCGCCGGTGCTTGGGAGCCGGTATTCGGTGATGCTGTGGTGGGTCAGCTCCAGGAGTTCCTCGTTGCGGATGCCGGTCATGCGCAGGACCTCGATCGCGGCGAAGGCCCAGAAGGCTTCGGTCTCCTCGTGGGTGAGGTTCCGCCGCCGCCCGGTCGAGGTCTCCTCGGCCCAGATCAGGTGCCCGGCAGCCTTGGGCGCGACGGCTCTGCGCAAGGCCCCGGCGGTGTCGGGGATCAGATCCCCGGGCCGGGTGTGTTCGGCGGCAGCCAGTAGTTCGGCTGCGGCGCGGCGCCTGCGGTCGGCGGTGTCGGTCAGCACTGGCAGGACGGGAAGCCGTTCGCGGGTGCGCTGGTCCATCCGGGCCTTGCGGTGTTTGCGGTCCTTGGCCTTACTGATCTCCTCGTCGCTGATCGGGCAGGGCACCACCCACGGCGCCCAGCGGGCCGGCTCTTCCGCAGCCCAATGGGCGATGTCCAGATAGAAGGAGCGGACGCGGATGAGCTCGTCCTTGGCGTTCAGCCTGGGGCTGGCGACCTCGACGGCGGTGCCGTCCGGACCGATCGTGGTGCGCTTCTTGGTGGCTATGTCCGTCTTCCAGGCCCGGGCCAGTGCCGGTGGCAGCCGCAGGGAGTCAATGCCCGGCGAGAGCACTTCGATCCGGGTCCAGAACAGCCCGGCCAGCGTCCGCGACACCGCGTCCAGGCTGGTGTAGTCCAAGGACGGCTGCCGTTCGCGCAGGTAGTCCACGATCAGGTCGCGGACCGGGCGGCATTGGATTGGATAGCGATCCACGAGTTCTTCGATGCTCAGCCGGCTGGCGGCAAGCCCGAACGCCCGGATCGTGGCCGGGGCGTCCTCAGGGAAGACACCCAAGGCTCGCAGCCGAAGGTAGAAGTCGACTTTGCGCTGACCCCCGCGGACATGGATCCGACGTAGGGAGTCGACCAGCTCCACGCAGTCGCCGACGGTGATGTCAGCGATCGACCCGCCCTTGCAGGCCAGGAGCATCGCGATCCGAGTCGCTGCGATGGTGACTTCCCCTCGGGCGCTGACCGGTCCGGACTCGGCCAGATGCACCAGCCGTGCGAACCCCTCGGGGTCGCGGACCTCGGCCATGACCGGAGCCAGGTGCTTGTGGGTGCGGGTGAGCATCCAGGCCAGGTCGGGACGGATGACGTCGCCGCAGACCAGCATCAGCAGCCCGGAGGTCAGGTCAACGCGCTCATACGACGGTGACGGCCCACTCTGGCGCAAGAAGCGCAGCGGAAGATCCGTCCAGTCCGCGCCAGGGATCTCCTCGGCGCCGCTAGCCTTCCACCGCTGCTGCCAGGTATCCCCGGGGAGGCTGGACAGCCAGCGCAGAAGCTTGGCGACCCCGCGCCGCCGCCCGGCCCGGGTGGCGTTGGCCGCTGGCAGGAACGGTGGCGCCGTCAGCCGCCGCAGCACCTCGTCCGCCGACAACTGCGCTGTCGTCGGCCACCATGCCTCTGCGGAGCGGGGCGGGAACCGTTCCCGCAGTACGTTGTTCCGTGCTCGGGCCTGTTCGACTGTTGCATTCGCGGTCTGCAGTTGTCGGCGGGTCGAGTGCTTCGTGGTGGTGGTCATGAAGACCTCCCGAACAGCACGTCCAAGGCTTCTGGGTTGTAGCCGGGTGCGGGAGGCGGCGGCACCGGCTCGGTGTGCCGGTCTGCCTGTCGGGCGTGGTGGGCCAGCACCTCGGCCACGACCTCGTCCTGGCGAGGCGCGAGGTAGATCTCGGTCGTGGTCAGATGCGCGTGCCCGAGGATCCACTGCACGTCGGTCAGCGTCAGCGCCGGGTCGCGCACCATGCGGGCGGCGGCGCTGTGGCGAAGGTCGTGAAAGGTCCAGTCCGCGCCGAAGGTTGCGTTTACCCGCTCGAACATGCGGTGGGCGCCGTGGTAGGTCAGCGGCTGAAACGGACGTCGTAGCGTCCACCACACGGGCTGCGTCCGGCCCCTCGGCACCAGCCCGTGCAGCTCGTGCTGGTAGAGCCGCAGCCATACGAACGCATCTGCCGAGGCCGGCACCTGCTGCCGTGCTCGGGAGCCCTTCCGTACAACGCTGATCAGCTGCTGCCCAGGGTCGACGTCGCACTTCCGGACGCCGATCAGCTCCGAGGCCCGGACTCCGCTGGAGATCCAAAACGCGATCATTGCCCGGTCCCGGTTCGACCGCAGCGCCGCGAACAGCGAGTTGAACCACTCGTCCGGGATCGAGCGCGGAATCCGGCGCGGAACCGTGGGCCGGTAGCGGCCGGTCCGCTCTGGCGCCCAGGCTTCCATCGGGTTGTGGTGTGCGTGCGCACGGCCGGAACGACGAGCCAGGTCCAGCGGGAACGGGTTGAGCAACGGCCCGGATCCGGCATCACGGTGCAGGTCGTAGAACCTGCGCAGCACCGTCTCGCTGTGGGCGACGGTCGACGGGGCATAGCCGAGCCCAGGGCTCGTCTTCCCGGTTACGGGGTTCGGGGCGCCGACGGTGCGAGCTGGCCGCCGCTCGGCCGCGGTTGCTCGCGGCTTGACCGTCAGCTGGATCCAACAGCTGAAATCCCGAGCGTCCACGCGTGTCGCTCGCTCCCACGGCACCTCGACCGCGTGCAGGAACCGCCACCACCGCAGCAGGTCCATGCCGTAGGAACGGACGGTTGCAGCCGCCTTCCCGGCTGCGAGCAGCTCCTGGAAGAACACCGCGACTGGCGCCACGACCGCGCCGTCGGCGTCGACGAGCCGGTAGGGCTCGTACCGGTCGCCGGTCTCCACCAGCCGACCCCACCGAGGAACGGTCAACCTCGACAGATCCCGCTCGGGCACACCATCGTTCATCACGACCGCAGACCATACTGGGCCGCAACCTCACCCGTGCCCTGAACTGCACGATCAACCTGGTTCGTTCAGTCAACGGGGCATCCGCTGCCCGGTCCTGCAGATCGACCCCCGACAGCGTGGCCGCCTCATCGAGATCATCCAAAACCTCCGCGACCGCATCCGCGAGGCCCGCGACAACGGCTGGCTCGGAGAAGTTGAAGGGCTCCAGGTCAGCCTCGATGCCGCCACCACTGTGACCTTGCCGCCGCCGGCCGGGACGGTGCCGGTCCCCGCCCTCCCCGGTCGGCCGCAACGCCCCACCGGCACCCGCCGGTGGCGCGGAACCCTGCCGCGCTCCCGGGGAGCCGGCCACGGTCGACTCCGGCCGCGGGACGCTTCCGTCGCGCCCGGCCAACGGGTGTGCGGGCGCGCGAATCGTTCGTTGTACGAGCGCTCATGCACAGTGCCAGCATGGTGCGCGAAGGCAAGCAACCGGGGTGGTCTCGTTAGGTCGGGGAACGCGTTGGCTGCTGGCGGGCGGGGTCACCATCGTGGCGTTCGCTGTGCCGACGGTGGTGTGCGGGACGTGGGTGTTCGTGCCGCTCGTGGAGGACGTGGGTGCGCGGTGGGGCGCCGCCTCGGCGTCGGGCGCCGCCGTGGCCGCTCTTGCGGTGCTCTGGGGCCAGGGTTTCGCCACCTCGGACGGCACCGCGGGCGACGCGACGGTACGCCCGCCCCGCGTCGAGGCGTCGGGGGAGCGGGCGGTCGCGGTCGCCGGACCGGTGAAGGGAAACATCTCCACCGGGGACAGCGGTTCGCCCCGTGCCGCCCCACCGCCCACGGCTCCGCGTCCGGCGCCCGGACCGCGGACCGCCGACGAGTCGGCCGCGCCCGGCTCCGTGACGGCCTCCGGGGAGCGGTCGGTCGCTGCGAACGGCGGGGTGGAGGGCCACATCACCACCGGCGACCAGCCCGAGGAGGGGCCACGGGCGTGAGGTGGCCGTTCACTCGCAGGACCCGCGCCACCCGGCCGGGCGATCACCCCGTCACCGCCGACGCCACGGCATCCGGTGAACGGGCGATCGCGATCAGCACCCAGGGCGGCGCCTTCCTGGGCGTGGCGAGCACCGGCGACCACACCACGATCGTGCACGTACCGCCGGAGGAACTGCGCCCGCCCGCCCACGTCGACGCCCCGCCGGAGTTGCTCAGCCTGCCCGCAGCGGCGCGCGGCGTTTGTCGGGAGGGACCGCGAACTGGCCCTGCTGGACGGCACGTCAGAACGGACGGACCCGCTCGTGGTGCAGGCGCTGCACGGACTGGGCGGGGTCGGCAAGGCCCGCTTCGGTGACCGGAGCCCCTACCGCTGACATCCATACTGGCCGGCCATGGTCAACGACATGCGGCAACTGTTGGCTGCAGTACGATCATGACACCGCCCTCGTGCGCGCGCGAAGAGCGAACCCCGGGCCCGCCCTGGCTGCGCAGCAGCTTGGTCGGGGCTGACTCGTGACACAGATGCAGAGCCCGGCGAAGACGGTAGCTGGGGCAGACACCCTGCCAAGAATTGATGAACTTGCGTAGGTGCCCAATTATCAGTGCCCTGGGAGCGCTGCCCCGGGGTCGGATCTGTTCAGAGCGTGGTGCTGCAGGGCTTGTCGCGATCCGTAAGGCGGCTACCTCCGGCATGGTTACCGGGCAGTGCTGCTGGGTCGTGCTCCTGGCGTGTGGCATAGAGATCAGACCGCGTCGTTCGAGCCCGCGGGACAACTGGGCTTTCCCGAGTGGGCGAAGCCAGGTCACTGAGCCAAGCTCCGCCATGTCGGCCGCAACTGGCCGCGACGCTGGACCCGGAGCGGGCGGAACGACTGTCCGCCATCGGGATGGGGTGGGCGTAGAGGACGCCGATCCGGGCGGGGAACACCACCAGGCCGTGATCGCTGTAGGCGATGCCGACCTGGCGGTGCTGGTGCACTAACCCGCTGGCCCTGGACGGCGAGAGCCGGTGACCGACGAGGGTCACGTGAGCAGGTGCCGGTAGGACCGTGACACCCACACGGGCGGCGCCTTCGGCGAACACCCGACTGCGCCCCCAAACGGCCCGTTACGCACGGTGCATGCTCAACCGTGCTGCGCGGCCTGAGTGCCGCGTTCCTCGTCTCCCTGCCCCTGACGGTTGCCAGTGCCTGCCCAGGCCGCGGAGATCTTGTCCCTGACCGAGGCGGTAGCCGCCCTCCCGATCGCCGCGGAGTCCCGTGCGGGCTACGACCGGGATGCCTTCCGCCACGCTGTCGGGCGTGGACGCCAACAACGCCTTGATCACCTCAAGTGTTGGGCGGGTCAAGCGTATTGAGTTGATGCATCGAGTGAAGCGGGCGCCCGAGCGTAGGTCGAGAACGACGTATGTAAGTCGATGTCGTCGAGTAGGCCGTCACCTACGCCGCAGCGCCCGTTAGGGCAGCCGGTCCTCGTCGACCAGGTCGGAAACGCCCAGTTCCACACGCGCCGCCTCCAGGAACGGGTCCCGAAGCTCCTTCAGACGTTCCCAGATGTCACCCCCTGCCGGAAGCTCCCTGTAGACCGCCTCGTCCATCCGCCACGCGTAGCTCTCCGTCGCTTCGCGCAGGACAGGGGAGCAAACAAGATCAATACATTTCTGCAGGTACCACATGCGGTGCGTCGCCGAGGCAGCCTCTGCCCAGTCCACATCCTCGTTCCGGAAACGCCTCTCCGCCAAATGCTCGACCAGCTGCGCCGCCTCCAGGAACTCCCTGACAGCTTCCTTCCGCTCGGCGCGAAGAGACGCCAGACGCTCCAGTCGAGCCTGTGCCCGCGACGCTCGCGTCACCAGGAACTGGACCCCGAACGAACCTCCGGCACCGAGTAGCACGCCAAACAATGGCAAGACAGCATCCCAAGTCATCCCGTCATACCACACCACCGTCCGATTCCACTGCCCACGTCTTCCTCGAACCGTGACCGCACACGGCCATAGCGAAAACCTCCCGGGACAACAACGCCGACAGCGCGCCACCCCGGAGGATGACGCATCCTATGAAGATCGTCGGCAGCCGGGCCCGGGCTACCGGCGTGGCCCGCTGGTGCAAAAGGGGGTAACACAAAGCTGTGTGCGGGCAGGTCAGGGCCCGTGGAGGCAGTCGTCTGGTCGTGGCGCGAGCGCGGGGTTGTGTATGAGGGCGACGGTCTGGACCGCGTGGTGGAGGCCGTTGCCCCGCTGCCGGCAGTCGCGGAGGATCTTGTAGTTCTTCATCCGGCCGATCACATGCTCCACCCGCGCACGCACCTTGCGGTGGGGGGCATTGTCGGCTTCCTCGCCCGGCAGGAGAGGCCGGTGCGGGCGTTTGCGGTGCGGCACCACCATCTGGCAGGTGAGGTAGGCACCGTCGCCCAGGACGGTGACGCCCTGGCAGTGCGCGGCCAGCCCTGAGGCCCGCCAGGCGTGCGCGTCCGCGGTGGTGCCCGGCACCGGGTGAGCGGCAGCGATCACCAGGCGGGTGTCGGCATCGACGATGACCTGCACGTTCGCGAGAACCGGTAGTTGCGTGACGATGAGCCCACGTGACGGTCGCGGACCGGGACCAGGGCGCCGTCCACGATCCACAGCCGGTCCGCCGTATCGCAGGGCGGGAAACGGGCTCGAGCGCCAGCAGCGGACCGAGCCGCTGAATCACACGGCACACCGTCGAAGAAGAGACACCGAACAGCGGGCCCAGCTGCCGCATGGTCAGGTTCGTGCGGTAGTACACCGCGACCATCAGCACCCGCTCGGCCAGCGGCGGCGACCACGGCCGACCCCGCAGTGTGCCGTTGCCGCCCCGCTCCCGCACCACCTTCAACAATCCCGAGAACTGCGTCATCCGCAGCCCCGTGAACGTCTCAACCCACACCCGCTCGGCACGTAAGACCCCAGCCATACAGAAGAGATGCCCAGCTCACGGCCTTGTGCAACACCCTTTAGCTGTCCATCAGCGTTCGATGTGGTACCGGCTTTGAGAGACAACGGCTTGGCGGAGCTTAGCGGTGAAATCAGGTGTGCGGGCGATGCGGTCGACACCGCCGGCTTTGCTCTGACGCAGGGCGCTCTTGAAGTTCTGCTCCAGGGTGCCCGTCATACGGGACATGAGGTCGTCGCTGAGGTGGTCGAGGTCGATGTTGAGCAAGTCCCGGGGGGTGGGTTGCCTCAGCCGGGTCAGGGTGTGGGCGGACATAGCTGCCAGGGGGTAGAGCCAGTTCTCCAGGGTTTCTCCGAGCAGGGGCCGGTCTTCGGCGTATTGAGCGAGGAAGGTGCGGAGGCGGGTGTGGACATCGAGGCAGAGACGGTAGACGTCCAGGTCGTGCCGAGGGGAGAAGATCTGCGCGTAGTGCTGGTCGTCCAGTAGCAGCGCGTCCGAGTGTCGCAGGGCGGTGTGTGGTTCGCGCTGGACGAAGGCGGTGAACTCCCGTGCCAGACGGGTCATGCTGATGACCCGGTCGAGGGGGAAGCCGAGATTGCGATAGTAGCTGGCGCGGCGTTCGTAGTAGTAGCCACCGGCGTGGCCCAGGCTCTCCTCGATGTCCTTCTGGATGGCTTCGGTGGCTCTCAGGGCGCCGGCGGGCAGCTGCGTCTGGCTGTTCGTGGCCCGGATGATGCGGTCGCGAGCGGTACCGGACTCGGGTGCGACCACGATCTTGACCAGAAGGGAGCGGTCGCGGTGCTGACCGCCGTTCTGAACGTAGCTGTAGATCTCATGGCTGGTCTGCAGCCCGTTGACGATCTGCGGTTCTTTGACGACGATCCTTTTGCCTGCGATCTGGGCAGCGTCGGCGACGACGGTCACACCGTTGTTGAACCACCAGAAGTCCTCGCCGGTCCCGGACTTGAGGGTCTCACCGATTGCGTTGTTCACCGCAGTGGACCCGGCGTAGTCGCGCACGTTCGATTCGAACAGTTCAAGTCGCAGTGCTTCGTTGTCGGACGTGATGAAGCGGTAGTACTCGTCCAGGCGAGCCAGACACACGTATCCTTCGCCGAGCGAGGTGCTCATCGGGGTCTCGGTGAAGACTAATTGCGCGACCGCTTTGGCGCCCCGGGCGGTGCGTTCGCGTAGATCAGCGGCGTTGAGGTATTCCAGATCTGCCTTGGTGTCAGAAGTGATTTTGGCGAGCTCCCGCCGCAGTCGGTCGCCCTTGGCCTTCACGTTGGGGTGCGGGGTCTCGGCGGCTTTGCTGGCGTAGATCACCTTGATGCGTACCTGCGGGAATGATGACGCCAGCTCTTCGAGGATGTGCAGGAAGCGCCGTGTGCGGTCCAGGAGCTTGGCGTTCGTGTGTGCGGCCAGGTCATCTTCGTCCCGGCTCATGTCCAGCAGTGTCGGAAGATGGAAGTGGAGCTTCTCGACAACGGTCTCCTGGTAGCCCGCCGAGGTCTTGGCTTGCAGGATCACCAATTCGATCTTGCCAGCACGAGATGGCAGAAACTGATGGGCATCGGCGGTGACGTAGCGCTCGTCAACGAAAGTCCAGATGCCGTCGATGCCGCAATCGTGAGCACCGTCCACGATGCCGTCCATGATTTCGTCGTTGTCGAGGTCCCAGTCCTGCAGGGCCTTGTCGGCAGCGAAGAAAGTGAAGAAGTCGTCCCTGCTCTTGTCTGGTGCCAGCTTCCGATGCTGGTCCTCCAGGATACGGTCGAGTAGCCGCTGATCGTTGTTCTGTACGGACGTCATACAGCACCACCCCCCACCAAGGCGTCAAACCCGGACAACGATGTTGGCAGGCTGATGAGCCAGTGAACAGCCCTCGTGTTGCACAGAGTTGCGGAGAGCTGCTGGTGGCTCGAGTGAGTGCCGGCGAAGCCACGCTACCTGCAGTCGAGGGCAACTCGATCGAGTGCACCTTGGCGGGCGGAACGGTAGAGCGGCAGTTCGGCGGTCATGTCCAAAGGTCGGAGACGGACTGCATCGGTGACCACCGCTCAATGAGCTTCTTCAGCGTTGCAGCTCCAGTGTGAGGACTGCCTTGGCGATTGACGTCATGCGGTTGGGGCTGCAGCGGGACCTGCGGAAGGTCCGCCAGGACTCCAGGCGGGCGACGCCGCGTTCGACGGGTGCTCGTGCCGCGGCCAGGGCACGGTTGCGGGTCCTGTCGGTGGGAGTGAGTTCCTGGAGGGGCTTGCGCTTGATGCCGGTGGTGAGCCATGGGCCGGCGCCCTGGTAGGCGAGATCGGCCACGATCGGAACGCTCTGGCGCTCGCAGATGCGGATGATCCGGTGGGTGCGTGCGGCAGTCAGGTCGTGAGTGCGGCCCGGCAGAGCGGGCGAGAGCCATGACAGCCGGCCGCCGGGATCGGTGACAACCTGCACGTTCACGCCGTGGTCGAGTGCGGCAGGATGGATGACCACCGAGGCCCCCGAGCAACGTGACTGAGACGTCAGACACCTCGATCAACAGCTCGGGAGCCTCGCTCGTTGCGCATGTCGGCTCATCACCCGATCGGTGGCGACCTCGAAGAAGCTCAATGAACACGGTCTGTTACCGCTGGCAGAGGTGGGCTGGGTCATCTCGCGCGTGCGTCCTGGATCGTCTGGTGGGTCTGTACCAGCACGGGGAGATCCCGGTGTTGACCCGAACGCTGGAGATCGGTCAAACCCGCAGGTCCTAGCCCCGATCGGATGAGTTGGCGGACGTCTTTCGGTGTGCGGCTGATGGTCATGGTGGGTGCTGCTGTGCAGGGTGTAGAGCGGTGTGGCGTCGGTGTCGGTGAACGGCCGCAGCCGCAGCGGGGGGGGGGCAGTGTCATGCCGGGCATCTTGGTGCGTCATGTTCTCCGGCGGTCATCGGGTTGTCCGGACGGCCGGGGGGCGTGTGCGCCGGCCGCCGCACCCCGGCAGCCCTGGCTTTGTGCCGGTGCTGCTGTTAAAGGCCGGGTGCGTGGTGGTGTCCTCTCGGGCGGGGGCTGCCTTTCGAAGCGGCTGCGGGTCGGGTGGGTGGGTTGGGTTGGGGTTAGGGGGTGGGGTGGGTGGTGAGGGTGGTGGTGAAGATGGGTTGGTTGTTTTGGTGGCCGGTGATGTGGGTGGTGTGGGGTTGGTCTGGGGTGTGGGGTTGGCTGGGTTGGTCGTGTGTGTGGTGGGTGTGGCTGGGGGTGTGGGTGGTGATGTGGGTGGGTTGGTCGAGTTCGGCGTATTGGGTGAAGTGGGCGGTGAGGTGGTGGGGGTGGGTGGGGGGTTG
>NZ_JBIDAU010000023.1:0-28428 GCF_043202655.1 Streptomyces sp. NPDC048171
CTTGCGTTTCCGACTCTATCAGATCTTTCCGACCCGATTTCCTCGGTGCTTTCCAGGTTCCCGCTTTCGCGTTTCCCTTTCCGGCGGTTCCGACTCTATCAGATCCTTTCGGGCTCTGATTCCCCGTCAGAGGGGGGTTGTCTTCCCGGCCCTTGGGCCGTTCCGACGTTCCAAACCTTAGCGGACAGTCGCGGTGTTTCCCAATCGGGGACTACCGGGCCGTCGAGCGACAATCGGAATTGAATTCGGACATGCCGAAGTCATTCCCACTGGGGGCTCGTGCTGGTGGTTTGGGTGCCGCTGCTGCGGCGGAGGTGCTACCGCAGAACCGTTACGGTGCCGTGGCAACCCGAAGAACTGTACGGACCTCGTAGGGGGCTGTCAACCGCCTCTGTCAAGATCTTTATTCGAGGTCGCTGAGCCGGCCGCCCGCGTCGGGCTGGGCGTGCTCGACCCGGCGCAGGAGGCGGGTGAGCACCTCGCCGAGCGCGGTCCGGTCGTCGGGAGAGAGGTCCTGGAGCAGGTCCTCTTCGAAGACCGAGGCGAGGCGCATGGCCTCCAGCCACTTCTCGCGCCCCTCCGACGTCAGCTCGACGATGACGCGGACCCGGTTCGACTCGTCGCGCTCCCGGGTGACCAGGCCCTCGGTCACCATGCGATCGATGCGGTGGGTCATCGCCGCGGGGGTCAGGCCGAGGCGCTTGGAGAGGTCGCCGGGGCCCAGCCGGTAGGGGGCGCCGGAGAGGACCAGCGCCTTGAGCACTTCCCAGTCGGTGTTGCTGATGCCCAGCTCGGCGGTCTGCCGGCCGTACGCGACGTTCATGCGGCGGTTGAGGCGGGACAGCGCCGAGACGATCTTCTCGACCTGGGGGTCGAGGCCCTGGAACTCGCGCTGGTAGGCGGCGATCTGTTCTTCGAGTGGCGGTTCGCCTGCGCCTGAGGTGTCGCCCATGGCCGCAGTATGGCACGCCACTGCTTTGCCTTGAAGTCCTTCACTATGTACTCTTTACCTTCGAACTTTAGCTTCTAAGTCTTCAGCTCTAACGGCTGGAGCGATCGACCCAAGAGAGGGTGAACGTGACCAGGGCAATGGGCGCCGCGATGCGCCGGATTCACGTGGGCAACGCACTCAGCGCGTTCGGACTCGGCTTCACCGTCCCCTACCTGTACGTCTATGTGGCGCAGGTCCGGGGGCTCGGCTCCATGACGGCGGGTCTCGTGCTCGCCGTCTTCGCGGTGGCCGCGCTGATCGTGCTGCCGTTCGCCGGGCGGGCCATCGTCCGGCGGGGCCCGCTGCCGGTGCTGCTCATCGCCCTGGTCACCGCCGCGCTCGGTGCGCTGAGCCTGGGGCTGTCGGCCTCGGCGGCCACCGTGCTGCTGTCCGCCGCCGCGCTGGGCGCGGGTCAGGCCGTGATGCAGCCCGCGCTCGCGACGATGATCGTGGACTGCTCCACGACGGAGACCAGGTCGCGGGCCTTCGCCATGCAGTTCTTCCTGCAGAACCTGGGACTCGGCGTCGGCGGACTCATCGGCGGTCACCTGGTCGACACCACCAGCGCCTCGTCCTTCACGCTGCTGTTCGCGATCGAGGCGGCCATGTTCCTGGTGCTGGTCGCGGTGATGGCGACCGTGCGGGTGCCGCGCGCCCCGCGCGTGGAGGCCGTTCCGGGCCAGGCGTCCGGGGGCAGCTGGAAGCAGCTGCTGGGCAACCGCGCGATGGTGCAGCTGTGCGTGCTGGGCTTCGTGCTGTTCTTCGCCTGCTACGGACAGTTCGAGTCGGGGCTGAGCGCCTACGGCGTCGAGGCCGCCGGGATCACCACGTCCGCGCTGGGGACGGCGCTGGCCGCGAACACGCTGATGATCGTGATCGCGCAGTTCGCGGTGCTGAAGTTCGTGGAGCGGCGGAAGCGGGCGCGCGTGATCGCCGCCGTGGGTCTGATCTGGGCCGTGGCGTGGGCCGTGGCCGGGTACGCCGGGCTCGGGCACGGCAGCCAGACGATGGCGACGGCCGCCTTCATCTCGACGTACGCGCTGTTCGGTCTGGGTGAGGCGATGCTGTCGCCGACGCTGGCCCCGCTGGTGGCGGACCTGGCGCCGACCGGGCTTGCCGGGCAGTACAACTCGGCCTTCGCCCTGGTGAAGCAGCTCGCGCTGGCGATCGGGCCGGCGGTCGGCGGGCCGCTCGGGGCCTCCCTGCACGCGCCGTACATCGTGGCGTTCCTGTTGTTCTCGCTGGGCATCACGGTGCTGGCGGTGCGGTTGGGGCGGCAGCTGACCGACGTACAGAATCAGCCGTCGCTGGCTCGGAGCCGGGTGGTCACGCAGGGGCGGGCGCCCGCGGACGCGGTGGCGGCCGCGGAGGCGTGAGCCGGGGGTGAAGCCGTGGCGGGCTCCGGTCCGTCACGGCTTCGGCAGGACGAACTCGCACCAGACGGCCTTGCCGCCACCGGGTGTGCGCCGGGACCCCCAGTTGGTGGCGATGGTCGCGACGATGGCGATGCCCCGGCCGGACTCGTCCCCGGGCTCCGCGCGGCGGCGCCTGGGCAGGTGGTCGTCGCCGTCGGTGACCTCGATGATCAGGCGGCGGTCGGTGCGGCGCAGGCGCAGCCGCATGGGCGGCGAGCCGTGCTGGAGGGAGTTGGCGACCAGTTCGCTGGTGGCCAGGACGCCCAGGTCGTGCAGATCGGTCGGGAAGCGCCAGCTGGTCAGGACGCCGGAGGCGAAGGCACGCGCGCGTGGGGCCGCTTCCACGCCGCCGAGCAGTTCGAGGGCGGCGTTGCGGAACAGTTCGGCGTCCGCGCCGGTGCGCGCGGGGTGCTGGAGGACCAGGACGGCGACGTCGTCGTCGTGGTCCGGGGTGACGCCGGCGGAGCGGACCAGGCGGTCGCAGATCACCTGCGGGGTGCCGGTCGCGCCGGACAGGGCGCGCTCCAGGGCTGCGATGCCCTCGTCCAGGTCCTCGTCGCGGCGTTCCACCAGGCCGTCCGTGTAGAGGACGGCGGTGGAGCCGGGGGTCAGGGAGATCGAGCCGGACGTGTGCACCCAGCCGCCGGTGCCGAGCGGGGGGCCGGTGGGCTCGTCGGCGCGCTGGACGGTGCCGTTCTCGTCGCGGACCAGGATGGGCAGGTGCCCGGCGGACGCGTAGACCAGCCGGCCCTCGTTGGGGTCGTGGATGGCGTAGACGCAGGTGGCGATCTGGTTGGCGTCGATCTCGGTGGCGAGGCCGTCGAGGAGCTGGAGCACCTCGTGCGGGGGCAGGTCGAGGCGGGCGTAGGCCCTGACCGCCGTACGGAGCTGGCCCATGACGGCCGCCGCGCGGACGCCTCTGCCCATGACGTCGCCGATGACCAGGGCGGTGCGGCCGCCGCCGAGGGTGATCACGTCGTACCAGTCGCCGCCGACCGCGGCCTCGGTGCCACCGGGGTGGTAGGTGGCGGCGACGCGCAGGTCGTCGGGCTCCTCCAGTTCCTGTGGGAGCAGGGAGCGCTGGAGGGTGACGGCGGTTTCGCGCTGGCGGCGTTCGCTCGCGCGGAGGCGGGCCGCGGCCTCGGCGTGGTCGGTGACGTCGGTGGCGAAGACGAGAACGCCGCGGTCGCCGCTGCCCTTGTCGCGCTCGGTGACCGGGGTGCAGGTGAAGGTGTAGGAGCGGCCGTCGGGGGCCTTGCGGGACTTGAGGGTGCGGGGCCGGCCGCTGCGCTGGACCTGGTCCAGGAGCGGGAAGAGGCCCGGCTCGTCCAGCTCGCGGAGGGCCTCGCGGGCGCGTTCGCCCAGGTCGCGCATGCCGAAGGCGGCGACATAGGCGTCGTTGACGTAGGCGAGGCGGTGTTCGGGGCCGTAGACGAGGGCGACGAGGGCCGGGACGCGGTCGAGGACGTCGCGCACGGGCAGGTCGTCCACCGCGGGGACGGGCGGGGCCTCCTCGGTGAGCTGCTCGACGCGGGCGGCGGGTACGGAGCCGTCGCTCCTCCGGTCGGGGGAGACCGCCGTGTCGGTCCGCGCTGCGGCGCGGCGCTGCGTTC
Source organism: Streptomyces sp. NPDC048171 (assembly GCF_043202655.1). Lineage (NCBI taxonomy): Bacteria > Bacillati > Actinomycetota > Actinomycetes > Kitasatosporales > Streptomycetaceae > Streptomyces > Streptomyces sp. NPDC048171. The sequence goes on from NZ_JBIDAU010000023.1 coordinate 4,020, forward strand.
CGGGGAGTCGGGCGCTCCAGCGCGTGAAGTTCACGAATCCTTGCCTCGTGTAGTTGTCGGCGGCCGGAGACCGGGACGGCCGGGACCGGCCGTGGCCCCGGGGGCCGCGCGGGGCGGGCGGCGGCGCGCCCGCGGTGGTGGACCAGTCTGGCAGGGTGCCGGCCTGGCCGACATCCGTCAGACGCCTCAGTCGGCGGGGGAGTTCCGGACTCCGGTCAGGACGACCCCTTCGGGTTGTGCGGCGGTTCCTGGGAAGGCTTTCCACCGGCCGCGAGTTCGAACTCCGCTCGGGGATGTTCGAGTGAACCCAGGGAGACGATCTCCCGTTTGAAGAGTCCGGCGAGGGCCCATTCGGCCAGCACGCGCGCCTTGCGGTTGACGGTGGGGACGCGGCTGAGGTGGTAGGCGCGGTGCATGAACCACGCGGGGTAGCCCTTGAGCTTGCGTCCGTAGACGTGCGCGACGCCCTTGTGGAAGCCGAGGGAGGCGACGGAACCGGCGTATTTGTGCGCGTACGTGTCGAGGGGCTCGCCACGCAGGGCGTGCGTGACGTTGTCGGCGAGGACCTTGGCCTGGCGGACGGCGTGCTGGGCGTTGGGGGCGCACTCCCGCGCGGGGTCGGACGCGGTGACGTCCGGGACGGCGGCGGCGTCTCCCGCGGCCCACGCGTGCGGGGCGCCGTCGACCGACAGGTGGGCGGTGCAGGTGAGGCGGCCGCGGTCGTCGAGGGGCAGGTCGGTGGCGGCGAGGACCGGGTGGGGTTTGACGCCGGCCGTCCAGACGACCGTACGGGTGGGGAAGCGGGAACCGTCGCTGAGGACGGCGACGCGGTCGGCACAGGAGTCCAGGCGGGTTTCCAGGCGTACGTCGATGTTGCGGCGGCGCAGTTCGGTGACCGTGTAGCGGCCCAGGTCCTCGCCGACCTCGGGCAGGATGCGGCCCGATGCCTCGACGAGGATCCACTTCATGTCCTCGGGGGTGACGTTGTGGTAGTACCGCGCGGCGTAGCGGGCCATGTCCTCCAGCTCGCCCAGGGCCTCCACGCCCGCGTAGCCGCCGCCGACGAACACGAAGGTGAGGGCGGCGTCGCGGATGTCGGGATCGCGGGTGGAGGAGGCGATGTCCATCTGTTCGAGGACGTGGTTGCGCAGGCCGATGGCCTCTTCGAGGGTCTTGAAGCCGACGCCGTGGTCGGCGAGGCCGGGGACGGGCAGGGTGCGGGAGACCGAGCCGGGCGCGAGGACGAGCTGGTCGTAGGTCAGCCGGCGGGCGCCGGTGCTCTCCTCGTCGGTGGCGAGGGTGGTGATGGTGGCGGTGCGTGTCGTGTGGTCGATGGACCGGGCCTCGCCGATGACGAGGCGGCACTGGCCGAGGAGCCGGCGCAGGGGCACGACGACGTGCCGCGGGGAGATGGAGCCGGCCGCCGCCTCGGGCAGAAAGGGCTGGTACGTCATGTAGGGGTCGGGGGTGACGACCGTGATCTCGGCTTCGCCCCGCCGGAGTTCACCCCTGAGGTTCCGCTGCAGACGCAGGGCCGTGTACATCCCGACGTAGCCACCGCCGACAACGAGAATGCGCGCACGTTCCTTCACCATCCCATGACGCACCCGGCGCTTGCGTTTGTCCACAGGCTCGTCGATTTGTGTGACCGGAGATCGCGAAGGCCCGGCCACGTCCGCGGGACCGTGGTGAGGCGCGGTCGTGCAGGTCAGCGGGGGTGGGGGTGGGGGCGGCGGGCGGCACATTCGGGGCGTATGTGATCCGTGCTCCGATCGGGGGGCGCTCCGTGCGGAACGTGCCCCTTCTGAATTGACCCTCGCTCAACTATGTTCTTTCCGACGGGGTGCAGGGGGATGCGCTCACCGGGTCCGCGACGGGCGGACCGCGGAAGGGGCCAGTTCCACACACTCCGGCTTTCGATGGCGGGGAGAGTCTCCGGGGGGAGACGTCATTACCGGGGGATTGTCTATGCATGTTCAGGACTCTCATTGGTCGTCCGCGTCGGCTGTCGCGCCCGGTGGCGCGATGAGTGCGGCGGCGGGTGGCGCACGCGCGGACGCGGCACGGAACGCTCCGTTGCGCGTGGACGCCCAGCGCAATCTGGAGCACGTCCTGCGCGCGGCCCGCGAGGTCTTCGGCGAGCTGGGTTACGGCGCGCCCATGGAGGACGTGGCGCGGCGCGCCCGGGTCGGTGTCGGCACCGTGTACCGGCGCTTTCCGAGCAAGGACGTGCTGGTCCGGCGGATAGCCGAGGAGGAGACGGCGCGGCTGACCGACCAGGCCCGGGCGGCGCTCGGGCAGGAGGACGAACCGTGGTCGGCGCTGTCCCGCTTCCTGCGTACGTCGGTGGCCTCGGGCGCCGGCCGGCTGCTGCCGCCGCAGGTGCTGCGGGTCGGGGTGTCGGACTCCGCCGACGACGGTGCGGGCGGTGACGGCGCCGCCGTCCCGGTCGGGGAGCCGCGGGTGCCGCAGCAGCGGATACAGCCGGGCTCGGGTGAGCTGCGGCTGGTGTCGGAGGAGCACGGCGCTGCCGGTGCGACGGCCGATGCCTCGGCGTCCGTGGAGGTCGATCACGGTGCGGCGGCGCTGCTGGAGGTCGTGGGCCGGCTCGTGGAGCGGGCCCGTGCGGCGGGCGAGCTGCGGCCGGGCGTCTCGGTGTCGGACGTGCTGCTGGTGATAGCCACGGCGGCGCCCTCGCTGCCTGACCCGGCTCAGCAGGCGGCGGCCTCGGCCCGGCTGCTGGACATCCTGCTGGAGGGGCTGCGGTCGCGTCCCGCCTGAACCGCCGCGGCCGTCGGGGCGGGGGCGAGGTATTTCTCCTTCCCCGAACGGCTGAGCGTCATTACCGCCGCGCGGCAAGTCCCCACGGACGAGTGGTGATCGGCCCGACTAGGTCCTGAACAAAAGCCAATATGGCACTCTGGCGCCGTGTTCGGACTGGCTGGGCAGGCGGCGGGGGCTTTCCGCGATGAGCGTTGACGGGCGGGGCGGGTCACTCGGTGACGGCGAAGGCGGGCCCGGTGACACCGGACCCGCCGACTCACCGCAGGTGCCGGGCCAGGGCGGACGGGCCAGGTCCCCGTGGGGCGGCGGTCCGGCGGACGCGGGTCGGCCCGGCCCGGGTGGGGGTGCGGCCGAGGCCGGTCCTCCGGCGGGGTCCGGCGTCCCGGCCCAGCGCGAGCTGCACGAGGACAGCGTCCTGCCGCCGCCGCGCGAGGTCCCGTCGTCCGACGCCGAGCTGATCGAGGGCATGCGCGCGGGCGACGACACGGCCTACGAGGAGCTGTTCCGGCGCCACGCGGACGCGGTACGCCGGTACGCGCGCACCTGCTGCCGCGACGCCCACACCGCGGACGACCTCACCGCCGAGGTCTTCGCCCGCATGCTCCAGGCGGTGCGCGGGGGTTCGGGTCCCGAGCACGCCGTGCGCGCCTACCTGCTCACCGCGGTCCGGCGGGTGGCCGCGGGCTGGACGCGGTCGGCCGGGCGGGAGCAGCTGGTCGACGACTTCGCCGTGTTCGCCGCGCAGTCCGCGCGGACCACCGAAGGCCCGGACGACGACACCCTGGAGCTGGGCGCCGATGTCCGGGCCATGCACCAGGCCGAGCAGTCGATGGCGATGCGGGCCTTCCGGTCGCTGCCGGAGCGGTGGCAGGCCGTGCTGTGGCACACCGAGGTCGAGGACGAGTCCCCGAGCGAGGTGGCCATGCTCTTCGGGCTGGACGCCAACGGCACCCGGGTACTCGCCAGCCGCGCACGCGAGGGTCTGAAGCAGGCTTACCTCCAGGCCCACGTCAGTGACACCCTCACCGGCGACGAGGAGTGCGCCCGCTACGCCGACCAGCTCGGCACGTACGCGCGCGGCAGGCTGCGTGTCCGGGCCGAGCGCGGGCTGCGCAAGCACTTGGAGGAGTGCGCGCGGTGCCGGCTGGCCGCCACCCAGATCGAGGAGGTCGCGAGCGGCATCCCCGCCGTGGTGCCGGTCGCCGTCATCGGCTGGTTCGGCGCCGCCGGGTACGCCAAGGCGGCCGGGATCGTCGCCGGTGGTGCGGGCGTCGGCGCGGCGGGTGCGGCGGCGGCCGGTGGTACCTCCGGTGGCGCGGGCGGCGGCGCGGGCGGCGGTGCCGCGGCCTCCGAAGGGCTGGGCGCGCCGGTGAAGGCGGGCATCGCGGCCGGTGTGGTGGCGGTGGCCGCCGCGGCGGCGCTGGTCTTCGCGCTGGCCGGCGACGACGAGCCGGAGGACCGTCCCTCGAGGGCGGCCCCGCCCGCCTCCTCACCGGTGGCCCAGCCCGCCCCCGACTCCCCCACGCCCACCCCGCGCCCACCCCGCCCCCAGCCCCCGGCGTCCGCCCCCGAACCGGCCCCGACCCCCACCCCGACGCCTGAACCGCCCCGGACACCGAAGCCGACCCCCACCCCGAGGCCCACGCCCACGCCGACCCCGCCCCCGTCACCCCCCGCACCCTCGCCCTCCCCCACACCCCCACCGCCCGCCTCACCGCCCCCACCCGCACGGACCGTCTACCAGTGGAGCCAGCTGGCGTACGACGTGACCGGTGACGGCACCCGGCCCGAGATGCGGCTGGCCGGGAGCAGTTGGGTGTGGCAGCGCTCAGCACTGTCGGTCGACGGCGTGCGGTACGCCCACGGCGTCACCGTCCACGGCCGCTCCTCCGTCACCATCGACCTCAACCGCTCCTGCTCGTCCTACGACGCGCTGGTCGGCGTCGACGACCTGGCGATGAAGCTCGGCAAGGTCCACTTCTCGGTGTACGCCGACGGGGTCCGGCTGTGGAACTCCGGGGCGGTCGAGGGCGGTGACCCGGCGGTGCCCGTCCATGTGGACGTCTCGGGGCGCGAGACCGTACGCCTGGTGGCCGAGCCGCACGGACCGTTCGACTCGGCGACGCTGGCGGACTGGGCGCAGTCGCGCTTCACCTGCGCGTAGCGCCCGCTCCACCCCGCGCTCTACGGGGCCGGCTGACGTGGCCGGGGTTCGCGCACCGCCTCGTCCAGTTCGCGCAGGACGTCGCCCGGGGTGAGGGCGGCGCCTTCGGCCTGCTCGGCGGCGTACCGCTCACCGCCGAGGGCGGTACGGGCGGCGGCCCCGGCCCGCTCGGCGTGCGCGCGGTCGGGCATGGGGCGTGGGCGGTCGCCGCGCCAGTGTGCGGCCGCGCCGAGCAGCCGTGCCGACCGGGCGTGGTCCCCGAGGCGGCTCAGCAGTTCGGCCGAGCCGTCCACGAGGGCCGCCACGACCAGGTCGGCGCACCGCTTGCGCACCGCCGTCCGGAGGGTCTCCACCAGCAGCGGCAGCCCCTCGCGCGGCCCCGACTCCCCCGCCGTGACGAGGGCGTCCACCAGCCCCAGCATCGCCAGGAACTGCGGCGGCGGCGTCCCCCGCACGCACTCCGCGCGGGCCGCCTCGCACAGGGCACGCCCGCGCGTGAAGTCCGCGTCCTCCACCGCGAGTCCGGCCCGCAGCATCAGGACGAACGCCTTGGAGTCCACCACGCCGTACCGGTCGGCGGCGGCGCCGGCGCGGTCGAGCACGGTGAGCGCCGTGTCGCGGTCCCCCGCGCGGTAGGCGATCTCGGCGAGCCGGGCGATGAGGAGGGGCGACTCCGCGAAGGCGCCCACCTCGTCGGCGAGCCGAAGGGCCTGCTCGTACTCGGCCCTGGCCTCCTCGTAGCGGCCGAGGACCATGGCGTGCTCGCCGAAGGCGCTGCACACCTGGGCCTCCACCAGGCGGTCCCCGATCCGGCGGCTGAGCACGCGCAGTTCCGCCAGGTCCTCGTCGATGCCGGCCAGGCCCCCGGAGGAGTCGACCACCGAGAGGGTGCGGAACATGAGGCCGGCGGCGATCTCCCACTCGCCCCCGTAGGCGCGGCAATTGGCGACGGAGGCGTCCATGGCCTCGCGTACGTCGCCGGAGTCGCTGACGAAGAACTGGGTCAACGGCCAGATGAGGCCGGGCACCCGGGCCGCTTCCGGGCCTCCTGCGGCGAAGTGGTCCCGCAGCCTGACGACGTACCGGCGCATCCGCTCGTCGAGCCGTCCCTCCCCCGGACCGGCCTCGAAGGTGAGGAGGAGGTGCATCATCCGCACCTGCATGCGCAGGGAGTGCAGCGGGTGCCGGGTGTCGCCCTCCGGTACGGCGAGGAGGGCGTCCACGGGATCGGCGGCGGCCGTACGGCGGGCGAGGACGTCCGGCGTCGGCACCTCCCCGCCGCTCGCGTCCAGGGCGGCTCCGAGACGCAGCGTCCGGTCGAACCACCGGATGCCCTCGTGCCGGTAGTTGCGCAGCCACCAGAACCATCCCATGGCGAGGGCGAGGGCGGCGGCCTCCCGCTCGTCACCGGCGCCGAGGGTGCGGTCGAGGGCCGCGCGGATGTTGTCGTGCTCGGCCTCCAGCCGGGCGATCCAGGGCAGCTGCCCGGCGGACCGCAGCTGGGGGTCGGCCTCCTCGACCAGCGCGCGTGCCCACGCGCGGTGGGCCTCTTCCGCTCGGGCGCGCAGTTCGGGCAGCTCGGCGGCGCGTTCGTCGGCGTACTCGTGGATGGTCTCCAGCATCCGGTAGCGCGTGCCGGCGCCGTGGGTGCCGGGGGCGGCGACGACGAGGGACTTGTCGACGAGGGCCCCGACGACGTCGGCCGCGGGCCCGGTGCAGACGGCCTCCGCGGCGTCCAGCTCCCAGCCGCCGGCGAAGACGGACAGCTCGCACAGCGTGGTCCGTTCGGCGTCGTCGAGGAGGTCCCAGGACCAGTCGACCACCGCCCGCAGGGTCTGCTGGCGGGGCAGGACGGTGCGGCTGCCGGAGGTGAGCAGGCGGAAGCGGTCGTCGAGCCGGTCGGCGATCTCCCGGGGCGTGAGCACCCGCAGCCGGGCCACGGCCAGCTCGATCGCGAGGGGGAGCCCGTCCAGCCGTCGGCAGATCTCGGCGACCGCGGTCTCGTCGCGCAGCACGCTCCCGGCGTCGGGCCGTACGGCGGCCGCGCGGGCGGCGAAGAGGCGCTGGGCCTGGTCCGGGGTGAGCGGCTCGACCGGGCGCACCGACTCGCCCGGGACGCCGAGCGGCTCACGGCTGGTGGCGAGGACGGTGAGGCCGGGGCAGCGGGTCAGCAGCGTCTCGGCGAGCCGGGCCACCTCTTCGATGACGTGTTCGCAGTTGTCAAGAACGAGAAGCAGGTCGCGAGCCGCGCAGTACTCGACGAGCAGGGCGACGGGGTCGTGCGGGACGGCGGCCCGGTCGCTGCTCACCAGGACGGTCTCGCGCAGCCCGAGCGCGTTGACGACCGCACCGGGCACGGCCTCGGGCCGGTCGAGAGGGGCCAGTTCGACCAGCCAGGCCTGCGGGAGCGCGGCGGCGGCCTCCTCGGCGAGGCGGGTCTTCCCGGAGCCGCCGGGGCCGGTGAGGGTGACCAGCCGGGCCGTGTGCAGTTCGGAACGGATGGCGTCGAGTTCGCGTTCGCGTCCCACGAAGGAGGTCAGCCGGGGGCGGATGTTGCCCGTCCGCGCGGGGGCCTCCGGCCGCCTGTCGCCGGCGGGGGCGGCGAGCAGTTCGGCGTGCAGGGCGCGCAGCTGCGGCCCCGGTCCGGTCCCGAGTCCCTCGTCCAGAGCACGCCGGGCGTCCTCGTAGGCGGCCAAGGCGTCGGCGGCGCGGCCGGCGGCGCGCAGGGCGCGGATGAGGAGGGCGTGCAGCGGTTCGTCGTACGGGTGCGCGGCGGTCAGTTCCCGCAGCCGCGGTACGGCGTCGTGGGCCTCGCCGAGGCGCAGGCCGACCTCGATCCGGGCCCGGGTGGCCTCCAGGCGCAGCGCCTCGGGGCGGGCGGCGGCGTCGGGGAGGTCGGTGAGGGCGGGCCCCCGCCACAGCCCGAGGGCCTCGTCCAGCTGCCGGGCGGCGCCCTCGGCGTCACCGCGCTCGAGGGCGGCGGTGCCGTGCCGTACGAGGCGCTCGAAGACGTACAGGTCCACGTCGTCCCGGGTCGCGTCGAGCCGGTAGCCACCGGGGGCGGAGGCGACGGCGTCCTTGCCGACGGTACGGCGCAGACGGCCGACCAGTGCCTGGAGGGCGGCGGGGGCGTCCTTCGGCGGATCCTCCGCCCAGACCTCGTCGATCAGGGTGGCGGGGGTGACGACCTGGCCGGGTCGCAGGGCGAGGGCGGCGAGCAGCGTCCGGAGCCGGGGCCCGCCGGGGGTGACGACGGTGCCGTGGTCCTCCGTCTGGGCGATCCCCAGGATTCTGTACCGCACGGGTTCATTGTCGCCGGAGTCGGGCGGTGGGGGTCCCGGGGTGGGTTTACGCGGCCCGCGCGACGGGGGCGCGTACGCGGTGAGCCCGCGTCCCGGCACAGCGCGGTACCCGGCGCGGGTGTGGGCGCGGGGTGGGTGACGCGGACCGGCGCTTGCCGGGTGCCGCTGCGCCCACCCGTGCCGCCCCAGCGGCACGACTGCCCGCAGCTCGGGCGGCACGGGTGGCCGCAGCCGGGGAAGACGGCGGAGAGCCGCGTACGGCGGGAAGGGGGCGGGTCGGGGGGTGTCCGCCCGCAGCGGTTGGCGCGTCAACACAGTTCACTTCTGTGGCCGACCCATTCCGCGCCGTTCCGAGGACGGACACCCCCCGGCGCGCCCCCGACCCACCACCGAACCCAACGCGCTACGCGCACCCCCACCGAAGCAGCCACAGGCCGCCGCAGGCACCCCACCCCCCGCACCGCGCCACGCGCACCCCCACCCGCACAGGCCGCCGCAGGCCGCCGCAGGCCGCCGCAGGCACCACCCCATCACCCCCGCCGCACCACAGCCCCCGCCCCACCCAACGCCCCCCGCTCCGGCGCGATTCCGCCCGGTACCGCGCGTTGGCGGGCCGGGGTGCCCGTCCAGCAGGTGCCTCGGCGGGCCAGCAGCCGACGCAGCCAGAGCTCCAGGGAGACCAGGTCGGCCACGCCGTCCAGCGGCAGTGCCTCGCCCGCCGCCACCGCGCGCACCGCCTTGCGCACCACCCGCGCCTCCACCAGCCCCGCCTGCGCGAGCAGCGGCGTGTCGAAGAGGCCGAGCAGGGAGTCCGCGGAGACCCGCAGCCCCGCCCGTGCGGCCGAGGCGGCCAGCGCCTGTGTGGGCGCCCCCCACCCGCTGGGCAGCTCGCTCACCCCCGCTCCCTCCAGCACCGTCCGCAGAATGGACGCCCGCGCCCCCGGCTGCACCCGCAGCGCCTCCGGCAGGGCCCGGCACGCGCGTACGACCTGGTTGTCGAGGAACGGCGCGTGCAGCCGCTGGAAGCGGATCTCGGCCGCCTGCTCCAGCACCCGCACGTCCGCGGCCTGCCGCGCCAGCGCCGTACGCGCGCGGAAGTCACCCGGCCGCTGGCCGGGACCCACCCCCGACCGCTGCGACGAGGTCTGAAGGCGAACCGATACTTCAGCCAGCGCCTCTCCGGTCAGCCACCGCGCCGCCGGTCCGGGCCCGGCCCAGGTCAGCGCGGCCAGGGACGCGTCCATCGCCCCGTCGCCGAGCGCGTCGAACCGCCGCCGCAGCAGCCGCTCGGCGAGCACCTCGAGACCCGTCCGGTACGGGGTCCGCGCCAGCCGCCGTGCCGCCCCGTACACGCGCGCGGGGACCAGCACCGACCCGTCGGCCTTGGCCAGTGCCGCGACCGGCCGCACGAGATGGCGTCGCTTGCGGTCCATCAGCAGGTCGGCCAGGCGCGCGGGATGGGCGTCGAGCACCTGCCGTGCCCCGTACCCCGTGAAGTGGTCCGCGCTGCCCGCCGCCAGCCGCGCCCGGTGCCGCGCGGCCGCGACCAGGGACGAGCCCGGTTCGTCGGTGAGCGGCCCGTCCAGGTCGGCGTAGGGCAGCATGTCCTCCCCGCCGGTGACCACCACGTGGTGCAGCCGCGGGTTGGCCGCCAGCGCGCCCGCCCGCGCCAGCTCGGACTCCTGACCGCCCACGGCGAGGTCGTTGAAGGTGACGGCCAGCAGCCGCTCCCCGGCCCCGGTGCCGTGCCCGAGTACGGTCCCCGGCATCCCCGGCAGCCCGGCGGCCAGCAGCGCCAGCGTGCCCGAGGCCGGCCCGCCGGACAGGTCGGCCCCGATCCCCGGAACCGGCATCCCGCGCGCGGCACGCCGTTCGGCGGGCCCCATGCCCGGGACGGGCCCGGGGTCGATGCCGTCGCCGGGGACGTGCCGCGGCGCGGCGAGACGCGTGCGCACAGCCTCGACCAAGGCATCCCGCACCCCGTCCACGGCGCGGTCGGGGTCGGCCGAGGGCGCCGCGACGGCGAGCGAGGCCACCGGCTCGTACCCGGCGATCTCGCGTGCCCCGGCGCGCAGGATCAGCGCATGCCCCGGCGGAACGCGCTTCACGCCGTCGTACGGGGTGGAGTCGTCCAGCGCGGCGGGCACGTCGGGCGCGGCGAGCAGCGCGGCGAGGTGGCCGAAGTCGAGGTTGGCCTCGACGAGGTCGGCCAGGGGCAGCGCGGCGGTCGCGTAGGCGGTGCCGCCGGACCAGGGGGTGTGGAAAACCGGCCGCGCGCCCGCGAGATCGCCGCAGACGGTGATCCGCCGCCCCACCTGGACGACGGCCGTGTAGCTGCCGGGCCACGCCGTCAGGTGCCGGAGGGCGCCGCCGCGCGCGGCGAACAGGGCGACCCGCAGCTGCTCGTCGGAGGCGCCGCAGATGCCGAGGACGGCGATCCGGGTCTGCGGGTCGGCGTCGACGACGCGGACCTCGTCGGGGCGCCAGTCGCCGACCGCCCACAGAGGGTCGGGGTCACCCCACAACGGCTGGGCGCCGACGGGCTGCACGGTCTCGCCGTCGTACCCGGTGGCGCCCGCGGAGCCGGCCGCGCCGGTGATGCCCGCGGCTCCCACGGCGGCGCTGCTCCACCCCACCAACCACCGCATCGACGCCTCCACAGGCTGGGGACAACCAGTGCACCGTACGAACTGGTTCCCCATGCTGCCATGAAGGGCGCGCCACAGAGCAGCGGCGGAGCCGCACCGGCTCCCGTGAATGCGTCCTCGCGGTCACTCGCGCGAGGACGTCAACTCCCCTTCCGCTTCCGCTCGGCGCTCGATCCACGCTCCGTCCGCGCGCCCTCCGAGGGCGCGAAAGCGACTCGAATGCGCCCCCACAACGCGCCGTTTGGCTCCCCAGCGCGCCCTCAACTCCCATGGTGAGGACGGATGCAGGCCTGAAATACCAGGAACGATTTTCAGCCAAATCGACGACACACGGACAGACTCGAACACGCTGTGTACAGGCCCCCCGCCCACCCGTCGGCGCTCGGCCCGGGAGGCGGGACTCGCCCCCCGGGCCGGTCCGCCGCCCGCGGGGATGTAGGCGGCGGTGTCCCCCAGCCCGCTGGATCCAGTACAGCGGGCCGACCCACGCGACACCCATGGAATCGCTCCCGCCATGGCCGGAGAAGAGCGCACGGACGGGCGCACGGCCACACAACGGGAGCACGCCGCAACGGACCGTGCACGCACCGCACTTGAGTACGGACCACAATCCCGCCATCCGGAACAATGCCTCTTAACGCCTGGGATCCGGCGAACTACGCTGGGTTTACGAATGCCGCGTGGTTATGCCAGCGCGGCAGCCGTCTGTGTCGAGGGGTGGCGCATGTCCAGGGAGCAACGCGGGCCGAACGAGAAGCTCGGCGCCGTTCTCGCCCTCGCGGGAATCAGCAACGCAGGACTCGCCCGGCGCGTCAACGACCTTGGCGCCCAACGCGGGTTGACACTTCGCTACGACAAGACGTCGGTGGCGCGCTGGGTGTCGAAGGGGATGGTGCCGCAGGGTGCGGCACCGCACCTCATCGCCGCCGCCATCGGCCAGAAGCTCGGCCGCCCGGTGCCGCTCCACGAGATCGGCCTGGCGGACGCGGATCCCGCCCCCGAAGTGGGCCTCGCCTTCCCACGGGACGTCGGCCAGGCGGTGCGGTCCGCCACCGAGCTGTACCGTCTCGACCTCGCCGGCCGCCGGGCCGGCGGCGGCATCTGGCAGTCGCTGGCCGGCTCGTTCGCGGTGAGCGCGTACGCGACGCCCGCCTCCCGGTGGCTGATAACCCCGGCCGACAGCTCGGTGGCGCGCGACGTGGGCCCGGCCGAGGGTTCCGGCGCACCGCTCAAAGTCGGCCACAGCGATGTGCAGAAACTGCGGGAGGCCGCCGAGGACGCCCGCCGCTGGGACTCCAAGTACGGCGGCGGCGACTGGCGTTCGTCCATGGTCCCCGAGTGCTTACGCGTCGAGGCGGCACCCCTGCTGCTCGGCTCCTACTCCGACGAGGTCGGCCGCGCCCTGTTCGGCGCCTCGGCCGAACTGACCCGGCTGGCCGGGTGGATGGCCTTCGACACCGGTCAGCAGGAGGCGGCCCAGCGGTACTACATCCAGGCCCTGCGCCTGGCCCGCGCGGCGGCCGACGTCCCCCTGGGCGGCTACGTCCTCGCCTCGATGTCCCTGCAGGCCACCTACCGCGGCTTCGGCGACGAGGGCGTGGACCTCGCCCAGGCCGCCCTGGAGCGCAACAGGGGCCTGGCCACGGCCCGCACCATGAGCTTCTTCCGCCTGGTGGAGGCACGGGCCCACGCGCGCGCGGGCGACGCACCGGCGGCCGGCGCCGCGCTGAAGGCCGCCGAGAGCTGGCTGGAGCGCGCCCGCCCCGGCGACAGCGACCCGTCGTGGCTGGGTTTCTACTCCTACGACCGGTTCGCCGCCGACGCGGCCGAGTGCTACCGCGACCTGAAGGCACCACGCCAGGTGCGCCGCTTCACCGAGCAGGCCCTGTCGCAGCCGACGGAGGAGTTCGTACGCTCGCACGGCCTCAGGCTCGTCGTCTCGGCGGTGGCCGAGCTGGAGTCGGGCAATCTGGACGCGGCCTGCGAGCAGGGCGTGCGGGCGGTCGAAGTGGCCGGCCGCATCTCCTCGGCCCGCACCACCGAGTACGTGAAGGATCTCCTGCACCGCCTGGAGCCCTACGGCGACGAGCCGCGCGTGGTCGAGCTGCGCGAGCGAGCGCGGCCGCTGCTGGTGACCCCGGCCTGACGCGGCCGGCCCGATGCACCGCCCCTTCCGGGTTTGAAGGCATTGTCAGTGGCGCAGTGCACTATCGAAGCCGGGAGGTGGACCGGGAGATGGAACGAGTGTTCGACTGCGATGTGCTGGTGATAGGCGGCGGCATCGTCGGCCTGTCTACGGCGTACGCGATCACGCGCGCCGCCCCGGGCACCCGGGTCACGGTGCTGGAGAAGGAACCGGGCCCCGCCCGGCACCAGACGGGCCGCAACAGCGGCGTCATCCACAGCGGTGTCTACTACCGCCCGGGCTCGCTGAAGGCGCGCTACGCGGTGCGGGGCGCCGCCGAGATGGTCAAGTTCTGCGCCGAGTACGGCATCGACCACGCCGTCACCGGCAAGCTGATCGTCGCCACCGACCGCGCCGAGCTGCCCCGCCTGCACGCCCTCGTCCAGCGCGGCCGGGAGAACGGCATTCCGGTGAGGGAGCTGGGCGCCGCCCAGATCCAGGAGTACGAGCCCGAGGTCAGGGGCCTCGCCGCCATACACGTCGGCACCACCGGCATCTGCGACTACGTCGCCGTGGCCCGGCAGCTGGCCCAGGCGTCCGGCGCGGAGCTGCGCTACGGCGCCGAGGTACGGCACATCGACCGCCGCCCCGGTCTCGGCGTCGCCGTCCGCACCCGCTCCGGCGAGGTGCTCCGCGCCCGCGTCCTGGTCAACTGCGGCGGGCTGCACTGCGACGAGATCGCCCGCCTGACCGGCGACGACCCGGGGATGCGCATCGTGCCGTTCCGCGGCGAGTACTACGAGCTGGCCCGTCCCGAGCTGGTGCGGGGACTGGTGTACCCGGTGCCCGACCCGGCGTTCCCGTTCCTCGGGGTCCACCTCACCCGCGGCATCGACGGCGGCGTCCACCTCGGGCCGAACGCGGTGCCGGCGCTGGCCCGCGAGGGATACGGCTGGGGTGTCGTCCGCCCCCGTGAGCTGGCCGCGACGCTGGCCTGGCCCGGCTCCTGGCACATCGCGCGGCGGCACTGGAGGTACGGCACGGGGGAGCTGCGCCGGTCCCTGTCCAAGGCGGCCTTCACCACCGCCGTCCGCAGACTGCTGCCGTCCGTGACGGAGAGCGACCTCGTCGCGGCGCCGGCCGGCGTGCGGGCCCAGGCGGTGCTGGCCGACGGGACGCTGGTGGACGACTTCCTGATCAAGGAGGGCCCCCACGCGGTGCACGTCCTGAACGCGCCGTCGCCCGCGGCCACCGCGGCCCTGCCGATCGGGCGAGAGGTGGGCCGCAGGGCACTGACCCTGCTGGGAGGCTCGTGAGCCCGGCACCGGCGGGCCGTAAAATTGGGGGCACTGTGTCTGATTTCCCCAGCGCCCCCGACGCTCACCAGCCAGCCGCCACCCACACCGGCACCCCCCTGAGGCACACCCGTGCCAAGGGGGAGCCGCGCTTCCCGGACGGGCCTAAGGCCGACCCCGCCGGATCGCACTTCGAGCGGCGGATCCGCAGTTTCCAGCCCCGGCGCAGCCGCGTGACCGCCGGCCAGGCGGACGCGCTGCAACGGCTGTGGCCCCAGTGGGGACTGGACATCGACGGGCAGCGCGACCTCGACCTCGGCGAGCTGTTCGGCGACGCGCGCCCGGTCGTCCTGGAGATCGGCTTCGGCATGGGCGAGGCCACCGCCCAGATGGCCGAGGCCGACCCCGGCACCAACATCCTCGCCGTGGACGTCCACACCCCGGGCCAGGGCAACCTCCTCGGTCTCGCCGAGCGGAACGGCCTGTCCAACATCCGGGTGGCCAACGGCGACGCGATCATCCTGCTGCGCGAGATGCTCGCCCCCGGCTCGCTCGCCGGACTGCGCGTCTACTTCCCCGACCCGTGGCCGAAGAAGCGCCACCACAAGCGCCGCCTGATCCAGGAGGAGTTCCTGACCCTGGCCGCGGCCCGGCTCGCGCCGGGCGCCTTCGTGCACTGCGCCACCGACTGGGAGCCGTACGCCGAGCAGATGCTCGACGAGCTGACCGCGCACCCCGACTTCGAGAACACCGCCCCGGACGGCGGTTTCGCGCCGCGTCCCGCGCACCGGCCGCTGACCCGTTTCGAGGGCCAGGGGCTGGACAAGGGACATGTGGTGAACGACCTGCTCTTCCGCCGCGTACAGCTCCGCGATCCCCACGAAGAGCAGCCCCCCACCGGTTAGGGTCCATGCCGTGGCCAGTCCCCCGTGTCCGACGCGTCAGCCCACGTTCGCGCGTACGCATCCGCACTGGTGGCAGCGGTCCTGGGTGCGGTACGGCGCGCTGATCACGCTGCTCGCGCTCTCCGGTCTGGTGATCCTCGCCCTGGTCCGCGAACAGACCGGCACGCGGGGTTTCCTGGTCGGGCTCGGCCTCGCGGTGCTGCCCGTGCCGCTGCTCGTGGCCGCCTTCCGCTGGCTGGACCGGGTCGACCCCGGCCCCTGGCGCAACCTGGTGTTCTGCTTCTCCTGGGGCGCCTGCGCGGCGGCGCTGATAGCGATCGTCGCCAACAGCTTCGCGACCAGATGGATAGCGACCGCCACCGCGGACCCGGCGAGTGCGGACACCCTGGGTGCCACGGTGATAGCGCCGGTCGTCGAGGAGTCCGCCAAGGCCGCGGCGGTCCTCCTGGTCTTCCTGTTCCGCAGGCGTGACTTCACCGGCATAGTCGACGGAGTGGTGATCGCCGGGGTCACCGCCACCGGCTTCGCGTTCACCGAGAACATCCTGTACCTCGGCACCGCGTTCGGCACCGACCAGCTCACCGGCGGCAGCGGCATCGCCTCCGTCACCGCGGCGACCTTCTTCGTCCGTGTCGTGATGTCCCCGTTCGCGCACCCGCTCTTCACCGTGCTCACCGGCATCGGCTTCGGCATCGCCGCGCTCTCCGCGGGCCGCCACCGCCTGCGCCGCGCCCTGCTCCCGCTGTCCGGCCTGCTGCTCGCGATGGGCGTGCACGCGCTGTGGAACGGCTCGGCCGCGTTCGGCGAGTGGGGCTTCTACGCCGTGTACGCGGCCTTCATGGTGCCGGCCTTCGGCCTGCTGACCTGGCTGGTGATCTGGACCCGGCAGCGCGAACTGGGCACCGTACGGGCCGAACTGCCCGCCTATGTCCTGGCCGGGTGGCTGACGCCCGTGGAGCCGCACGCGCTCGGCTCGATGCGGGCCCGGCGCGTCGCCCGGCAGCACGCCCGGCGGCACGGTGGGAAGGAGGCGGCACGCGCGGTGGCCCAGTACGAGGCGTTCGCGACCTCGCTGGCGTTCCTGCGCCGGCGCGGCCGCCTGGGCCGGGCGGGGGCCGACTACGCCGTGCGGGAGCGGGAGATGCTGGACGCCCTGTGGCACCGTCGCGGCGCGGCCCGCCCGGCCCTCGACCACGCGGCCCGCTCGACGGCACCGCCCGTGCCGCGGCCCGCGCAGCCCTGGGCCCACCCGTACGGGTGGGCGTACGGCCCGTACGGCGGCCACCCTCCGGCGCCGTACCCGGCCCAGACGCCGTACCCGGCCCAGGTGCCGTACGTCCCGTACGCCCGCCCGTACGCACCGCCGGACGCCCACCGCCCCTAAGGGCCTGTCGGCGTCCCGCTCAGGCCGACGCCCGTGTCAGCCGCGCGACCTCGTCGTCCGTCAGGCTCAGCTCCGCGACGCCCAGCAACGCGGGCAGCTGCTCCACCGTGCGCGCGGACGCGATCGGCGCGGCCACCGTCGGCTGCGCGGCCAGCCAGGCGAGGGCGACCGTGGCGACGGGGGCGTCGTGGGCCCCGGCGATCTCGTCCAGGGCGGCGAGCACCCGCCGGCCGCGCTCGGTCTCCAGGTGCTTGGCCGCACCGCCCGCACGGGGGCTGTCCACGCTCGCGCCGGGCCGGTACTTGCCGGTGAGGAAGCCGGCCGCGAGGGCGTAGTACGGCACGGCGGCCAGGCCCGACCGCTCGGCGAGGTCGCGCAGCCCGCCCTCGTAGGTGTCGCGCGAGACCAGGTTGTAGTGCGGCTGGAGGGCGACGTACCGGGCGAGGCCCTCGCGGTCGGAGAACTCCAGGGAGGCGGCGAGCCGCTCGGCGGAGATGTTGGAGGCGGCGATGTGCCGCACCTTGCCCGCCCTCACCAGCTCGTCCAGCGCGCCGATGATCTCCTCGACCGGCACCTCGGGCTTGTCGAAGTGCGTGTAGTAGAGGTCGATGTGGTCGGTGCCCAGGCGGCGCAGCGAGGCGTCGGCCGCCGCCTTGATGTTCGCGGCGGACAGGCCCGGGTACTCGGGGTGCTGGCTGACCTTGGTGGCGAGGACGACGTCGTCACGGTTGCCGCGGGCCGCGAACCACCGGCCGAGGACGGTCTCGGACTCGCCGCCGCTGTTGCCGTCGACCCAGGCGGAGTAGGAGTCGGCGGTGTCGACGAAGTTGCCGCCGGCCGCCGTGTAGGCGTCCAGGACGGCGAAGGAGCGGTCCTGGTCGGCGGTCCAGCCGAAGACGTTGCCGCCGAGGGCGAGGGGGAAGACCTCCAGGTCGGAGGAGCCGAGCTTGCGCAGAGAAGTCATGTAGGGCGTCAACGAACGCACCGGATCAGGTCATTCCGGCACAGACGCAAAAACCCCGCAAACCGGCAGCCCTGACGTCGGGGGGTTGTCGTCAGGACCGCCGGGGACCAGCGGGGAGGTGGTTGGGCCGGTGGCTCAGGGGGTGAGGCCCTTGCTCTGCAGCCAGGCCATCGGGTCGATGCCGGAGCCGCCGCCGGGGTGGACCTCCATGTGGAGGTGGGCGCCGGTGACGTTGCCGGTGGCGCCGACGCGGCCGATGACGTCACCGGTGGTGACCTCCTGACCGACGCTGACGCTGATGGAGGACTGGTGGGCGTACCAGATCTCGGTGCCGTCATCCAGGGTGAGCACGGTCTTGTAGCCGTACGACCCGTCCCAGCCCGCCGACGTGATGGTGCCGCTGTGCACGGCCTTGAGCAGCGTGCCCGTGGGTGCGGCGAAGTCGAGGCCGGTGTGGTGGCCGGAGGACCAGTAGGCGCCGGCCTGACCGAAGGTCGAGGAGATCGTGTACGAGGAGGTCGGCAGCGTGAACTGCTTGGCCAGCTTGGCGAGGCGCTCGGCCTCGGCCTTCTTCGCGGCCTCCTCCTCCGCCTTCTTCTTGGCGGCGGCGGCCTTGGCCTCGGCCTCCTTCTCAGCCTTGGCGGCGGCTTCCGCGGCCTTCTTCTCCGCGGCCGCGGCGGCCTCGGCGGCGGCCTTCGTCTCGACCTGGGCCTGCTGCTGCTCGGCCTGCGCCATGATCCGGGCCCGCAGGGACTCGCCCGCGCCGGCCGTGTCGGTGCCCTCCGCGGTGTCGGCGGCGGTGGTCACGCCGATGCCGCTGAGCGGGGTGCTGGAACCCTCCGGCTGCGGCTCCTCGTCGGAGATGAGCGAGCCGACGTTGGGCAGGTCCGGCATGGAGATCGACACCGGCGGCTTGCCGGTCTGCGCGCTGGCCATACCGCCCGCGCCGACGGCGGCTATGACACCGACGCCGAGGACGGTGGAGCTGCGGGCGAGTCCGCCACGCTGCTTGGCGACGCGGTGCCGGCCGCGTACGGGGCGAATGGAGTCCTCGGTGGGATTCCACTCCTCCCAGGGGCCCTCTTCGGTGCGGTAGTTCTCGTAGCCGAAGGTGTCGGTGTCGTGCCGACTGGGCACGAACGGGGCCTCGGGGGCAGGCCGGTTGGACGCCACGTGGGCGTACTCCTTTCCTTCCTTTCGCCTACCGGGTTAGCTGACGGGTTCGGAGCAGGAAGGTCTCCTACGCGCGCATGCAGCCGTGTTGCCACGGCGTCAAACGCCCGATTCACCCCAATGTGGTGGTTCCCCGGTTCCCTTGCGGGATTCGGCGCGTGCGCACGGAGCCGCCTTCTGTGACGGCTGGGACGACCGCGCTGCGTTATCGAACGTTAATAGACCCGGGGCCCGGATTCCAAGCTGTTCCTCTTGATCATTAACGAAAACAGGCGGGACGTACACCTCAGGATCGGTGAAAACCGGGCGAGTTGACCGCCGCCAAGTATTCCCCTTCACGCCACTTCTTTCTGACGGTGCGTCAGTCGTTATGCGGAGGGACGCCGACCCGTCACGGCTCGTGACAATGATCATGATCGCCGCGCCGTGGCCGCCGTACGGCGAGCAGCGCCATGTCGTCCGCCATCCCGCCCCCGGAGTGGCGGCGCACGTCGCGGGCGAGGGTGTCGAGCAGCTTCGCCGGGTGGCGGAAGACGCGACCGGACAGCCGCGCGCACGGATCGTAGAACTCCCCCCGCTCGTCCCTGGCTTCCGACAGCCCGTCGGTGTACAGCAGCAGCGTGGCCCCACCGGGGAAGGGGGTCTCCTCCGCCCGGTCGGGCCACACACCCAGCTCGCCCATGCCCAGCGGCAGCGCCGCCTCCCGGGCGGGCAGCGGCCCGAGGGTGCCGTCTCCGTGGAGCAGCAGGGGCGGCGGATGCCCGCGGTTGACGATGCGTACGGTCCCGGTGCCGTGCGGGAGTTCGGCGAGGACGGCGGTGGTGAAGCCCTCGAAGGCGTCCAGCCCGTCGCGCCGGGTGCCCTCACGGGCCAGCGCCCGCTCCAGGCGCTGCGCCACCGCCTCCAGCGTCGCCTCCTGTTCCGCGGCCTCCCGGAAGGCGCCGATCACCACGGCGACGGCGGCCACCGCTCCCATGCCCTTGCCCCGCACGTCCCCCACGATGAGCCGGACGCCCCGCGCACTGTCCTGCACGGCGTACAGGTCACCGCCGATGAAGGCGCCGGCCTGCGCGGCCTCGTAGCAGGCGGCGATCTCGAAGCCGGCCATCCGCTCGGCCGGCTCGGGCAGTACGGCGCGCTGGGCGGCCTCGGCGATCTCCCGGGCGATGGCGAGGCGCTCGTCGGTACGGCGGACGAAGGCGTTGACGAAGACGGCGAGCGCGGCGACCGTCGCGATGGTGATCAGCTCGGTGAGGGAGTCGACGTAGTGGATGACGCCCTTGCCGATCTGCAGCCCGACCACCGAGGCGACCACGGCGACCCCGGTGAGCGCGGTGCCCCGGCGGGAGTAGATCGGTGCGGCGACCAGCGGCGCGGCGGTGTAGAGGGGACCGGCGGTGAAGTAGCGCGGGGTGAGGATGTCGTACAGGACGGCGACGACGATCAGCAGTACGGGGAGCGAGCGCGCGAGGGCCCGCCCGTAGGACGTGCGCCACGGCCGCGGCTGCCCCGCGGGCGGCACGGGCACCGGCTCGTCGCCGAGACCCGGGTCGGGCACGGGATCGCCGGGGAGCCGGCCGCCGGCTCGGGCGTACGCTCCCTCGTCCTCCACATCGCCTGCCCGCACCACTGGTCTCCCGCCGCCCCCTGTCCGCGCCGCTTGCCGTGCCGTACTCCAGGGTTCCCGCGACGGGGGTGGGCGGCGAGCGGTGAGGGCCGAGCGGGTGAACGCACCGAGGGCCGGAACCCTTTCGGATTCCGGCCCTCGGCCTTCAGTAGCGGGGACAGGATTTGAACCTGCGACCTCTGGGTTATGAGCCCAGCGAGCTACCGAGCTGCTCCACCCCGCGTCGTTGTGTTCCCCACTGTACGTCATCCCGGGGGCCGAATGCACATCGGTATCCCTCTATCCCGCCAGGTGGCGGTTGGGCGCCTTCGCCCGCCCTTCGTACTCCGGCAGTACGACGACGGCGGCGCCCCCGGCGGCGAGCACCCCGCCGCCGTCCGCCCCCGGCACGAAGGTGTCCGGCTCCCGCCAGGCCGTAACCACGCGACGCACCCCGGCGTCGAGGATCAGCCGGGCGCAGGGCGCGGGCCGGGAGGCGCGGCGCGCACAGGGCTCCAGGCTGCTGTACACGGTGGCCCCCGCGAGCCGCGGATCGGAGCGGTCGGCCTTGGCGAGCGCGGCCTCCTCGGCGTGCACGACGGCGTCGCCGCCCTCCCGCGAGTATCCCCGCGCCAGCTCGCTGCCGTCGGCGGCGACCACGACCGCCCCCACGCTGAACGCCGTCCGGGACGGCGGGCACAGCTCCGCCAGGTCGCAGGCGAGCGCCAGCCAGTGCCGGTCGGCGGCGCTCACGCGGTCGCCGGTGCCGGGTGCGGTCGGCAGGTACCGCATCAGCACGACGTCCTCGATCCGCCGCGACTCCACCAGCCGCAGCCGCCCGCCCTGGTAGGCGCCGGGCCCGAAGAGCCGCGGCGCGGCCGGGTCGCCGACGAGCAGGGGCGCGAGGACGAGTTGCAGTTCGTCGGCGAGTTCCTGCTGGAGCAGCTGGGTGTGGACGGTCCCGCCCCCCTCCACCATGAGCCGCCGCACCCCGCGCCGGTCGTACAGGTATTCGAGCACCGCCCGCCAGTGGAGCGAGTCGCCGAGCGGGACGACGACATCCTCGGCGATCCCCAGCGCCCGGGCCCGCCCGGCCCCCTCGTCGGTGGTCAGCAGCACCTTCTCCCCGCCGGTGTGCCAGAACCGCGCCGCCGGGTCCAGCTCGCCGCTGCCGCTGACGGTGACCTTGAGCGGGTACTCGGCCTTCCCGGCCCTGGTCCGGGCGGCCCGCCGCTCGGCGGAGTTCACCAGCAGCCGCGGGTTGTCGGCCCGAATCGTCCCGGCCCCGACCAGGATCGCGTCCACCGAGGCCCGCACCTCGTCGACGCGGTCGAAGTCGGCGGGGGACGACAGCAGGAGCCGGTCCGGCCCGGTGTCGTCCAGGTAGCCGTCGAGGGAGACGGCGGCGGAGAGGAGGACGTAGGGGAGGGGCCTGCCGGCGCTCTCGTGGGCGGTCATGTGCGGACGTGCTCCTTCGTGCTTCAGCCCCAGTCGCCGTTGACCCACGCGAGCAGGCGGGCGCGCTTCCTGTAGGAGCAAGGAGCGTAACCAGTGCCGGACGTCGCGGACGCCTCGGAACCGCTCCGCAGGTCGTAGCCGTAGTCGCTGGGGCCGTACTCGCCGTCGCGTTGGCCGTCCATGTCGTCGGCCCAGTCGAGCAGACCGAGGTCGAGGTCGAGGTTGTCGAGGTACCGGCCGGGGTCGGCCGGTTCCACCGGTGCGGAGCGGCCGTCGGCCCGCCGGTCCTCGAGGCAGCCGTCGGAGCGCACGGGCTGGCCCAGCCACCATCCCGCCAGGAACACCGCGTACAGCGTGGTGGCGACGACGAGGCGGCGCATCGTCATCCAGGCGGGCACCCGGGGAGTGCCGCGCCCACCGTTCACCGCCATTGGCCCTCGAACCACGCGCGCACGCGCGGGCGTTCGCCCGTGTCATTGGTGCAGGCGACGGTGTAGGCGGTGAGCGTCCTGGAGCCCCCGGGGGACGGTTCGGCTTCGTGCTCCGCGGTGATCCGGTCGAGGGCGGCCCGGTCGACGTGGCATTCGGGGGTGACCGGCTGCCCCAGGTACCACCCCGCGACGAAGACACCGTAGATCGCCGCGGCGAGGCCAACACGGCGTATTCCGGGGGGTGTTGTGCTCATGCCTAGGGGACCCTACTCGCAGGTGCGGACCTGTCCGTCGGCGGGAAGCGCCTCAGAGTTGTCCGCGCCGAGCCCAGCGAGCAGGCGCAGCCCGTCCTCCGTAGGGCTGCCGGGGGCCGCGGACAGCACCAGCAGCTCCATGCCCGACGCGTCCGGCATCGCGAAGTTCTCCTGGTGCAGTTCCAGCAGTCCGACCAGCGGGTGCCGGTATGCCTTGCGTCCATGCGTGCGGGCGCAGACGTCCGCGCGGGCCCACAGGCGGCGGAAGCGCTCGCTGCCCATCGCCAACTCGCCGATGAGCGAGGCCAGGCGGGGATCCTCGGGGTACTTGCCGGCGGCCAGGCGCAGGTGCCCGACCGCGTCGAGGGTGCAGTTCTCCCAGTCCGCGTAGAGGCCCCGCTCGGCCTCCTCCAGGAAGATGTGCCGGGCGGTGTTCAGGCCCGGCAGTGGCCGGCCGAAGAGGAGGCCGGCCAGGCGGTTTCCGGCGAGCACGTCCAGGCGGTGGTTCATGATGAGCGCGGGTGCGTCGGCGACCAGGTCGAGGACGCGCAGCAGTTCCGGCCGGACGCGGGAGGCCGGTGCCTTCGCCCGGCGGCGGCGTTGCCGGGCGAGCCGGTGGAGGTGCCCGCGTTCGGTCTCGTCGAGGCCGAGCACGCGGGCGAGCGCGTCGATGACCTGCTCGGAGGGCTGGGTGGCGCGGCCCTGCTCCAGGCGTACGTAGTAGTCGACGCTGACTCCGGACAGGTGCGCGACCTCTTCGCGGCGCAGCCCTTCGACCCGGCGGCGGCTGTCGGTGGGGATGCCGACGGACGCCGGGTCGACGCGGGAGCGCCGGGTCCGCAGGAATCCAGCGAGATCGTCCATGCCCCCCAGTATGTCCACGGGCGGGGACCGTAAGGGTGGTCCTGCCGGTACCAGGAAGTCCCGTCCGACGGTCGAGGCGTCCCTGAACGCCGGGCGCCACGGCGTCCAGGATCGATGGCATCCGATCCGAAGGAGTCCCCCGTGAAGACGCTGATCGTCCACGCCCACCCGGAGCCGAAGTCGCTCAACGGCTCGCTGAAGGACCTCGCGGTGTCCACCCTGGAGGCCGCCGGGCACGAGGTACGGGTGAGCGATCTGTACGCGATGGGCTGGAAGGCGGTCGTCGACGCCGCGGACTACGGCCCCGAGGCGTCGAGTCCACTGCAGGTCGCCCGGGACTCGGGGCGGGCCTTCCAGGGCGGGACGCTCACCCCGGACGTGCGTGCCGAGCAGGAGAAGCTGCTGTGGGCCGACACGATCGTCTTCCAGTTCCCGCTGTGGTGGTACTCGATGCCCGCGATCCTCAAGGGCTGGGTGGACCGGGTGTTCACCTTCCGCTTCGCCTACGGCGTCGGCGAGCACAGCGACACGAAGTACGGCGAGCGCTACGGCGAAGGCACCCTGGCGGGCAGGAAGGCCCTGCTGTCGGTGACCATCGGCGGCCAGGAGTCGCACTACGGCGCCCGCGGCGTCAACGGCCCCATCGAGGATCTCCTGTTCCCGATCCACCACGGCATCCTCTACTACCCCGGCATCGAGGCCGTGCCGCCGTTCGTCGTGTACGGCGCCGACCGGATGACCGCCGAGGACTACCCGGACGTCGCCAAGGCGTGGGAGCAGCGCCTGCGCACGCTGGAGTCGACCGAGCCGATCGCCTACCGGCGGCAGAACTCCGGCGACTACGAGATGCCCTCGCTGCAGCTGAAGGAGGGGCTGGAGCCCGCGGGCCGCACGGGTTTCGGGCTGCACGTGCGCGGATGACCGCCGGGACGGAGAGGACCCCAGCCCGGTCCTGCCGTGAGCTGGGGTCCAACGCGTAGGCCCTGTGGGACTCGAACCCACAACCAATGGATTAAAAGTCTGATGAGCCCCCATGACGCCTCGTACCGCGC
>NZ_JBIDAU010000024.1:0-28271 GCF_043202655.1 Streptomyces sp. NPDC048171
TTGGGAACGACGCGACGACATCCACGAGGCCTTCCTCGGCCTCGCCGTCTGCCTGATCACCCACCGCCACGTTCGACGCCTTTGTTAGGACCTCTTAGGCACGCTGCCATCAGGAGGACAGGCGCACCCCATGCCGATGATGTTGTCGCATCGCTCGCAGCGCACCTCTTTCATGTGAGCAAGTCTCCCATCCGAGAGTGCGCAGCTCACGCGTAGCGGCATGGCCGCGGTGTCCATGGCGGCGGCATCGAGCGAGCACCGCTATTCGCCTGGGTTGGATGGCAAAGCGGCTGGCTTCGTTGACAACAGACAAGTTCGCCGGGGGCAGACAGGAAAGAACGTCGGAAAGACTGGCCAAGGTGTGCGAGGGCATGTCAACGTAGACGACCTTGCAAGTAATCCCAGGTCAGAGAGGTGATTGCCTGTGACCGTGGCTCCCCTGGGTCCGGGTTTCTCCACCACCGTCGAAGCCTTGCGTCTGCGCGAGTGGCAGCTCGGCCCCGGCCAGCCCACCCTCGTGATGGACCAGTTCTCCTCCGACGAATTCCACCTGATCGTGGATGACCGCGCGGACGTCCACGTCAGTTCGAAGGACGGCCGCTTCTACCTCGGCTGGTTCCCGAACGGCCGTCCCGGCACCGCGGGCGAGGGGTGGACGATCGCCGTCAGCGGAACGGCGAAGGTGCCCGGCTACCACCTGTCGTTCGACACCGAGACGCCGGCCGACATCGTCGCCGCCGCCGTGGCGCGCGTACTGAAGACCTCGCGCTGTTTGTGAACGTGTGGATCCCTGGCAGTCCCATGCGGCGGGCTGTCCTACTGCCGGACACCGGCCTGTTGCCTCGCTCCCCGTTTCCCCTCAAGCCAGGAGGCTGTTCGTGACGTCCCCCGAGATGACTGTTGGCGATCTCATCGATCTGCTGTCCGGCTGCGACCGGAGTGCTCCGGTCCGCCAGGCCATGAATCCCTTCTTCCCGATGGCACACCGCCTGGCGCAGGTCGTGCAGTCCGTGGACGAGACCGGCCGGACCGTCGTCTATCTCGCTGAAGGGCGGGACGAGGACGCGCAGCTCGGCCACCTCCCGCCCGAGGTCGCCATCGCCCTGACGTGGCAGGGCCCCGTCCAGGCACCCCCACGCCGCCCTCGCCGCCGTGCCGGCGGCAACTAGACCCACACCGAGCCTTTGGAGGCGCCCCTGTATCCCGACTTCCCGTTCGACCCGTCCACTCCGGAGGGCGGCCAGCCCGTGTTCTGGGTCGGCCCCCGGCACTTGTCCGGTGATGATGGACGCCTCTACGACGCTGTCGCCGACACCCTCTCCGGCCTGGGCTGGACGAGCCTGACGATCGTCCGCGGACGGCGCGAGCCTGAGGAGGCATCGGAGGACCTCCAGGTCCTGCGCAGCACCGTGCTGCACCTCAGCCCCGACGCCCTCCGCTGGGCACAGTGGAGTCTGCCGGACGAGCCGTTCCATATGGGCGACCTGCCGATCGCCTGGCAGATCTCGGCCCGTGCGGACACGAGTAGTCCGCTCGCGTCGTGGTCGTCCTACTTCACCACCGATGTCCCCGGCGAGGCCGTGACCGACTTCCTCGTCGCGCTCGACGCCCGGGACGACCCCACCGCGCCGCTCGCCGGCCCTGAGCTGGTCCTCGACTCCGTCACCGCACACGGATGGCTCCGGGACATCGACCAGCCCCATGCGGCAGCGACGGACCCGACGTTCACCTCGCACATCAGCCTCGGCGAGGTGCCTCCTCTCATCCAGGACGCCGACCCGCGTGCCCTGACCACCGAGACCGATGAGTCGGGACCGGCCGGATGGCAGGCATGGGCGGAGCCCGCGCTCGGCGCTCCGTGCCTGTGGGCCACCTCCTTCGGTTCCAGCGTCCCGCACGATCTCGTCGCCGCCTTCGCTGCCTCCCTCAGCTCGACGGCACCGGTCCTGCGCCGGGTGCTGCCGGTGGCCACAAGGGAGCGACTGCTGCGGGCTCCGGCCTGACGGTCGACGGCGGTCCTCAAGGCGACAGAAGAAGCCCGGTCCTCCGGTACAGAGGCCGGGCTTCTGGCATTGGGGTCCGTGGCTCGGGCGAGCCTCCGAGCCTGAGGACGACAGGTGTGGCGATGGGCACGAGGCATCGGGGCTGCCGGGCTACAGGCAGTGAAGTGGGGGGAAGTGGGGTCGCCCCAAGGTAGCGGTGGGGATCTCCTATGTGGTATTCCCGTCGCCTCAAGTTGGGGAAAGTGGCCACGTTTTGGCGTAGTGGTGCCGCTCGCCATGTGGTATTCGAAGGCCCGCTGAAGTGGGGCAAGGTGGCGAAGGTATGGCGTAGCGGTGCCACGTTCCCGTGCGGCTGAATAGCCCTATGCCTCGAACCGAAGAGAAGCAGCAGCCGGCCCTTGAACTCCGCCTCGGTGGAGTGCACGTCGTGGTCCAACGCATCTCGCCCTGGCTGGTGGCGGCTGTCGTCACGGTCCTTGTCACGGCGACGGGGGGTGGACTGTCCGAATGGCTGGCATGCCGTTGAGGGCCTGCCGCATCGTGCGGTGGGCCGTGCCGAGCAGCACTGCTGCCTCGACCATCTCCTTGTCGGGGCAGCAGTGTGTCGGGCGTCGGTCAGCCGGCTGCCGTGGCCTTGGCGAGGGCCTTGTCGAGGTGCCGGTCGACGAGGGCCGGGGAGCCGGAGACGATCACCAGCAGGTTGCCGTCGCGGATTGCGGTCTGCTTGACCACGGTGCCCTGTCCACTCGCGGAGAATGTCAGGAGCTGGCTCCACTGCTCGTCTCCGAGGTCGTGGGGGGCGGGCAGCTTCTGCGAGGCCACGTCGACCGGAGTGCCGCCCGCGACGACCTGATAGGTGGGGCAGCCGGTCATGGCGTCGAAGACCCGGGCGATACCGTCGGACAGCTTCTTCGCGCTGTCGCTGTACAGCTCCTCGGAGATCTCCGAGGAGCTGCCGCCGTAGGTGAAGTCGGCCTTCGCCTTGTGCGGGAAGGCGAGCGTGCCGCCGTTCGCCGCGTCGCCGCCCAGCTCGCTCAGGGCCGGGCAGCCGAGGACGGTGACGTCGTCGTGCTGGGCCGGACGCTCCGGCTTGGACAGGTAGCCGCTGCCGAGGTCGCTCTCATCGAGCAGGCGGGACTCGAGAGAGGCCGAGGAGAGTATGACCGGCTCCTGGGGGGCCTCGGTCGGCATTCCCGTACGGGAGGAGGAGGTCTGGTGCTTGGACCCGGTGGCGTCGGTGGAGCAGGCGGGCACGGCGAGGAGGGCGGCGGTGATGCCGAGTGCGGTGGTGGCGACGCGAACGCGCATGTCGGAACTGACCCCTTGGTGCTAGGCGACGGGTGGTCAGTGCGGGCCCGCGGGCCCGGTGGGGTCGTAGGAGTGGTGGTCAGTGCCCGAGGTGGCGCAGGCAGTCCTCGAACGTGGCGTAAGTGGCGTCCGCCGGTCCGCTGTTGCGGTTGTACCAGGCGGTGTCGATGCGGGTCTCCCGCTGCTGGTGCCCGGCCCGGCAGCGCAGCCAGATCTCACCGCGGGTGGAGAGGATGAGCCAGTCCCGGTACGCGCCGCACTCGGTGCAGACGGCCATCTCACCGTCGAGGACCAGGGGCTGCTTCCACGGCATCATCTTGCCTTCGACCTGGTCGTGGCTCGGCACTCGCAGGTCCGGCGGGAGGAAGTCGTCCACGACGGCGGCCGGCTCGGCGGGCCCCGGCGCGGGCACTCCGATGCCGGGCGGGACCTGTCCCTGCATCCGCGCGTGCAGCTCGGCGAACCGTCTCTGAGCTTCGCTCGGCTCCTTGGCCCTGCGGCGTATCCGGTGAAACACCCTGGCGTCCTCCTCTACCTCGGCACCTCGTCCTGCGCGTTTCATGATCGTGCCCCACGTCCTCGGCGGTTTCAATTCACAAAGTTCACAGTCCCCTCCTACCAGGTCAGCAGGGGTACTCGGCCTCGCGGCTGCCGGGATGACGAGTTGGCCACGGTGCGTGTCTCGCTATGGCGTGACGGCATCGCCAGGGCGGTGATGCGGTGAGACTGCGTGCCGGCATCCGGTGGGCTTACCGCGTCTGACGCGATGTCTCCTCTCCACTGCGCCGCCCGCCGGACGAGGAGGGCCCGGGGGCCATCCCGCGCGCAGCGGGCCGGTTCTCCACGGTGCTGGTCCGGGGAAGGGGGGAGGCGTCGGCGGGCAGGTCGGCTGTTTGCCGCATCCGCCACACGAGCACGTCGCTGACGGAGTCCGCGGTGCCGAGTTCGCGCCGTGCGGCGACGTCGGCCAGGAGAGCGGCCGGGTCGTGCCCGGCGGCTTCGGCTTCCGCGATGGTTGCGGCCAGGGCGTACCAGCCGGGTTCGGCGAGGATCTGCTCGGCCAGCTCCGGCAACGCGGCGCGCAGCAGCATGGTCTGCTGCTGGAGCATCGGCCGGCCCAGGCGTCGGCCGCGCTGGTAGAGGACGCCGAGGGGCTGGGCGGCGGCGGCCTGGTAGGCGGTGCGCAGGTGTGCGGCGGCCCGGGCGGCGGCCTCGGCCTGCTGGGCGTGCCGCTTCCTGGCGTGCCAGTGCGCGGCAGCGGTGATCAGGAAGAACAGCATGTCGATCGCCATCGCCGTGGTGGCTCCGTCCTCACCCCGGCCGAGGGCCGGACCGCCCAGGACGAGGTCGCGGGCGGCCTGGCGCAAGGCCCGGTCGTGTCCGCGCACGGCGCGGACGTGAGAGCGCGAGGCCCGTTCGAAAGCCGTTGCAGCGTCGCGCAGTTCGCGGCGGGTGTGGGCGGCGGAGGTCTTCGCGAGGGCGTCCAGGACCTCTCCGGCTGCGGCGATGTGGGCAGCGGCGACCGCGTCCTCGCCGTGCTCGACGACGAGCACGGCCTGCCATACGGCCGAGGCCGTGCTGCGGCGTGCGGAGGCTGGACTGCCCGGCCCCGTACGGCTCGCACCCTCCCGCCGGGCAGCCGGAACGTCCTGCCGGTCACCGGCCCAGCGCTCGCGGATGCGGGGCAGCGACAGGTCGGGAGCCAGCCGCGCGCCGGGGTAGAACACCGGCTCGCCGTCCTTGTTCAGGTCGTCGGGCAGGGCGACCTTGTATCCGAGGAGGTCGCCGGAGGGCGCGGCGCGCTTGCGGATCAGGAGGCCGGCGGCGGCGAGCCGGTCGAAGAACTCCTCGTCGCCCCGCGCGCCGGCCACCGCACGTCGTACGGTTTCGCGCAGTTCCTCACGGGCGGTGCGTTCGCGGCCCTGGCGCTTCGCCTTGTGCCGTTCGGCGCTGGTGGGCCGCCGTGCGGCGGTGCCGTCGCCGGGAGCGACCTGGTGGAGGCCGAGTTCCTTCTCGATGAGGCGGGCTTCGGCCTGCGCACGCTTACCGGATCGGTGATGGTCGGGGCGCTGGCCGTCTTCCCGCACGAGGGTGGCGACGATGTGGATGTGGTCGTCCGCGTGGCGCACGGCTGCCCAGCGGCAGCCCGCACCGTCGCGCGGGTCGATCCCTGTGGCGGCGACGATGCGACGCGCGATGTCCGCCCACTGTTCGTCGGTCAGGATGGGATCGTCGGGTGCGGCGCGCACCGAGCAGTGCCACACGTGCTTGTCGGGGCGCTGGTCTGCGGTGAGGAGGTGGAGCGGCTGGTCGAGTAGCTGCCCGAGATCCTTCTTGGTTGCTGTCGCATTGCGTCCGGGGTCGGGCGACATGTCGTCGAAGGAGGCGACGAGATGAGGATCGACGTGTTCCTCATGGGTTCCCTTGCCGTAGAGGTAGTACAGCAGTCCCAATGTGTTGCTGCCCTGCTTGTGAATCTGTGGAATCAAGGCGCCTCACCTGCCTGGCGATTGGCCACCTTGTCTGCGGCCGTCCTCACCGCGTCGGCTGCTCGGTGGACGTCCGCCAGCACGTGTGCCAGACGTGGAACGTCGCCGCCGGAGTTGAGGATCTTGGCAGCTTGGTTGAGGTTGCTGCCGGCCCAGCCGAGCTGACGCCTCATCGCGAACAATTCGGTGAGTACATCGCGTTGAGTGGCGATGGCGGCGGCAGTACGGGACTGGTCGCGGGCCATGGCTAGTCCGGCGTAGGCGAGGAACCCCGCCACGCTCATACCGGCGGTGTCTGCTCCGGCCTGGATGAGCGCGAGTTCGGACGGGTTGAGGCGGACGCTGTGCGCGCGACGCTGCTTCTTGTCGCGCGGGCGCGCTCGCCCCTTCGGCCGCCCCTTGCGGGCGGCGGTTGGCTGCGATCCGCCCTCGGTCGCAGCATTCCCGACCGGCGCCCCCTGGTGCCGGTCGGGCCCCGCCACCCCAGGGGCGGGGTCTGGGTCGGGCGCTCCCCCCTCGGGGGAGTGTCCGAACCTCCATCTTGCTCGCCCCGAGACCGAGTTGGAGCTGGGATCAGGTACCGGGGTGGTGCCGTTCTTTGGTGCGTTCGTCATCGGGATTCGGGCCTCGTAGAGCGGGTGTATTGCTGGATGGTTGCGGCCAGCGCGAGGACATCGGCTGGGCTGGCAAGGACGCGGACAGGTTTGTTGGGACGGTCCTGGACGAGCCACTGCCCGGTCGGCATGAGGACGACGGCGTGGAGGAGTCGCCGGCGGACGAGGACGTCCGCCCAGGCATCGGCTTTGGCGGTGGTGGGCCCGGAAAGGCGAGGGGCGCGAGGAATCATGGCGTACCTCCGAAGAGGGGCGGTGGCCCGGCTTGAGCCGGGCCACCCTTACGGATACGGCCCTTGAGCTGGGGTTTGCCGGTTCAACCGCACTCAGGGCAGCGCCCGACGTGACTGTTGAGCGCGCGAGCCATCCGCTGCTTCGCCGAGGCAGCCTGCTTCGCACTGGACTTCGCCGCCGGCCTGCCCGCATGCCGCTCGGAGTGAGCGAGCATGAATCCGATCTCTCGCTCATACTCCGCACGGACCGTCTTGAACTGGTGGCAGGTCTTCATCGGGCCGTGCTCCTCGTCGTCGTGATGTCCTCGCTCCGCAGCTCCTGGAGGACCAAGCCGAGACGGTCGTTACCGACTCCCGTCAGACCCTGGCGGCGGATGATTTCGCGCAGCTGCACCCGAGTGATCGCGCCGTTGCCGTCCCGTTCGAGCAGGGCGGGAACATGGGGGCGCACTGCGCGGACAAGCCGGCGCTCGGACTCACCCAGCCCGCGTGCCCGGCGCTCCGTCTGCGGAGAGCGGGACCGTGCACGCTTGTCCTTGTTCTTCGTCCCGGACGTCCTGGTCGGCTTCCGGCGAAGCGGAACCTGTCCTCGGTCCTGGGTGGTCTCGGTCCCGGATTGTGGGGCGGTCGGTCCTCGGTCCTGGGTGGTCTCGGTCCCGGATTGTGGGGCGGTCGGTCCTCGGTCCTGGGTGGTCTCGGTCCCGGACTGTGGGGCGGTCGGTCCTCGGTCCTCGGTGGTCTCGGTCCCCGACTTTGCGATGCCCGACCCCCGATGAGAATCCTGGCCCTGAGCTGCCACATCTCGCGTGGTGTGGTCGGTCCTCATGGCCGCTGCGTCCCGCGCTGTGGCTTCCGGACCGGCGAGTTCGGTCCCCGGGACCGCACGCTCTTCAGAGGGCTTGGTTCCCGCGCCGACCTTGGCTTCCGGGTCCGCCTCCTCGGGGACGGGGACCGGCACATTCGATGCCGGCTGTACGGGGACCGTGGCCGCCGATGCGCTGCTGTGCGCCGGGGACCAGGGGGAAGGGAGCGGGACCGTGGCGAGCGCCAGCGCATGTCGCCGAGCGGCGAGCTGGTCGAGCAGCTGTGCCCGCTGGAGAGGGTCGGTGCCGACCGAAGCCCTGCCGACCGCCTTCGACAGGCGTCGCGTCAGCCGCCGGCCGCGACGGCTCTGCTGCTGCTCAGGTGTGCGTTCGGCGAGGCGGGCGGCGAGGGTGACCGCGCGGGCGGTGGCCCGGTCCCGGGTGATCTGCGCGGCGTCGCGATCTCGCGCGGCGATGCCCAGGCGGGACAGCAGCCGCTCGCGTGCCTCCCGGCCCAGGACGGCGAGCAGTCCGTTCGAGGCGGCACCCGGGGTGCGCAGACGCAGCTCGATGCCCATGGCCAGGTGCCACAGCATCGCCGCCATGACCGGTCCGACGAAGGCGCGGACCGTGCCGCCGACGGGGCCGCTCTCGGCGTAGGCGGGGATCACCTGCACCGTGGTGATCACCCAGACCAGCGTGCCCGGCAGGCCGGGGGCGCCTTGGACGGCGAGGTTCTGCCGTGCCATCAGCGCGGTGGCGAACAAGGCGAGTTCGGCGGCGGCGAACATGCCGGCGCGCTCGGCGGTGCCGGCCATGTCGAGGTAGTCGGCCGCGAAGCGCCAGCTGGTGTCGGCGCTGTAGGCGGTGCAGCCCAGGGCGGCGACGGCGGCGACGGCGGCGACCTTGACCGCCGGGCCGCCGAGACGTTTCTGCGAGCGAGTGCCTCGGCGCCGGATCGCCCAGGCGGTCAGCACGAGCGCGAGGGCGGCGGGCACGAGGGCGGCGAGGAGGAGAGGGAGGTCCGAGGTAGCACCGAAGGCGAGGACAGGGT
The DNA here is from genome assembly GCF_043202655.1 of Streptomyces sp. NPDC048171. NCBI lineage: Bacteria > Bacillati > Actinomycetota > Actinomycetes > Kitasatosporales > Streptomycetaceae > Streptomyces > Streptomyces sp. NPDC048171. The sequence continues at coordinate 8,505 of NZ_JBIDAU010000024.1, forward strand.
GGGTCATGCGGCCTTTCCGAGAGGGGCGTGCGCCGGAGTCGACGCCGCTGGGCGGCCTGTCGGCTTCTGAGTGTCGGGAGTTGCGGGCGCGGGGGTGCCCTTGGGCTTGGAGGTCTTCTTCCGCTTCTTCCTGGAGCGGGGCACGCCGAAGTTGCGGTCGCGGTCGAAGACCTTGTTGGCTGCTTGCCGGAGCAGGTCGCGGGCGTGCTTGTGACTGATCTGCAGGGCGGCAGCGAGCCGGTCGGGCTGCCAGCCCCGGACGTAGGCGTGGTCGATGGCCGCCTGACGCTCGGCTTCCGTCAGGTGCACGTCGCGTCCCTGGAAGAAGGCGGTCACACGCCGGTAGTCCATGCGGCGGTGCAGGTTGTCGTGCAGCGGGCGCCGCTCGGCTTCGGTGAGGCCGCCCCAGACGCCCTCCTTGAGGACGTTTTCCAGGGCGAAGTCCAGACACTCGCGGCGTACGGGGCACCAGCCGCACAGCTCCTTCGCCTCCGCGATCTCCTCGTGATCCCGGGGGCCGGGGAAGAACACGGCGTCGGCGTCCTCGACGTCCATGCCGTGGCACGCTCCGCGGGTGTGCCAGCTGGTGTCTCCGATGCCGCGCAGGCCGGTGGCCGGCGCGTCGTGGGTGGTGATGTGGCGCAAGGCGGGTCTCCGTTGTGCTGCCGCACCGGCTCGCTGGTTAGGGCGGTGCTCGGCGGGTGCGGCGCCGGGTGCCGGCTGCGGCGCGTGGGCGTGCGCCGCAGCCGGTGCGGGACGGTGATCTTGGGGCGGTGCAGCGGACGGGATGCACGCGCCGGAGGCGCCGGTCAGGCCAGGGCGGGTTGCTGGGCCTGCTCGGTGTGCTGGCGTTGCTGGGCGGCGGCGAGGTCGTAGCGGCCTGGGTGCGGGTCGGTGCGTGGAGTGATGGCGCGTACTCCGTCGTTGGGGCCGATTCGGCGGCGTCGGCATGGCTCGCCGACTGGGGCCAGGCACCACTCGCATCGCACGCTCAGGGCGTCGGGCAGCCCTTGCGCGACGGCGGCTTCGCGTGCTGCCCGGGCGGGCCGGAATGGTGCGAGGGCGGCCCGGGCGGCAGGCGGTATGCAGGAGCCGATCTGGTCCAGCCGAGCCTGCAGCCTCGGGTTGATGCCCTCCTGGCTGCTGGTGATGGCCCGGGCCTGCGCGGGCTGCGCTATGCCGGTGGCGACGGCGTGGCGGGTGCCGACCAGCTCTGCGGTCCAGGCAGCCTGGTCGTCCGGGTCCGCGGACGGTGTGGGGTCGCAGTGGAGGGCCAGGCGGTTGCGCCGGTAGCTCTCCCAGGGGCGGACCACATCCGCGGGCTGGATCTGGTAGGGCGAGGCGCGGTAGTGCTGGCGGGCGGCGACGCGGGCGTCCCAGCCGTGCGGGGTGGCCATCGGCACGTCACCGAGCAGCTCGTGCCACTGGGCGAGCTGGTCGCGGGCCTCGCCCTCGTCGGTGCGGATGCTGCGGGGGTCGAGCCGGCCGATGTAGGCCAGCAGGGCGGCGATTTCGCGGCGGTCCACGCTCAGCCCTCCGTTCCGGTCGGCTTGTCCAGGGCGGCGAGAAGGGCGGCGGTGTGCTTCTCGGCCCGCGTCATGCCACCGGGCACGGCGGTGTTCTGGCCGGGCACGGCGTAGAGGTTCGGACGGCTGGGGGAGTGCTCCCGGGCGACCCAGGAGCGCCAGTCGGCCGCCCAGGCTTCCGCCGGCCTCGGAGCGTGGCCCGCCCGGTGTGCACGCCACTTCGCGTCGGCGGCCTGCAGGCCCTGCTCGCCGAGGCGGTCGAGGTGTCCCTGCTGGCGGGCCCAGGTGTGGGTGGCGGGGTCGACCTGCCACTCGGCAGCCGAGGTGACCGCAGCACCACCACTGCTGTACCTCCGGTTCAAATCAGGTTCACTACGGTTCTGTGTGCCGGTAGCCGGTACATCCCTGTGCCGGTTTCCGGCACGTCGGGGTGCCGGTTTCCGCCTCGACCTGCCGGATTCCGGTACTGCCGGTTTCCGGACCCTCGCAGGGGATTCCGGCACCTCACGCCAGCGGATCCCATACCGCCGCAGCGCCGACAGCCGGAGCGTCGCTGGGCTGGCGGGCTCGTCCGACACCTCCGTGTCGCCCCCTTCCTCCCGCTTATCGCGCTGGGATCGGGCGATCGCCTCGGCGGCGAGAGGCAGGCGGTAGACCGTGCTGCGCTGCGGGCCCACCAAGTCGTCGAGCTGCTCCAGCTCGCCGGCCAGGAGCAGGCGCTCGACGGCTTCGCGCACCGTGGACACCGAGGCGTTGGTGCGCTTCGCCAGGCTGGACTGCGAGGCCCAAGAAATGCACTGCTCGTCGGCCACCCGGTCGGCGATCGACAGCAGGACCAGACGCGCGGCCCCTCGGCTGGAACTGTGCTCCCACACCCACTCGCGGGCTTCGCTGCTCATCGGCCACCCCCGAGGAGCGTGTGGGACCGGCGGCTCGCCGGTGCCAACGTGGTGCGGTCCGGTTCGGGGCGCTGAGGCGCCGAGGCGGACGTGGCTGCCGCGCAGGCCAGGCGAAAGGGCCTTATGCGCAGGGCAGGAGACATGCGATACTCCCTTTTGCAGTGTTGCCACGCTGACGCGCCCCTGGAAGGACTCAGCGTGGTGATGGTGGGCAGTCGCCGCCCTTGCCGGGGCGGGCTGCCGCTTAGCGTTCGGCGTCCGTGAGTTACCGCTCTCGGGCGCCGTCGCTGTTTCCTGGACCGTCTCGGTCCGTGCTCGTGCTCTCCTCACCTTCGTCCCCGTGGGCGGGCTGCCCAGCGGCGACGAACATACGCACGGACCCGCGTCAAGATCCAGACTTGGTTCTTAAACTCTGTACTAGTTGCAGACAGTCACCGAGTGATCATATTCCGCAGCCGAGGGCGGGTGGTAGGCTGGTGGATTTCGATCCGGGGCCGGGGGGCGGCTGCCACGCCGATCAGGTGCGCGTTCCGTTGCCGGGGCACCGGGCACCTGGGGGCGTTCCTCTGGCGAAGCCGACGCTCCTGCGCCTGGAGGAGGTTCGGCGCGGCACAAAGGGCTGGAATCCGCCGCCCTGCAGGGCTGGAATGCCATGCACCGCCCAGCGCCCAGCAGTTGAATCCCCTGTGAGCATCGGCGCTGAGTGTGCGGCACTCTGTCCGCCCGGCTATTCGCACCCTTCGCGTAACGCTAGTCCTGCTCTCGGGAGCCGGGCTGGGTGCCGGGTCAGGGATGACGAACATGCGCGGGAAATGCGCCCAGATCTAGATCTCGCTGAAGTGCTCTCTCTGGAGCAACGGTGCCGCCCATATGCGGCTACCTCGATAGAGGCGACGAACGATAGTGCGGGCGGCAACTCGAATCCTCCGACGCCCTCATGGATGATCTTCAAAGTGCCCTCCCTCGTGTCGCCTACTGCAGCGGCTTCTTCAACCACCCAGTCAGAGTGATCCAAGTCACATCCGACCGGGAGCACCCGCGCTGATCCAGCGTGTGCATCACTCATTCCCCACGGCTACCCCCGTGACCTGCGGTCCGCTGTGTGAACGAACAGATCTTGGGCTTGGACCGGATCATTAGTCAATGCACGGTAAAGATCACGACGGAGTAACGAGATGTCTGCTACGGAAATGGTCGCCGTGCAGTAATGCAGCTCAACTTGCTGACGAATGCGCGGACTTCGCGGGCCCGGAGTGGTGTGACTGTCGCAAGCTCTCTGTATCCACGGGGGACAAGTCGGTCAAAATGCGGTGACCGGCAATCTTCTGCCGGTCGCGCCGCGCCGCCATCGATCTATCATGTGGTGCAGGGGGGCGGCAGCTGATTGACATTGCATTGAGGGCTCGCACGGTTAGATCCAGATGCAATCTTGCGGGACCGGAACCGTGCTGAGGAGAACTGCGAGGAACGTGGCATGCACGGGGTCGTAAGGGACGGCGGCGGGGGAGAGGGGTCCACCGGGGTCGGCGCCCTGCTGCGCGTGTTTAGGGCCGCCGCCAGCACCACGCTCGGCCGCCCGGTCCTCCAGAGAGAAGTGGCCGACGCCCTGCACAGGAGCGAGCGCTGGTACCGGGACCTTGAAAGCGGAACGATCACCCGGACCCTCACCCGCCACGAACTCGACATCATCGGCACGTTGCTCGGACTCGACCGGGTCCAGCGGCGTGCGCTGTTCCTCGTCAGCAACGGTGGCGGGCTCTCCAGCCCGGAAGCCCAGGAGCCACCACGCATCAGCGACGAACTGCGCCTCCTGCTGGACCAGCAGCCTTTCCCCGCCTACGTCATCGATGCCACCTGGAACGTCCTGGCCGTCAACACGTCGATGGCCGCCCTGTTCCCGTGGTCGAACGCTCCCGGGGCCAACCTCATGCGGTGGCTGCTCCTCAGTGGCGAAGCGCGGGACCAGCACATGAACTGGGAGGACGACGCGGAAGTGTGCGTTCGCATGCTCCGCGACGCGGCCGTCGACCGCCCCCACGACCCAAACCTTCAACGGCTCATCAGTGACACCCGTCAGAATCCCGCCGTACGCGACCTGTGGACCCGCGGAGCAGCCGACTTCACCGACCACTACGACGGCCACGTACTACAGATGACGCTTCCGCTCTTCGACGGCCAGGTGACCGAACTGGTCACCCACGTTCTGCAACCCGCCGGTCTTCCCGGTTGTCGCATGACGATCCTGACCCAGCGAGCACCCCAGAAGCCAGCAGATCGGCAAGCCGTCCAAGCAATGTGACGGGCCTCCGCCGGTACTCGGCTATCCACGCCCGGTTGGGGAATTCCTGACGGGCGGTCTCCGCGCGGCCTCCGTCAACCGGTTGCCGGGACAACCGCGGCGATGGTCTCTCCGAGCGCCGACTGGCGTTCCACGGGACGCTGATCTCAGATATATCGCATTGGAGGGTGCCAACTCCATCGACTCCGGCCTGTTGAACTGTCCCAACGCTCATGCGTCGCATTCAACTCACAAGCCCATAGCCCGACTTCCGCAAAGGCCCGCCAGAGTGATGGCAATCACCAAACTGCGTCCCGTAACAGAAACAGGATCTCCTGTTACGGGTTGACGAGAGCGGCAATACTGCGTGGCAAGCGTCACCCTTCAGGGGAAGGGGGGAGGTAATAGAATGGGCTAATGATCATTCACGATGCGCGCGGCGGACAACTCCTCCGCGTGGGAGACCCGGGGCAAGGGGTCCACCTGCTGTTCTCCACGCCGACGCGGCCGTACGGGGACGATCCTGCGCTTGATATGACCGTACGGGCCAAGGGTGCGTGGGTAGACGTCAGCGAGTTGGTACGGACGCTGGACGGTGACGGACTGGTAGAATTCATGGCGTCACTGGCTGACGCATCGAGCAGCTGGAGTGAACCTCACACTTGGCGGTCCGGTGAGGGGCAATTGAAGATATCGGCACAGCGCTCGAATGGGTGCATCCTTCTGACGTGGGGGATATCGCGAGGGGTGACCGAGTTCGAAAGTACTTGGTACTTCGAGACTGTCACATCACACAGGGGTGAGAGCGAGATACAGCGATTCTCCGAAGCGTTTCAGGCTCTATTCGACGGCAAGTCAGAGGCGGTTGCCTAGCTGCCTACCGGCGCGCCCGAGGTGTGTTGCCGCTCGAAGTGCGTGCAGCGGCAGACCGCGAGGCTGGCCCATCAGCCGTTTCCCAGCCATCTCCCGTTCTGACGCGGCCCCTTCCACCGTCAGGTGCCCTACGGTCGGGCGGTCAGAAGTTCGTGGATCTGCCGCGCTGCGACGACGTCAGGGTGCGCTGCCGCTTCGCGGGCGAGGGCGCGGTATCGGTGGCGGGCGCGTGCGGAATCCAGTCCTGTGCCGATGGCGGTGGCCTGTTCGGCGGTGGCGTGGGTGGCCTCGTACTGTCCGGTGAACAGTTGGGCACGGGCGAGTGCGACCGCGTCGAAGGTGCGCGAGCGAACACGGTCCTCGGCCCGGTTACTGGCAGCTGTGACGTAGCGGCTGTCGTGTCAGCGCGGCCTACTTGGCTGGGGCGAAGGCGGTGAAGTGCGCCGGCGGGTGGTCGACGGGCAGGTCGGGCCGCCAGGACGTGAGGATCTGGGCGCTGCATACGAACAGGCCGTTGGGGAGCTGGTCGAGGGGGTACCACGCCCAGTCGCCGACGCTCTCGTCCGGCTGCGTCAGTGGCTGTCCTTGCCAGGCGTGGAGGAGCGCGCCGACGGTGACCCGCAGGACCCCCTCGACGTGATCGACGAGCGTGCCCAGCAGTTCCACGTCGCCGGTCCGAGCGACCAGGCCGGTCTCCTCGGCGAGTTCTCGGACGACCGCCTCTTCGAAGGATTCTCCGGTGGCCTCAACGCTGCCGCCGGGTAGTTCGAGGGTGCCGCGGCGATGTCGGCCCAGCAGGGTGCCCTGGTCGCTGAGCAGGATCGCTCCGACGCCGACTGCCGCGTGGGCGGCCGGGGCTCGGGTGCTGCGTGGTCGGCTGGAGACGCGTGTCGGCCGGTCGGGAAGGCGCCGGGCGCGGATGAGCTGCTGGATGACCTTGGCGTTCTCGTCAGGGTGCGGGAACAGGTCGATGGCTTCGACGTGAAAGCCGTACTCGGTGAGTAGATCCTTCCACAGCTGCGGTGCCAGGACCCACATCTGCGTCGGCAACGGAGGGTCGTCGCGCAGCAGGATCATCTCCTCGCGCGGCGCCACGGCCGTGGACGGACCGTGGCCGTGCAGATCGGTGTGCAGGAGCGAAAGGATCAGCGGGGCATCGGGACGCAGGCCGTCGCGCAGCGCAGGCAGCGAGCGGTGCGGGTCGATGAAGGCGAGCGTCCCGATCGCGTACGCGGCGTCGAACGGCTCGGCTCCGCCCAGGTACTCGGCCACGTCTGCCCGGATGAACTCCACGCCGTCCACGCCCGCGTGGGTGGAGACGGCGCGCTCGTGCTGGGTCGGGGACAGCTCGATGCCGGTGACGTGCGCTCCGTGTGCCTGGGCGAGGTGGACGGCGTGGTGGCCGGCCCCGGAGCCGATGTCCAGGACGCGGCGGCCGGTGATGTCGCCGAGGACTTCTGCTCCTGGCCCGATGCCTTCCCAGGGTGTCCAGCCGAGCCGTTCGGGGACGGGCGGGGTGTAGGCGCGGGCGAGTTGGCGCTGGCCGTAGATCTGCCAGGCCCGGGTGTTGGTGTCCTCGGCGGGCACGGTTGCCTCCTGGTGGGCGGGTGTTCTGGGGGTCAGGTGTGTGTGATCAGGTAGGCGGGGCCTTCGCCGCGTCGGGCTCGTTCGATGGCGTCGAGGCGCGTGAAGGCGCGCGGGGCCATCAGCTCCTGCCAGGTTGCGAGGTCGTGGACGGCCCACATGTCGTGTTCAGCGGGGTCGAGGCGGATCCGGTCGAGCTGGTCGGCGGTCAGCCGGCCTCCGTCGAAGATGAGCCCCACCTTGTTCAGCGGCTGGCGCGGTCCAGAGTGGAGGAAGTGCGTCAGGAGTAGGGTCGGCGTGTTGAGGGCGAGCTCCAGGCCGGTCTCCTCGACCGTCTCCCGCCGGGCGGTCTGCAGCGGGTCCTCGCCCGGGGCATCCAGGTTGCCGCCGGGGAATTGCCAGAGTCTCGAGCCGTAGACCGAACGGAGCTGGACCGGACGGTCGTGTTCGTCGCGGATGTACAGGCAGCCGTACACCGTGTGGTGGGGGACGGTCTGCGCGTACTCCTCGGCTGGCATCGGCAGGGGGCGGCCGGGCCGGGCAGGACGGTGGTCGAAGGCGAGGGCGAGAACGCCGAGGGCTTCCTTGGCCGGCGGGTAGATGCCGCGGAGGTCGGCGAGCAGCTCGTCGGGTGACCCGTCCGGGTTGATACGTGAGGTGTCCTCCGAGCGGAGCAGGTCATCGAAGGAGGGGTACGGGGTGATCCGCTGAGCGATGACGTCGAGTTCCCGCCCGGTGTCCCGGTCGTGGAAGACGAGCGTGTCGCCCACGGCGACGGCGCGCCTGCTCGGGGTGGCCACCCTCACTTCGATCGTCTTGCGCCCTGCTTCCACCTGCCGGTAGTACCGGCCGAGCAGGTGCATGTGGTGCTCGGGCGGTTCGTCTCCGGCCGCCGGGCTCGGGATGGCTGGGATCGCTTGCTGGGTGTCGTCAGGCATACGTGCCTCCGTTCGATGCTTTCCGCCCGTCGCGGCCGTGTGGCCCGACGCGGACGCGTCCGTCGGCGTGCTACGGCAGTTCGGCCGGTCCGTAGCGTGCGTGCGGCTCCTGCCGCATCAGGGCGTCGTACCGGTCTGCTGCCGAGAAGTGCCAGAACTCGGTCCCGTAGTTCGTGAATCCCGCGCCTTCCATGGCGTTGAGCAGCAGGGTGCGGTGGTGACGCGCGTGTTCGCTGAGGTTCGGGGCGTGTGTGAAGCAGGTCCCGTCGCTCTCCTCGGGGGAGGCGTTGACGCGGGTGCCGAGGTCGAGTTCGTGGCCGTCCTGGTCGATGAGGGTCACGTCCACGGCCGCGCCCGCGGAGTGAGGCGCGATCTCTGGCGGCGACACGTACCGGCTGGCGGCCCGGTGCAGCTGCTCGGGTGTCCAGTCAGGGTGGGCGGCGGCCAGCTCGTTCCGGTAGTCAGTGAAGTAGCGTTGCTGGAGGACCGGCGGCCGGTAGCCCTCGATGAATAGAAGGTCGTTGCCGGCGGGCAGGAGCGAGCGGGCATGCTTCAACCGGTCCAGGACGCCGTCACGGACGTGGGCGAACGCCCCCAGTGGGTCTTGCTTGCGGGGGTCGACGCGAAGGTTGTGGTCGCGCACGTCGACGAGTGGCTCTCCGCACTCGCGCACGGGGATCGCCGCGACCTGCGGATCGGACATCAACACCGGAGGAATCATCGAGTCTCCCTGTGACGGATTGCGCTGAGGTGGCGAGGCGTGGGCGGCAGCGGTCAGATCGGTCTCGCGTACGATCCGGGCGACGGTGTCCTGCAGCGTGCTGTCGGCCGGGATCACGGTTTCCAGCCCGCCGGGCAGCAGGTCCAGCTCGCGGTACCAGGAGGTGAGGTGGGCGTCGGTGACGTGCGCCAGGTAGGCGGCATCCGCCTTTGACGCGTGCCGTACCAACGTCGTTTCCAGCGGCACGTCCAGGTAGTAGCACCTGGAGACGCCGCGGTGGTCCCGTACCAGAGACGTGATCATGTGGCCGTAGCGGTCGGCATACAGGATCCCTTCGAGTACGACGTGGAAGCCGGCGTCGAGGGCTGCGCGTGCGATCGTGCCCAGCAGGGCGATGTTGGCGCCGCGCGCGGTGTCGTGTTCCCTGAGCACGTTCCGGCGGATCACGTCCTGGCCCACGATCGCGATACCGCGGCCGTAGTGATCTCGCAGGCCCTGGGCCACGCTCGACTTGCCGGACGCCGAGTTGCCGCGGATTACTACGAGGCGGGTGTCTGGACGCCCGGTCGCTGTCGCAGTGGGCACGCGACTGGATGCGCTGGTCATGCGGGCCAGCCGGTCTCGCTGTACAGCTCGTCGTTCTGGATCTTCGCGATGGCCAGTCGGGTGTAGGGGACGAGGTCGTCGGGAAGGGCGGTGGGATCCCAGAATTTCCACTGGGTGCACTTGTCCGGCTCGCGCAGCACCGGCTCGCCGCTCCAGGTACGGGCGCGGAAGAACAGGCCCATGCGGGGAGGGTTCCTGGGCTGACCGATGTGGTGGACGACGTGGACGAGTTCGACGTCCTGGCGCTCGATGTGCAACCCGGCTTCCTCCATCGCCTCCCTGATCAGGCAGTCGATGGCGTTCTCCTGCTCGCAGTGGCCGGCCAGGACGTGCCAGGTGGAGGGCGCGAACGCGGAGTCGGGGTGGCGCAGCCCGAGCAGCACCGTCCCGTCCGGGCGTTCCAGGTAGAGGTGGACGCCGATGATGTGGGGGACCGTGCCGTGCGGTGACACCAGACGCTGTTCCTCGGGCTCGGCCTCGGGTCCGCTCCGCGTCGGCGGGTGGCCGGCGGCGTGGCGCCGTACGAGGTCGCTGGTCGTGTCCGCGATGCGCAGGCGGTGGAGGTCGTCGGGGGAGAACCAGGCGAGCATGACTCCTTCGGTCAGGTGGAGTTCGCGCGGGTCGCCGTTCCAGCGGCCGGCGTAGATGGCGATGGGTACGGTCGTGCCGTCGTCGTGGGAGGCGTACTCGGTGCCGAACGGGGACAGGCCGGCGAGATCGAGGCCGGCTTCCTCAGCCAGTTCGCGCCGCACGGTGTGTTCCAGGGTGGCGTCCTGGGGCTCTCGGCCGCCCCCGAGCAGGGACCACATGCCCGGCTCCCAGATCTGTCCGGGGAAGTAGTCGCGGAGATGGAGCAGGTACTCGCCGCGGTCGTTGTAGATCAGGGCGGAGGCGTTGGCCGTCTCGGGTTCGACCTGGAGCGGCAGTTTGAGGAGCTTCTCGCGCAGTGTCGGGGAAGTTACCCGGTCCACGGGACGCCACTCGATGCCGCCGACCTCCTCTTCCTGCAGCACGACCGGTACCGCGGTCGTCCGCAGGCGGAAGGGGAACCGGAGGTCGAAGTGCTGGTGTGCGGGCTCCCCCTTGCCCGGATGGGCGTCGATGTCGTGGATGTCGATGTCCAGCGGCACGGTCTCGTAGCCCGGCCACGGCGTGACGGCCCGAGCCGGGATCCCGGTCTCCTCGTGCAGCTCGCGCAGAGCCGCCGCTGCCAGGGAGTCGTCGGTGCGCTCAGTGTGTCCGCCAGGGACGAGGACCTTCCCGCTGGCCAGGTGCAGCACGTGCAGGATGCGGCCGAGCTGGTCGACGACGATCGCGCCGCAGGTGACGTGCCCGGTGAAGGTCGAGCGGCTGGCGATGTCCTCGCCAGGCCGGTCGAGGGCGTCCAGGAGGACGCTGAGCTGCTCGCGCTCGTGAGGGTGACGGGCGAGGTAGGGATAGACGGTGGTGCGGATGTGGTGGTGCGACAACGACATGGGGACTACCTCGCAGGGACGTGGGGCGGAGGGAGCATCGGGAACGGGCTGGTGTCTCTGTCCGGCGGACCGGTGGCCCGGCACGGCCCGGTGATCAGGGGGCGTCGCCGCTCATCCGGCGCTGCAGATCCCACAGGGACCGGAACAGCCCCGGCTGCCGCGTGAGCTGGGCGTAGGTGCCCTCCTGGACGATCCGCCCCTGGTCCAGGACCACGATCCGGTCGGCGACGGCCACGTTGGTGAGGCGGTGCGTGATCAGCAGGACGGCGCGGTCCTTGGCCAGTTCGCGCAGACCGGCGAAGATCCGGTGCTCGGCGCGGGCGTCGAGGGCGGCCGTGGGTTCGTCCATCACCAGCAGCGCTGCCTGCCGATGGAACGCGCGGGTGAGGACCAGGCGCTGCCACTGCCCGCCGGAGAGCTGCTGTCCTCCGAACCACTCGCTGGTCAGGAGGGTGTTGAGGCCCGAGCGGAGATGGGGAAGCATCTCCGCGGCGCCGGACGCCTCGCACGCGGCGAGCAGGGCGGCGTCGCTGGTGTCGCCCTGCCCGAAGGTGATGTTGTCGCGCATCGTCAGTGGCAGGTAGGTGAACTTCTGCGGGACCAGCGCGACGTGCTCCCACGACCTCCACGGGTCCAGGTCCGCGGTGGAGGCATGGTCCCAGGCCACGTCGCCCTCGGTGGGCAGCAGTAACCCGCACAGCAGGCGTGAGAGGGTCGTCTTGCCGGAGCCGTTTTCCCCGACCAGCGCCACGATCTCGCCGCGCTTCACGTGGAGGGAGACGTTGCTCAGGCTGTCCTTGGGGGCGCCGTCGTAGCGGTAGGTGACGTCACGGACCTCGAAGCGCTCCGGGGCCGCGGGGAGCGACGCGGTGCCGCGTGAGTCGATCATGGCCTGGCCGTGAGCGTTGTCGAGGAAGTTCTGCCAGTCCTGCACGTACCAGCCGGTGCGCACCAGGCGGGCCCCGCCGTTGATGATGCCGCGCACCGAACCGGTGGCGGTCTGCAGGGCGAAGACGGCGCCGCCGCCGGCCGCCAGGCTCATCCGCCCGGAGGCCAGGAGCCACAACAGCGCCGCCCACACCGCGGCCGAGGCGACCCCGCCGGCCACGGCCCCGGCCAGCCCCATCCACGCACCGGTGTTCGCGGCCTTGCGCTCGGCGTCGTTGACCGAGGCGGCCAGCCGCCGGTACCGGCCGATCAGGAAGGGGCCGGCCAGGCAGGCACGCATCTCCTCGCTCGACTCCTGATAGGCCATGTGCCAGCGAAGCTTGCCCAGCATCCGGCGCCGCCCGGAGGTCTCCAGCCCGGCGAGGTAGAGCACCCGTGCGGAGCGCACGTACGCGGCGGCCTGCGGCAGACAGGCGAGGAAGAGAAGGGGAAGGAGCAGGGGGTGCAGGACGGTCAGGACGGTGGCGCCGGCCGCCAGCGTGGCGGTGGCCGCCAGCACGTCCTGCGCTTCTTCTACGAGGTCGGGGGTGACCTGGGCGCCGCGGTCGGCGATGTCGTAGGCGTCGTTGTAGCCGGGCTTGTTGTTGGCGGCCAGTTCCGCACCGAGCGCGGCCTCGATCATCGTCAGCTCCGCCGCCCGGCCGAGCACCGGACGCAGACGCCCGGTGAGCCAGACGACGGCGATGCCCATCAGCGCGCGCAGGCCGGCGGCGGCGGCGATCACGGCAAGCTGCGGGGCGGCGTCCCACAGCCGCTCGGTGATGTCGCCCGAGGAGACCAGCGCGGTGATCGTGCCCGTGACGGCCAGGAGGCCGAGGGCCGCGAGGACGCCCGTCCCGATCTGGCACATCAACAGGCCGACGGTCGCGCCGCGGTCCACGCGCCAGGCCATCCGCACCGAGCGTCGCACCAGCGAGGGCAGGCGCCGCGCCATGGTGCGGGAGGTCAGCAGGGAGCCGGCCTGGAGCCTGGACTCGTCGCGGTAGAGGTATTCCTCTTCTCGAACACCGGCGTCCTGATGTTCGCTGGCCGGCGCGGGCCCCTCGGGTGGTTGTGGCGGCTGGTCCTGTGTAATGGCCGAGGTCATCGTTCCCCCTGGGACGGTCGCTGCGGCAAGGTCGTGAGGTCTAACGACGCGGTTGCGATATCGAACACACGTCATTCGGTCGTGCTGGAAAGCCCGTGATTCCCTGCGTCCGTGGAACCCGCAGGCGCCACATCCCTGGTCTGGCTTGGAGCGGCTGCGGGCAGGAAATGGCCGAAACGCCGACACCGCCACACCACGTGGGCAGTACGCCTCGGCAGAGAAGGTCACCCCCTCCTAACCGGTATGGGAATCGGCCTCCAGCAGCTTTTCCAGCTCCCTCTCGGCGTAGCCGACCGCGGCCGTCAGGGCCTCGTGGTCGTGGGCGGACAGAGCACCGGCCCCCAGTCCGGCCGCGGCGATCACCGCGGTCAGCGCTCCGGTCGCCTGCTCGGCCAGGGCTGACGCGGCGACGGGGTGGTGCAGAGCCTCTCGTGCGGCGTAGGCGTCGAGTCGGGCGACGCTGACGAGGGAGTCGAGTATCCGGGCATGATGGCGGCCGGCGCGGTCCACTTCCAGGGCCGACAGGCCCGTTCGGGCCTGGAAGACGGCGGTCGGCGGATCGGGATGGGCAAGGAGCTGGACGGCTTCCTCCACTGTGCGGTCGAGATCGTCTCCGGGGACGGGGGCCTCGGCGGGCCAGCAGTGCGCGTGCAGGAGGAGCGCGACGGCTTTCTCCCAGGGCTCGGTGGGCTGAGTGGTGTCGATCAAGTCGCGGGCCTGCTGGTCCAACCCCTGCTCCATCAGGGCCATGATCTTGATCTGGCGACCATCGAGGAGGCGGTTGCCGATGCCGCGGTGCCGGGCCATGGCGTCGGCGGCCTCGATCCACCGCCCGATCTGGGCGAGGGCGCGGGCCCCATCCACGAGCAGCGTGACGTACAGCTCCTGGCACACCGTGCGGTGGTCCTCGTCTGTGCCGGTCAGGGTCGAGAGGTCGACGGTGCGGCCGTCGATGTCGGTCTTGTTGCGGTGTCGGGCTGCGTCGTTGAGGCAGTGCAACAAGCTGTAGGCGAGGTGGCCGTGGCCGGCGCGGGTCTGCAGCCGGGCGAGGTTGACCAGTGGCATCAGTGACATGACGGCGACCCGTCCCCGGAGGCGTCCGGCGTTGGAGAAGACTTGGTGCTGGCGCCAGCACAGATCCTCGGCCAGGTCGGGCAGGCCGACGTCGGAGGCGATGAGAGCCGCGTAGTTGAGGACCCCGCAGGCGCGGGCCACCAGGTCGTGGTGGCTCGCACCCGCGGGCGCGACGGTCAGCCCGGTGAGGTGGTTGATGCGCTCCTCCAGGGGGAGCGCGGGCGCCTTGGTGCGGCGGACCAGGGGGATGCGGCTGGCTATCGCGGGGATCATCGGCTCAGCCCTTGCGCGCCCAGTCGACGACCAGTCGGCTGTAAGGCTTGTCGACGACGAAGCGCGGGTCGTTGGTCGTCAGCCGTTCGCGCGAGTCGGCGACGGCCATCCGGAAGCCCGGCTCGGGGGCGTCGTTGCCGCCGGTCGCGTCCCAGGCGCGGATCTCGCTCACCACGCGCTCGGCGAGGTCGGCGCCGCCCTCGCCGTGGCCGACCACGCCGACCTCCCAGTACCGGCCCTTCTCGTCCTCGCCCTCGCGGATGGTCAGGTACGCGAGCGACCCGGCGTCGAGGGCGGCCATGGAGCCCCACCCGAAGTGCGGGGTGAATCCGGGGCGCTGGCCCGGCAGGCGGGAGAGGCCGTTGGGCAGCACGCAGGCCAGGTACAGGTACAGCCACTCCCAGGCGGAGCCCTGGCGGAACTTCACCCCGGTGTAGATCTTGGTCTGCTGCTGGTCGAGGACGGTACGCAGGGCGTCGCGGTCGGCGTCCTGCTCGCTGAACGTCTCCAGGCGCACGTTGCCCTCGCCGGCCATCGGCACGAGCGTGTAGACGTCGTCGCAGACGCCCTTGCGCAGCGGGATGAAGGTGGCCATCTCGCAGGAGACGGTCTTCCACGTATCTCCGGCGCGTTCGAAGGCGAAGGAGCGGGAGATGCTGCCGCGGATGCGCATCGGCAGGACCAGGCGCCCGCCGGGGGCGAGCTGGTCGAGGATCTTCACGGGGACGTCGCCCGCGCCGACGGTGAAGATGATCCGGTCGAAGGGAGCGTGCTCGGGCAGCCCGGCTGCGCCGTCGGCCATCACCGCGGTGGCGTTGTCGACGTCGGCCTCGGCGAGGTGGCGGCTCGCGCCGGCGACGAGGTCCTGGTCGACGTCGAGGGTCCACACCTGCCCGCTGGGGGAGACGATTTTGCCGAGGAGGGCTGCGTTGTAGCCGGTGGCGGCTCCGGCTTCCAGGACCTTGTGGCCGGGCTGGGCGCCGAGCTGTTCGAGCTGGGTGGCGACGATGGACGGTGCGGAGATGCAGGAGATCATCTCCCCGTGCTCGTCGTGCTTGATCGAGACCGCGTCCTCCTTGTACGCGCTCTCCAGGTCGACGCCGGGCAGGAAGGCGTGCCGGTCGGTGGTGCGGAAGGCGTCGATGGCGGCCTTGCTGTGCAGGTGGCCGCTGTCGACGAGCCGCTGGGCGAGGGCTTCGCTCAACTGGTGGGGGTCGGTGGCGGGTGTCACGGTGGTCTCCATTCGGGGGAGGCTAGGGTCCGCGGAGGCGGACTTGCGGGTAGACACGTCGGCTCCTTCTTGAGTGGAGAAGGCGACGTGACGGCCGAGCCAGGCGGTGGCGGCCTGCGCGTCGGCAGGCACGCCCGCACGGTTGAACGCGAAAATCGCGTGATGGGCGAGGACGCCCCGGATTCCGCGTATCAGGCGGCCGTCGGCGGCGAGCCGGCGCAGGAGACGGCCGGCGTCCTCGAACGCGGCGACGCGCTCGACCCAGCCGGCTTCCGCGTCGGGGCGCAGAGCGGCATCCGCGTTCATCAGCCGCCGCATGGCGGAGACGGCCTGCTCCAGCGCGGGGCCCTGGGGCGGGGTGACGGGAGGCCGCAGGGCAGCCCATTGGGCGTAGACGTCTCCGGCTTCGAACGGGTCCAGCCCGGCCGCGCGGATCATGGCTGACAGCAGCAGCACGCTGCGCTCGCGGGCGCCGGGGACGCCGGTCTCGGCGAGCGCGGCCGGGCTGTCGGCGCAGAACACCGCGTGTGCGACCGCCATGCCCTCCAGGCCGCCGAAGGCATATGTCTCCGGCTCGTAGATCCCGCCCGTCCACCCGGTGATGACGCGGTCGGCGACGAGCTGGTCCAGCAGGCCGGTGGCGGGCTGTTCGGTGCGCAGGCGCACGCCGGCGTCCTTGCGCAGGAAGTGAAAGCGGTGTTTGGCCAGCGCGGACGCCAGGGTCCGAGCGGCGTCCAACCGCGGATCGGCGAAGGCCACGGATGCGTGCCACCAGGACGTGGCCGGGGGGATCGGCAGGTTCTCGTCGTCGAAGGCCATGGGAGGCAACTCCTTGCACGTCGGCAGGTTCGGGGATCAGGTGAGCAGGAGGGCGCGGCTCCAGCCGGTGGCATCGGGGGCCTGCAGGGCGAGTTGGGCTCCGGCGCGACCTTCCATGAAGCCGAGCTTGGGCAGGCGCTTCCAACTGGTGGCCAGCCGTTGGTGCAGGTCCTGGATGATCGGGCTGAAGCGGTCAGGTGCGGGGCTGTCGGCGGCGACCGCGCGGGTGAGCGTCAGCAGCCCGGCCCAGCCGTGGCAGAGTGTGGAGTCGGTGATGCGGGCGAGGTGCAGCGGGTCGGTCAGGGTGGTCTCGATGGTGTCCTCGGCCGCCCGGCGGCGGGCGGGGTCGCCGAGGGCGAGCGCGGCGAGCTGCTGGGCGCGGGCGATGCCGGGCTGGCCGTAGCACCAGGACTGGCGGGTCGGCTCAGGCGCGGGCGGCTGGTCGGCGTCCAGGTGGGCTGCGGTGGACCAGTAATGGGCGCCGTACCGGTCGAGCCAGGTCGCGAAGGTGTCGACGGCTTCCTCCTGACCGGGGACGCTGATGCCGTCGCGCAGTGCGAGAGAGAGCACGGCAAGGGGCCCGGCGATGCCGTGGGCCATGCCGTTATTGCCGTGCCCGCCGGGCATCTCCTTCCCGTTGGGGCCGACCGGCGACCACCACCCGGGCACTGTCCGGCCGTCACCATGGGCGGGGTGGGCGAGCGCGACGAGGCAGGTGAGCACGTCGGGCAGCCGGGGCGCGGACGGTTGTCGGGAGAGCAGGAGGGCGGCGAGCCCGGTCAGGCCGCGGATGAGGTCCCATTCGGTGAGGTGGGGCAGCGCGCCGGCCGCCTGGCGGCGGTGGGCGCCGGCGAGCCGGGCGTCCACGACGCGGTCGACGGCCGCGCGGACGTTGTCGTCGGCTCCGTGGGCGCGGGCCAGGACGAACTCCAGGGCGGGTGCGCCGTGGAAGAGGCTGGCGTTGCTGCCGGTGCTGACCCCGCCGGCGGTGGCCTGGGCGAGGTGGCGGCGTGCGGTGGACAGGTCGCGGCGCTCGATGTCGAGCAGGGCCATCCCCAGGGCGCCCTCGGACAAGTCCTGCGTGCGAGGCACGGTCGTCGCGGTCATGAGCGCCTGGCCAGGGGGACGACGATGCTGTGGGCCCGGCCGCCGATCCACCCGTCGGCGTCCGGCGGGGGCGCGTCGTGCAGGGTGGCGATGCCGAAGGGGCTGGCGTCCAGGTGCGCGCGCAGGAGGTCCATGTCGATGTCGCGGGCGAGGTCGAGGGGCAGCTGCTGGTCGTCCTCGGCGAGCAGGACCCGCTTCGGCACCCGGAACCGGGCACGCCAGGCGTGGAGTTGGTCCGCCCACTGCTGGAGGGGCGCGGTGCGGGCGGGCAGCGTGCGGCTGCGGATCTTCCAGCGGGCGGTGGTGAGGATGGTGCGCCGGTAGGTGAGGGCGGGAGTGAAGGGCAGGGTCCAGGCGGCGCCCCAGTCGAACCAGGTCACCTGCGGGGAGGCGGCCCGGCTGATCTCGCCGAGGAAGCGGGCCATCGGCGGGGTGTAGTTGTTCCACAGGAAGTTGATGGCGGTGGGGGCCAGCAGCTCCAGCGGCTTGCCCGTCGCGGATTCCACCAGCTGGGGGCGGCCGTCGGCGACGGTGACCGCAAGGTCGCGGGGGAAGAGGACGTGCGGGGCGGGGCGGCGAAATTCGCCGATGCTCACGATCCGGCGCAGGGCCTGGGGCGCGCGGGTGAGCAGATCGGCCGCCACCCGCCCGGCATGGAAGGAGAGCTGCGCGAGTTCCGCCTCCGGATCGACGGTGGCCAGGTTCGCGTACGCCGTCTCGGTGCCGGGGAACAGGTGCCAGAACCGGCCGGTCATCGATCCGGCCGAGCGGGAGACGGTCAGAACGCGGAGCCGGAAGTCGCCCCGGTCCAGGGCAGGGCCGGAGGCGGCGTGGACCTGTGCGGCCAGTTCGAGGTGGGGCGCCGCGTCGCGAGGCTTGCCGCCGGCCGCTGCCTCCAGTTCCTCGATCAGCGCCTCGGTCACCGCGACGGTGCGGCTGCCTTCGGCGGCGGCGGTGCCGGCCAGCTCCAGCAGCAGGCGGTCGCGCCGGGACATCGGCCTGGGTGGTTCACTCGCCGTGACGAACCCGGCCGGGAAGCCCACGCCCCGGTCGGGGTCCGTGGCCACCTCCACCGGCACCGCGGTGTTCTCGCCGTAGCGCTCGGAGAACTGCTCGATCCACCGCCGCCAGGTCGGTGTCCCGTTCGGATGGGTGACCAGGCGGGCCAGGACGGTCGCTGCGGTCTCCGCCTCGGTCAGCGCCTGCTCGGACAGCCGCACGTCGGCGTCCAGCCGCAGGTCGCAGGCGGCCCGCAGGCCGGCTGCCTGAGCGCGCGCCGCAGGCGGTAAGACGTCGGTGGGATCGGCGACGGTGGCGGGCGCGCGCAGCGAGGAGCGCAGCAGCCGCACCCGCAGCAGTTCACCGAGCAGCCGATCACGCGCGGTGCCGTCCACGGCGGGAAACTCCGCGGCCAGCTTCTCTGACAACTGGCGATACGCGATGGGCGATCGGGCCAGGTCGAGCACGAGACGCAGTGCGGGGCTCAGGGAGAGACGGAAGGCGGCGTCTCCCTCCGAGGGGACGTGGATGTGCCGGTCGCGCTGCTGGATCAGGGTGTTGACACAGACCTCTGTGTCGGCCATGCGTCCGGCGTCGCTCTCCCAGGTGCTGAGCATCTCGTCGAGTAAGGCCGGCTCGGGGCGGGTCACGGCCTGGTGCTCGTCGCCGATGCGGACGGCCGTGGCCTGGTCGAAGGCGAGCGGGGCGACGCCGGCGAACAGGCCGTAAGGCGTGGAGCGGTGGGCGTAGCGGATCGCGTAGCGGGCGGTGGCCAGCGCCGCCCGGCGCATCCGGCGCACCTTCGGTGTACGGCCGTCGATGATGGCTTGCACCTGCTGGGCGAGGATAGGGCTTGCCTGCGACACGGTCTGGCGGAAGTCGGCATCGGACCACACCGTGCTCAGCCACGCGCGCCACTCCTCCGCAGGCGCCGTAGATGTAGGCCAGGGCGGCATGGCGGGCTCGGACGTGTGGGCCGCGGCGCGCAGCATGGTCTGCCCCGTGGCCTCGTACAGGCTGGGCCGGTGCCGTGTCATCAGGGCTCTCCTCATCTTCCGGTGTGGCGGGCGGGCGGGCGGGTTGGGCGTGGCGGGGGGGGGGGGGGGGGGGCCCCCCCGCCCCCGGGGGCGGGGGGGGGGGGGGGGGGGGGGGCGGGGGGGCGGCGGGGGGGGGGGGGGGGGGGGGGCGGCGGGGGCCCCGGGGGCCGGCCCCGCGGCCCGGCCGGGGGGGGGGGGGCGGGACTCCCCCGGGCGCGTCGGGACGGTGGCCGGCAGCTGCTGCGGATCGCGCGGCGGCACCGGGTCCGGCTCGGGCGCACACGACGGCACC
>NZ_JBIDAU010000025.1:0-24313 GCF_043202655.1 Streptomyces sp. NPDC048171
GGACCGTCGACGAACCCGGCGCCATCCGCAAAATGACCGGCCTCGGCGTCGACGGCATCATCACCGACTACCCCCAGACCCTCACCCAGCGCTGAGTCAGGGCCGGGTCGCCCGGTCGAGTTCGATCAGGACGGAGTGGTAGGCGCGTCCCGTCGCCCGGTCCATGCCGATCTCGCACATCCGGTTGGCGGACAGGTGGGCGTCGTAGGCGCGCGAGGTGACCTCGGCGGCCTCCTTCTCCGTCGCGGACGCCGTCAGCTCCTTGTGCAGCATGCCCCGGTCACCGGCGAAGGCGCAGCATCCGGCGTCGTCGGGCACGACGACCTCGTCGGCGACCGCCTCGGCGACCTCGCGCAGTTGACCGACGTCGCCGAGGTGCTGCATCGAGCAGGTGGGGTGCAGTACCGCCGAGCGGGCGGTGCGCCGGATCGTGAGCCCGGGCAGGAGCTCCTCGGCGGCCCAGACGACGGAGTCGACCACCGTGAGGTGCCGGTGCAGTTCGCGGTTGGCCTCGGTGAGGTAGGGGACGACCTCGTCGGCGATGCCCAGGGTGCAGGATGAGGCGTCGACGACCAGCGGGAGCTTTCCGCCGTCGGTCCAGGCCCAGGCGGCCTCGACGACGCGGTTGGCCATCACGGCGTTGGCGTCCTCGTAGCCCTTGGAGTGCCAGATCGTCGAGCAGCAGGTGCCGGCGACGTCGTCCGGGATCCAGACCGGTTTGCCGGCGCGGGCCGAGACGTCGACCACGGCCTGCTGGAGCGAGGGCGTGTCGTCGCTTCCGGCGCCGCCGAAGATGCGGTTGACGCAGGCCGGGTAGTAGACGGCCCGCGCGTCCGCCTTCACGGTGCGGGGCACGGCGCGGGTGGCGGCGCCGGGGATCTCCGGCAGCCATTCGGGCACCAGGTCGGGGCGCACGGCCTTGCGGGCGAGGCCGGTGGCGGCCGTCAGCAGCCGGTCGGCGATCCGGTCGGCCGCGCCCACCGCCAGGCGCGCCGACGCCTCGACGGCCTTGAACCGCCTCGCGGTGAGCGCGGCGATCCGCTCCTCGCGCGGGGAGTGCCGCTGGTGGCGGAAGTCCTTCATCATGGCGCCGGTGTCGATGCCGACGGGGCAGGCGATCCGGCAGGTGGAGTCGCCCGCGCAGGTGTCGACGGCGTCGTAGCCGTAGGAGGCGAGGAGCTGCTCCTCCACCGGTGAGCCGTCCGGCTGGCGCATCATCTCCCGGCGCAGCACGATCCGCTGGCGTGGCGTGGTCGTCAGGTCGTGGCTGGGGCAGGTGGGTTCGCAGAAACCGCACTCGATGCAGGGGTCGGCGACGGCTTCGATGCCGGGGATCGTCTTGAGACCGCGCAGGTGGGCCCTGGGGTCCCGGTCCAGGACGATCCGGGGTGCCAGGACGCCGTCGGGGTCGACGAGTTGCTTCGTGCGCCACATCAGCTCGGTCGCCCTCGGGCCCCACTCCAGCTCCAGGAACGGGGCGATGTTGCGTCCGGTGGCGTGCTCGGCCTTCAGCGACCCGTCGAAGCGCTCCACGGTCATCCGGCAGAACTCGTCCATGAAGGCGGCGTACCGGTCGACGTCGGACGCCTTCGACGCGTCGAAGGCGAGCAGGAAGTGCAGGTTGCCGTGGGCGGCGTGACCGGCGACGGCCGCGTCGAAACCGTGGCCGGCCTGGAGCCGGAGCAGGGCCTCGCAGGCGTCGGCCAGCCGGGACGGCGGTACCGCGAAGTCCTCCGTGATCAGCGTGGTGCCCGCCGGCCGGGAGCCGCCGACCGCGGTGACGAACGCCTTGCGGGCCTTCCAGTACCCCGAGATGACCTTGGCGTCGCGGGTGAACTCGTTGGTCACGGAGGGGACGGGCGCGACGAGGCTGAGCCGTTCCAGGACGTCGGCCGCCGCCCGTTCGTACGCCTCCTGGCCCGCCTCGTCCGGTGCCCGGAACTCCACCAGCAGCGCGGCGGTCTCGCGCGGCAGTCCCGCCCAGTCCGCCGGCACGCCCCGCACGCTGACCGAGGCGCGCAGGGTGTTGCCGTCCATCAGCTCGACGGCCAGGGCCCCGGCCTCGTTGAAGAGGGGCACGGCCGCCGCCGCGGCGGTCAGCGAGGGGAAGAAGAGCAGGCCGCTGGTGACGCGGCGGTCCAGCGGCAGGGTGTCGAAGACGACGTCGGAGATGAACCCGAAGGTGCCCTGGGAGCCGACCATCAGACCGCGCAGGATCTCCACGGGCGTGGTGCCGTCGAGGAAGGCGTCGAGCCGGTAGCCGTTGGTGTTCTTGATCTCGTACTTGGCCCGGATGCGGTCGGTGAGCGCCGCGTCCGTCTCGATCTCCGCCTTGAGGGCCAGCAGACCCGCGCACAGGTCCGGCTCGGCGCGGGCCAGCTCCTCGTCCGCGTCCGGGGCGGCCGTGTCGACGACGGTGCCGCTCGGCAGCACGAAGGTCAGCGAGGCGAGGGTGCGGTACGAGTTGCGGGTGGTGCCCGCGGTCATGCCGGAGGCGTTGTTGGCGACGACCCCGCCGACGGTGCAGGCGATGGCGCTGGCCGGGTCGGGGCCCAGGACCCTGCCGTACCGGGCGAGGGTCGCGTTGGCCCGCATGACGGTGGTGCCCGGCCGGATGCGGGCCCGCGCGCCGTCGTCCAGGACCTGCACGCCGGTGAAGTGGCGGCGGACGTCGACGAGGATGTCCTCGCCCTGGGCCTGGCCGTTCAGGCTGGTGCCGGCGGCGCGGAAGACGAGGTCGCGGCCGTGGGAGCGCGCGTACCCCATGATCGCGGAGATGTCCTCGGTGGTCTCGGGCAGGACGACGACCTGCGGGACGAACCGGTAGGGGCTGGCGTCGGAGGCGTACTTGACCAGGTCGGAGACCTTCCAGCGGACCTTCTCCGGACCGAGGAGTGCGGTCAGCTCGGCGCGGAGCCGCTCGGGCGTGCCCGAGGCGCCTCGGTCGGGGACCCGGTCGGCCGCGGCGGCGCGGGCCGTTCCCGGGCGGAGGCTGTCCGGCTTGGGCTCCAGCAGGGGCATGACGTTCGTCTCCCACACGGTCTCGTTCGGTGCTGATCAGCGTACGACTGCGAAGGGCTCGCGTGCCCCGGGGTGCGCCGGGGCACGCGAGCGCGGAAGGGTGGTCACCCGGGCGTGGGAGGGCCGGGCAGGACGGCCACCACGTCGATCTCCACGAGGATGTCCATGAGGTCCGACCCGACGGTGGTGCGCACCGGGCACGGCTCGTCGAAGAACTCGCGGTAGGCGGCGTCGTACGCGGCGAAGTCCCGCTTGAGGTGTTGCAGGTGCGTGGTCACCTTCACGACGTCCCGCAGGGAGAGCCCCTCCTCGGCGAGGACCGCGCTGACGTTGCGCAGCACCTGTGCGGTCTGCGCGCCGACGCCTTCGGGCACCTCGCCGGTGGCCGGGTCCTGCGGGCCGAACCCGGCCGTGAACAGGAGTCCGCCCGCCACCACGCCCTGCGCGTACGCGCCCGCCGGCCGGGGAGCCCCGGTGGTGCGCACGGCTCGCTTTCCGGTCCGCCCGCTCATCCGGTGAGGTCTCCGTCCCGCTCGTTGACCCCGGCGTAGTGGCGGAGCTTGTCCTCGTCCACCCGCACGCCAAGGCCCGGGCCGGACGGCACCCGCAGCCTGCCGTTCTCCAGGTGCAGCGGCTCGATGATGTCGTCCGCGTGCAGGTAGTACATGCTGTCGATGGCCCGGGAGAGGACGGGTGTGCTCGACACGACGGCCAGGTGCGCGGCCGTGGCGATGCCGAGTTCCCCGCCGCTGTGCAGGTTCATGCCGAGGCCGAAGGTCTCGCAGTGCGCGGCGAGCGCCTTGGTCGCGGCGATGCCGCCCCACTTGTAGACGTCACCGTGGATGACGTCCACGGCGTTCAGCCGCATGGCGGGCGCGAAGTCCTCGAAGCGGACGACGCACATGTTGGTGCACAGCGGGATACGGACCTTCGCCTTCACCTGGCTCATGCCCTCGATGCCGACGCACGGGTCCTCCAGGTACTCCAGGTCGAGTTCCTCCAGCGCGATCCCGGCGCGCACCGAGTCGGGGACGGACCAGGCGGCGTTGGGGTCGACGCGCAGGTTCACCCCGGGCAGCGCCTCGCGGACCGCGCGCAGGATGGCGACGTCGCCCGCGCAGTCCTTGGTGCCCTTGAGCTTGACGGCGTCGAAGCCGCCCTCGGCGACGACGCGCACGGTGTGCTCCGCCAGGGCCTCGGGCAGGTCCGCCGGCGTGGCGCCCGGCGCGTCGGCGCGGGTGATGAGCGCGGTGATCGGGACTTCGTCCCGCACGGGGCCGCCCAGCAGGTCGGTGAGGGACTGGCCGGTCGCCTTGCCCATCGCGTCCCAGCAGGCGACGTCGACGGCGGCGATCGCCGCGTAGCCGAGGTAGCCGTAGAAGAACGGCACCATGTGCTGCTTGCGGTGGAAGCTCTCCAGGGCGAAGGGGCTGGTCCCGATCAGGTCGGGGGCCAGTTGCCGGACGATCGCGGCGACCGGGGCGCCCCACATCGTCTCGCCCCAGCCCTCGACGCCGTCGTCGGTGCGGATGCGGACGACGGTGCGGGTCTCACCGGTCTTGGTCTCGAACGAACTCGTGAAGGGGTTGACCAGCGGGAGGTTGACGACCCACACGTCCACGTCAGTGATCTTCATTGCTTCTCCTTGTCGCATCGCTTCTTCAGGACGGCCGGCTCGCCGTGTCGAACGCCCGGATCGCGTCGGCGAGGCCGCGCGCCCGGTCGTCCAGCAGCAGGCCGCCCCGGACGACGTCGGCGCCGGACGCGTCGTCCGTGGCGCCGTCGACCCGCTCCCACTCGCCGTGGCGCTCCACGGTCAGGCCGGGGTGCGGCGGGTTGTCGAACAGGGGCGGCGGTTCCACCGGGGCGCGGGCGGGCACGGGTGTGCGCACCAGACGGGGGTGGGCGGCGAGCATCAGTGAGGTCTCGAACCATCCGGCGTGCCCCGGCGTGACGTCCGGCCGCCCCGCCTCGTCCTCGCCCGCGGTGAGGGTCCAGTACGAGCAGGCGGCGACGGTCACCCGGGCGCGCAGCGCGAACCGCTTCACGGCGAGCCGCATGATCTCGTCGTTGCCGCCGTGGCCGTTCACGACCAGCACCCGGTGGTGTCCGCTGGTCACGAGCGAGTCGAGGACGTCGTCGAGGACCGCGCCCAGGGTGGCCGCGGAGAGCGAGACGGCGGCGGCGAACAGATGGTGCGGGCTGTGGCCGAAGGGCAGCGCCGGCAGGCGTACGACCTCGGGTGCGGCCTCCTCCCGGGAGAGGAGGTCCAGCGCCCGGTCGACGACCTCCTCGACCAGAAGGGTGTCGGTGCCCATGGGCAGGTGCCCGGCATGCTGCTCCTGCGAGCCGATGGGCAGCAGGGCGATGCCCCGCTCACCGGCCCCGCGGACCTCGCGCCAGGTGAGTTCGGTCAGTCTCGATTGGCTCACGGTGCTACCTCTCCGAAACGGGGCCGTGGCAGAGTCGGCGCATGGTCCACAAAAGTTCTCCGTTGCGACTGGTCCCCGCGGCCGTGCCGCGACCGGCCGCGCCACCCGCTCCGCGACGGCTGGGCGCCGTCGAGCTGGTGCCCGGCCGGGTCAGGGCGGCCGTGCTGTCCGTGGCGGGCCGGGTCCTGGACCGCGCCGAGGCCTCGTACGACGCGGCCCGCGCGACGCCCGCGGACATCGACGCGGCGCTGGAGGAGGCGGCCGGTGTCTTCGCCGCGCACGACCTCCAGGGCATCGGCGTGGCCGCGGCGGGGCTGGTGGACCCCCGCGCGGGGCTGATCCTCGAGGTGAACGACGTGCCCGCCCTGCACGGCTATCCGGTGACGGAGCGGCTCGGCGCGCTCACCGGCGCCGGGGTGCGGGTGGAGCACCGGGCGCGCCTCCAGGTGCTCGGCGACCGCTGGTTCGGCGCGGGCCGCGGGCGGCGTACGTTCGCCTCGGTGTCGACGGGCGAGGTGCTCGGGGTCGGTGTCCTGTACGACGGCGAGGTGATGGCCCCGCCCGGCGGGCGCAGCGGCGCGCACATGACCGTGTCGGCCAGCGGTGACCGCTGCACGTGCGGCAGCAGGGGCTGCTGGAAGACGGTGGCCACGACCGGCTGGCTGCGCGCCCGGGCGCTGGATGCCGGCCTCGGCCCGGCGGTGTCGCTGGAGGCACTGGTGAACAGCGGGGACGCGCTCGCCGGACGGGTGGTGGAGGAGTACGCGCACAACCTCGCGCTGGGTCTGGTGAACGTGCAGCAGTTGTTCGCGCCCGGTCTCTTCATCCTGCACGGTGAGGCGCGTGAGGGCGGTGAGCGCTTCCGGACCGTGGTGGAGGAGCGGCTGCGCGAGGCCGTCGCCTTCACCGAGGCCGAGCAGCCCCGGGTGCTGGTGGGAACCGCCGCCGTCGACGACGTCGCGCTGCTCGGCGGTGCGGGTCTGGTGCTGTCGCACTTGTAGGGCAGTGCGGGTCATCGGCTCGCCTCGGCCGTCGGCGAGGCGGCGGCGCGCTGTGCCGCGCGGCGCCCCCTGCGCGGGTCGAGGACGGGTACGGCGTCCAGCAGCTGCCGCGTGTAGGGGTGTCGCGGTGAGCGCAGTACCTCCGCCGTGCCGCCGACCTCGACCAGGCGCCCCCGGCGCATCACGGCGACCCGGTCGGCGACCTGTCCGACGACGGCGAGGTTGTGGGAGACGAACACATAGGTCAGCCCGAGCCGTTGCTGGAGGTCGGCCAGCAGGTCGAGGACCGTCGCCTGCACGGAGACGTCCAGGGCGCTGGTCGGCTCGTCCAGGACGAGGAGGCGGGGGCGCAGGGCCAGGGCCCGTGCTATCGAGACGCGCTGACGCTGTCCGCCGGAGAACTCGTGCGGGTAGCGGTCCTGGATACCGGCGTCCAGTCCCACCGCCTCCAGGAGTTCACCGACGCGTTCGCGGTTACGGGGCCGAGCGCGCCGTCCGCGCGCCTCGGGGTCGTGGGTGACGAGGGGTTCGGCGACGATGTCCGTGATGCGCATGCGCGGGTTCATGCTGGAGTAGGGGTCCTGGAGGACGACCTGCATCTGCCGTCGTACGGCGCGCAGTTCGGGCGCGGAGAGGGCGGCGAGGTCCTGTCCGTCGAAGCGGACGCTGCCGGCGGTGGGTTCGAGGAGCCGCAGCAGCAGCCGGGTCAGGGTGGTCTTGCCGCAGCCGGATTCGCCGACGAGGGCGAGGGTCTCGCCCTCGTGGACTTCGAGCGACACGTCGTCGACGGCGGTGGTCGTGCCGCGCGTACCGAACTCCTTGCGCAGTCCGACGAGTTCGAGGAGGACCTTGGCGGCCGCGGGTGTCGGTCCGGTGGCTTCGGTGGCTTCCGTGGTCATGCCGCCTCCAGTCGCGGGGTGGCCGCCAGCAGCTTGCGGGTGTAGTCGTCGGCCGGACGGTCGAAGACGTCGAGGACGCCGCCGGTCTCGACGACGCGGCCCTTGTTCATGACCACGACGCGGTCGGCGGTCTCCGCGACGACGGCGAGGTCGTGGGTGATCAGCACGACGGCCATGTCGTGCTTGTGCTGGAGAGTGACGAGCAGGTCGAGGATCTGGCGCTGCACGGTGACGTCCAGGGCCGTGGTCGGCTCGTCGGCGATGAGTACGCGGGGCCGCGCGACCAGCGCCGTCGCGATCATCACGCGCTGACGCAGGCCTCCGGAGAGTTCGTGCGGGTACTGGCGGTAGCGCAGCGCCGGGTCGGGGATGCCGACCTCGTCCAGGGCGGCCAGCGCGGCCTCCTTCGCCTCGGCGCGGGACATGCCGGTGTGGTGCCCGAGTACCTCGGCGACCTGGGCGCCGACCCGCTGGAGGGGGTCGAGGCAGGTCATCGGGTCCTGGAAGACCATGGCGATGTCGCGGCCGCGGACCCGTCCGAGGTCCTTTTCGGAGAGTTGCAGCAGGTCGCGTCCGTCGAAGCGGATCTCGCCGCTCGCGTAGACGCACGGCGGGCTCGGGTTGAGGCGCAGCACGGAGAGTGCGGTGGCGCTCTTGCCGCTGCCCGACTCCCCCACGACGGCGAGGGTTTCACCGGCGTGTACGTGCAGGGAGACGTCCTGGACGGCGTGGACGACGGAGGTCTCCAGGCGGAAGTCGACGCTGAGGCCGGCTATCTCCAGCAGCGGCGGTGGTGTGGTCGGTCGGTCGAGGGTCATCGGCGGTAGGCCTTCGGGTCCGCGACGTCCCTGAGGGCGTCGCCGGTGATGTTGATGGCGAGGGAGGTGAGCATCAGCGCGATGCCGGGGAAGACGGCGACCCACCAGGAGGTGCCCAGGTAGAGCTGGCCGTCGGAGAGCATGCCGCCCCAGGTGACCGTCTCCTTGGGCACGCCCAGGCCGAGATAGCTCAGGGATGCCTCGGCGACGATGGCGGCGGCGACGTGCAGGGTGCCGATGGTGGCCAGCGGGGCCATCACGTTGGGCAGCAGGTGGCGGCGCATGATGGTGACGTCGGTGACGCCGATGGCGCGGGCCTCGGTGACGAAGTCGCGGGTGCGCAGGGACATCACCTCGGAGCGCACGACGCGGGCGTAGGAGACCCAGCCGGTGAAGCCGAGCACCAGGATCACGTACCACAGGCCCGAGCCGAGGAAGCCGACGATGGCGAGGGCCAGCAGCAGCGACGGGAAGGCGAGCTGCACGTCGGCGAGCCGCATGAGGGTGCGGTCGGCCCAGCCGCCGAAGTACCCGGAGGACAGTCCCACGACGGTGCCGATGACTCCGGCGAGGAGCGCCGCGCCGGCGCCGACGAGCAGGGAGACCCGGGCACCGTAGATGACACGGGAGAGCATGTCGCGCCCGAGCTGGTCGGTGCCCAGGAGGTGGGCGCCTCTGCCGCCGTCCTGCCAGGCGGGAGGCCGCAGCCTGAGGAGGAGGTTCTGCGCGTTGGGGTCGTAGGGGGCGATCAGGGGTGCGAACAGGGCGGCGAGCAGCAGCAGCGTCAGTACGGCCAGGGCCGCGACGGCGAGCTTGTTGCGCAGCAGGGCCCGCAGGACGGCGGAGCCCGAGCCGCCGGACGGTGGATCGGCCGGGGTCCGGTCGGTGGCGGCCGGTGACATGACGGTCATCGTGACGTCCTCACCCTCGGGTCGAGGAAGCTGTAGGAGAGGTCGACGAGCAGGTTCACCACGACGAAGGTGGCGGCGAAGAACAGGACGGTGGCCTGGACGAGCGGGAAGTCGCGGTTGGAGATCGCCTCGACGGTCAGCTGGCCGACTCCGGGCCAGGAGAAGACCCGTTCGGTGAGGATCGCCCCGCCGAGCAGGTTGCCGACCTCCAGGCCGACGACGGTCACCACCGGCAGCGAGGCGTTGCGCAGTCCGTGCCTGAGCACCACCTTCAGGGGGCCGAAGCCCTTGGCGCGGGCGCTGCGGATGTGGTCGGAGGACAGGACGTCGATCAGCGACGAGCGCAGCAGGCGCGCGACGACGGCGACGGAGTAGACGGCGAGGGTGACGGCCGGCAGGACGAGGTTGGCGAAGGTGCCGTAGCCGGAGGCGGGCAGGGCGCGCAGCCAGACGGCGAAGACCAGGATGAGCAGGATGCCGACCCAGAACGGCGGGGTGGACTGGCCCAGCAGGACACCGGTCATCACGGTGTGGTCGGAGCCGCGCCCGCGGCGCATGGCGGCGAAGATGCCCGCCGGGACGGCGACGACGAGGGTCACCGCGAGGGCGGCGGCGGCCAGTTCGATGGTGGCGGGCAGCCGGTCGGCGAGGATCTCGCTCACGGGCTGGCCGTAGACCAGGGAGTCGCCGAAGTCGAGGCGGAGCAGTCCCCAGAGGTAGTCGAGGTACTGCGCGAACAGCGGCTGGTCCAGGCCGAGGGAGGCGCGCAGCACGTTCTCCTGCTCAGCGGTGGCGTCGGGCGGCAGCAGGATCTTCACGGGGTCGCCGGAGAGCCGTACCAGGAAGAAGGAGACCGTCGCGGTGCACAGCAGGACGAACAGCGCGGTGGCCAGGCGCCTGAGCACCGTGCGCAGCAGCCCGGTCCGGTCCGGGCGGCGGGGTTGCGTCGCCGCGGGGGTGGGTGGTTCGTCGAGGGTGAGGGCGCTCATCGGGACACCTCCGCGCTCTCCATGGCGAGGACGCCCGCGGAGCCGGGAGTCCAGCGGGGGCGATCGTTGCGGGCGAAGATGTTGTCGATCTGGTAGAGGAAGACGAAGGGCGCCTCCTGGCGCATCAGCCGTTGCAGGTCGGAGAAGGCCCGTTCGCGTTCGGCGGGGTCCTCGGAGAGTTCCTCGAGGTCGATGAGGCGGTCGGCCTCCTCGGAGTGCCAGCGGCTCTGGCGCCGGTCGCTGCGCACGTTGGACTGGACGATGCTCGCGCCGTCCATCGTCCACACGGTGCTCGCCGCGAGGTAGATCGGGCCGAGCGCTCCCCGGTTGTCGGAGGTGAGCCGGGCCGAGTAGGTGCCGGGGTCGAGGAGGTTGACGCGTGCGTCCACCCCTGCCTTGGCCAGCAGTCCGGACAGGGCCTCGGCGACGTTGGCGTCGACGTTGGAGGCGGTGATCGTCGTGGCGAAGCCGCGCGGGTGGCCGGCGTCGGCGAGCAGGGCGCGCGCGGTCTCGACGGACCGCTCGAACGGCTTGACGGTGGGGTCGAAGCCGAAGGCGCCGCGTGGGACGAGGGCGGGTGTCTCGGTCGCCTTGCCGCCCAGTACCGCCTTGATCAGCAGGGGTACGTCGATGGCGTGGTTGAGGGCCTGGCGGACCCGGCGGTCCTGGAGCGGGCCGCGTTCCAGGGTGTTCAGGGACAGGTAGGCGGTGCGGATCCCGGTGTGGCCGTCCAGCGAGACGCCGCCGTAGCCCTCCAACTGCTGGGCGGCGTCCGGGGTGAGTCCGGCGACGAGGTCGACGCCTCCGCTCTGGAGCGCGGCCAGGGAGGAGGAGGCGTTCGGCGCGGGACTGAAGACGAGGCCGTCGACGGCGGGCCGCCCGTTCCAGTGGTCGGCGTAGGCCCGCATGCGCAGTTCGTGGTCGCGCTGCCAGCTGACGTAGGTGAAGGGGCCGGTGCCGACGGGGTGGTCGGCGAACTCGGCGTCGCCCACCTCGGCCAGGTGGCGGGGCGGCACGACCACGCCGCCGAAGAGGGAGAGCTTCGCGGGCAGGATCGGGTCGTGCACGGTGGTGTGGAAGTCCACGGTGAGGCGGTCGACCACGGTGACGCCCTTGACGAAGCGCAGTTCGACGATCGGGGACTTGGTGGCGGGGTCGAGCAGCCGCTCGATGCTGAAGGCGACGGCCCGCGCGTCGCACGCCTCACCGTTGTGGAAGGTCACGCCGGGTCGGAGGGTGAAGCGCCAGGTGCGCGCGTCGGTGGCCTTCCAGGAGAGGGCGAGCCTGGGGTGCAGCCGGTTGTCCCGGCCCCGGGTGGTGAGCGTGTCGAACATGTTGATCAGGACGTTCATCGACACCATGTCGCCCTGCTTCTGCGGGTCCAGCGTCTTGGGGTCCCCGGGCTGGGAGACCCGCAGCACGTTGCCGGCCCGGTCCGCGGCGGCCGTCGTGCCGCACGCGGTCAGGAGCGCCGGGGCGCCGAGGGCTCCGAGGAGCAGACCGCCGGTCCGCAGGACGTGACGTCGGGTGGGACGGCTGCGGTCCATCGTGCGCCCCTGATGAATTCGTTCCATTGAACAACACCTCCGTTCCGTCAGATGGAATGCGGTTGGGTTAAGCTAAGCGACATGGTGAAAGCGGTCAACACCCGGTCGGTCGATCAGGAACTCGTGAAGGGCCCCGTCGACAAGGCGATGGAGGTCCTCGACGCGCTCGTGCAGCCCGGCGGTCCCCACCGGTTGGGTGAGATCGCGCGCCGCACGGGACTGACCAAGCCCACCGTCCACCGGCACCTGCGGACGATGGCGGAGTACGGCTTCGCGGAGGCGGCGGAGAACGGCAGCTACCGCCCGGGCCCGCGCCTGCTGGGCCTGGCCGCGGCGGCCCTGAACGACAGCCGCGTCCTCGAACTCACCCGGCCCGTCCTCGCCGACCTTCGGCGGCGCACCGGACACGTGGCGTTCTACGCGGTGCGGCACGCGGCCGACGCGGTGTACCTGGAGGGGTCCGAGCCGGCCCGGGAGTACCGGATGAGCACGGCGCCCGGCCGGCGCTCCCCGCTGTACGCGTGCGGTGTGGGGCTCGCCATGCTCTCGGCCCTGCCTCCGGAGGAGGTCGACGCCGTGCTGGACGTGGGCGACCTGGAGGCCCGCACACCCGGCACGCCCACCGAGCCCGCTGCCGTCCGGGCGGTGCTGGCGCGGGCGGCGCTGTGCGGGTACGCCGTGGACGACGAGTACGACGAGCCGGACGTGCGCTCGGTGGCGGCCCCCGTCCTGGACGCGGAGGGCAGGGCCGTGGGCGCGATCGGCATCCTGGGCCTGACCTTCACCCTGGACCCCGACAGCGTGGAGGTGTTCGGGCCGATGGTGCGGGCCGCGGCGCGCACGGTGTCGGCCGGGCTCGGCGCGCGTACGCCGGTCCTCGGCGTGGTGGACGACGCCTCGCGGGGTGAGCGGTCGTGAGCGCCCTGGCCGAACTGCTCGCCGCGGGCCGGGAACGACGGGTGTTCTCGGGCGCCGCCTGGTCCGTGGGGGATCCGGAGGGCCCGCTGGACCGCGGCTGGACCGGCACCCGGTCCTGGGACGGGCCGCCGCTGGACGGCGACGACCTGTGGGACCTCGCGTCGGTGACGAAACCGATCGCGGGGCTCGCCGTCATGGCGCTGGCCGAACGCGGTGCGCTGGGGCTCGACGCGACGGTGGGTACGTATCTGCCCGACTACCGAGGGGGCGACAAGGCCGACCTGACGGTACGTCAACTTCTGGCGCACACCTCGGGGATCCCCGGCCAGGTGCCGCTCTACCGCGACCATCCCACCCGTGCGTCCCTGCTGGAGGCGGTACGGCTGCTGCCGCTGACCGCGGAGCCCGGCACCCGGGTCCAGTACTCCTCGCAGGGCTTCATCATCCTGGGTCTGATCGCCGAGGCGGCGACGGGCCGGCCGCTGGACGCGCTGGTGGAGGAGCTGGTGTGCGCGCCGGCCGGGATGCGGGACACCGTGTTCCGGCCGGACGCCGGGCGGCGGGCGCGGGCGGTCGCCACCGAGGACTGCCCCTGGCGCGGGCGCACCGTGGTGGGCGAGGTCCACGACGAGAACGCGGTGGTGCTCGGCGGCGTCGGCGGCCACGCGGGCCTGTTCTCCACCCTGGCGGACATGGAACGCCTCGGCACCGCACTGGCCGACGGTGGCCGGGGGCTCCTGCGCCCCGACACGTTCGCCGTCATGACGGCGGGCCACACCGACCACTTGCCGCTGCGCCGGGCTCTCGCCTGGCAGGGCCGCGATCCCGTCGGCTCCCCCGCCGGAGACGTGTTCGGACCCGCCTCGTACGGCCACACGGGCTTCACCGGCACCAGCCTCTGGGTCGACCCGGACACGGGGCGCTATGCCGTGCTGCTCACCAACCGGGTGCACCCCACCAGGGCCGGGGACGGGATCGTCGCCCTGCGCCGGGCGTTCCACGACGCGGCCGCCGGACTGCCCCGCGATGGCGCGAGGCCGGCCCCACCGTGTGGAATGGCCGGATGAACCCTGCCGAGCCCGAGCCCGAGCCGAAGCCGCACCCCGGACACGCACCCGCGCCCGGCGCCGAGCGCCCCGAACGCGCGCGCCCCGCCTCGCACAGCCTCACCGGAGTCGGTCTCGCCGTCCTCGACCCCACCGGACGGGTCCTGCTCGGCCTCGG
Organism: Streptomyces sp. NPDC048171; assembly: GCF_043202655.1. Classification (NCBI taxonomy): domain Bacteria; kingdom Bacillati; phylum Actinomycetota; class Actinomycetes; order Kitasatosporales; family Streptomycetaceae; genus Streptomyces; species Streptomyces sp. NPDC048171. Next base: position 13,761 of record NZ_JBIDAU010000025.1, read on the forward strand.
CCATGACGGACGCTGGGAACTGCCCGGCGGCAAGGTGGACCCCGGCGAGGACTTCGAGACGACCGCCGCCCGGGAACTGGCGGAGGAGACCGCACTCACGGTCGCCGCCCAGGACGTCCGGGTCCTGGCCGTGTTCGTCGACGGCCTGGCCGGACTGACCCGGGTGACGGCGGCGGCCGTCACCGAGCGGGCCTCGGGCACGCCCCGGGTCACCGAACCCGACAAGATCCAGCGCTGGGAGTGGTTCGCCCGGGACGCGGTCCCGTCCGCCCTCTTCGCCCCGTCTGCCTCGGTACTGGACTGCCTGTGGCCCGAGGCGGAACACCGGGGCGGCGCCGGGGTGCGCCACTACCCGCTGGCCGGCTCCCCGTCCGCCCGGACCGTCGTGAACGGCAGCACCAGGCGGGACGGGTGCGCGGCGTCACGGTAGATCTTGTGGGTGACGGGGCGGCCCACCGGCAAGTAGGCGTCCGGCGGCAGCAGCGCGTTGTGCTCGTCGGCCATCGGTTCGTCGTTGGACAGCTCCACGACCAGCTTGTGGCCCGGCAGGAACGTCGCCGCGAACGGGTGGATCCGCAGCACGTACTCCTCGATCCTCCCGGGCTCCACCGGCACCGCGCGGGTGTGCGGGTGGCGCGGGTCGCCCTCGGTGGTACGCGCCTCGTCCAGCTCGCGGTGCGAAGCCTTGTTGTCCTCAGCGAGGAGCGGTATCGGCCGGGGGCCCTGCTCCCAGGAGCGCGAGGAGCCCGGGGAACCTCTTCTCGATGGTTCCTCCCGGCCATGCGGCACCTCCTGGGTGTGCGGGGTCGCGGCCGCCGTCGCCGGGGTACCGACCGCAATCGGCACGACCGGACTCCCTGTCCACCGCACCACCATGGGCGGGGAGTCCGTCCCGGTACCCCCGCGACACGACGGCAGCCCGGAATCGGCGCTCGCCGAATAGCCACGAGGGCAGCGGGGCCGCCCTCTTGTACGGAGCCGCGCAATCCCCCACAGGGCACCGGGTTCTCTACGGCCGGCGCCCGCCGCACCCCCTCCCCACCGAGCCGTGCGACTTCGCGGCATCCCGCCCCGCGCATTGACATGTACGCGTCCCGGCGCAACGCTGAGAGCGCTCTCAGAATCGGTACGGACCAATTCCCCCACACCCGCACGGAGGTGGAGAGTGTTCTCAAGACTCAGACGCCGTCTGCTCGCCGTGGCCACGGCAGCGGGCCTGGCCGGCGCCCTGCTCACGTTCGGCGCCTCACCGCCCGCGGACGCCGCGGTGCCCGCCACCATCCCCCTGAAGATCACCAACAACTCCAGCCGCGGCGACGCCGTGCACATCTACAACCTCGGCACCTCGCTGACGACCGGTCAGCAGGGCTGGGCCGATGCCAACGGCACCTTCCACGCCTGGCCCGCCGGCGGCAATCCGCCCACCCCCGCACCGGACGCGTCCATTCCCGGACCGGCCGCCGGACAGACCAAGACGATCCGGATCCCCAAGCTGTCGGGACGCATCTACTTCTCGTACGGCCAGAAGCTCGACTTCCGGCTGACCACGGGCGGTCTGGTGCAGCCGGCGGTGCAGAACCCGAGCGATCCCAACCGCAACATCCTCTTCAACTGGTCCGAGTACACGCTCAACGACTCCGGGATCTGGCTCAACAGCACTCAGGTCGACATGTTCTCGGCGCCGTACACGGTCGGCGTCCAGCGCGGCGACGGGAGTGTGGCCAGTGCCGGGAAGCTCAAGGCCGGCGGCTACAACGCGGTGTTCAACGCGCTGCGGGCGCAGTCCGGCTGGGGCGGGCTGATCCAGACCCGGCCCGACGGCACCGTGCTGCGGGCTCTGTCGCCGCTGTACGGGCTGGAGACCGGGGCGCTGCCCGCTTCGGTGCTGAACGACTACATCAACCGGGTCTGGCAGAAGTACTCGACGAGCACGCTCACCGTCACGCCGTTCGGGAACCAGCCGAACACCAAGTACTTCGGGCGGGTCTCGGGCAACGTCATGAACTTCACCAACGGCTCGGGCGCAGTCGTCACGAGCTTCCAGAAGCCGGACGCCTCCAGCGTCTTCGGCTGCCACCGGCTCCTGGACGCCCCCAACGACCTGGTGCGCGGACCGATCTCGCGCACGCTGTGCGCCGGGTTCAACCGTTCGACGCTGCTGAGCAACCCCAACCAGCCCGACCCCTCGGCGGCGAACTTCTACAAGGACTCCGTCACCAACCACTACGCCCGGATCATCCACGACCGGATGGCGGACGGGAAGGCGTACGCCTTCGCCTTCGACGACGTCGGCAACCACGAGTCGCTGGTGCACGACGGCAACCCGGCCCAGGCCCAGCTCACCCTCGACCCGCTCAACTGACCAGGCACCCGGACCCGTGCCGCCCCCGTCCTCCGCTCACGCGGCAGGGCGGGGGCGGCACGCGGTCACGCGCCGGGCAACACGCCGGTGCGGGCCACCTCGGAGTACCAGCGGGCGCTCGCCTTCGGGATGCGGGTACCGGTCGGGTAGTCGACGTAGACGGCCCCGAAGCGCTTGCTGTAGCCGTGCGCCCACTCGAAGTTGTCCAGCAGCGACCAGAGGAAGTAGCCGCGGACGTCCGCGCCGTCCAGGATGGCCTGGTGGACGGCGGCGAGATGGCCCCGCACATACGCGATCCGGGCGGGGTCGTTGACCTGGCCGGCGGGGTCGGCGTAGTCGTCGAACGCGGCGCCGTTCTCGGTGATGACCAGCGGCAGCGCCGGGAAGTCGGCGGCCAGTCGGCGCAGCAGGTCGTACAGGCCGGTGGGGTCGACGGCCCAGCCCATCGCGGTCCGGTCGCCGGGCGGCTGGTGGAAGGCGACCCGGTCGGCTCCCGGCCAGGGACTGTGGGAGCTGTTGCCGTGTCCGTCGGAGCTGTGGGCGCCGCTGCCGTCGGTCTCGGAGACGACGGTGGGCGTGTAGTAGTTGACGCCGAGGAAGTCCAGGGGCTGATGGATCTGCCGCAGGTCGCCGTCCCGGACGAAGGACCAGTCGGTCAGCTCGGCGGTGTCCTTGAGCAGGTCCTCCGGATAGGCGCCCTGCAGCATGGGGCCGGTGAAGACCCGGTTGGCGAGGGCGTCGATCCGGCGGACCGCGTCGGCGTCCCCCTCGGTGCCGGTGAGCGGGCGGACATGGTGGATGTTGAGGGTGACCGAGCACCGGGCGTCGGCGCGGACGCGGTCGCGCAGCGCCTGGACGGCCAGGCCGTGCCCCAGGTTGAGGTGGTGGGCGGCGCGCAGGGCGGCCACGGGATCGGTGCGGCCGGGGGCGTGCACGCCGGAGCCGTAGCCGAGGAAAGCGCTGCACCAGGGTTCGTTGAGGGTGGTCCAGGTCTTCACCCGGTCGCCGAGGGCGTCCGCGGCGAGGGCCGCGTACTCGGCGAACCGCTCGGCGGTGGCACGCTCGGGCCAGCCGCCCGCGTCCTCCAGTTCCTGCGGCAGGTCCCAGTGGTAGAGGGTGGCGACGGGCTCGATGCCCTTCTCCAGGAGGTCGTCCACGAGTCGCCGGTAGAAGTCCAGGCCCTTCTGCACGGCCGGACCGCGCCCGGTGGGCTGGATCCGGGGCCAGGCGAGGGAGAACCGGTAGGCGCCCAGCCCGAGTTCGGCCATCAGGGCGACGTCCTCGCCGCTGCGGTGGTAGTGGTCGGTGGCGACGTCACCGGTGTCGCCGTTGCGGACGCGGCCGGGGGTGCGCGCGTAGGTGTCCCAGATGGACGGCGTGCGGCCGTCCTCCGCCGCGGCCCCCTCGACCTGGTAGGAGGCGGTGGCGGAACCCCAGAGGAAGCCCTTGGGGAAGGTACGGGCGGCGTCCGGGCCGGACCCGGTCTGGTGTGCTGCGGTGACCACGTAAGTCCTTTCTAGATGGGGGTGTTCGCGGGGCGGCGGGTCAGCCCTTGACCGCGCCCGCCATGATGCCGCTGACGATCTGACGCCCGAAGACGATGAACATGGCCAGCAGCGGCAGCGTGCCGAGCAGCGCGCCCGCCATGATCAGCGACTGGTCGCGGACGTAGCCGGCGCTGAGCTGGGTGAGCGCGACGGGCACCGTCGGGTTGGTCATGTCGAGGACCACGAACGGCCAGAAGAAGTCGTTCCACGCGTGCACGAACGTGATCATGAACAGGACCGCCATCGCGGGCCGGGCGACCGGCAGCACGATGCTCCAGAAGATCCGCAGCGAATGCGCGCCGTCCACGCGTCCGGCCTCGACGAGTTCGTCCGGCAGCGCCTCGGAGAGGTACTGCCGCATGAAGAAGACGCCGACCGCGCTGACCAGGGTCGGGAAGATGACCGCGGGCAGCTGCTGCGACCAGCCCAGCTCGGCCATCATGATGAACAGCGGTACGACGCCCAGCTGCGGCGGCACCAGCATGGTGCCGATCACCAGCATGAGCAGGGCGTTGCGCCCCTTGAACCGCAGTTTGGCGAAGGCGAACCCGGCGAGGGTCGCGAACATCACCGTGGACAGGGCGATCACCCCGGCCACGATCAGGCTGTTGACCATCGCCTTGCCCATCGCCGCCTCGTCCCAGGCGCGGGCGAGGTTGCTGAACAGGTTCGGGCCGGGCAGGAACGGCGGCGGCGTCTGGCTGACCCGCGTGTTGTCGGTGGAGGCGGCGACCATCGTCCAGTACAGCGGGAAGATCGACAGCACCGCCATGACGGCGAGCAGGACGTAGGCGAGGGGCCCGGCGTGGTGCTGGCGCCCGGCGCGCTGGCGCAGCAGCCGGCGTCCGCCGGGGCGGCCCGTCCGGGCGGACGGGGTGCGGTCCGGGTGCTCCGCCCGGACCGGGAGACTCTGTGTGGTCATGGCGACTCCAGGTCAGGACGTGCGGGAGCGCAGGCGCCTGATCAGGCGCTGTGCGACGAAGACGAGGACGAGCAGCACGAACATCGCCCACGCGACGGTCGCCGAGCGGCCCATCTGGTAGTTCTTCCAGCCCTCCTCGTACAGCAGCAGGCCCAGCGTCTGGTACTGGTTGTCCGCGCCGCCGGTGACCCCGTTGGGCCCCTGGCCGAAGATGAGCGGCTCGCCGAACAGCTGGGTGGCGCCGATCGTGGAGAGCACGATGGTGAAGACGATGGTGGAGCGGATCCCGGGCACGGTGACGTGGATGAACTGCTGCCAGCGCGACGCCCCGTCGAGCGAGGCCGCCTCGTACCGGTCGGCGGGTATGGCCTGCATGGCGGCCAGGTACAGCAGCGCGTTGTAGCCGGTCCAGCGCCAGATCACGATGGTGGAGATCGCGACCTGGGCGGGCCACTTGTCGGCCTCCCAGTCCACCGGGTCGATGCCGACCGAGCCCAGCGCCCAGTTGATCATGCCGAAGTCGCGCTCGAAGATCATGGTGAAGACTAGGGCGGCCGCCGCGACCGAGGTGGCGTAGGGGACGAGCGAGGCGACCCGGAAGAACAGCGAGGCGCGCATCCGGTAGTTGAGCAGGTGCGCCATGCCGAGCGCCATGAGCAGCTGCGGCACCGTGGAGATCACGCCGATGGTGATGGTGTTCTGCAGCGCGTTCCAGAACCTGGAGTCGCCCCACAGCTCCACGTAGTTGTCGAACGCCACCCACTCCATCACGTCGAGGGTGGCCAGTTCCACGTCGTGCAGCGAGATCCACGAGGTGTAGATCAGGGGGTAGAAGCTGAACGCGGCGAAGATCACGAAGAACGGTGCGACGAAGACGTACGGGGCGCCCTTGATGTCCAGCCGGTGCAGGAGCGCGCCGCGCCGTGCCGGGGCCTTGGTGGTGGAGGTGGTGGCCACCGGGATTCCTTCCTGGTTGCGAATGCGGGTGACCCTGCGCCGGGCCCGCGCGTGACGGGGGCCCGGCGGCGGTGGGACGGACGGTCAGCCGACCGCCTTCTCGATGCGCTCCGCGGTGGTCTTCCACGCCTCGTCACGGGCGGTGCCCTGCTGCTCGATCAGGGTGAGGCCCTGGGAGAAGGTGTCCTTGATCGTGCCGTCCTTTCGGCCGAGGACCTGCTTGTCCGGGATCTCCTGGGCGGCGGCACCGAAGATCTGCCCGATCGGCGCGTCGCTGAAGTAGGCGGACTTGGCGTTCTTCACGTCGGCGCTCTCCAGCGCGGTGCGCGAGGAGGGGATGTTGCCGATCTCCTTGAAGATGTGGGCCTGCTGCTCGGGCGCGGTCAGCCAGGCGACGAGCTTCTGCGCCTCCTCCTTCACCGGGCTCTGCTCGACCACGCCGAGGAAGGACCCGCCCCAGTTCGCGCCCTTGGGCGCCTTGGCCACGTCCCACTTGCCCTTGTTCGCCGCGCCGGCCTTCTCGCTGATGTGGCTCAGCATCCACGCCGGGCAGACCGCCGTGGCGAACGTGCCGTTGGCCAGGCCGGGGTCCCAACCCGGCTGGAACTGACGGAGCTTGGCCGTCAGGCCGTCCTCCGCCGCGTCGGCGGCCAGGCCCCACGCCTCCTTGACGGCCGGGTTCGTGTCGTAGATCAGCTCGCCCTTGTCGTCGTAGTACTGCTCGGGGTAGCCGTAGACCATGGCGTTGAACAGGCCGCTGGCCGCGTCCATGTAGGCGACTCCGTCACCCTTGAAGCCCTTCTTGAAGTCGCGGCCGACCTCGACGTACTTCGTCCAGTCGCCCTCCCACAGCTTGGCGACCTCCTCGCGTTCGGTGGGCAGGCCCGCCTGCTCGAAGTAGTCCTTGCGGTAGCAGACGGCCATCGGGCCGATGTCCGTGCCCAGGCCCAGCACCTTGCCGTCCCCGGTACTGATCTGGGACTCCTTCCACGGCAGGAAGTGCTCGGTGCCCGAAGTGCCGGAGAAGTCCGCGAACTTGTCCGCCTGGGTCTCGGTGATCTCCTTGGCCCGGCCGATCTCGATGCCCTGGATGTCCTTCAGCCCCTTGCCCGCGGCGAGCCTGGTCTGGAGGGCGGTGTAGTACGTCTGCTCGTCGCCGGCGATCTCGGCCTTGATGTCGACGTCCGGGTTCTCCTTCTCGTACTGCTCCAGGAGGCCCGTCTCCTTGATGCCCATCACCCCGTACAGGCCCATGGTGATGACGGTCTTGCCGTCCTTCTCACCGCCACCCGTGACGGAGTCGTCGCCGCTGCTGCATCCGACGACGAGCGCCAGCGCGCCGACGGCCGCGACCGCCGCCACCGCCTTCCCGCGCAACGAACCGAGAGTGCCCATGGATCTCCTCCTAGCGACGGCTCAGACAGGGTGGGAACGTGCCCAATTTTGGTGGGCACGTTCCCACCGGCGCAACGAAGACTCGTGGGAGCGCGCCCATATGTCAATGACTTGAAAGCAACTCGCTGCCCGTCCCTGTCCGGGAAGGGGCCTCTCGGCCGCCGGGGGGTGCGCCGACGGTGACCGGGTCTGCAAGAATTGCCGCAGGTCACCTCCGCGGCCGGCACGTCCGCCGCGGCCGCCGAGGGGGGAGTGCATGACCGGCAACCGCCGTCCCACGATCAAAACGGTCGCCGCCCGCGCCGGCGTGGGCCGCACCACCGTCTCCCGCGTCGTCAACGGCTCGGAGCTGGTCAGTGCCGACGCCCGTGCCAGGGTCCTCGCGGCGATCAAGGAACTGAACTACGTTCCCAACTCGGTGGCCCGCGGGCTCGTCACCAACCGCACGGACGCCGTCGCCCTGGTGATCCCGGAGTCCGAGAGCAGGCTCGGGTCGGAACCGTTCTTCGCCGCCCTGATCCGCGGCGTCAGCGGCGCTCTGGCCGAGAGCCGGACGCAGCTCCAGCTGATGCTCGTCCGGGACCAGGCGGAGCGGGACCAGCTGACCGAGTCGGTCGCGGCCCGCCGGGTCGACGGCGTCCTCCTGGTCTCGGTGCACTCCGAGGACCGGCTGCCCGGCATGCTGGAGGAGATGGGCCTGCCCACCGTCCTGGCCGGCCGCCGCGACGCGGGCGAGCGGCTGAGCTACGTGAACGCGGACAACGCCGGCGGGGCCGCCGCGGCGGTACGGCACCTGCTGAGCGGCGGACGGGAGCGGATCGCGACCATCACCGGGCCGCTGGACATGGACGTCGGCCGCAGCCGGCTCGCGGGCTGGCGGGACGCGCACCTGGAGGCTGGGGCGCCCGCCGCGGAAGTCCTGGTGGAGGCGGGCGACTTCACAGAGGAGGGCGGGGCGCGCGCGATGCGTTTGCTTCTTGAACGCGCCCCCGACCTGGACGCCGTCTTCGCGGCCTCGGACCTCATGGCGGTCGGCGCCCTGGCCGAACTCCGCCGGCACGGGCGGCGGGTGCCCGGCGACGTCGCCGTGGTCGGATTCGAGGACTCGGTCCTCGCCCGGCACACGGACCCACCGCTCACGACGGTGCGTCAGCCGGTGGAGGAGCTGGGACGGACCATGGCCCGCATCCTCACCGGTATCACCCGGCACGGCGCGCCACGGCAGCAGTTGACGCTTCCTACTGAGCTGGTGGTGCGCGAATCGTCCTGACCGTGATGCGCGAGTCGCCCTAACCTCGGCCGCGCGTCATCGACATCAGCAGTTCGTGGGTCTCCGCGTCGGCGGCGGCCACGAGCCCGCGGCCGCCCGCTGCACCGATCGGGGCGCCGTCGATCCCGGTGACGGTGCAGCCGGCCGCCCGGCACAGGGCGATGCCCGCCGCGAAGTGCACGCTCCGCGACAGGTCGCCGCCATCGGTGACGTAGGCGGCGCGTCTGCCTGCCGCGACCCAGGCCAGTGCGAGGGTCGTGGAGACGACGCGCGGCCGGAAGCGGGTGACGAACTCGGGGTTGGCCAGCAGATCCGCGGTCCGGAAGCCGGGCGCACTCGGAAACGGCGGATCCAGGTTGACGTCCACCAGCCGGCTCGCGGACGTGGGCGTCAGCGGCGCGTCGTCGGCCCCGTCACGCCGCACCCGGGCCGTGACCCCGTCGGTGAAGTAGACCTCGCCGCCGAACGGGTCGGCCACCGCTGCCGCCCCGCCGCGCAGGGCCACGTTGACGGCCACCAGCATGGTGCCGACGGCGTAGTTCAGGGTGCCGCACAGGGGGTCCACCAGCCACTGGCGCACCGCGTCGGCGCCACCCCGCAGCCCACTCTCCTCTCCGAGCACCGCGTCGTCGGGCCGACGGGCACGGATCACGCCGAGGATCGCCTTCTCGGCCTCCACGTCGGCGTCGGTGGCGAAGTCGCCTGCGCCCTTGTCGATGCGGTTGAGCCGTCGGCCGTACAGGTTGCGGACCACGTACGCGCCGGCCTGCGCGCCCGCTATGGCGACGGCGGCATCGTCGGTTCCCTCGTATGAGTCGATCACGCCGCGCAGACTATCGAGGCGGGCCACGACGGCGCCGCGCGCCGAGTGGCGTCGGCCGGGGCGGGCGCTACTGCGGGAGGCCTCGGGACGGTTCTCCGGGCCCTCAGCCGGCCGGGGTGCACGCCTCGGCGATCGACAGGCTGTTCTCGTAGAGGTGGTGCCGGGTGATCCGGCCGTCCTCGACGGTCAGGCGCAGGGCGAAGGGGCCCTCGAAGCTCCGTCCCGTCGCGCGTACGGTCCCCGACAGGTGGCCCATCAGCACGGCGTCCGTGCCGTCGACGAGGAAGGTGTCGACCGAGGCCCGCGCGTCCTCGGGCACGGTGTGTTCCATCAACTCGGTGAACTGCGCCGCGCATTCCGCACCCGTGGAGCGGGGCCGGATCCAGGGGACGGCGGGGTTCTCGGCGAGCTGCCAGTCCACCTCGTCGGCGAACAGCTCGATCAGCCGCCCGGTGTCCCCCGCCACGCGCGCGGCCAGGAACTCGCTCACGACGCTCCGGGTGGCCTCGCTGACCTGCGCCCCGGTGGCTGCGGTGTGCTCGACGGACATCGTGTTCTCCTCGCGGCGGTGATCCGGTCCGGCGGGGATTCCCGCCGACGTGTCCGATCCTGCCGGGCGGAACGAGGGGCGGTCGATTACCTCTCGGGTAACGGCACTGGGCCAGTCGGCCTACGGCGGGCGTTTCCCCCCTGGGCCACCGTTCGTTGGGGCGGGCATGATCAAGAAACTCGCCTGTGTCTCCGTCCTGGCCGCCGCCCTCCTGGCATCCGCCCCCGCCGCCGTGGCCGCCCCCGCGCCCGACCCGTCCGCCGGAGTTCCCGGTGCTCCGCTGCTGAGCGGTCTCCTCGGAACGCTGGAGGTGGGGCACCCGGCCTCCTCACCGCGTTCGCTGCTGCCCGCGGGCATCCTCGGCGGGTGACGTCCCGGCCGGAAGGGCGGCGAATGCGCGCGTTCGCCGCCCTTCCGCCGCGATTGAGCGGTTCGGCCTCGCGCTCCACCGGCCGATCCCGGCGGCGCCAGCCATCGGCAGGGTTCCCGTAACCGTGCTCCGCGAGCCTCCAGGGAGTCATCCAACGCGGGAGGTTGCAGTGAAGCATGCGAGCAAGAGGCACGCCGGTGCCGTGGTGGCCGTGCTGAGCGGTCTGGCTCTGGCCCTGACGACGACCACCGCACACGCCGCGCCCGGCGACCCCGACGTCATCGCCCACCGCGGCTCCTCCGGCATGGCACCCGAGAACACCGCCGCCGCCATCGACCTCGCCGTCACCCAACGCGC
>NZ_JBIDAU010000026.1:0-24264 GCF_043202655.1 Streptomyces sp. NPDC048171
TAGGAACCAGCGAAGCCGATCCCGGCGATGATGACGGCACCGAAGACGACCATGCCGATGAGAACGCGATGCGTCCGGGTCAGCTGTAGTGGCGCGGCCACCCGTACTCCCCTCCATGTGCCTGTTGTTGCGCGCAACAGAGTGGCACATGTGTACGGGGAACGGGTGGCCGGTGGTCGATACGGTCCCTCGGTCCGGCTTCGGCTAGGACTTCGACGACGGCTTCGACGACGACTTCGACGCCGCCGAGGAGGGCTTCTTCGACGCCGGCTTCGACGGCGAGGCCGAGCCGCCCGCCCCGCTGCCGTTGGCCTTCGTCACCGCGGCCACCGCCTCCTTGGCCGCCTTCTGCGCGTCCTTCACCAGGTCGTCCGCGTCCGGCGTCTTCTCGCCGGCCAGACCCGCGCCGTTGTAGTCGACGGTGACGACGACGTTCTCGACGCGCGCCACGACCGTCTGCTGCTTGAAGGTGCCTTCCTTCTTCTTCAGGTCGTAGCGCACGACCGACGCCTCGTCACCCGTGCCGGTCACCGGCGTGGTCTTGAGGCTCTTGGCGCCCTCGGCGCTCTGCGTGTCCGCGAGCTGCTTCGTGTAGTACTTGTGCGCCAGCGCGTCGCCCGCGCCGCGCGTCTCGTCCGACTCGAAGCGCAGCATCGACACGCTCAGCCAGCGGAACTGGGAGCCCTTCACACCGTTGTCGTCGAGGCTGTCCCAGGAGCAACTGACGCGAGTGGCGGTGTCGTTGGAGGCGCCCTCCTTGCCGGAGTCGCCCTTCGGGACCAGGTCCTCCAGCGACTTCTTCGACAGCACCGAGCAGGGCTCCGGAAGCTTCGCGTACGCCGCCGCCCGCACCGTCGGGGACGGGCTCGCGGACTTGGACGCGGCGGACTTCTCGGCGGCGGCCTTGTCCGTCCCGTCGCCGGATCCGGAGTCCGAGGAGCAGCCGGCCACCACCAGCACGGCGGGGACGGCGGCCGCGCAGACGACGGCGCGGGTCAGCCGCGACGCTTTCCGCTCTCGCTGCTCTCGCTTGTCTCGCTGGTCACGCTGGGCTCGTAGCTGCATGGTTCCTTCACTCATGACGCTCGTGGTTCCTGCGGTCGGAACGGGTCCGAGGAGCCACCGTACGCGGTGAAGAAATCGTGCGGACCCGCTTCGGGCGCACCGCGCACGCACGCGCCGGGGCCCGCAGGAGGCTCAACCGCCGAGCGAATCCGCCAGCTGGGAGGCCAGTTTCCGGGCCATGTCCTGCATTTCCTCGCTGTCCGGCACCACTCCGAGCGTCGCCGACTGCTCCGCGTACTCGATGGTCACCATGACGTTCGACGTGCGGAACGCCACAGTCACGGTGCGCTGTTTCGCGGTGGAACCGGAGTCGCTCAGCGCGTCGTCGAGGTACCCCTCGTCGCCGAGGTCGTCGAGGAGCCGGGGCTGGAGATCGGTGGGCGTGGCACTGCCGGAGGGGCTCGACGAGGCGTCGCCGGACGGCGCGGAGCCCGAGGGCGTGGCGGAGGGCGAGCCGGGCGAGGAGGCGCCGGACGGCGCCCCCGACTCCGACCCCGACCCGGGCGAGGAAGAGGACGAGGAAGAAGGCGAGGACACCGACTCGGAGACGACCGGCTCGGGCAGGTCCGCGGCCTCCACCTGCTTGGCGAAGAGCTGTTCGGCCTGACTGTCGTCGCTCACGGAGTTGTCGTACGACACCACCCGCTCGAAGTCGACGAAGAGGTGGTTGGTGGCCTCCGCCGACTCGACCTTCCAGCGGCAGCCGACCTTGCGGTCCGTGTCGTACGCGAGCGTCGGCTCCCCCTTGTACGCCTTCTCGCGCTGCGCCTCGTCCGGGATCTCCTCGATGCCGGGCAGCAGCGAGTCGAGCGTCTTGTCGCCGACCGCGCCGCACGGCTCAGGCAGGGTCCGGTACTTGCCCGGCTCGGCGGCCTCGGTGGTGACGCCCGGCCGGCCCGGGTTGGAGTCGTCCGACGTGGCGCCGTCGCCGGAGCCGCCTGTGCAGCCGGCCAGCAACACCGCCAGGCAGGCGGCGACGCCGGGTACGTAGGCCTTCCGCTGCACGGTGCGGCTCCTCTCGCCGGGATGGCTGTGGTTCGGGACGCTCGGATCGCTTCGGGACTCCAGTGTCCCCGCTGGTTAATCGCTTGCCGCACGGGGGCGCCCCCTGGAGACAATGTGTATCGCACGCGCTGCCGTGAACGCCGGTCAGCTGTCCTTTTGGCTGCCATTGGCTCCGGTTTTTGCGCTTCGATGCTTCTGTTTGTTTCCGGGGGAATGAGGACGATATGTCGTACGTGGAGATGCCGGGCGCGAAGGTGCCGATCCGGATGTGGACCGACCCGGCGACGGTCGAGGAGGGCGCGCTGCAGCAGCTGCGCAACGTCTCGACCCTGCCGTGGATCAAGGGCCTGGCGGTCATGCCGGACGTGCACTACGGCAAGGGCGCGACGGTCGGCTCCGTGATCGCGATGCGGGGCGCGGTGTGCCCGGCGGCGGTGGGCGTCGACATCGGCTGCGGAATGTCGGCGGTGAAGACGTCCCTGACGGCGAACGACCTGCCCGGCGACCTCTCCCGCCTCCGCTCGAAGATCGAGCAGGCGATTCCGGTGGGGCGGGGGATGCATGACAGCCCCGTCGAGCCGGGGCGCTTCCACGGGCTCGCGACGAGCGGGTGGGACGACTTCTGGGGGCGGTTCGACGGGGTCGCGGAGGCGGTCAAGTTCCGTCACGAGCGGGCCGGGAAGCAGATGGGAACGCTCGGATCCGGAAATCACTTCATCGAGTTCTGCACGGATACGACCGGTTCTGTCTGGCTCATGCTGCACTCCGGCTCCCGCAACATCGGCAAGGAACTCGCCGAGCACCACATCGGCGTCGCCCAGAAGCTCCCGCACAACCAGGGCCTGATCGACCGCGACCTCGCGGTGTTCGTCGCGGACACCCCGCAGATGGCGGCGTACCGCAACGACCTGTTCTGGGCGCAGGAGTACGCGAAGTACAACCGCACCCTGATGATGGCGCTCTTCAAGGACGTGGTCCGCAAGGAGTTCAAGAAGGCGAAGCCGGTCTTCGAGCCGGAGATCTCCTGCCACCACAACTACGTGGCGGAGGAGCGGTACGACGGCATGGACCTGCTGGTGACCCGCAAGGGCGCGATCCGCGCGGGTTCCGGGGACTACGGGATCATCCCCGGTTCCATGGGCACGGGTTCGTACATCGTGAGGGGCCTCGGGAACGACAAGTCCTTCAACTCCGCCTCCCACGGCGCGGGCCGGCGCATGAGCCGGAACGCGGCCAAGCGGCGCTTCTCCACCAAGGACCTGGAGGAGCAGACGCGGGGCGTGGAGTGCCGCAAGGACTCGGGCGTGGTGGACGAGATCCCGGGCGCCTACAAGCCGATCGACCAGGTCATCGACCAGCAGCGCGACCTCGTGGAGGTCGTGGCGAAGCTGAAGCAGGTCGTCTGCGTGAAGGGCTGACCGGCCGGCCCCGCGGCCTACGCCTCCCGGTGCACCTTCGTGTTGGAGGCCTGGGCGCGGGGGCGGACCACCAGGAGGTCGATGTTGACGTGGGCGGGGCGGGTGATCGCCCAGGTGATGGTGTCGGCGACGTCGTCGGCGGTCAGGGGGGCGGCGACGCCCTGGTATACCTTGGCCGCCTTGTCCTGGTCGCCGGCGAAGCGGGTCAGGGCGAACTCGTCGGTCTTGACCATGCCGGGCGCGATCTCGACGACGCGGACCGGGCGGCCGACGATCTCCAGGCGCAGTGTCTCGGCGAGCACGTGTTCGGCGTGCTTCGCGGCGACGTAGCCCGCGCCGCCCTCGTAGGTGGCGAACCCGGCGGTCGAGGAGACGACGACCACCGTGCCGTCGCCGCTCGCCTCCAGCTTGGGGAGCAGGGCCTGGGTGAGATTGAGGGTGCCGAGGACGTTCGTCTCGTACATCCGGCGCCAGTCCTCCGGGTCGCCGGTGGCCACCGGGTCGGCGCCGAGCGCGCCGCCGGCGTTGTTGACCAGGACGCCGATCGTCTTGAAGGCGGTGGCGAACTCGTCGACGGCCGCGCGGTCGGTGACGTCCAGGGGGTACGCCGTCGCCTTGTGCCCGGCCGCCTCGATCTCCTCGGCGAGCGCCTCGATGCGGTCCTTGCGGCGGGCGGTGAGGACGACCCGGTAGCCCGCCGCGGCGAGCTGCCGGGCCGTGGCGGCGCCGATGCCGCTGCTCGCACCGGTGACGACGGCGATGCGCGAGGCGGCGGACGGGGCGGCTGCGGTGGCCATGGGCTGCTCCTTGATCGGTGCTGGACGTCGCCGTCCAGGGTAGTCAGCCGCCGTTGCGGGGCGCCCACATGATCACGGCCATCCCGGCCAGGCAGACCAGCGCGCCGCTGATGTCCCACCGGTCGGGGCGGTAGCCGTCGGCGACCACGCCCCACAGGATCGAGCCGGCCACGAAGATGCCGCCGTACGCGGCGAGGATGCGGCCGAAGTGGGCGTCGGGCTGGAAGGTCGCGACGAATCCGTACGCGCCGAGCGCGAGGACCCCGCCGGCCGCCCAGAGCCAGCCCCGCTGCTCGCGCACCCCCTGCCAGACCAGCCAGGCGCCGCCGATCTCGAAGAGGGCGGCGACGACGAAGAGGGCGGCCGAGCGGAGAATGACCATGGCGGTCAGCTTTGCATGCCGCCGTCCGGATCTCCGGGGCCGGCCGGATCCGTCTCCGCCACGTACGCCGTCGGCGGTACCCCGACCGTCGCCGTGAAGTCACGCACCAGATGGGCCTGGTCGGCGTAGCCCAGCTCGGCGGCGAGGGCGGCCCAGTCGATGCCGGTGCGGGTGCCGGCGCGTTCCAGGGCCTCGTGGATGCGGTACCGGAGGATGACCCACTTCGGGCTGACGCCGACGTGGGTCGAGAAGAGCCGCTGCAGGGCCCGCACCGACAGTCCCTCCGCCCGGGCGAGGTCGCCGACGCGGCGCACCGTGCGGTCGGAGCGGATGCGGTCGACGAGGTCCACGGCGTGATCGGCCTGCGGGTCCGTGACGCGGGGCAGGGTGAGCAGGAAGGCGTCGAGGGCGGCCACCCGGCCCCGGTCGTCGGCGGGGGTGACGACGGCGTCGGTCGTGGCGTCCGTCACCTGGGGGAACACCTCCCGGGCGGGCAGGGCGCGCCCCGTCCATTGCGACACCGGTGTCCCGGGGGTGTATGGCCGGAAGCCGCCGGGCCGGAACTTCGCCCCGCAGACCCGGCCCCGCCCGGTCAGCTTCCGGGTGTACAGGCCGAGGGCGACGCCGGTGACCTCGGCGTAGGGCGGGCCCTCGTCCTCGTCCCACTGGAAGGTGAGGTTGACGCAGGGGTGCGGTACGACGTGAGAGGCGTAGGGGGCGGGCAGGTCCCAGTCGATGAGCCAGTACCACTCGACGTACCGGCGCAGCGGCTCGGCGGGCGCGTGCCGGCGGAAGCGCACGCGGTGGAGCAGCGCGGTCGGGTCGACGATCCCGCGGGTGTCGTGGCGGGGTGCCTCCATGGCCGGATCGTACGTCGCCCTTCCCCGGGTGTCGCGTTTCTTCAAGAAGGGCGGCCCCGGACGTCCCTACGGTCGGGGCATGGACACGAACGGTGTGAAGGCATACGGCGTCGGTGAGCTGCTGGCCATGGCGCGTGAGCGGGCCGTGCCGGTGGTGCGGGGCGTTTCGGACGCGGCGCTCGCCGCTCCCACGCCCTGCGCCGAGTACGACGTGAAGGCGCTGGTCAACCACCTCTTCCAGGTGATCGAGCAGTTCCAGCGGCTGGCCCGGAAGGAGGCGTCGGACTTCGGTGAGACCCCGGACCGGGTCGCCGGGAGCCCCGAGTGGCGGGAACGGCTGGTGGCCGAGGCGGACCGTTTGGTCGCGGCCTGGTCGGCCCCCGGCGCCGAGGAGGGGACGACCGGCGGGATGGACATGCCCGCGCGGCTGGTCGGCTCGATGGCGCTGCTCGATCTGACCGTGCACGTGTGGGACCTGGCGCGGGCGACGGGCCAGGAGGACCCGGGTGCCGACGAGGCGGTCGTGGCGGAGCTGGCGGGCGCGGTGGCGGAGCTGGCGCCGACGGCCAGGGAGATGGGCATGTTCGGGGTGCCGGTCGAGCCGGCCGAGGGCGCGTCGGGGTTCGAGCGGCTGCTCGCGGGGACGGGGCGGGATCCGTACTGGCGGTGAGGGCCCCGCACGGCTCCGCACGGGGGGGGCCGGGGGGAATAGTCCCTGGTCGTTCTCCGTTCTCCGGTATAGTTGAAGCATCAACAAACCGGAGGTTGAGTGACCATGCAGTTCGGCATTTTCAGCGTCGGCGACGTCACGCCCGACCCGACCACGGGCCGTACGCCGACCGAGCGTGAGCGGATCAAGGCCATGGTCGCCATCGCGCTGAAGGCCGAGGAGGTCGGGCTCGACGTATTCGCGACCGGCGAGCACCACAACCCGCCGTTCGTCCCCTCGTCGCCCACGACCATGCTCGGCTACATCGCCGCCCGCACCGAGCGGCTGGTGCTCTCCACCTCCACCACCCTCATCACCACCAACGACCCGGTGAAGATCGCCGAGGACTTCGCGATGCTCCAGCACCTGGCCGACGGCCGGGTGGACCTCATGATGGGGCGCGGGAACACCGGGCCCGTCTACCCGTGGTTCGGCAAGGACATCCGGCAGGGCATCAACCTCGCCGTCGAGAACTACGCCCTGCTCCACCGCCTGTGGCGCGAGGAGACCGTGGACTGGGAGGGGAAGTTCCGCACGCCGCTCCAGGGCTTCACGTCCACGCCCCGGCCGCTGGACGGCGTCGCGCCCTTCGTCTGGCACGGATCCATCCGCTCGCCGGAGATCGCCGAGCAGGCCGCGTACTACGGCGACGGCTTCTTCCACAACAACATCTTCTGGCCCGCCGAGCACACCAAGCGGATGGTCGAGCTGTACCGGCAGCGGTACGCGCACTACGGACACGGCACCCCCGAGCAGGCGATCGTCGGCCTCGGCGGGCAGGTGTTCATGCGGAGGAACAGCCAGGACGCGGTGCGGGAGTTCCGGCCGTACTTCGACGAGGCGCCCGTGTACGGGCACGGACCGTCCCTGGAGGAGTTCACCGAGCAGACCCCGCTCACGGTCGGCTCGCCGCAGCAGGTGATCGAGAAGACGCTGGCCTTCCGCGACTACGCCGGCGACTACCAGCGCCAGCTGTTCCTGATGGACCACGCCGGCCTGCCCCTGAAGACCGTCCTGGAGCAGCTCGACCTGCTCGGCGAGGAGGTCGTGCCGGTGCTGCGGAAGGAGTTCGCCAAGGACCGTCCGCCGGACGTGCCGGACGCGCCGACCCACGCGTCCCTGCTGGCCGCCGCCCGCAAGGACGCCCCCAAGGACGCCTCCAAGGACGTACGTGAGGAAGGAGTACGGGCATGAGGCTCGTCGTCGTCTCGGCGGGACTGAGCGTCCCGTCGTCCACCCGGCTGCTGGCCGACCGGCTGGCCGCCGCCACCGCCGGGCAGACGTCGGCGGAGGTCCAGGTGATCGAATTGCGCGACCTCGCCGTGGAGATCGCGCACACCTTCACCAACGGGTTCCCGGGGCAGGACCTCGCCGCCGCCTTCGAGGCGGTGGCGGGGGCGGACGGCCTGATCGTCGTCACCCCCGTGTTCTCGGCGTCGTACAGCGGGCTGTTCAAGTCGTTCTTCGACGCGCTGAGCGTCACCGACGAGGACGCCCTCGCCGGGAAGCCGGTGCTGATCGGCGCGACCGGCGGTACGGCCCGGCACTCGCTGGTCCTCGACCACGCCCTGCGGCCGCTCTTCGCGTACCTGAAGGCCGTCGTCGTCCCCACCGGGGTGTACGCCGCCTCCGAGGACTGGGGCGCCGAAGGGCTCGACGGCCGGACCGCGCGGGCCGCCGGTGAGCTGGCCGCGCTGATGACCGGCCTGTCCGCGGCCGCCCGCCCGCGGCCCCGGCGCGACTCCTTCGAGGAGGTCGTGCCCTTCGAGGAGCGGCTCGCCGCGCTGCGGCCCGCCGGGTGAGCTCCCGGTGAGCGGCCGGGCCGTCGGATCACGCCGCCGCCGGCCTTGGCAGACTGGACGGGTGCCCCGGACTGTTCTGCTCGCCGAAGACGACCGCGCCATCCGGCACGCCCTGGAGCGCGCCCTCACCCTGGAGGGGTACCGGGTCACCGCGGTCGCCGACGGCGTCGAGGCGCTGGCGCAGGCCCACCGCGGCCGGCCCGACGTCCTGGTGCTGGACGTGATGATGCCGGGCATCGACGGCCTCCAGGTCTGCCGGGAGCTGCGCGCCGAGGGCGACGCCACCCCCATCCTGATGCTGACCGCGCTGGTGGAGACCGCCGACCGCATCGCGGGCCTGGACGCGGGCGCCGACGACTACGTGGTGAAGCCCTTCGACGTCGAGGAGGTCTTCGCCCGCCTGCGCGCCCTGCTGCGCCGCACGGACCGCACGGACCCCGCCGAGCGCGCGGAGGCCGGCGCCGACGACCGGGCCGCGGCGCCCGAGGAGGCGCCGGACGACCGGTACCCGGAGGCCGCCGGCCTGCGTATGGACCCGCGGGCCCGCCGCGCCTGGCGCGACGGGCGCGAGCTGGAGCTGACCCGCACCGAGTTCGAACTCCTCGAACTGCTGGTCCGCAACGCGGGCACCGTGCTCGACCACTCCACGATCTACGACCGCATCTGGGGCTACGACTTCGGTCCCGGCTCCAAGAACCTCGCCGTCTACGTCGGCTATCTCCGCCGCAAGCTCGACCAGCCGGGCGCCCCGCAGCTGATCCAGACCGTGCGCGGCGTGGGTTACGTCCTGCGGGCCGACTGAGTGGGCGCCTCCCCGCTCGGGCGCCGGCCCCGGCTGCTGTCGCTGCGGACCACCTTCGCGGTGTCCTTCGCGACGATCACCGCCGTCGTCACGGTCCTCGTCGGAGGGCTCTCCTACAACGCGGCTGCCCGGCTGGTCCGGGTGGACCAGGAGTCCGTCTTCGAACAGGCCGCGCGGGACCTGCGGGCCGAGGTGCGCCGGCTGCGGCTGTCGCCGGGCGACTTCTCCTCCTCCGCGCCCGGCCACGACATCGTGCGCCCCGCCCGCACCGACGTACAGGTCCTCGGGCCGGACGGCGCCGTCCTGGACCCGGCCGGGCCCCGGCTGCCGGTGACCGGCGCCGACCGGCGGGCCGCCGGTGCCGCCGAGGCCGGGCGGGTGGTCCAGCACGACGACGTCGACGTCGGCGCCGACGTCTTCCGGGTGGCGACCGTCTCCCTCGGCGGCGGCCGGGGCGCGGTGCAGGTGGCGCAGGAGTTCAGCGACACGGAGGACCTGCTGCGCGCCCTGCAGCGGCGGACGCTGGTCCTGATGGCGGCGGTGGTGCTCGCCGCGGGCCTGTTCGGCTGGTGGCTGGCCCGGCGCATCACCCGGCGTCTGGTGGTCCTCACCTCCGCCGCCGAGAACGTCGCCCGCACCCGCCGGCTCGGCGTCCCGGTCCCGGTCACCGGACCCGACGAGGTGGGACGCCTCGGCCGCGCCTTCGACCTGATGCTGGGCCGCCTCGCCCAGTCGGAGGAGGACCAGCGGCGCCTGGTCCAGGACGCCGGGCACGAGCTGCGGACGCCGCTGACCTCGCTGCGGACCAACATCTCGCTGCTGCGCCGGATCGACGAACTCCCGCCCGCCGCCCGGGAGGAACTCGTCGCCGACCTGGGGCAGGAGGCCCGGGAGCTGACCGACCTGGTCAACGAGCTGGTCGAGCTGGCGGCCGGCCAGTCCGCGGGCGAGCCCCCGCAGCCGGTCGACCTGGCGGACCTCGCGCACGACGTGGCGGCGCTGGCCCGGCGCCGCACCGGCCGCGAGATCGGCGTACGCGTCTGCGGCGAGACCACGGCCGACGGGCGGCCCGCGATGCTGACCCGGGCGCTCTCCAACCTGGTCGAGAACGCGGCGAAGTTCGACCCGGACGGCACCGGTCCCATCGAGGTGGCCGTCGCCGGCCCCGCCCGGCCGGGCCCGATCCGCGTCGAGGTCCTCGACCGCGGCCCCGGTATCGCCGACGCCGACCTGACCCGCGTCTTCGACCGCTTCTACCGTGCCACCGACGCCCGCTCCCGGCCCGGTTCGGGCCTCGGCCTGTCCATCGTGCGCGAGGTCGCCCTGGCCCACGGGGGCGCCCCGTTCGCGTACCGGCGGGACGGCGGCGGCACGGTGATCGGCTTCACCGTGGTGCCCGCGCCGGCGGGCGGTGCGCAGGACGGGGCGGCGGGAGCGGACCGGCACCCGTAGGCCCGCCGCGTCGGAAGCGCTTCGGAAGCGGATCGCCGCTGGTGCCGGAAGCGGGCGCGCTGGTGCGCTGGGCCCATGCCGACGTCACCGGTGGCCCTGGGCCCCACCGCTGTCGCCGGCGCCGGCACCGGTGTCGCGGGTCCCGGTGCCGGCGCCGACGTCGGCGCCGGCACCGGACACGGCCCAGGTGCGCAGAAAGGCGCCGAGGGCGGACAGGTCGGTGCGTTCGAGGTCGGCCGGGCGGATCACGACGCGCAGCTCGGGGGCGGTGGCCGGGTCCCGGCGGCAGTGCGCTGCGAAGCTCTCGACGATCATGAAGAGGAGCTGGGTGCGGTCGAGTTCGACGATCCGGGCGAGGCCGGAGCCGATCAGGGGGATCGCGACCGGCTTGTACATGCCGTACCGGGCGACGGCCGGCCAGAGAGTGTCCAGACTCGCCCGCAGCTCGTCCGGTCCGGAGCGGGCGACGAGGTCGTTGCCGAGCCGGGAGTAGGCCACGGCGAAGACCCGGCGGCCGTCCACGGTGAGCGGCACGGTGGTGCCGAGCGGATAGCGGACCCGACGGCCGCGCGGCTTGTCCTGGGGCCGCTCCGTGCGCAGCGGGTTGAGCCCCCGCAGCCCGGCCTGGATCCGGTCGTCGAGGAGCTTGCGCTCGCCGCCGAACAGCCGCTGCACCAGCTGCCCCTGCACGCTGTCCCGGCTGATCACCAGATCCTGTTCGGTGGCGGTGTCGAAGGTGTCGGTGAACCCGACCACCAGATTGGCGTCCTCCTGGTCGAACAGGTCGCCGCGCACCACCACCAGGTCTCCGGCGCCTGGGACGGGCTGGCGCAGCAGTTCCTGCCCGTGCCGCTCCCGCAGCCGCGCCCGCAGCGAGCCGAGCAGCTCGGCGACGTCCTGGTCGTCCGGCCGCTCCCGGGCCATCTGCTGGGCGACCGGCAGGGCGAGGTCGTGCCGGCCCAGGTCCATCCGGCTGCGGATCAGCTGGCGGCGGGCCGTCTCGCGCAGCGCGAGCAGCCGTCGGACCAGCGGCCGGGCGAAGTCCTCGTCGCCCGCCTCGGCCAGGGGGCGGCCGCGGACCAGGGCCAGCGCAGCCGCCAGCCGGTCGGCGGCCGACGCGGGCGCCGCGAGCAGCGCCGAGTTGACCAGGTCGGTGAACTCCGCGCAGTCCAGCTGCTCGGGCGTGAGCACCAGCCGGTACGCGGTCTCGGGCGCCGGTGCGGCCAGCAGCTGCTCGGTGCGCAGCACCCGGGCGCCGTCACCGTTCTGGGCGGGGTCGAGGGCGCGGCGCAGTTCGAGGACGCGCTTCTGCACCTCGTTGCGGTGCCGCCCGGACTGGTGCGGCTGCTCGCCGCCCACCGCCCACACGTCGCGGTGCAGTGTGCGGACCGGTACGGACTCTCCCTCCGCCGCCACCAGCCGGACCAGCAGCCGTGTCGTCAACGGCGTCAACCGGGCCGGTTCACCGTCGACTTCGAGACCAGCCGGGCCCAGGACCCTCACACGGATGCGCGCCATACAAGTGGTCTCCACTCGCTTCGCCCTCTTCCGCCCAGTGGTCACGGGGGAGGTGTCGGCAGCGTATCAATTGTCCGTTTGGGGGAGTTGGGGATTCGGGCGGTTCGGGTGGCGCACCGGACCGGACGGGTCCGCGGGGTGGCGGCGGGCAAGGGTCGGCCCCCGGGACGCGTTCCGACGTGCGGGACGCGTCCCGGGGGCCGCCTGCGCCGGTCCCCCGAGCGGCGCGCGGATCCGCCGGGCTACGGCCGGCGGTGGTAGGCGGACAGGTGCTGGAAGGGGTAGGTGTGGCGCCAGTCCGAACCGGTGTCGTTGACCGTGCAGCCCGCCAGCTTCAGCCGTTCCACGATCTTGCCGAGCGCCGTCCCGGAGCCGTCGAAGCGGATGACGTTGCGCCCCGCGATGTCGGCGATCGGCCGCAGGCCGCCCACCTCGACGATCAGGGTGCGCTCGGGGTACGCCATCAGCACCATGCCCAGTTCGATCAGCACGTTCGGGCGCGGCTGGCACACGGGCCGGGTCTCGTACTCCGGCTCGTTGTGACCCCGCAGGTCCCGGTGGAGGCTGACGACGTCGTCCGGGGTGAGCAGCACGAGCGCCGCCTGGGCCTGCGCCGGGGCGCCGGCCACCACGTCACCGAGGAAGGGGGACGCGTGGCCGGTCGCTCTGACCAGGTCCTCCCACTCCTTGGGGCGCAGGTCGAGCCGGCGCAGCAGCTCGAACATCTCCCGCCGCACCTGGTCGTCCCGGCCGTGCACGACGAAGACGCTCCGGGCCCGGTCGGCGTCCGAGGGCATCGGCACCGCGTTGCGCCGGACGCCGTCGGCGTACGGCTGCCCGGACGGTGCCGCCTGCACCGGGGAGTTGTCGCCGAAGGTCTGGGTGCCGCCGTTGCCGACGCTCTGATTGCCCCCGAAGTTGTTGGTACTGCCCTGGCCGAAGTCGTTGCCTTGGAACTTCTGGGCGCTCATGCCGGTCGTGCCTCCCTGGTGATGCCGGAGTTGTTGCCGAAGGTCTGGTTGCCGTTGTTGCCGACGCTCTGGTTGCCGCCGAAGTTGTTGGTGCTGTTGGCCCCGAAGTTCTGCTGGAGGATGTTCGTCTGGTTCGCCTCGTGCTCGCGGGTGTCGACGTCGTGGTCGCGCAGGAAGTCACCGACGATCTGGAGCAGGTGGCGCTCGATGATCTGGATGTACTTGATCGCGTCCGACTCCTGGAAGAAGTGGTGGAAGTCGTTGCCGGGCGCCAGTTCGCGCACGCTGGTGAGCGCGCCGCAGTCCACGGAGGTGAGCGCGTAGCGGCCGAGCCGGAACTCGCTGGTGTCGTGGGGCTGGCCCACCAGGGTGCGTACGGTGTCGGTGCCGAAGCGGCTGGGCAGCCGTTCGCGCAGCGGGTTGAAGACCAGGCGCAGCAGTTCGCCGGGCGCGCTGCGGGTCACGTCCCAGGCGATGCGCAGCATGAGCCGGCCGTCGATGGTGGCGGGCAGCCGGTCGGCGAGGTGGAAGCTCTCCGGCACGGGTCCGAGCACGTAGGTGTAGAACTCGGTGTGCAGGGTGCTGCCCTTGATGTCGAAGCCGATGAACACCGAGGTGACCAGCTCCTGTTGCCAGGCGCCGATGCGGATGCACAGGTACTCGCGCCGGGCGTCGTAGTCCTCCCGCCAGTGCTCGTCGCCGTCCTCGGGGTCGGGCGCGTCCAGGAGTACGGCGACGGAGTCGCTGCCCTCGGCCGTCCGTACCGCCTTGGTGAACCTGCGCCGGTCGACGGAGAGCAGCTGGATCCGGTCGCTGGGCGCGGGCCTGTCGCGCAGCTCGGCGAGCATCTGCTCGCTGACGCGTCCGGTGATGTCCTCGACGGTGAACGGGATGATCGGCTTGCGCTCGGCCGGGGTGTGGTCGCCCGCGCCGTCGACCGGGCCGTGCTGGGCGGGGAAGTGCCCGTTGAGCAGGGAGCCCGGGCCGGTGAGCACGCCGTTCCGGGACGTGGGGGCGCCCAGCAGCAGCTCGGCGTTGGCCCAGCGGCGGATGGAGCTTCCGGCGCCGACGAACGGCTTGTAGCCGCCGTAGTAGACCGTGTCGGAGGCCTGCTGCCGGTTGATCTTGCCGACCAGCTCCGGGGTGAAGCGCGAGGTCATCGGGTAGGCGCCGTCGAATCCCGGTCGGCCCTCCGCCGCCGGCGCGAGGTGTTCGGCGAGGGTCTGGAGGATGGCCAGGCGGCGCAGGAACATCGTGGCCCAGGCGACCCAGAAGAACAGCAGCGCCGCACCGAGGCCGCTCAGCAGCCCCGTGGCGAACAGGAGGACGACGACGGCGGTGCCCGCGCCGAGGGCGGCCAGCTGGTTGCGGCGCAGGTTGTGGGCGGCGAGGGCGTGCGCGAGCACGGGTGCGGCGTCGTAGCCGTAGGAGGGGGCCACCATCCGGTAGGAGTGGGTCAGCAGCTCCCGGATGACCGCCTTGCGGTAGACGGGGTCGAGGTAGGTGCCGGCGCAGAGCAGGCGGGTGACGTTGCTGGTCGCGTCCGGGGGCGGCGGGGCGGCGTGGGTGGTCATGGTCCTCAGTTCCCTTCCCGCACGTCGGCGGCGGTGATGACGCCGTCGCTCACCGTGTAGGTGCCCTCGAAGGTGGCCGACGTGCCGTCGGTGTTCCAGGCCACGACGGTGACCGACACCTCGTCGCCGGTCGTCGAGTTCACGGTGACGTCGTCGCGGTCGGTCGTCTCGAAGCCGGCGACGAAGTGGTCGTAGTCCGGGTCGAGGTTCTTGCCGCCCAGCTCCCAGGCGGTCGCGAAGTCGCGGTTGTTGATGGCCTCGAAGTACGCGGTCACCGTCGCGTCCGGCCCGTCCCCGTCGGTGCGGGCCGGGTCGTCGGAGGGGTCGTCCGTCGGGTCGTCGGTGGCGGTGCCGTCCGTGCCGTCGTCGTAGGTGCCGTCGCCGTACGGGTCGTACGGGTCGTCGGTCGTGCCGCCGCCCCACAGGCCGGTGTCGTCGCCGGTCGTGCCGCCGGAGCCGTCGGGGGTGGTGCCGTCGTCGTTCGTGCCGTCGTCGTAGGTGTCGCTGTCGGAGGTCCCGTCGTCCGAGGTGCCGGAACCCCAGTCGGGCAGTGCTCCGCTGCCGTAGAAGTCGTCGGTGCCGGGGGCCCCGTCGTCGTGGCCGGCCGTGGCGAGCGCGACGGCCAGCACGACTATGAGGACGAACGGGATCGCGATGACGGTCAGGGCCTGGTTGCGTACCTGGCCGGGCGTGAGTGCGAGTCCCGGTGCCGGGTAGGAACCACGGGCGCCGGGCGGAACGCGGGTATTACTCATCTGTCACCTCATTGCCGCCGGTATCCGGACGGGCGGATACGGCACGCGCCCCGAGTGGGCCGATGTGCCTTGTGCATCGACCGATCCGATCAGGGGCGGCGCTTCCGGATCCAGATTTCTGGCGTTCCGATGCGCTTCCGATCGGCTTCCGGTATGGGGGGAGGCGGGGGCTCCGACCTGGAGGGAATATACCCCCTGGGGGTATAGTTGGAAGGGTGACCGAGACACGCCGAAGGAAGGGGAGACCGCCATGGATCACACGGCCCACCACGCGTCCTGGGGGACCGCCGCCAGGGCGACGCTGCACTGCCTGACCGGCTGTGCCGTCGGTGAGATCCTCGGCATGGTCATCGGCACCGCGCTGGCCTGGGGAAACGCGCCGACCATGGTGCTGGCGATCGTGCTCGCGTTCCTCTTCGGCTACTCCTTCACCCTGTTCTCGGTGGTGCGGGCCGGCCTCGACCTCAAGTCCGCGGTCAAGGTCGCGCTGGCCGCCGACACCGTCTCCATCGCGGTGATGGAGCTGGTCGACAACGGGATCATCGCGCTCACGCCGGGTGCCATGGACGCCCACCTGTCGGACGGCCTGTTCTGGGGCGCCCTGCTCGGCGGGCTCGCCGTCGCCTTCGTGCTCACCACGCCGGTCAACAAGTGGATGATCGGCCGCGGCAAGGGGCACGCCGTCGCGCACGCCCACGCCCACCACTGAGCCGCCCTCGCCCGGCCGCCCGACGGCACGTCACAGGTCCGCCGCGTCCATCGCGTCCATCACGTCCGTCATGTCGAACGCGCCCGGGACGGCCGAGGCGTCCGGCGGCCCGCCGTCGAGGCGCTGTTCGGACCAGATGGTCTTGCCGTTGCGGCCGTGCCGGACGCCCCAGCGCTCGCTGAGCCGCATGACGATGTAGAGGCCCCGGCCCCCCTCGTCGCTGTCCCGGGCGCGGCGCACGTGGGGACTGGCGCTGTTGGCGTCCGTGACCTCGGTCAGCAGCCGGCCCCGGTCGTGGATGAGCCGCAGCCGCACCGGTCCTTCGCCGTAGCGGATGGCGTTGGTGACGAGTTCGCTGACGACGAGTCCGGTGGTGAAGGCAGCCGCGTCGAGCCCCCAGGCGGCGAGCTGCCGGTCCACCAGCCGGCGGGCCGTTGACACGACGGAGGCGTCGGAGGGGAGCGTCCAGTCGGCGACCTGCTCCGCGGACAGCGCGTGGGTGCGGGCCAGCAGCAGGACGGCGTCGTCGTTGCGGGAGGGCACCATGCGGTAGACGGCGGTGTCGCACAGTTCCTGGAGCGGCCGGGTGGTGGAGGCGAGGATGTGTTCGAGGAGGCGGGGGCCCGAGGCGCGGTCGTGGCCGTCGCCGAGGAGCAGCCCGTTGGTGTAGTGGGCGAGCAGGCTGCCCGCTTCCAGCTCTACCACGGCCGGCGTGAACACGTGTCCGCCGCCGGCCCCAAGCGGCGGCCCCTGGGGGACGTTCACGGCCCGTGGCGACCCGTCGGGGTCGACGACCACCGGCGCGGGGTGCCCGGCGCGGACCATCGTGCACTGCCGGGAGACCGGGTTGTAGACGGTGACCGCGCAGGTCGCCACCTCGGTGCCCGCCCCCTTCGAGGCGTCCGGGAGCTGGGCGGCCACCTCGTCCAGGCGGGCCAGCAACTCGTCCGTCTCCAGGTCCTGGAGGGCGAGGGTGCGCAGGGCGAGGCGGAGCTGCCCCATGGTGGCCGCCGCCTCGATGCCGTGGCCGACGACGTCCCCGACGACGAGGGCCACGCGGGTGCCGGAGAGGGGGACGACGTCGAACCAGTCGCCGCCCGCGGCCTCGGGCAGATAGACGTGCGCGGTCTCCACCGCCGAGAGTTCGGGGATCTTCCCCGGCTGGAGCGTGCGCTGGAGGGCGGCGGCGACGGCGCGCTCGCGCCGGTAGCTGCACGCCTTGTCGAGGTGCACGGCCGCGGTGAACGCCGCCTGCCGGGCCACGTCCAGATCGGCCTCCTCGAAGGGGTCGCTCCGGTGCCGGTACAGCGTCAGCAGCCCGAGCACCGTGTTCCGCGCCGTCAGCGGGGCCACGATCATGGAGTGCACGCCCGCCCTGAGCAGCGGCGCGAAGCCGTCCGGGTCGGCCGAGAGCCACGGTTCGCCGGCCGAGACCCGCACCAGCCGGGCGCGCAGATCGTTGAGGGCCTGCGTGTACGGGGTGGGATAGGGGAAGCGCCGGCTCTCGTCCTGCTGCCTGATCACGTCGGTGGTCGGGGGAGCGAAGGCCACCCGGCGCAGCGGCACCCCCGGCGCCGGGGGACCGGCCGGGCGGGCGGTTCCCGCGCCGCCGTCGTCCAGCAGGTCGACGGCGGCGGCGTCGGCGAAGGCGGGCGCCAGCGCCCGTACCAGCTCGTCGGCGGTGGTCCGCTCCTCCAGCGTGGAGCCGACGCCCGCGTGCACCGCGCTGAGCACCGCGAGCCGGTCCGCGTCGGCCTGCCGCTCGGTCACGTCCTCGACCACGCAGACCAGCCCGGGCCGGCCTTCGCCGGGGGTGTCCAGCGGGAAGAGGGACACCTCCAGGGCGAGCGTCCGCCGAGCGCCGGACGGGGAACGCCCGCGCACCAGCCGGCCCCGCAGCGGTTCGCCGGTCGCGAGCACCTCGTCGATCAGGGACCTCAGCTCGCCCGGCTCGAACCCCGACGTGAAGTCGTCGATGCCGTGCCCGAGGACGTCCTCGGCGGGCAGGTCCCGCACCCCACGGGCGGCGGGGTTGTAGCGGGTGACCCTCAGCTCCGGGTCGAAGACGAACAGGCCCTGGGGAGAGTTGGCGAACAGCGCGTTGAGTACCGCGGCGTCGCTCATGGGATCGCCTGTCACGCGAGCTCCCTTCACGGATCTCCCCCCTCACCCTCTCGCATCGGCCCGGCGCGGCAACTCGGCGCCGGACCCCGTCACCCCGGCACCGCGTCACCACGTCTCCGAGTCGTCGGGCGCCCCGGCCCGCTCCCGCCCGGCCCGGTCCGCCCCCGCCCGCCCGGCTCCGCCCGCCCCCGCCCGGCGCAGCCGCGTCGCCAGGAGCGGCAGCAGCAGTACGGAGATCATCGCGGCGCCGACCAGGGAAGCCGCCTCGTCGGAGCCGATGAGCCGCTGGTCCACCCCGATGGTCGTGATCGCCACCACCAGCGGCAGGCACGTGGACGCGAACAGGGCCAGCGCGGCCCGGTCCGGCCGCCCGAGGTCCTTCGGAGCCAGCACGTACACCGGTACGCCGCGCACCAGCAGGACCAGCAGCAGGAATCCCGGTACGAGCAGCAGGGCGCCCAGGTCGTGGAGCAGCGCGTCCAGGTCGAACTCGATGCCGGTGACGACGTAGAAGAGCGGCACGAGGAAGCCGAACCCCATGGCCTCCACCTTGCCGAGGACCTCCCCGCTGCTGTCGGGCGCCGCCCGGTGCAGGACGAGGCGGGTGAGGACGCCGGCCGCGAAGGCGCCCAGCAGCACGTCGAGCCCGAAGACCTCGGCCAGGCCCAGCATGCAGGCCAGCAGCAGCATCACGAACCGCACGGCGAACTGGGCGCTGCTGTGCAGGGTCCGTTCGGTCAGCCGGCCGAACCAGGGCGGGCGCGGACGCAGCGCCCAGAAGACGGCGAGGGCCGTGATCGCCCCGAACGCGGCCAGCAGCGCGGCCGACTCGGCCGGCCGGCGCCCGCTGAGCAGCAGCGCCACGGCGACCACGGGCCCGAACTCGCCGACCGCCCCGAACGCCGAGACCACGGTCCCGAACCGCCCGCGCAGCTCCCCGCGGTCCCGCAGCATCGGCAGTACGGTGCCGAGCGCCGTACTGGTCAGCGCGGTACCGATGACGCACGCCTCGAACACGTCCCCACCGCTGATCAGAAAGGCCAGACCGATCCCGAGGACCAGCGAGAGCAGCCAGGACCGCACGGACCGGCGCAGCGTGTCCCCGCGCACCGCCGCGAAGTCGATCTCGTACCCGGCCAGGAAGATCAGCATCGACAGCCCCAGATCGGCGAGCGTGTCGACGACCTCGTCGGGCCGCGCCCACCCGAGCACGTCCGGCCCGACCAGAATCCCCAGCCCGATCTCGAAGATCACCAGCGGCACCCGCACCCGCCGCCCGGCGGCGTACACGAGCAGCGGGGCCAGCACGGCGATGCCCATGATCAGCACGAGCGTGCCCGGATGGGTCATGTCTCCCTCACCGGCGGAGTGCGGAGGCGGCCGCGCGCGGCGGCCCGCTGCCACCCTCGCCCAGGGGGCGGGCCCGGACTACCGCATGTACTCCGTCGGAGGGATCTCCGAGGCCGGGACCTTCGAGGCCGGGACCTCCGCGGCCGTGGTCTCCGAGGCCGGGACCTCCGCGGCCGGGGGAGCGGACTCCGGGAGGCGTCCCCGGAGGGTGGCGGCGAAGTCCTCGGCGCGGCGCAGCTGGACGCGCAGCTTCTCGACCTGCTCGGTGGCCGCCTGTTCGTACCCGCGGACGCGGTCCACCAGCGCCTCGCGCTCACCCGCGTCCAGCGGGTCCCCGCCGTCCAGGCGGTCGGTGGCGGAGAGCAGGTCGCGCATCTGGTCCAGGGTGAAGCCGAGCGGCTTCATCCGGCGGATGACCATGAGGCGGGCGACGTCCTGCTCGGTGTAGAGACGGAAGCCGCCCTGGGAGCGGGCGGAGGGGATGACCAGTCCGGTGTCCTCGTAGTGCCGGATGGTGCGCAGGGACAGCTCGGTCCGCTCGGCGACTTCACCGATCTGCATGTGCTTGTCGTCCACGCCCTGTGACCTGGCCCTTCGTGTCATGGCGGGCGGCGCCCGCGATGGACCCCGCCCATCTCTACCCTAACGTCAGGGTAGAGTTGTGGTCGGTGAGGGCGGCCCGGCCGCTCCGCCACCGCTGTCTCCGGGACCGATGACGCCCCCGGCGAAGAGCCGATTCTCGCAGCCGCCCGGCCCCGCACGTCCTTCCCGCACACCCCGTCCCGCACGGGGCGTGCCCGAGCACGACAGGTACGCATCCCCCTTGTCTTCTGCGTCTTCCGCCGCCGCGGGCCCCGCCGCGCGGCTGCGCGCCCTCAAGCCCGACTGGCTGAACGACCCCCGGGTCTGGCGCACCGAGGTCCTCGGCGGGCTGGTCGTCGCCCTGGCGCTGATCCCGGAGGCGATCTCCTTCTCGATCATCGCCGGGGTCGATCCGGCGATCGGGCTCTTCGCCTCGTTCACGATGGCCGTCACGATCTCCGTCGTCGGCGGACGCCGCGCGATGATCTCCGCGGCCACCGGTGCGGTCGCCCTGGTGATCGCGCCCGTGAACCGCGAGCACGGCCTGGGGTACCTGGTCGCCACCGTCATCCTGGCCGGCGTCTTCCAGATCGTCCTCGGCGCCGTGGGTGTCGCCAAGCTGATGCGGTTCGTGCCCCGCTCGGTCATGACCGGCTTCGTCAACTCCCTCGCGATCCTGATCTTCATGGCGCAGGTGCCGGAGATGCGCGACGTGCCCTGGCCGGTCTACCCCCTGATCATCGGCGGGCTCGCACTGATGGTGTTCTTCCCGCGGATCACCCGGGTCGTCCCGGCGCCCCTGGTCTCCATCGTGATCCTCACCGTGATCACCGTGGCCGCGGGGATCGCCGTGCCCACCGTCGGGGACAGGGGTGAACTGCCCTCCTCGCTCCCGGTGCCCGGCCTGCCGGACGTGCCCTTCACCACGGACACCCTGACCACCGTCGCCCCGTACGCCCTCGCCATGGCGCTGGTCGGCCTGATGGAGTCCCTCATGACGGCCCAACTGGTCGACGACATCACCGACACCCGCTCCTCCAAGACCCGCGAGTCCATCGGCCAGGGCGTCGCCAACATCGTCACCGGACTCTTCGGCGGCATGGGCGGCTGCGCCATGATCGGCCAGACGATGATCAACGTGAAGGTGTCCGGCGCCCGTACCCGCGTCTCCACGTTCCTCGCGGGCGCCTTCCTGATGGTGCTGTGCGTCGTCTTCGGCCCGGTCGTCTCCGACATCCCCATGGCCGCCCTGGTCGCCGTCATGGTCATGGTCGCCTTCGGCACCTTCGACTGGCACTCCGTCTCGCCGAAGACCCTCAGGCGGATGCCCGCGGGGGAGATCGCCGTCATGGCCCTCACCGTGGCCGTCGTGGTCGCCACCCACAACCTCGCGATCGGCGTCGTCGCCGGCACGGTCACGGCCATGGTCGTCTTCGCGCGGCGCGTGGCCCGGCTCGCCCACGTCACCGCCGTCACCGACCCCGACGGCACCCAGGTCGTCTACGCCGTCACGGGCGAGCTCTTCTTCGCGTCGTCCAACGACCTCGTCCACCGCTTCGACTACGCGGGCGACCCCGACGACGTCGTCATCGACCTCTCCGCCGCCCACATCTGGGACGCCTCCTCGGTCGCCGCCCTCGACGCCGTCGAGACCCGGTACGCGCGGCGCGGCAAGACCGTCCGGATCACCGGCCTGAACACCCCGAGCGCCGACCTGCACGGCAGGCTCTCGGGTGAACTGACCGGCGGCCACTGAGCCGTGGACGCGGCGAGGCACCTCGGCCCGCCCGTAGCGTCACTCGGAATCAAGAAGGCGTAAAGATTGCCGACTTACGGCAATGCAGTCCGAGGCGTCCCCACGTCAGGATGAGGGTGGCAGAAACACGGGGAGCGACCCGGTGCCAGGTCCCGGCAGCGGGCACCGGCACCGGGTCCGGCCGATCGGTTCGGGGGGTGAGGACGTGGCACGGACATACGGCGTCCTCGTGCGAGGCCTCACCCGCCCCCGCAGCGCCGTCCTGACGACCACACCCTGCGCAGGGCCGTGGCACGGACGCCGCGGACGACGACGACCGGACACGGCGAGCGGTTCCCCGTACGACCCCGGCAGTCGCCACTCCCGCGGCTGAGCCGCAGCCGACTCCCGTCACCTCGGCCGTGCCCGCTCGTGGCCGTGGGCCGCCCCGCCGCTTCGCGCGGGCGCCGACACTTCGCAGACTTCGAGGACTCCCTATGGATTACCGCACCCTGGGCATCGGCGTGCTCGTTTGCCTC
The DNA here is from genome assembly GCF_043202655.1 of Streptomyces sp. NPDC048171. Lineage (NCBI taxonomy): Bacteria > Bacillati > Actinomycetota > Actinomycetes > Kitasatosporales > Streptomycetaceae > Streptomyces > Streptomyces sp. NPDC048171. The sequence goes on from NZ_JBIDAU010000026.1 coordinate 22,150, forward strand.
CTGCTCGCCGCCGCCGTGCTGTTCGTCGTGGCCCGTCTGTTCCGCAAGGTGGAGCAGGGCAAGGCACTGATCGTCTCCAAGATGCGCAAGGTCGACGTGACCTTCACCGGGCAGGTCGTGCTGCCGGTGCTGCACAAGGCCGAGGTGATGGACATCTCGGTGAAGACCATCGAGATCACCCGGGCCGGCAAGGAAGGCCTGATCTGCAGGGACAACATCCGCGCCGACATCCGCATCTCGTTCTTCGTCAAGGTCAACAAGACCGCCGAGGACGTCGTCAAGGTGGCCCAGGCGGTCGGCACCGTGCGGGCCAGCGACCGGAACACGCTCCAGGAGCTGTTCCACGCGAAGTTCTCCGAGGCGCTGAAGACCGTCGGCAAGCAGATGGACTTCACCGACCTGTACACCAAGCGTGAGGAACTGCGGTACCGGATCATCGAGGTCATCGGCGTCGACCTCAGCGGGTACCACCTCGAGGACGCGGCGATCGACTACCTGGAGCAGACGCCGCTGACCCAGCTCGACCCGGCCAACGTCCTGGACGCCCAGGGCATCCGGAAGATCACCGAGCTGACGGCCGTGGAGCACGTGCGCACCAACGAGGCCCAGCGCACGGAGGAGAAGGAGATCACCCGCCAGAACGTCGACGCCCGGGAGGCGATCCTGGAGCTGGAGCGCCGGCGGGTCGACGCCGAGACCAAGCAGAAGCGGGAGATCGAGACCGTACGCGCGAGGGAGGAGGCCGAGACGGCCCGGGTGGTGGAGGAGGAGCGGCTGCGGGCGCAGTCCGCCTTCCTCAAGACCGAGGAACACCTCGGCATCCAGCGCGAGAACCAGGGACGCGAGGTCGCGGTCGCGCAGAAGAACCGCGAGCGGGTCATCGCCATCGAGAACGAGCGCATCGAGAAGGACCGCCTGCTGGAGGTCATCGCCCGGGAGCGGGAGACCCAGCTGACCCGGATCGCCGCCGAGAAGGAGGTCGAGGCGGAGAAGCGGGAGATCGCCGACGTCGTCCGCGAGCGGGTGGCGGTGGACCGGACGGTCGCCGAGCAGGAGGAGGGCATCAAGAGGCTGCGTGCCGTGGAGGAGGCGGAGCGTCAGCGGCAGGCCGTCGTCATCGCCGCCGAGGCCGAGGCACAGGAGCGGCTGGTCAAGGACATCAAGGCCGCCGAGGCCGCCGAGCAGGCCGCCACGCACCGTGCCGCCGAGGAACTCACGCTCGCCGAGGCCCGGTTGAAGAGCGCCGACCTCGACGCGCGGGCCAAGCTGCGGCTCGCCGAGGGCATCCAGGCGGAGAGCGCGGCCCAGGGGCTGGCCGAGGTCCAGGTCCGCGACAAGGAGGCCGAGGTCGTCGAGAAGGCCGGCCGCGCGGAGGCCGGGGCCACCGAGGCCCGGCTGCGGGCGGAGGCCGAGGGTGCCAAGGCCAAGGCACTGGCCGAGGCCGCGGCCGTCGGCGAGAAGCTGAAGGCGGAGGCGGCCGGCCTTCACGAGAAGGCCGCGGCGATGGCCGCGCTGGACGAGGCGTCCCGCGGCCACGAGGAGTACCGGCTGCGGCTGGAGGCCGAGAAGGACGTCCGGCTGGCCGGGCTGGACGTGCAGCGGCAGGTGGCCGAGGCGCAGGCGACGGTCCTGGCGACCGGGCTGGAGAACGCCGACATCAACATCGTCGGCGGCGAGTCGGTCTTCCTCGACCGGCTGGTCGGGGCGATCGCCCTCGGCAAGGGCGTCGACGGCTTCGTGCAGCACTCCGAGACCGCGCAGGCGCTGGCCGGGCCCTGGCTGGACGGAACGTCGAGCTTCACCGACGATCTCGGCCGCGTCCTCGGCTCGGTCTCCACGGCCGACGTGCAGAACCTGACCGTGTCCACCCTGCTGATGAAGCTCATGAAGACGGGCGGAGCCGACTCCGGGGCCCTGGAGCAACTGCTCAGCAAGGCCGGTGAGCTGGGCCTCGCCGACACCCGGCTGACCGCCGTGAACGGCAGCGCCAAGGGCTGACAGACCGCGGTCGGGGGGGGGGGGGGGGGGGGGGGGGGGGGGGGGGGGGGGGGGGGGGGGGGGGGGGGGCGGGGGGGGGGGGGGGCGGCCGGGCGGCGGGGGGGCGGGCGGGGGGGC
>NZ_JBIDAU010000027.1:0-22179 GCF_043202655.1 Streptomyces sp. NPDC048171
GAGACATGACTCGACTCCGCACCCGTTCCGCGGCCACCAGCGTCGCCGCGGCCACGCTCCTCACCGGCGGCACCGCACAGGCGGTGGAGGACGCGACTGTACTTCGCGTACCGGCGCCTTGCGATGTACAGGCCGGCCATCCACAGCCCGGCGAAGAACAGCCAGATCGCCGCACACACGAGAAGCGACGGGGCGCTGAAGCCGGTCTGCGACAGTGGAATGAGCATGGCCACAGGCATGACCAGAAGGGCGATCAGCCCTCGTCGTCTGTGGGTACGGCTGTAGTCGACCATGATGCGGGCGTGCAGGAGATCGACGTCGCCCTGTGTCTCGGCCAGCGGACGCAAACGACTTCCACCGGGCCGCATGCCGGGAAGTTGTCCCCCTTGCAGAGCCGTGGGACAGAGCTGGGCGGCCCGCGCCGCCCGCTCCGGCGCGTCGGGCAGGCGCCGGAAGGCGAAGTACGGATTCGGGCTTCCCTTGGGTGAGAGCGAGGAAAGCCCGTCGTACCGGTACCCGTACTGCTCGGCAACGTAGGCGAACGCCGCGAACTTGCGCCACGACCGCTGCAGATTGCGGGCGTCATGCTGTTCGGCGCTCCGTGAGCCGTCTCGCAGCAGTGCTTTGAGTTGAGGCTGCAGGAACATCGAACCTCCTGGGACGGATCGTCGCACGGCGTCGTGACACCGTTACCGTGTGATCAGCGAGATGGCGGAACCGCTGGCCTCACAGATAACTTCCTATCACTAGGTCCAGCAAGCTCCCCTCAGCGGGAGACGTTCGACGCACGGGGGATGGAAGTGAGCTCGTCGAAATACCCCAATCTCGGTTTTGACCCGGCTCCGGGCGATTTGGAGACGGTCCGGTTGATCGTGTCGGCGATCGGCCGGGTGAACCGCGAGAGCGGTACGGCACATACGGCGCTCAGCAAGATCGGCACGTCCGACGGCATATGGACGGGAAAGGCCGCCGACGCGTTCACCAAGTCCGTGGACAAGATTCCGCCCTACCTCCGGAGAGCACTCGACTCGGTCGGATCGGCCCATCGGGCGCTGTCCAACTGGGAGACCAGCCTGGACGGGTTCCAGTCGCGAGCCCGCAAGCTGGAGGACGAGGCGGCGGCCGCAGCCCGGAAGGTGAGCACCGCCAAGGGCACTCTGGACGGCCTGTCCGACGACACGTCCCAGTTGACGGACAAAGAGAAGGAAGAGTACGACAAAGACAAAAAGGGCAAGGAAAAGGCATACGACTCGGCAAACGACGAGTTGGAGGCCGTGCGCGGGCGGGCCCGCACCTTGCACGCGGAGTACACCACCGCCGCGGACACGACGGCACGCACGATCAAGGACGCCGCGGACGACGCACCGCCCGAGCCCGGGTGGTTCGACGACCTCGTGGACGGCTTCACCGAATTCCTGTCCGACGCCTGGAACGTCCTCAGCGACCCCAATTTCTGGAAGCTGGTCGGTGACATTCTCGCCGACATCGCCATGGTCATCGGCGTGGTCTGCCTCGTCGCCCTCATGCTCGGCACCGGTGTGGGAGCGCTGGGACTCATTGGATTCATCGTCGGTGCAGGCGCTCTTGCCGCACACAGTGCCGCGATGATCGGCGGCGCGGAGGGCGTCACGTGGGAAACCCTGGCCTGGGACGCGCTCGGAGTGGTCGCCGGGGGCGCCTCCCTTGCCGGTGCGAAGCTGGCTCAGGCGGGGCGGGCACTGGTGCAGTCCGGGCGATCCCTGCGAGCCTCTCAGGGCCTCATGGCCACACTCGGCAGGATCGGTCCCGGCGGGTGGGGCAATATCGCGAAGATCCCCAGCGGCATGGCCAACTCGCTGCGCGGCTACGCCACGGCGGGTCAGGGCTGGGTGCACGTCGCCACGGGAAAGGCATTGGACATCACCGGAACGGTGACCGGTGCGGGCTTCGCACTGGGGTCCAACACCAACGACGGCCGGTGGCTGGACGGCGACTGGAACATCTCCGACATCCCCGTCGTGGGTCCGGGAGCCGGATTCGCCGCCTACGACGCGCCGGACAACGAGCCGCAGACAGTGGCGCCGGGCCCGCTGGGTCCTCGCTTCGACTCCGCCACCACGCTCACATCGGCGGGAGAGAGCTTCACCAAGGGTCTGCAGCCCTCCAGCTTCGGGACCGCCGCGTGACACAGACACCGATCGAGGCCGCTGCTGCCCGCGAGGTCCCTTACGCCTTCCGGTACACCGTCCCGGACGAGTTCGTGCGACTGCCCGACCCAACGGCCCTCGAAGGTTGGCAGGAGGCGCTGGCACGACTCGTCCCGGATGCCGACGAAGAGCAACTCGCCTCCGCCACCGAACAGATGCGGGCGGTACTCCCGGGGCTCTCCGCGGGTGGCGAGGACACCATCGATCTGACGGCGATGTGTCTGGGCACCGAGGACGTCTCCGGTGAAGAACGGCTGTCCATGGGTCTGCTCGCGGTCACCGTGAAACCGAGCGAGCACGGCGACCGACTGCTGACCGCCGAAGGCATCTACCGGGCCAAGCACCAGAAGTTCTTCGCCTCGGAGAGTGAACTGCAGGAACTGGACTTCGAGCTGGGAAAGGGAGCGCAGGGACGGCAGGACATGCTCCTGGCAGTCAAACTGCCCGCCGGGCCGGGCGTGATGTCCGCTTCGCTGCGCCTGCTCACCTTGCCGGCGAGTCTCGTCACAGAGAGCGGGGTCATGGATCCCGACGCCGACGAGTCCATACGCCCGACGTTGCCTGTGGCCTCGCTCCAGCTGATCGTCCCCGCGCCGCGCGACTACTGCGTCTACGTGACGATCTCCACGCCGTCGGTCTTCCTGCTCGACTCGTACTGCGGTCGTCTCGCACAGATCGGCCGGACTTTCACCTTCGATGTGGGACAGCCGGGCCGCTGAGCCCACCAGGGAGCGGGCGCATGGACTACTTCCCGCTCTCGGCCTGCTTCTTCTTCAACTCGTCGTACAGCTTCTGATCGAGCTTGGTGAACTCCTCCGACGTCTTCTTGGCGAACTTCGAGACGCCCTTCGTCAGCTTCGACAACTGCCCGAATCCGTAGTCCCAGGAGTCCGCGAAGTCGTCGCAGGCGGACTCAAGACCGCTGTGTCCGACCTGCTTGGAGTCGGCGTGCTTCATCTCCTTGGACGCGGACTTCATCTGTCCGCCGCTCGTCTCCAGAGTCCCGGCCATGCCGAGGACCTCATCGCTTGCGAAGCGCAGAAACGACAACTTGCCTCGCCTCCTTCACTCTTTCAGGACACCGGACCTTGAGCATACTCAAGGTCCAGCTCCGCCCATACGGTCTTGGACGGCACCGGCCCGCACCTCACACCCCAGCGGTCCGCCAGCTCCTCGATGAGAAGCAGCCCGTACCCCGACTCCGCGTGCCCGCCGACGGCCGTCCGAGGACTGACCGGCAGCCGGTCACCGCGAGTGTCCGTCACCTCGATGCGGAGGGTGCCCGGCGGGATGACGGAGAGCGCGAGCCGGAAGCTCCGGCCGGGGACGCGTCCGTGCAGGGCGGCGTTCGTCGCGAGTTCGGCCACGATCAGCCGGGCCGGGTCCAACGGCAGCTCCCACGCGAGCAGTTTCTCGGCCGCGAGCAGCCGGGCAAGCCGCGCGCCACGGCGCGTGGCCGACAGAGGCACCGAGAACTGGTGCAGCGGAACGCGCTGGGTGGAGATCCCTTGATTCATGTCACCCAGCGTGTTCATGCGTGCATACGCTGTGAAGCCCGGTGGCCCGTGCGGTCGGTGTCTGTCCGTGGCGCGTCCGGTTCCGTCCGGGCTGCCCGGGGTGACCGGTCGCGGAGGCCGGAGGTTGGCCAGGGGAACGGCGCGCGGCGGGAGGGCGACGGCATGAGTGACTGGGAAGCGGGGCTGGACGACGAAGAGGCCGGGGCGGTGATGCGGACCGTCGTACGGCAACTGAAGCTGTGGCGGGAGTCGGCCGGCCTCACCCAGGCGGAGTTCGGGGTGGCGATCGGGTACGGGGAGGAACTGGTGTCCTCGGTGGAGCGGGGGCGGCGGATTCCTCGGCCGGAGTATCTGGACCGTGCGGATGAGGCACTGGGTGCGGGCGGGAAGATCGCCGCGCTCAAGCAGGACGTGGCGGAGGTCCGGTACCCCAAGAAGGTACGGGACTTGAAGAAACTGGAGGCGGGTGCAGTAGAGCTGTGCGCGTACAACAACTCAGTCGTTCATGGGTTGTTGCAGACCGAAGGGTATGCCCGGGCAGTGCTCAGCGCCCGCCGCCCGCCCTTCACCACCGACCAGTTGGAGCAGCAGGTGGCGGCCCGCGTAGCTCGGCAGGAGATCGTCACCGACACAACGGCCCAGTCCGTCTTCAGTTTCGTCCAGTGCGAGGCGACGCTTCGTCGGCCCATCGGAGGCAGGATGGTGATGCGCGGGCAACTCGAACGGCTACTGGGGGTATCCGCGTTCCACAACGTCGATCTCCAGGTGCTGCCCCTGGGCTGCGAGGAGAACTCCGGGCTCGACGGCTCGTTCAGGTTGCTCAGACTCGGGGACGGCACCACGGTCGGTCATGTCGAGGTGGCGCACATCAGCCGCGTGATCGCGGAGCCGAAAGAGGTGCAGCTCCTGAACATTCAGTATGGAATCATCCGGGCACAGGCTCTCAGCCCTCGGGAGTCGACGGCCCTCATCGAGAAAGTGCTTGGAGAGACATGAAGCTGGAGTGGATAAAGAGCAGTTACAGCACGTCCAGCGGCCCCGACTGCGTCGAGATGGCCGCCCCGGACGACAGCCACGTCCTCGTCCGCGACTCCAAGAACCCCGCAGGCCCCCGCCTCGACCTCACCCCGGACACGTGGACGGCCTTCCTGCCGTACGCCGCCGGGCACTGACGGAACGAACACGGCGGGGCGCCCCCAAGGAGCGCCCCGCTCAGCTCACGTAGAGGACCGCCGTCTGCGCGCCCCCGGCCGCCGTTCGCTCGGCCGGGTCACCGGGTCGCCGGCCTCCACGGCCGCCGCGCGGCGCCGGTTGCCGAAGTCCGCCAGGGCCTCCGCCAGCTTCAGCACCGACGGTTCCGGAGCCATGACGTCGACCCGCAGGCCGTGCTCCTCGGCCGTCTTGGCCGTCGCCGGGCCGATACACGCGATCACCGTGACGTTGTGCGGCTTGCCCGCGATGCCGACCAGGTTGCGGACCGTGGACGACGACGTGAAGAGCACCGCGTCGAAGCCGCCGCCCTTGATCGCCTCCCGGGTGGTGGCCGGCGGCGGCGAGGCGCGCACCGTGCGGTAGGCCGTGACGTCGTCGACCTCCCAGCCCAGCTCGATCAGCCCGGCGACCAGGGTCTCCGTGGCGATGTCGGCGCGGGGGAGGAACACGCGGTCGATGGGGTCGAAGACCGGGTCGTAGGGGGGCCAGTCCTCCAGGAGACCGGCCGCCGACTGCTCGCCGCTCGGCACCAGGTCCGGCTTCACGCCGAAGGCGATCAGGGCGTTGGCCGTCTGCTCGCCCACCGCGGCGACCTTGATCCCGGCGAAGGCGCGGGCGTCGAGCCCGTACTCCTCGAACTTCTCCCGGACCGCCTTCACCGCGTTGACCGAGGTGAACGCGATCCACTCGTAGCGGCCCGTGACCAGGCCCTTGACCGCCCGCTCCATCTGCTGCGGGGTGCGCGGCGGCTCCACCGCGATGGTCGGGACCTCGTGCGGCACGGCGCCGTAGGACGTCAGCTGGTCGGAGAGCGACGCCGCCTGCTCCTTCGTCCGCGGCACGAGGACCTTCCAGCCGAACAGCGGCTTGGACTCGAACCACGACAACTGGTCGCGCCGGGCGGCGGCCGAACGCTCGCCGACCACGGCTATCACCGGGCGGCCACCGTCCGGGGACGGCAGCACCTTCGCCTGCTTCAGGGTCTGGGCCACCGTGCCGAGCGTCGCCGTCCAGGTGCGCTGCCGCGTCGTCGTACCGGCGATCGTCACCGTCAGCGGCGTGTCCGGCTTGCGGCCCGCCGACACCAGCTCGCCGGCGGCCGCGGCCACCGAGTCCAGCGTCGTCGAGACCACGACCGTGCCGTCCGAGGCACCGACCTCGGTCCAGCAGCGGCCGGAGGCCGTACGGGCGTCCACGAACCGCACGTCGGCGCCCTCGGCGTCACGCAGCGGAACACCGGCGTACGCGGGCACGCCGACGGCGTTCGCGATACCGGGCACCACCTCGAAGGGCACCCCGGCCGCGGCGCACGCCAGCATCTCCTCGGCGGCGTACGCGTCGAGCCCGGGGTCCCCGGTCACCGCACGCACGACCCGCCTGCCGCCCCGCGCGGCCTCCATGACAAGATGTGCGGCATCCCGCACAGCGGGGACGCCCGAGGTCGTTGACGCTCCGTCAACTACCTTCAGCTGGGGCGCGCCTGTGCCCGGATCCGACGGATCGGCATCCGTGTGCACTTCGGACACGCCCTGCCGTGCATGCGTGCGTACGACGTCGAGCACCTCGTGCTCGGCGACGAGGACGTCCGCGTGCGACAGCGCCTCCACGGCGCGCAGAGTCAGTAGTCCCGGATCTCCGGGTCCGGCACCGAGGAAGGTGACGTGCCCGTGCTCCGGACCGGCGGGAAAGGCGGTGGGGCTCAATGTGCTCGCTCCCCCATCAGACCGGCCGCGCCCTGGGCGAGCATCTCGGTGGCGAGTTCGCGACCGAATGCCAGCGCCGCCTCGTGCGTCTCGGGCACGGGACCGGTGGTGGACAGCTGCACCAGCGTCGAGCCGTCGGTCGTGCCGACGACGCCGCGCAGGCGCATTTCCTTGACAGTCTGCCCGTCGGCCAGAAGGTCGGCCAAGGCGCCCACAGGGGCGCTGCAGCCGGCCTCCAGGGCGGCGAGCAGTGACCGCTCGGCCGTTACGGCGACCCGCGTGAACGGGTCGTCGAGTTCGCCGAGCGCGGCGATCAGCGAGGCGTTGTCCGCCGCGCACTCGATCGCCAGTGCCCCCTGGCCGGGGGCGGGCAGAACCGTGTCGACCGACAGGAAGTCGGTCACCTCGTCGCTGCGGCCCACCCGGTTCAGTCCGGCGGCGGCCAGCACGACGGCGTCCAGCTCCCCGCTGCGGACGTATCCGATGCGGGTGTCGACGTTGCCCCGGATCGGGACCGTCTCGATCTCCATCCCGTGGGTACGGGCGTACGCGTTGAGCTGCGCCATGCGGCGCGGCGCGCCGGTGCCTATGCGCGCCCCGCGCGGGAGGTCGGTCAGCTTGCGCGCGTCCCGGGCGACGACCACGTCCCGCGGGTCCTCGCGCTCGGGTACGGCGGCCACCACCAGGCCCTCGTGCTGCGCGGTGGGGAGGTCCTTGAGCGAGTGAACCGCGAAGTCCACCTCGCCCCGCAGCAGCGCGTCGCGCAGCGCGGCGACGAACACGCCCGTGCCGCCGATCTGCGCCAGCTGTTCCCGCGAGACGTCCCCGTACGTGGTGATCTCGACCAGCTCAACGGGCCGACCGGTCACCTGGCTCACGGCGTCCGCCACCTGCCCGGACTGGGCCATGGCGAGCTTGCTCCGCCTCGTCCCCAGCCTCAGTGCCTTCTCAGTCATGCCGGCCCTCGGTTCTTCTCAGTGCTGTTCTCGGCGCGGGAGACGGAGGCCACCGTCTCCTGGTCGAGGTCGAACAGGGTGCGCAGCGCGTCCGCGTACCCGGCGCCGCCGGGCTCTGCCGCGAGCTGCTTGACCCGTACCGTCGGCGCGTGCAGCAGCTTGTCGACCACACGCTTGACGGTCTGGGTGATCTCGGCGCGGTGCTTGCCGTCGAGGCCGGGCAGCCGCCCTTCGAGGCGGGCGATCTCACCGGCCACCACCTCGGCGGCCATGCTGCGCAGCGCGACCACGGTGGGCGTGATGTGCGCGGCGCGCTGGGCGGCACCGAAGGCCGCGACCTCGTCGGCGACGATGCGGCGGACCGTGTCGACGTCGGCGGCCATCGGCGCGTCGGCGGACGCGTCGGCGAGGGACTCGATGTCGACCAGGCGCACCCCGGCCAGCCGGTGCACGGCGGCGTCGATGTCGCGCGGCATGGCGAGGTCGAGGAGGAAGAGCACGGGCTGCGGGCGCGGCACCTCGGCGACCGGCTCGGGCCGGCGGCGCTCGGGGATCCGGCCGACGCTCGCGGCGGTCGCGGCGAGCGCGCCGATCAGCTCGGCGTCCGCCTCAGGACCCGGCCGCCCGGTCTCGCGCGGCCGGTCCACCGCCGCGCCGCCCGCGGCCCAGGCACCGTGCTGCTCCAGCGTCGCCGCGTCCATCCCGGCCACGGCGGCCTCCCCCATGACGGAGAAGCCGGTCGGCACGGCGGCCAGGTCGAGCGGGCAGTTCTCGTCGGCACCGGCGCCCGCGGTGGGCAGCGGCGCGGCGGCGGCCTCCGGCTCGTCCCGTACGCCGGTGGGGCCGGCCTCGGCCGCGGGGGCGCCGGTACGGCCCTCCACCGTCGCGGCGACGGAGTCGGCCGTGAGGACGAGACCGGTCGCGCCGGTGCAGGAGACGGCCACGTCGGCACGTGTCAGCTCGAACGGCACCGAGTCCATCGGTACCGCGCGGGCCAGCACGTCCGTGTCGTCGCCCTCGGAGAGGATCTGCGCGAGGCGCTCGGCGCGCTCGAAGGTGCGGTTGGCGACCACGATCTCGGCGACCCCGGCCCGGGCCAGCGTCGCGGCGGCCAGCGAGGACATCGATCCGGCACCGATGACCAGGGCCTTCTTGCCCTGTGCCCAGATCTGCGGGTCGGCACCCGCGGACAGCTGCTCCAGGCCGAAGGTGACCAGGGACTGCCCAGCGCGGTCGATGCCGGTCTCGGAGTGGGCGCGCTTGCCGACCCTGAGCGCCTGCTGGAACAGGTCGTTCAGGAGCCGGCCGGCGGTGTGCAGGTCCTGGGCGCGGGCCAGGGAGTCCTTTATCTGGCCGAGGATCTGCCCCTCGCCGACCACCATCGAGTCGAGCCCGCAGGCCACCGAGAACAGGTGGTGGACGGCGCGGTCCTCGTAGTGCACGTAGAGATGGGGAGTGAGCTCCTCCAGGCCGACCCCGCTGTGCTGGGCGAGCAGCGTGGACAGCTCGGCGACTCCGGCGTGGAACTTGTCCACGTCGGCGTAGAGCTCGATGCGGTTGCAGGTGGCCAGCACCGCGGCCTCGGCGGCCGGTTCGGCGGCGACCGTGTCCTGCAACAGCTTGAGCTGCGCGTCCTCGCCGAGCGACGCCCGCTCCAGGACGCTGACGGGGGCGCTGCGGTGGCTCAGCCCGACGACGAGGAGACTCATGCCGGCATCACGGCGGGTACGTCCCCGTCGGGTCCCTGCTCGGTGGGGCGCTGCTTGCGGGCGACGGAGGGCGGTGCGACGCCGTCGGCCGCGGCCTCCTCGCCGGCCTTGCGCTGCTCGTGGAAGGCGAGGATCTGCAGCTCGATGGAGAGGTCGACCTTGCGCACGTCGACGCCCTCGGGGACGTTCAGCACGGTCGGCGCGAAGTTCAGGATGGAGGTGACACCGGCGGCCACGAGCCGGTCGCAGACCTGCTGGGCGGCGCCGGCGGGGGTCGCGATCACGCCGATCGACACACCGTCGTCGTCGATGATCTTCTCCAGCTCGTCGGTGTGCTGCACCGGGATGCCGGCCACGGGCTTTCCGGCCATCTGCGGATCGGCGTCGATGAGCGCGGCGACCCGGAATCCACGGGAGGCGAACCCGCCGTAGTTGGCGAGGGCGGCACCGAGGTTACCGATTCCGACGATCACAACCGGCCAGTCCTGGGTGAGGCCGAGTTCACGGGAGATCTGGTAGACGAGATACTCGACGTCGTACCCGACGCCCCGGGTCCCGTAGGAGCCGAGGTAGGAGAAGTCCTTGCGGAGCTTCGCGGAGTTGACCCCGGCCGCGGCCGCCAGCTCCTCGGAGGAGACCGTGGGCACCGAACGCTCGGAGAGCGCGGTGAGGGCGCGGAGGTACAGCGGAAGCCTGGCGACGGTGGCCTCGGGAATCCCTCGGCTGCGGGTCGCCGGTCGGTGTGTTCGGCCAGTTGCCACGGTGCTCCTGCGGGTAGAGCGGGGCTGTAGGCGGTCATACGTCCCTACATGACCGCCCCGTCGAATGCAGGCTATGTCTTTGTGAACGCGTGCACAAAGATGGTGTCCGATTTGCCCGGCCAACGTGACCGGGGTCACGCGCCCCCGGCGCACGGGACGGGAACCGGCGCACACGCACCCTCGTTCCTCACTCATCGGGGGCAAAGCCGTACACGCTCCTCACGATCAACGCCCCCGAGACCTGGTCACCATCGATCCTAAGCGACCATACGGACTACTTGGACTGGTCGGTCAGTACCTTGCGCAGCCGTTCCTCGTTCACACGCCAGAAGGTGTGCTGCCTGCCGTCGACCAGGACGACCGGAATCTGCTCCCAGTACTGGTCGTGCAGTCGGCGGTCCTGGGTGATGTCCTTCCCCTCCCAGGGGACACCCAGTTCGGCGCAGACCTTCTCCACGACGAGCTGTGCGTCATCACACAGATGACAGCCGGGTTTGCGGATGAGGGTGACGAGATGGTTCTCGGAATGCTCAGGGGACTGGGCGGAGTGCGGGGCCCCCGGGGTCTGCGGGGGCTGCGGGGCCTGCGCGGGCTTTCGGCGGAAGAGGGGACTCATGCCGGCCATTCTCCCGCGCCCTTTAACGACCCGGTCGTCCAGAGTTCACAGCCTGCGAACCTCTCGACTCCGAAGCCTCCGAACAAACTGGCTATGCTCACGGACATGGCCGCTCTCGGATGGCTCTCTCCCCGTAGGCGCTCCGCCACGGCGCGGAGCGTGTTGGCAGGCGAGGCCTCGGCGGAGGCAGCCCGCAAGTCCGCCGAGGCCACACCGGAGACCGCGACCGGCTCCGGCGCGGAACCGGAGTTCCCGGTCCACGGCGACGACCGCGCGGCGGCCTTCTTCGACCTCGACAACACCGTGATGCAGGGCGCCGCGATCTTCCACTTCGGCCGGGGCCTGTACAAGCGGAAGTTCTTCGAGACCCGCGACCTCGCCCGGTTCGCCTGGCAGCAGGCGTACTTCCGGCTGGCCGGACTCGAGGACCCGGAGCACATGCAGGACGCCCGCGACTCCGCGCTCTCCATCGTCAAGGGCCACCGCGTCTCCGAGCTGAAGTCGATCGGCGAGGAGATCTACGACGAGTACATGGCCGAGCGGATCTGGCCCGGCACCCGCGCCCTCGCCCAGGCCCACCTGGACGCCGGACAGAAGGTCTGGCTGGTCACGGCGGCCCCGGTGGAGATCGCCCAGGTGATCGCCCGCCGCCTCGGCCTGACCGGCGCGCTCGGCACGGTGGCCGAGTCCATCGGCGGCGTCTACACCGGCAAGCTGGTCGGCGAGCCCCTGCACGGCCCGGCGAAGGCGGAGGCGGTACGGGCGCTGGCCACGGCCGAGCACCTGGACCTGTCCCGCTGCGCCGCCTACAGCGACTCGCACAACGACATCCCGATGCTGTCGCTGGTCGGACACCCGTACGCGATCAACCCCGACTCCAAGCTGCGCAAGCACGCCCGCGAGCTGGAGTGGCGCCTGCGCGACTACCGCACCGGCCGCAAGGCGGCGAAGGTCGGCATCCCCGCGGCCGCGGGTGTCGGCGCGGTGGCGGGCGGCACCGCGGCGGCCATCGCGCTGCACCGCCGCCGCCGCTGATCCGAGCCATGTGACGTACCCGCGGGACGCCCACTCCAGTCCCGGATCCTCACGCTTCCTCACATCGGCCACAACACGCTCTGTAGCAACAAGGAACCCGATCCGTTTCGGTCATTCACTGATCACTTTGCCGCATCTGATCGAGCGTCAATCGGGCACAGAAGCGACGTAATCGATGATTTGAGCAACTGGGCGTAGCAGTGCCTGTACGAAGCGTTATTCTCCTCAGACGCATTCCGGTACCCCACCTTCGCTACGACGGGTGACAGGTTCCGAACTGCACGTGATGCAAGCTCTGCCTCTGGGAGTCCCGTGTACCCACACGTCGGGGTTGACGCCTCGGGCCTGGCTACGCTGCGCGCAACGGTCAAATCGGCCCAAGACCTCCTGCGCGGCCTCGTCCCCACCGCGTACACCGTCCCCGCCCTCGCCGCCGCCGCCGCGCCCGCCGGTCCGTGCTACGCACTGGCCGAAGGAAGCGCCGCCGTCGGCAGACGCGCGCGGTCGTCCTCGTCCGGGACCGCCGCCACCACCCACCGCCGCCCCGCCGCGGACAGCGACAGCGCCCGCATGATGGACCTGGTCGAACGGGCCCAGGCCGGTGAGGCCGACGCCTTCGGCCGGCTCTACGACCAGTACAGCGACACCGTCTACCGCTACATCTACTACCGCGTGGGCGGCAAGGCGACCGCCGAGGACCTCACCAGCGAGACCTTTCTGCGGGCCCTCAGGCGCATCGGCACCTTCACCTGGCAGGGCCGTGACTTCGGCGCCTGGCTGGTGACCATCGCCCGCAACCTCGTCGCCGACCACTTCAAGTCCAGCCGCTTCCGACTGGAGGTCACCACCGGCGAGATGCTCGACGCCAACGAGGTCGAGCGGTCCCCCGAGGACTCCGTCCTCGAATCGCTCTCCAACGCCGCCCTGCTGGAGGCGGTACGCCGGCTCAACCCGCAGCAGCAGGAGTGCGTCACGCTGCGTTTCCTCCAGGGCCTCTCGGTCGCCGAGACCGCCCGTGTCATGGGCAAGAACGAGGGCGCCATCAAGACCCTCCAGTACCGCGCCGTGCGCACCCTCGCCCGGCTGCTCCCGGACGACGCCCGCTGACCCTCCGCGTTTTCCAAATCACCATCGGTGAAAGTCGGTTGGGACAGCGGTCAGATCATCCACCGTCCGTAACCCAAGTGCCGCGCCGCTCGTTGTGCGGGATGCAGGCTCCCTGTGGTCACTACCCGGCCGACTCCGATCACCCGATCGGATGGTTCCGACCGGGGCGTGCAACCCTCAGGACCCCCTGGGGAGTCGACCGTCATGACGAGAGCGAGAGGAGGTGCCGCCAGTGATCGCGAACGTATCGGCACACCGGCGGGCGAACGCCTTCGCCCAGGCTCTGGAGGAGCAGACCGATCCCGGGGCGTCCGAACAGCCCGGAGGACCGGCGACCGCCGGGGCCACCGCGGATCCGACCGAGCAGGGTCATCTGGTGACCCTCGCGCAGGGTCTGGAGACGCTGCCCCGGCCGCAGCTGGATCCCGAGGTCAAGGTCGTCCAGCGGGCCCAGCTGGTGGCCGCGTTCGAGGCCATGCTGCAGGAGGGCACCGCGGTCGGTGGGGCGGGGGACACACCGGTCCCGGAGCAACGCCGGGCGCGCGGCAGCCACCGGGCGGCCCCGATGAGCAGGTTCCGGCCCCGTTCACGGCTGGCCAAGGGCCTCACCGCAGGCGGACTGAGCGTGAGCGTGGCCGCCGGAGCCTTCGGCGGAGTCGCCGCCGCCAGTTCGGACGCCCTGCCCGGCGACTCCCTGTACGGCCTCAAGCGCGGCATAGAGGATTTCCGCCTCGGCCTGGCCGACGGGAACGACGAGCGCGGCCGCGCATACCTGGACCGGGCGTCGACCCGGCTCGGCGAGGCGCGACGACTGATGGAGCGCGGCCGCAGCGGCCCCCTCGACCACGAGTCGCTCAACGAGATCCGCCGCGCCCTCTCCGGCATGCAGCACGACGCCTCCGAGGGACACCGCCTGCTCAGCGCGGCCTACGCCCACGACCCCGACTCGCTGGCCCCCATGCAGGCCCTCTCCTCCTTCTCCCGTTCCCACCGGGAGACCTGGGGAGCGCTGCGCGAGCGGCTGCCCATGCAGCTGGGGGACGTCAGTGAGCAGGTGTCGTCGGTGTTCGACGCCATAGACGATGACGTGGCCCCGCTGCAGTCCATGCTGCCCCGGCCGCCCTCCCCGGACGAGGACCGCGGCACCGACGGCCGCCCGGGCGGCTCCGGCCCGGCGACCACGGACCCGCCCGGCACCGACCGCTCGTCGGCCCCCGGCACCGGCGACTCCGGCACGTCCGACCGCGGCCGCACCGACAGCCGCGCTCCCAGCGAGTCGTCCGACTCCGGCCGAGAGGACGACGGACTCCTCGGCGGCGGCACCGGCGGCCTGCTCGACCCGCCCAAGGAGGACACCCGCCCCACCTCCCCGTCGACGGGCGACTACAACCTGCCCACCGAGCCGGACGTCACCCTCCCGCCCCTCCTCCCGGGCCTCCTGCCCGGCCTGGGCATCGAGGCGGAGGACGCGGACTGACCCGAGTGGGGTGCTCTCTGGAAACAGGGGGCACCCCACCACCGCTCAGAAGAACACCGACCGCCGCTGCACCAGCAGCTTGTAGAGCGTGTGCTGGATCTGCTCCCTGACCTGGTCCGTCAGGTTGAACATCAGCATCGGATCCTCCGCCGCCTCCGGCGCGTACCCGTCCGTCGGGATCGGCTCGCCGAACTGGATCGTCCACTTCGTCGGCAGCGGGACCGCGCCCAACGGGCCCAGCCACGGGAACGTCGGCGTGAGGGGGAAGTACGGGAAGCCCAGCAGCCGCGCCAGGGTCTTGGAGTTGCCGATCATCGGGTAGATCTCCTCCGCCCCGACGATCGAGCACGGAATGATCGGTGCCCCCTGCCGCAGGGCCGTGGAGACGAAACCGCCCCGCCCGAACCGCTGCAGCTTGTAGCGCTCGCCGAACGGCTTGCCGATGCCCTTGAAGCCCTCCGGCATCACCCCGACCAGCTCGCCCTGCGCCAGCAGCCGTTCGGCGTCCTCCGCGCAGGCCAGCGTGTGCCCGAGTTTCCGCGCCAGTTCGTTGACCACCGGCAGCACGAACACCAGGTCCGCCGCCAGCAGCCGCAGATGCCGGTCCGCCGGATGGTGGTCGTGCACGGCGACCTGCATCATCAGCCCGTCCAGCGGCAGCGTCCCGGAGTGGTTGGCGACGATCAGCGCACCGCCCTCGGCCGGGATGTTCTCGACGCCCTTCACCTCGACCCGGAAGTATTTCTCGTACACCGGCCGCAGCAGCGACATCAGCACCTGGTCGGTCAGTTCGGCGTCGTACCCGAAGTCGTCGACCTCGTAGTCCCCGGTGAGACGGCGGCGCAGGAAGGCCAGCCCACCCGCGATCCGCTGCTCCAGGCCGCCGTCCGCTTCCTCCGGCTCCACGGGGACGTCGCCTTCCTGCTCCGCGGCGCCCGGCACGGGCAGTGGCTGCACCTCCCGCACCGGCGCCGGCTCCGCCGCGCCCTTGCGCCGGCTTCCCGCACCGCGGCGCCGCGCCGGACGCGGTACCGCGTTGCCGCCGCTCGCACCCCCCGCACCGCTCCCCCGCGACCGGTCGTCGTCGAACGGAATGACCTTGGCGTCCGCCATTGTTGATGCGCTCCTCAGTTGGCGCTCTGCGTCGGAAGGTGGCCGTTGCCCCGCCGGGACACCTCCGCGATCCGGTCGACGGCCCCCGCGAGGGCCTCCGGCGGCAGCAGCCCGGCACCGCGGCTGCGTGCGAAGTCCGCGAACGCTCCGGCCGTCGTGTACTTCGGCCGAAAACCCAGCGTCTCGCGCATCTGCGTGGTGTCCACCACCCGCCCGTGGGTGAGCAGCCGGATCTGCTCGGGGGAGAAGTCCGTCATCCCCAGCGTACGCACGAGCGTGCCCGCCCAGGTGACCGCCGGCAGCAGCAGCGGCACCGTGGGGCGTCCCAGCCGCCTCGAGCACTGGGACAGCAGCAGCACGCCGTCGCCGGCGATGTTGAAGGTCCCGCTGTTCAGCGTCCCCCGCCGCGGCTCGTGCGAGGAGATCCGCAGCACCTCGATCACGTCGTCCTCGTGCACGAACTGCAGCCGGGGGTCGTACCCGAACACCGTCGGCAGCACCGGCAGCCCGAGGTACGAGGCGAGCGGCGTGCCCGCGTCGGGGCCGAGGATGTTGGCGAACCGCAGCACGGTCACCGCCACGTCCGGCCGGCGGCGCGCGAAGCCCCGCACATACCCCTCGACCTCGACCGCGTCCTTGGCGAAGCCGCCGCTGGGCAGCGACTTGGGCGCGGTGGTCTCCGTGCAGACGGCCGGGTCCCGCGGCGCGGACCCGTAGACGTTCGTACTGGACTTCACCACCAGGCGCTGCACGGTCGGCGACTTCTGGCAGGCCCCGAGCAGCTGCATCGTGCCGATGACGTTGGTCTCCTTGACCGACGTACGGCTGCCGCTGACCAGCGGCGTGCCCGTGACGTCCATGTGCACGACCGTGTCGGCACCCGTCTCGGCCAGCACCCGCCCGATCGCCGACTGCCGGATGTCGGCCTGGACGAAGTCCGCGCCGCCCAGATGGTGCTCCGGCGGGACGGCGTCCACGCCCACGACCCGGTCCACGTCGGGATCCCGCTGGATACGCCGGACGAACCGGCCCCCGAGTTGCCGGGCCACTCCGGTCACGAGCACGACCTTGCCCAAGATCAGCGCCTTCCTTCCGCCCTACTGCGTACCCTGCCGCCTTCCCCGCCCGCCGGCCAACTTAGCCGGTCGGTGTTGCGCTGTGATGACCGCCGGATGCAGCAGGTGACGAGAATTCGCGGTCCCGTCACGCACCGGGTCACCGCATACCGGGAGACGACTGTGGCCCCCCACCGGATGCGGTGGGGGGCCACAGGACACGCTGACGGCGCAGCGTCGCTTACTTCTTGTTGCGACGCTGAACGCGCGTGCGCTTGAGCAGCTTGCGGTGCTTCTTCTTGGCCATCCGCTTGCGCCGCTTCTTGATAACAGAGCCCACGACTACCCTCGCTCACTTCTCATCACTCGGTTGGTGAGCGCCATGGGCCCACACGACCTACGAGGGGCCAGCCTACCCGCCCGAGCGCTGAGGTCGTAATCGAGGCCGTCAGGCCGTTTCCACCCCCACGTAACTCTCGCGGAGGTACTCGTGAACCGCTTGCTCCGGGACGCGGAACGACCGTCCCACCCGGATCGCGGGCAGATGACCGCTGTGCACCAACCGGTACACGGTCATCTTGGACACGCGCATCACCGAGGCGACTTCCGCCACGGTAAGGAACTGAACCTCGTTCAGAGGCCTTTCGCCCGTTGCAGCCATGACACACCTGAACCTTCCGCACTCGACGGCCACCGGCTTCCCCTTCCGGTGACTCTTCGTCGCTGCGTGCTCACTCCCCAATGTAGGGGCGGGTGATGCGAATGGGGAAGAGGTGCACCCATCGCTTCCCTACCGTGACAGACACGCCCGATTGAGTACGTAGCGGGTGAGCGGTCTGTAGTACTCGGAGCGCACAGCGTCATCAAGTGGAACGACGACGGACACGAACCCCTCGGCCTCCCCGACGAAGAGCGCGGGATCGTCCGTGTCGGCCGGCCCGATGGCCTCGAACCCCAGCTGACCTGCCCCGCAGACCCACCCGTGATCCCCGATCACCAGCTCGGGCAGCGGCCCGCCCGCCTCGGCCGCGGCGTCCAGCGCGATACGAACCGGGAGCGGCGAGTGGGTGTGTGCGCCCGGCTCACCACCGGCGCGACCGCCGCCGTCCGCTCGCAGCAACGCGACGCCCCGGACGTAGTCGAGGCGGTACGTGCGTAGACCGAACCGGGTCGTTATGTCGACACAGCGACCCTGCGCGGGGGTGAGGACAGTACATCCCGCCGCCGACAACGCCTCGGCCAAGGCGACGTAGAAACCGAGCAGTCGGTGCGGGTGCCCCGTGCCGAGGAGGACCGGGGCACGACGCTGAGCGACGGCGGCGAGCCTGCCCGCGAAGGCGTCCAGCGCCGCGAGGGTCCGCTCGGGGTCGATCACGTCCTGGCCCGAAGTGTCCCGCGGATCGGCCGAGACCCCGCACCTCTCCGCCATCAACGCGACCAGCTCCCGGTGCCCCCAGTCCCTCACCGGGTCGATCCCGATCAGCACCCGGGGATCCCGCGCGGCGAACAAACGATAGCTCCGCAGACTCACCTCACGGGCAGTCGCCACCACCCCGGCAAGCCGCACCTCCACCAGATGAGCCCGCAGAGCCCCACGCGTCAGCACCCACCCGATGCTGCCGGGTCCGAACCCCTCCAGGTGGCAAAACCGGGCAACCGACGCACGGACGGCGTAACCCCGCAGCCTCCCAGCTGCGGGCAGTCGTGCCGCTGGGGCGGCACGGGTGGGCGCAGCGGCACCCGGCCGGCGCCGGCCCGCGACACCCACCCCCGGCCCGCACCGACGCAGGCCCACCGATCAAAGAACCACGCCCCAACCCCCGTCACGCCAACAACCCCCGCAACGGAAACACCGCCCGCCGAGCCGCCACCACCGCCTGATCCAACCGATCCGCGGGGTCGTACCCCTCCTCCCACGAGGCCCACCCCACCGGCCACCGCCCATCAGTCATCCGCATCGGCCCCAACTGCCGCGTCCGCGCGAACACCTCCTGCCGCCACCCCTCCGGGATCACCGTCTCCGGCTCCACCGGCCGCCCCGCCGCGATCCCCACCAGATGCGCCCACGACCGGGGCACCACATCCACCACGGCGTACCCGCCCCCACCCAGGGCCACCCACCGTCCCTCGGCGTACTCGTGCGCCAGCTCGTGACACGCCACCTGCACCGCCCGCTGCGCGTCCAGGGACACCGCGAGATGCGCCAGCGGATCCTCGAAGTGCGTGTCCGCCCCGTGCTGCGTCACCAGCACCTGCGGCCGGAAGTCCGCGAGCACCTCCGGCACCACCGCGTGGAACGCCCGCACCCACCCCGCGTCCCCGGTCCCCGCCGGCAGGGCGATGTTCACCGCCGACCCCTCGGCGCACTCCGCGCCCGTCTCCTCGGGCCACCCGGTCTGCGGGAACAGCGTCCGCGGATGCTCGTGCAGCGACACCGTCAGAACGCGCGGGTCCTCCCAGAAGGCCGCCTGCACCCCGTCCCCGTGGTGCACGTCCACATCGACGTACGCGACCCGCTCGGCCCCCAGCTCCAGCAGCCGCGCGATCGCCAGCGCCGCGTCGTTGTACACGCAGAACCCGGAGGCCGCGCCCGGCATCGCGTGGTGCAGCCCGCCCGCGAAGTTCACCGCGTGCAGCGCCTGACCGCGCCAGACCGCCTCCGCCGCCCCCACCGACTGCCCCGCGATCAGCGCCGACACCTCGTGCATCCGCGCGAAGGCAGGGTCGTCGACGGTCCCCAGCCCGTACGACCCGTCCGCCGCGCCCGGATCCACCGACGCCGCCTTCACCGCGTCGATGTAGTCCTGCCGGTGCACGAGCCGCAGCGTCGACTCGCCGGCCGACCGCGCCGCGACGACCTCCACCTCCCGGTCGAGCCCGAGGGCACCGACCAGACTTCGGGTCAGCGCCAGCCGGACCGGATCCATCGGATGCTCCGGCCCGAAGTCATAGCCCGTTACTGCCTCGTCCCACATCAGCTGTGCGCGGCCGCTCATGTCCGCCACCGTATCGGTCCGGTTGAGAGTCGAACGACCGGGCGTAGAACACCGTCACCAGCACCAACACCATCGGTATGAGCATCGCCCCGCGGTAGCTCCAGGCGTCGCCGAGCGCGCCCACTAACGGCGAACCGATCAGGAAGCCGACGTAGTTGAACACGTTGAGCCGCGCCACCGCCGCGTCCGACGCCCCGGGACCGTGCTTCTCGGTGGCGAGCCGCCCCGCCGCGGCGAACGTCTGCGGCACCAGCACGCACAACCCCAGCCCCAGCAGCGTGAACCCGAGCATCCCCACCCAGGCCCCCGGCGCCCCCGCCACCACCGCGAACCCCACCGCCGCGACGACCGCCCCGCCCCGCACCACCGCCACGGCCCCGAACCGCCGCACCCCGAAGTCCCCGACCGCCCGCCCGACCAGCGTGGTCACCATGTACACGTTGTACGGCACGGTCGCGAGCTGCTCCGAACTCCCCAGCACGTCCTGGAGGTACTTGGCGCTCCAGTTGGAGACGGTCGAGTCCCCGATGTACGCGAACGTCATCACCAAACACAGCGGCAGCAGCAGCTTGAACCCGGGCCCCGCACCGCCCCCGCCCGGCCCGGCCGCCCGCGCCGCACCACTCCGGTCCCCGTCGACGTACCAGCGGCTCCCCACCAGCGCCACCGGCAGCAGCAGGACGACGACCGGCAGATACGACACCCACAGCGCCAGATCCCAGTGCGCACCCACCCACGCCAGCGAGGCCCCGAGAATCCCGCCCAGGCTGTACGCGGCGTGGAACCCGAGCATGATGCTGCGCCCGTACGCCCGTTGCAGACTCACGCCGAGCATGTTCATCGACGCGTCCAGCGCCCCCACGGCCAGCCCGAAGACGCCCAGCGCCACGGCCAGCACCACCATCCGGTCCCCCGCCCCGACACCGAGCAGGGCCAGCAGCACCAGGGGCTGGGACCAGCGCAGCACCCGGCTCGGCCGCACCCGGCGCACCAGACGCTCGGTCGCCACACTTCCGGCGCCCGCCAGGATCGGCACCGCGGCGAGGAACACCGGCAGCAGCGCGTCGGAGACGCCGTACCGGTCCTGAATGGCCGGAATCCGGGTCACCAGCAGGGCGAAGGCGACGCCCTGGGCGAAGAAGCCGAACGCGAGCGAAGCCCTACCGCGCCGCAGCACATCAGTCATGGCGGCGAGCGTAGAGCCCCGGCTTACCCGTGGGTAGATCCGGCCAAAGATGAATTCCCCTCAACTTCACGGACGTTGGCGCCGATCATCCGGGCCATCGGACCGGCCCCGAGCGCACCGCTCACCACGAAGGCCACCAGCATCGTGACGATCAGGACGACCGTCCCGAGCCAGACCATCGTGTCCACCGAGAACGAGTAGACCCCCACGATCCGCAGCGCACACTCGGCGACGAAGGCGACCCCCCACACCCCGGAGAACAGCAGCTCCGCCCGCCGGAACGCCCGCGACTCCCGCCGCAGCCGCACCCACGCCGCTTCCCGGTCCGCGTCCCCCTTGAGCAGCCAGGGCTTGAGGGTCCCCGTCATCATCGGCCGCCCCACGAGCACCGACCCCAGCAGCACGAACCCGACCACGCTGCTCACCGCACTGTCCTTGACCAGCATCAGACGGGCGTCACCCGTCTCGAAGCCGAGCAGCAGACCGACGAGGTTGGCCAGGAGGACGAGCAGCGGGAGCGCGTTCACGTCCCGCCGCTTCAGCACACCCCACCCGGTGCGCAGGACGGGCACCACGCTGCTCCAGCCGAGCGCGGCGACCGCACCCATCCCGAACACGCCCTTGAACACGTAGTACGACCCGATGGGCACCCCCACGTCCAGGGCGAGCGACACGCAGGTCCGGCGCTTGCCCTGGCGCTCCTGTTCCGTGCCCGTGTTCATCGTCATACCCACAGCATCGGGCCGGGGCGGAGGCCCTCGGTAGAAACAACCGTCCAGTGCTGCGCAGGACAAATGTCAGCTCGCCAACAGGTCGGCCAGCTCCCCCATGTCACCGAACAGCCGCCCGGCCCCGGTCAGCTTCGAGGCCGGCGTCATCGCGGTGAAGCCGTACACGTCCATCCCGGCCGCGACGGCGGCCCGTACCCCCAGTGGACTGTCCTCGATCACGACGCACCGCCCCGGCTCCACCCCCATCCGCTGCGCGGCGTGCAGGAACAGATCCGGCGCCGGCTTCCCCCGCCCCACGTCCTGCGAACTGAAGATCCGCTCGTCGTCGAACCACCGGTCCAGCCCGGTCTTGCGGTGCCCGACCCGAATCCGCTCATGGCTCCCGGACGAGGCCACGCAGTACGCCACCCCGTCCGCGGCGAGCTTCTCCAGCACACCGACGGCCCCGGGCACCGGCTCCAGTTCACGCTCGAAGGCGGCGAAGACCCGCCCGTGGAACACGTCGTCGAAGTCCTCGGGCAGCCGCCGGCCCGTCCGCTCCAGGATGAGCTCATGGATCCGGTGCATCGCGGAGCCCATGTAGTCCCGAATGGATTCGTCGTACGACGTCGGATGGCCCAGCTCCGACAGATAGCCGGCCAGCAGCCGATTGGAGATCGGCTCACTGTCGACGAGGACGCCGTCGTTGTCGAAGATAACCAGGTCGTAGCGCATGGAAAGACCCTAAACGCAGAAAGCCCCGCACCGTTCCCGGTGCGGGGCTTTCCACAATGATTGTTCGGCGGCGTCCTACTCTCCCACAGGGTCCCCCCTGCAGTA
>NZ_JBIDAU010000028.1:0-19324 GCF_043202655.1 Streptomyces sp. NPDC048171
GCGGTTGAGCGACCTGAACGTGGTCCGGCGCACCCCCGCGAGCCGCGACCTGGTCGCCGAGTACGTGAGCGCGATGCGAGCCGAAGGGCTCAGGGAGCCGGGCACGGTGCCCGAACTGCCGCTTTACCAGGGTGCCTTGACTTACGCTCGGAATCTTAGCATTGGTCTATATCACCGCGCTGGAACCCGAATCCCGATGTCAGAACTGGTCGCCATGTTGTTTACAACCTGCACGTTCACATGGTCTTTGTCACCAAGTACAGGCGGAAGGCGCTCACCGACGCCATGCTGATCCGCACCGAAGAGATCATGCGGGAGGTCTGCACCGACTTCGAGGCCGAGCTGAAACAGTTCAACGGCGAACAGGACCACGTCCACCTGCTCGTGCACTACCCGCCCAAAGTCCAGCTTTCCAAGCTGGTCAACTCCCTCAAGGGCGTCAGCTTCCGCAGGCTCCGCCAGGAGTACGACAGCCACGTCCGCCGGTACCTGTGGGGCGGACACTTCTGGTCCGGCTCCTACTTCACCGGATCATGCGGCGGAGCACCCCTGAGCGTCGTCAAGCAGTACATCGAAAACCAGCAGCGCCCCGTCTGACCGTCACTCCCAAGGCGCAGAGCACTCCGGCGCTCCGCACCTCCGACCCAGAGAGGGCCCTCACCCCCGCCCTGAAGGGCGGAGCACTGGCCAAGATCAGAGGTAGACAGATTGTTTTCGATTTTTGCCGCAAACAAGTCCCGTGGCTGATCCTCCTCCCGACCTGCACCGCCTCCGGACCCTGGAGACGTGGCTCAGGTACGCCCTCGACGAGGTGCGTGCCGCCATCTCGCCCCGGCTGAGCAGTGGGAGCGGGAAGAGCAGCAGGGCCGGAGCGTCGGCCCCGCCGCCCGGGTGGCCCCTGGAGCAGGGCCTTAACCGCGGCCCGCTCCTCGCGCCCCGACCGGCTTCACGCGGGGGCGGCCGTGATCCGGCCGGAGCGGCAGGCGGCCTGAAGCGCTGTGTGGTCGCGGTCATTCTGGTCGGCGTAGGACCGGGCGAACTCGGTGAGGGCACGATCGAAGCGGTCACTTCCGCCCAGGTACGCGGCGAGTGTGACGGGATCGCCTGAGCGGGCGTGGGCCCGGGCCAGGCAGGCCCCGCACAGCCGGCCGAAGAGGGAGAGCAGACGCGGGTCCATCGTCTCCGGCCGTGCGATGCCCTTCCAGTCCCAGAGCTGGCGTACGTAGAAGTCACGGTCCTTCCCGTCAAGGCCGGTGACGTGCGTCCAGCCCAGGAAGATGTCACTGGTGGTCTGTATCAGGCGTTGCCCGGTGACGACCCGGCGGCCCTGGTTGTCGTAGCGCTCGCCGCCCGTGTGCGGGGCCAGCACGGACTCCGAGGCTTCCTTGGCCTGGAGCAGCAGCGGATCGTCGTCGTCCCTGCCGAGCAGGAGCAGTACCCAGCACCGGGTGCCGACGCTTCCGACCCCGACGACCTTGCGGGCCATGTCCACGAGTCGGTAGTGACGCAGCAGATGCCGGCGCTCGGGTGCCAGGGTCCGCGCATATCCGTCCACGAGGGACCGCAGCTCCGCCTCTCTACCCGCCTCGGAGGGATCGGCCAGCAGATCTCCCAGCGGGGTGACCAGCGGCGGGTCTGGGGTGATGCGCCGGCCCTCGGCCGTGACACGGGTGAGCTTGGCGAACGCCCTCATGTGCGTCCGTGTCCGGGCCGTGGCGGCGGCATCGCGAAGGCGGTGCTCCGCCTCCCCCTCGGCCTCCGTCGCCAGCAACTGCCGTACGTGGTCGGCGTCGTCCTGGGCGTACCAGATGTCCAGGGTCGGCATGCCGGAGAACTCCCGCATCCGCAGCCGGTAGGCCCGCACACAGGCCCGTACCGTGCGGTTCTGCTCCTTGCGCGAGAACCCGTTCGCCCGCGCAGCGATCACGAGGCCGGCCGCAAGCCTTTTGACGTCCCATTCGAAGGGCCCGGCCAGGGTCTCGTCGAAGTCGTTGATGTCGAAGACCAGACGGCGCTCCGGTGAGGCCAGGAGCCGGAAGTTCAGCGGATGGGCGTCCCCGCACAACTGCACCTGAAGCCCGCTGCTGGGCAGGGGTGCCAGGTCCGCCGCCATGACCGCGGCCGCGCCGCGGTAGAAACGGAACGGCGATTCCAGCATGCGGCCATAGCGGGTCGGTACCAGTGCCGGGACGCGGTCGGCGGACTGGCTCTCCAGCAGATCGACGGGGTCCGGCCGATGTGGTCCCGCCTCGTACCAGCCGTGACAGGAGCGTGAGGCCCGTCCGCGGGCCTTCCTGCCGTATGCGGCGCGCTCCGCCGGTGGCAGGGAGGCGGTGAAGGCACTGGGTATGGTCATGGTCCGGCCTCCGGCTCTTCCGTGGTACCGGCACCGAAGTGTTGCGATACCGTCGATTCCTGGCGTTGTCGGTTCAGCCCCGCCTGCACCGCGCCGGCCAGCAGCCGGGCGGCGACTCCGACGAGCAGCAGTCCTCCCGTCATCTGCGCCATGGTGAGGGCCCGAGCGGTCTGGGAGAGTGGCGTGATGTCTCCGAAGCCGACCGTGGTGAACGTGGTCAGGGTGCAGTACAACGCGTCCGTCCTGTTCAGCGGCTCGCTGAAGGATCCGGGCGCCGAGCGGTCCAGCAGATAGTAGGAGCCGGCGAAGAGGACCAGGAACAGCACCAGCGTGGCGGCCAGACCCTCGACCGCTTTGAGAAGCGGATGCAGGGAATGCATGATGGCCCGCACTTCCCAGCAGAACACCAGAAGCACCGCGAACAGCCCGCACACCAGCAGCACGGCGGTGCCGGCCGTGAGCCGATCGTCCAGGGGAAGCACGTAGTAGGCGGTGAGGAGACCAACGGTGACAAGCAGGGCGCGGACGACAGCGACCAGGGCGGCGCGACGGCGAGAACGGAGCGCGCCACGTGGGGCCGGTCCGGAAGCGCCTCGGGCCCCTGCCGCCTGAAGTCGTATCGCTCATCTCACGTCTCTTCGTCACGCCGGTACCCGTGGGCCCGATCGTTCCCGAAGCCCACTCCACCGCCCCGGCGGCAGGACGGGATCACCCCTGGCGGGTGAACCCGACCCTTGGTGCAGGCCCCCCGCCCTGGCACGGAAGCGCAGGTCCACTCCAGCGCTCTATGTCCGTTCCGCGTGACGCGGCAGAACCCACCGGCATGGGAGGCGGGCCCCGCGGCGGTGAGCGATCCTGCGCACCCCCTCGCCAGGCTCGGCGGTTCCTGGACCTAGCTCCAGTGAACGCGCCGATCGGGACCTGGTCCCCGATCGGCGCGTCGCGGACTGCAGGCGGCGGTATCAACCGAGGTGCCGGGCGAAGAACCTCAGCGTGCTCTCCAGCTCGAATGCTGGGATCTCCCCGTGCTTGCCGGGGTTGGCGTGCAACGTTTTCTCGGCCGAGGCCAAGGCGTCGAACAGCGCCAAGCCTGAACCCGCGGCACCCGCTCGTCGTCCCACTGCACCCAGAACTCGACCGCTGATCGCCGGCTCCCAAGCGCTCGTGGCCCGCCAGACTGTGCCCCAGCCGACCCCATCGAGGAACCGCCAAGGCGGCCAGATCGCGTCGCGGGCACCGCGCAGTGTGCCCCAAAGTGGACGGCGCACCCGACGACGCCTCCAAGAGCCACAACACGCACGAGTGAAAACCAGCGAACCGATTAACGCAGCAAAGCCGACCACCGCGCATAGTGGCCGTCGGCTGCCGGCCCCTCGACGAGCAGCACTCCGCCTGGCTGGAGTCACTCCACACCGGGGTCGGAGCCGTCCTGCCTACGGCAGTCGGCTCGTAGTGATCTGCCCGGGCAGTCGACCCCTGGCACGCGGACGGCCGATGCTTCGACCATCATCGGAAGACAGGCTCCAGCGCAGCTTCGCGGCCACACACCCAGCGACGGAGCGGCAGTGCGTCTCGGCGGCCGACGGCGGCCCCGTCGCCGGTTCCTGTCTGACCGACCCAGCCAGTACGACGCGCGGAGACTTGCGGGGCGTCTTCTTCGCGGCCGTCTTCTTGGCCGCGGTCTTCTTGGCCGGCGTCTTCCTCGCGGCCTTCTTCGGATTCGCCCGCTCGTGGATGTCGGCGGGCGTGCCGTCATCGCGGGACTCCCGGGCCCTGGCGACGGAGGCGTTGAGCGCGGCCATCAGGTCCAGCACGCCCTCGGGCTGGTCAGGTTCCGGCGTGGCCAGCGGTTCGCGGTGCTCGCGCTTGGCCACGATGATCTCGCTGAGTGCCCTGGTGTACTCGTCCTCGAACCCCGGTCCGGTCAGATCCTCCACCGTCATTGTGTCCATCAGCGCGAGCGCACCGTCGATCTCCTCCTGCGAGACCTCCACCGGCGCCGGGAGCAGCGACGACGGATCACGGATCTCGTCCGGCCAGAGCATCGCGTGCAGCACGATCGCCACCCCGCGCACCCGGAGCAGGCTCAGACGTTCCCGTCCGACCAGGCGTACTTCGCGACGGCCACCCGCGAGGAACGCTCCAGCGCCTGCCGCAGCAGCTTGTACGGCTTGGCCGCGATCTGCTCCTTCGGCTCCAGGTAGTAGCCGGACCCGATCCGGATCGGGTCCACGGAGGACAGTGGCACGAAGGCGACGATCTCGATCGCGCGGGCGGTCGGCAGCGGCAGGTCCCGCAGGTCCTCGTCGCTGATCGGGATGATCTGCGTCTTCGACAGCTCGTAGCCCTTGCCGATCTCCGCGGCCGTCACCTCGCGGTCCTCCAGTTCACAGACCTTGCGGGTGCGCACCCAGGCCATGTCCTCCAGGTGGACCCGGTGAAAGCGGATCGAGTGGTCCTCGGTCGCGCCGGTGACATTGATCGGCATGCTGACCAGGCCAAAGCTGATCGCGCCACTCCACACGGTCCGGGGCATGACCTACCTCCCCAGCAGCCCCGAGCCCTTCCAGGCTAGGACGAACGCAACCGCCAGGCACCCGCCGACGCGAGGGCGTGTAGCGGTCCCCCAGGCGCGTGGGGCGTCCCGGGGCGCTGTGGGAGGCTGCCTATGCCGCCGGCTCGTAGGTGACGGTCTGGTTCGGGCAGCCGGCCGCGACCTCGCGGACAGCCGCGGCTTCGACCTCATCCGCCGACAGGCGCCAGCGCAGTTTCGTCCCCACCCACTCGGCGATGTAGCGGCAGTGCACCTCGGCGGCCGGCGGCAGCCACGTCGCCGGGTCCTGGTCGGACTTGGACCGGTTGGAGCGGGCCGTGACCGCGACCAGGCTGGCCTCCGCGCCCAGGTCGTTGGCGTACGCCTCCCGCCGCTGCGCGGACCAGGTCGAGGCGCCGCTGTCCCAGGCCTCAGCGAGCGGGCCCATGTGGTCGATGTCGAGACCGGAGGCAGAGGTGACCCAGACCTGGTCGTAGTAGGAGAACCAGCGGCCCCCAGACAGCCGGCACCTTGGCCCCCCGGTCGGCGGCTCCACGGCTTCAGCGATCAAGACCTCGGCACGAGTGTTGCACCCGTCCATCGGGTCTGCGCCGGAGTTCCAGTGACGGAAGGCATCCCGGTCGTAGCCCTCACGGGACTCCGCCGCGATCGGAAGGGCGGCGACCGCCTCGGTCAGAGACAGGGTCTCCGCGGCCTGGGCAGGCGCGGGCACCGTCAGGGGCAGGGCAACGAGGAACACGGCGCTCAGGCCGCGCAGCACGGTTTTGAGCATGCACCGTTCGTAGCGGGCCGTTTGGGGGCGCAGTTGGGTGTTCGCCGAAGGCGCCGCCCGTGTGGGTGTAATGGTCTTACAACGGCTAACAAAATGGTCGTCGGGCCTGTGCTTACAGGTATCCCGGCTCGCCGTCGGCGTTGAACCTTGTCAGGGAACGCTCCAGCAGCTCCAGAAACTGTCGTAGGTCATCGGCTACCTTGTCGAGCTCCGCTTCGTCCAGCGAAGCCGTCCGCGTCCGGTAAACGGCCCCATCAGGCCCCGCGACATAGATCAGGCCGCCGCCGTTCGAGCCGATGACCAGGCCACGGCTCCTTTTGTCCGTGCCGACGTCGACAACGCCGCACTCCTGGAGCCGCAGCAGGAGGTCACCGGCCGGATCGAGGAAGTAGCCGTTGCCAACGTCCTCCCAGGTGACGTCACCGATGCTTTCGTAGAAGGTGACCAGGTCAGCTGGTGTAGGGGTGACTTGGGCGAGCGTGTGTGCCGCGGCTTGATCATCGTGGTCGGCCGGCCGGACCTGGTTGGTCCCAGGAGGAAAGCCGTGCCGATGCTCGAACTCGCCTGTCATGGCCGTGAGAGTCCCGCTGACCCTCTCTGTCCACGAGGCCAGCCAGGCAGGCGAAAGCGATCGGTCGCTCATGGGGCCGGATCATGGCATGCGCGACGGACATCCATGGAGTGCCCAGCGGTTCCAGTGTCAGCGCAATGCGCTGAGCTGCCGATGGGTGATGAGGCAGCAGGCGAGTTTGAGGAATGCTTCGTGGATGTCGGCTCGCCGTTCCCAGCGGATGCGCAGGCGACGGAAGCCGTGCAACCAGGCAAAGCTCCTCTCCACGACCCAGCGGTAGGTGCCCAGTCCGGTGCCGTGCAGGGTGCCGCGGCGGGCGATCGCGGGCACGATGCCGCGGGCGCGGACCTGGTCCCGGTAGATGTCGTGGTCGTACCCGCGGTCGGCGAACAGTGAGTCCGGCTTCCGGCGAGGATGACCGACCCGGCCGCGGACCGGCGGGATCGCGTCGAGCAGGGGCAGGAGTTGGGTGACGTCGTTGCGGTTGCCGCCGGTCAGCAGCACCGCGAGCGGAGTGCCGTGTCCGTCGGTGATCAAGTGATGCTTGGAGCCGGCTCGTCCCCGGTCAACCGGTGATGGGCCCGTGAGCTGCCCCCTTTTAGCGCCCTGACGTGCGAGGAGTCGACCACACAGCGGGACCAGTCCAGACGTGCGGCCGCGTTCAGTTCGGCCAGCAGAATCTCGTGCAACCGCTGCCAGACGCCAGCCTCGTTCCAGTCCCGCAGCCGGCGCCAGCACGTCATGCCCGACCCGAAGCCGAGGTCCTTGGGCAGGTACTCCCACTGGATCCCGGTGTGCAGCACGTACAAGATCCCGCACAGCACGTCCCTGTCAGGCAACGGCTTGCGACCTGGATGCCGGAACCTGCGCACGCTGCGGCAACAGCGGCTCCAGACGGTCCCACAGTTCATCCGACACGATCCACGGCGACGTCCCCACACCGAACAAACGCTCAACTCCCGTGCCGGACACGGCAACCAGGACTCATCCACCTCATTGTGTTAGCCGTTGTAAGGGAGAGCCGGTCCCAGTTCCCCGAGCTCGCCGAAACCGTCAGCTGCGAGCAGAAGTCCTCCCTCGGCTTCCTCCCCGAGCTCCTCCTGGCCGAACCCGCTGCACACGCACCATGTCGCGTAAGGGAGGGCAATTGGCATGGTTTCGGTGTCTCGCTTCGACTGGGGGAATGGTGCGGCGGAACCCCTTGATATCGCCAGTAGTGCGGCGGTGGCCCGTCACACCATGGTGTGACGGTCGACTGCGGAGGCGCCTTCCGATCGCTATCGTGCCGACAGCGGATCACGTGTGGTGACGGGGGAATAGCATGCGGGTGCACGGCCTGCGGATGATGGTCTCGGCTGGAGCAGCGGCGGCCATCGCGATCCTGGTCTCTCTGGCTGCAAACGCTGCCACTGCTGCAGACCGTTGGCCTGGACCGCTGGACCTGCTCCGGCAGCATGCCTGGCTGTCCGTCGCCGGGCTGGCCGCCGTGGCGGTCGTCCTCGCCTCCATTCCGGCCTGGTGGGAGCGGCCAGCCGCCGGAGCCAGTGATCCTCCACCACCCGCGCCCGTGCCGGTCCCGGAGTGGGTCGTCGGCCGCAACGAGGGCAGCCGAGCCGTCGCCGCAGTGTGCGCGAGACGCCGCGCCGCCAGCCGGGCGGTCGCCATCACCACCTCCCTCGAAGGGGCAGGAGGATTCGGCAAGTCCACTCTCGCGGCCGTGGTATGCGCAAGTCCCCGGGTGCGCCGCCACTTCCGCGACCGGATCTTCATGGTGACGATCGGGCGCGACGTGCGGGGCCGGGCAGCGGTTGCGGCGAAGGTCGCCGAGGTGACCCGGTTCATCACCGGCGACCCCACCGCGTTCGACGACCCCGACCTGGCCGGTTCGCATCTGGGCCGGCTTCTGGACCAACGGCCGCGCACCCTCCTGGTCCTGGACGACGTGTGGGAAGCCGAGCAGCTCGCTCCCTTCCTCCGAGGCGGCGAGCGGTGTGTGCGGCTGGTCACCACCCGGGTACCGGCGGTGCTGCCGCCCGGCAGCGCCCGCGTGCGTGTCGACCAGATGTCCCCGGCCCAGGCACGCGCCGTGCTGACCTGGCAACTGCCGGCCCTGCCGGCGACGACCGTACGGGACCTGCTCGCGGCCACCGGCCGGTGGGCCCTACTGCTCCGCCTGACCAACCGGTTGATCGCCAATCAGATCGAAACCGGACTGGTCTCGGCGGACGCGGCCGCGCAGGCGCTGCGTTTGCTGCGAACCGGCGGGCCTGCCGCCCTCGACACGCCGGGCACCGTCCTCGACCTGGACGATCCGGTGCGCCGGGCACGTGCGGTGCACGCCACCGTTAATGCCTCTCGCCTGCTGCTGGCATCCGACGGGACGAACCGGCTGGCCGAGCTCGGTGTGTTCGCCGAAGACGAGGTCATCCCAGTGCCACTGGCCGCCCGGCTCTGGCAGCAGACGGCCGGTCTCGACGAAGAGGGAAGCAGAGCCCTGTGTCGACAGTTGGACCACCTGTCCCTGGTCTCCCTCAGCGCCGAGAACGGCGGCCAGCTCACACTCCACGACGTGCTGCGCGACTACCTGCGTGAAGAGCTGGGGAGCGAGCAGCTGAGCCGGCTGCACGCCGCCCTCCTCCATGTCTCAGCGCCATCCGGCTCCAGCACCGGAACGCCCGTGCCGTGGTGGGAGACATCGGAGGGCTACCTGCTCGACCACCTCATCGAACATCTGCAAGGCGCGGGCCACAACGAAGAGGCCGAGCAGGTCACCTGCGATATCCGCTGGGTCGAGGCGCGGCTGCGACAGCGGGGCCCGACCGGGCCCACGCGCGATCTGGCACTGATCCCGACGGCAACCGCGGCCGCCCTGGGTCAGGACTTGGGGCGCATCGCACACCTCTTCAGTCCCCTGAACGCCGGTCCGGGTGGGGACGGGCAGGACGCCGACCGGCTGCTCGTCAACGTACTGCACAGCCGCTTGGCCTCGCTGCCGAACTGGTGCGACAAGATCGCGGCCAGGCAGGCGGAGCCAGCGGCACGCCCGCTGCTGGCCAACCGGTGGGCACCACCCGATCTGCCTCCACCAGAGCTGCTGCGCACGTTCGTCGGTCATGGAGGCGTCCCGTACGCGGTGGCGGCGGCCCCGGACGGGACCTGGCTAGCGACCGGTGACGAACACGGCGAGGTGCGACTGTGGGATATCCCGTCGGGCCACTGCACCGCCGTGCTCACCGGACACCGCGGGCCTGTCAAAACACTGGCTATCGCCCCGGACGGAACCTGGCTCGCCAGCGGCGGCGCCGACCGCGAGGTGCGGCTCTGGGATGTCCTGTCCGGCAGTTGCACGACGGTTCTCATCGGCCATACCCACGGCGTGGCGGCACTTGCGATCGCCCCCGACGGAACGTGGCTAGCCGCAGCAACCGGACGCATCGTGCGCTTGTGGGACGTGAAGCCCGCGAGGTCCCGCGTGGTACTCAAAGGCCATCAGGACCTGGTTCGGTCGGTGGCGATCGCCCCGGACGGCAGCTGGTTGGTGACCGGTGGTCGGGACCCCGGCGTGCGGCTGTGGTCCGCGGTCGGCCGGCATCGGGCAACCCTGGGCCGCGAGCGTGCACTGTGGGTGAGGATCACTGCGGACGGCAGGGCGGTGGCTGCAGGAGCTGGAGGGGACCACGTGAGCCTGTGGTACCCGCTGAGCGGCGTCTGTATGGAGAACCGAGGCGGCGGTCGGAACGTCGGTCTGGGCGACACCGGGGCCGTCGCGCCGGACGGGACCTGGGCAGCCGCCGCGACGAACCGGGCCGTGCGGGTGTGGGATCTCCGGTCACGCCGGCGGACGCACGACCTGAATGGGCACCAACAGGCGGTGACCTGCGTGGCAGTCGCGCCGGACGGCTCCTGGCTGGCCAGCACGAGCCTTGACCGCACGGTCCGGCTATGGGAAGTCGGTCCCGGCTCTGATAGCCGGGGGTACTCGAACCACGGCCACCGAGTCCGTGCGCTTGCAGTAAGTCCCGACGGGACAGAGATGGCCACAGCAAGTGGGATGACAGTCAGTATGTGGGACACCAGCGAGCCCCGTCAGCGCGACAGTCGAGCCGGCAGCTCGCAGGCCGATGTACTCGGCGTGGCCTACGCCCCGACCGGCCAATGGCGAGCCGAGGCCCGGTCCAACGGAATGGTCGAACTAGTCAGTGACGTTCCGCTCTGGCCAGGTAGCCGGACGCCAAGCTATGCCCAGTTGCTGAGCAGCAATCGGGTGCCCGTGACGGCCGTCGCGGGCACGCCGGACGGCGCCCAGCTGATCGGCGGGCAGCAGGACGGCACCGTATGCGTGTGGCAGGTAGCCACCCGCAGCTGTATCGGCGCCCTGCCTGGAGGCGACCGACCGGTCACCGCAGTGGCGATCGCACCGGACGGGACCTGGTTTGCCTCGGCCAGTGAGGACGGGCGGGTGCGGCTATGGGACGCCAGGGCCAGAGCCATCCTGACCGTCTTGGAGGACTGCCCAGGCGCGGTGCGCGGCCTGGCTCTGTCCCCGGACGGCCATCTGCTGGCCTCCGGGCACGCGGATGGCGGTCTACGCCTGTGGAGCGCGCCGTCCTGGACACGGATCGGCCTCCTCACAGGCCACACCGGCCCGGTCGACGCCGTGGCCTTCGCCCCCGACGGGACCAGACTGGCCACCGCTGGCCAAGACGGCACCCTGCGGGTGTGGGACCTGCGAGAGGCCCGCGTCTTGGCCGCCGTACGCGGGGAGGGCCCCCTGGCCGCGTGTGCCTGGCTGCCCGGCGGCCGCCGGCGAACTCGGGCTGCACCTGTACGAGTTCCGGTCCTAGCTCAGAGAAGAGCAGCAGTCCGTCCAGCGGGCCGCCGGCCAATACGGCGTACGTCTCGTGCGTCAGCAGGCCCGAGTTGGGGCCATCGTGACACGCGCTGTTGACGCCACCATTGTGCAGTTGCTCGTCTCCGTTTCACCGCGAGCGGCATGTTCGGGGCGAGACGGTCCAGGCCGGAGGGGTCGCTGTGATCGATTTCCTCGAGGGGACCGGGCTGTTCGCCGGTGCCGTCAAGGAGCGGCGAAAGCGACCCGGGCGAGGGGCCGGGCGCGAGATACCTGCGCTCTCGTAGTCCAAGCCGTCGCCAGTGGGGGATCCATGAACGGCAGCCCACAACGCCCGCTACGCCCGGACGAGGAGGAAGAGTTCGCTCGCTTCCACAACGGGGACACGCTCGATGGCATCCCCGTTGTACGTCCGGAGCCTCCGCTGTCGCCGCAGCAGGTCCGCCAGCCAGGCCGTCGGCCTCGGCCCGCAGTGATCGCGGCCGTGACGCTGGCGGCCGCCGTTGCCGGAGGACTCGCCGGCCTAGGCGTGCTCGCTCTGTCCGGCGATGACGGGCAGGAACAGCAGCCAGAGGCCGCGGCCTCCGATACGACACCGCCCGTCGCCGTGCAGACCACGCTCGCGCCCGACGCTACCGAGCCCTCGCAAGCGCCCGTCCCCGAGGTGTCCGAGCCTGCGGTCGAGCAGCAATCGGCAGCGCTGGAACAGGTGCGGATCATCCAGACACCGGCGACCGGTGGGGACCGCGGGTCGACCTTCTGCCTGGTCTACACGGGCAGCTCCTCGGGCCCGGAGCGGGACGCGATCCTCCTGATGAACGCGCCCGCCTACCAGTGCTCGGAGTTGCTGCCCTACGACGGTGTGAACTCCGCATTCGCCACGGAGACGCCGCTCTGCGAGGCCGGCTCGAGAGCGGCCGTCGTGAGCTTCGCCGAGGCCGGAGGCTGGGAGAGCGAGCTGATGTACACCTGTCTTACCGCGGCCGTCGGCGCTTAGAAGTCCTAACGAAATGATCTTCGAGGTGATTGGATCGCTCCAAGACCGACCGAGGATCTGGGGGTGGGGGGTGGCACGGCCGAAGCATGGGAAGTCGACGACGAGCTGTGGGCAGTTATCGAACCGCTGCTGCCCAAGATCGAGCGCCGGACCCGGCATCCAGGGCGCAAGCGGCATCCGGACCGGCTGGTGTTCCAGGGCATCCTGTTCGTGCTGCATACCGGGATCGCCTGGGAACATCTACCGCAGGAACTCGGCTTCGGCTCGGGCATGACATGCTGGCGCCGCCTGGCCGAATGGACCGAGGCCGGGGTGTGGCCTCAGCTGCACCAGGTACTCCTCGCCGAGCTGCGCGCCGCGAACGCCCTGGACTTCTCCCGCGCGGTGGTCGACGGCTCCCACATCCGGGCTTTAAAGGGGGAGCCAGGACCGGACGAAGCCCTGTTGACCGGGGCAGGACGGGCAGTAAGCATCATCTGATCACTGACGCCACCGGCATCCCGCTTGCTGCCTCCTTGACCGGTGGCAACTGCAACGATGTCACTCAGCTGATCCCGCTCCTCCAGGCCGTGCCGCCGGTGCGAGGCAAGCGCGGCCGGCCCCGGCGCCGCCCGGACGTGATCCTTGCTGACCGCGGCTACGACCACGACAAGTACCGCCAATATGGTCCGGGCCCTTGGCGTGAAGCCGCTGGTCGCCCGCCGCGGCACCGAACACGGCTCCGGACTCGGAGCCCAACGCTGGATCGTCGAGCGCGCATTCGCTCACCTGCACTGGTTCCGCCGCCTGCGGATTCGCTGGGAGATACGCGACGACATCCACGAAGCGTTCCTCAGCCTCGGATGCGCTCTCATCTGCTGGAGACGGCTGGTGTCACTGCATACGCAGCACAGACCTGTGGCATCCCGCCGGACCTCTCGCACGGCTAGCAGCTGAAACCCGCTTGTGCAGTCGCCCGGTGAGCCGATACCCAGCACTCGAAAGACAAGGAGGACACGATGACCGCCCTAGGTTCGTTGAACGAGTTCTGCTGGATGGACCTGAAGACCCGCGATCCATCCGGCACCGCTGCCTTCCTATCGCAGGCACTGGGCTGGTGTTTTGCAGTGGATGAGGAGGACTGGCGCCAGGCCACCAAGATAACCATCGGCGGGTACCAGATTGGCGGCGTCAGCGACCTTGCGAACCCGATCTACCCGCCGGGTACGCCCGCCCACGTCGCCTACTACCTGGCCGTTGATGACGTCGACCGCCGCGCCGAAGCCGCGACGGCGAACGGCGCGCGTCTTGTCGTGGCTCCCTTTGACGCGGGTGATCAGGGCCGTACGGCGACGTTGATCGACCCGGTGGGTGCCCCATTCTCCCTGTGGCAACCCCATGGGTTCACCGGGTGGAAGTTCCCGCCCCGCTTGGCAGGCGCCCCACATCACATGGTCCTGGCCTGCGGCCAACCGGACCGGGCCCGGGACTTCTACCACCAGTTGACAGGTACTCCTCTCGCGGCTGCCGCATTCATCGCGGCGCGTGAACCCAGCACTACCCCGCAGTGGGAACTCTGCGTCGGGGTCGATGACCTGGAGGGCGTCATCTCCCGCATGCAGATCGGTGGCGGTGGCCCGAGCCTCGCTAACCGAATCCGAGAGACCGACCAGTCCAATCTGAGACTGCACAGCCCGGAAAGGCTGTCATTCCGAGTTCAATCTCTGGGGCAATGACGCCTGGACCACACATGGTGCCGTCGGACGATGTTGAGCCGACGGCACCTCATTTTGTTAGGGGTTCTTAGAGGTCGCGCGGATAGGCGTGGTTGGGGGGCCCGGCAACAGAACAGACACAGGTCCCGGTGATCATGGAGTTGCGACGCTCTGTGATTACGAGGGAGGCCTGTGCCCGCGCTGCCATCATGGCTGACCGAACCGCTCTCGGACCAATTCGTGGCCCTGCTGCCCGAGCGGCCGGAGTACTACCCGAACCATCCGCTTGGCTGCCACCGTCGACGCATCAGCGACCGGATCATCTTCGACAAGCTCCTGCAACTGCTGCGCTTCGGCTGTTCTTACGAGGCGATCGCCGACACGACCTGCTCGGCCACCACGATCCGCAGCCGTCGCGACGAGTGGATACGACTCGGCGTCTTCGCCCAGCTCAAGCAGATCGCGCTGGACTCCTACGACCGGACCGTCGGCCTCGTCCTCGACCAGATCGCCGTGGATGGCTCCATCACCAAGGCTCCTGGAGGCGGCGAGGTGGCCGGGCGTTCCCCGGTCGACCGCGGCAAGCACGGCCTGAAACGCTCGGGTATCACAGACAGGTACGGCATTCCACTGGGTCGTGTCCTGGCCGGTGCCAACCGCCACGACTCCCCGTTGCTCGCCCCGACCCTGGACCGCCTGGACGACCTGGCGCCGTTACCCGACGACATCACCGTGCACCTGGACGCCGGCTACGACGCGGACAAGACCCGCACGCTGCTCAGCGAACGCGGCCTGCACGGACGCATCGCACACAAGGGTGAGAAAGCTCCCATCCAGGCCAGTCGGCGTTGGCATGTCGAACGCACCCACGCCTGGCAGAACGCCTTCTACCGCCTCGCCCGCTGTTACGAGCGGCGCACCACCGTCATCGACGCATTCTTCGACCTCGCAGACACGATCATCACCGTGCGTAGTCTGATCCGGCAGGCATGGACTACCCACCGCTGGGACGAACGCACGAACCGCCGACCATGACCGCACCCCTATCCGCACGGCCTCCTACAGAGGCCGCGAGTCCGTTGTCAGTGGGCGATGTTACGTTCTGTGACATGACCGATCACGCGCTACGGCTGCTGCGGCAGGACCGCCGTCTGGCCGAACTGGCCGCCTTCCCCTTCGACTTCGACCTGGACCGCGCCGCCCACGGCCATGTCGAGGAGGTCCGCCTCGCCTCGGGCGGGCCGCTGGAGACGGTAGCTGGGGACGATACCGGCGGAACGTACTTCGTGTGCGCGGACGGCTCGGTGCTCTACGCCGACTCGGAGGGCGCCGCGGGGATCATCGGCTCCAGTGTCGACGAGACCTTGGAGCTCGTGATCGGCCTGCCCGGTTGGCGCGGCTACACACGTCTGTCGCCGGACGACGGCGAGGAGAAGATCCTGGCCTGCGTCGCGGAGACCGAGGACGAGATCCGTGAGTGCTACGGAATCGACGAGGAGCGGGCCGAGCTCCGTACGGCGCTGGGCTTCCCGAAACGCTCCCCGGTCGAGCTGGTGGGCAGGCTGCGTGCCGCGCTGCTGCGCACCGAGCCAGACTTCGTACTGCTCAACGCGGATGAGGGGTGCGCGTACGACGGGATAGGCCCGGCCGGTCCCCCGCTGTGGGAGCCAGTGCTCGCGGCGGGCCGCGCCGATCTCGCCTGTTTGCGGGAGGGCGACCGCACGGCATGGCGTGAAGTCGCCGAGGACCCGGTGCGGCGCCGGATCACCCTGCGGGCCGCGCAGTTCGACCGCGCCGAGGGCGATCTGGAGCTGCTGCGGCATCTGCTGCGGCACGAGACACGGTCATCGATGACGGACGAACTGCGGCTCGCGACCGTGCTGGTGGGGCTGCGCGGGGACCCCGGAGATCTGCCACTGCTGCTTGAGGTCCGGGAGACGGACTTCGACACGGCGTGCGGCCTGGGCGGTATGCCGGAACCGGGTGCAAGCGCGGACGAGTTGCAACAGTGGGCGCGGGCGCTCGACGAGTCCATGTTCGGGACGGCCCCGTCGGACGAGCCGGTCTCCACATGGACCGACCTGGCTCGGGACCAGGGGATGACGGACCTCGCGCGGGTGACGCTGATCCGCGAACTCGACAACATCTTCACGGACCAGAGCAGACTCCGCCGCCACGAGGCGCCCCACACTCTGGCCACGGCTCCGCTGAGCGGGCTCGCCCGGGACTTCGAGGAACTCGGCGACCTTCCCCAGGCGCTGCGCGCCCAGCGCCTGTACGCCGCCCTTCAGGAGACGGCATGGGACCGGGCCTCGGCCCGGCACACCCTGGCCCGCCTCGAGCGGAAGGCGGGCCGGTTGCCGCAGGCGGT
Organism: Streptomyces sp. NPDC048171; assembly: GCF_043202655.1. Classification (NCBI taxonomy): domain Bacteria; kingdom Bacillati; phylum Actinomycetota; class Actinomycetes; order Kitasatosporales; family Streptomycetaceae; genus Streptomyces; species Streptomyces sp. NPDC048171. Next base: position 16,165 of record NZ_JBIDAU010000028.1, read on the forward strand.
GGACAGCCTGGCCGCCGTGCGCGACGCCCTGGCCACCCCGGGCGACGACTCACTGCGCCACTGGCAGCAGGTCAACCTCGGCCGTTTCATCGCCGAGGAGCACTACCGGCTCACCCTCGCCCTGGCCGACGCAGGCCGCCCCGAGGAGACCCGTGCCCTCCTCACGGCCGCCGACGCCATACTCGGCGAGCTCTCGGAGAACGCCGCGCACGGCGTCCGCGAGCTCGCCGAGCGGACCGCTGCGAGAGTGCGGGAGATCAACTGAGGACGGGCACGGCGGTCCGCCAGGAAGCCGTGGGCGTGGCGGGCCAGGTAGTCGCATTCTTCGACCTCGCCGACATGATCATCACCGTGCGTAGTCTGATCCGGCAGGCATGGACTACCCACCGCTGGGACGAACGCCCGAACCACCGACCATGACCGCATCCCTATCCGCACGGCCTCTTACCTGGTCGCAGACCGCCGAAGATAAAGATCAAGCTCAGTACGCGTCTGCGATCTTGATAGTGAGGAGGCGGCTCTCATCGGCTTCCTGCGGCACCGTGCACCGCAACCGCGGCTGGATCGCTCGCACCGCGTTCGCGTACGCGTCGGCTCGGTCCCCGTTGCTGATTGCTGCCCCGTGGCCGGTGAGCTGCTCGAGCACCTCAGGCCGCGTGCCGTAGTCGCTTTCCGGGAAGAGCGGATCGAAGGATGAGAGGATCTCGCCGTCCTCGGCGTACGAGACCCAGCAAGAGCCCGACTCGCTGTCCCGCAGTGAGAGAGCCACCGTCCCCTGAGAGACTGATGCCAGGATGTCGTCTACCGCCAGGTAGGAGCCCTCCGGCTCGATCACGAATGACCAGCCATCGTGTTCGCCGGCCCTAAGGACGGGGCCGTCACTGGCGAGGACTCCGCTGTCTTGCAGCTGATCCAACGTCACGTCGGGCACGACGTCCTCATCGATGTCCTCGCCAAGGGCCTCAATGCGAGCGCTCTCGGTGCGGGTCAAGGCGACGGGGTGGAGGCCTTCGCCTCCTACACGGGCCAACAGTTCAGCGGGTGCGACGCCCTTTGCGAAGACGGCGCAATAGCCGAACTGGTAGAGCTGGCGGTTCGGGAAGATGTCACTCGTCACTGTGCTGCCCCGTCGGGTTCCTTGTTACGGCTTCAGCCGTCGCTGGCCGGCCTGCCCTGTCAGCGTCCGGCCAGCGACGTGGGGTATGGCAATTAGAGCTTGTTTCCTGCGTCGACCCAGTATCCGTTGCCACCAAGGAGTCGCTGTGCCTTGGTGAACCGGCCTAGGCCACCGCCGACGCCCTCGTTCTGGTTCTTGGGCATGCTGGCACGCGCGCACTTGGCGTTCGCCGGCGGCATCTTGCCCTCCTTAAGGCCGGGCCAGGTGAGCGAGAGGTACTGCTTGCCCTCGATGGTGGAGGCTACGACGGGTACTGCTGGCAGACCTTGCCCGATGTGACGCCCTGCTGAGCACCGCTCTGCTTCGACTTGGCGAAGGGGAACTCATCGCACTGGGTCGGCTTCGGCGTAGAAGGAGAAGGCTTGAACGTGCTGTCACAGACGATGTCCCGATTCTTCTGGGCCACCTTGTCGTCCGATTCGCGGGTCAACGGCTGGCCCTTGCCTTCCCAGCCAGGGTGGCTCGACATGCTCGCTTGCACCATGCCGATGAACTGCCGGGCCTCGCTGTACTTGGACTTGACCTCAAAGGTCGGGATGTACTGCGAAACTACACACCCGGCGAACTTGGCCGCCTGGTTGTCACAACGGACCTCCCACGCGCGGCTCTCGTTCGCCCCCCCCCACTCGTGGTCGGCTTCCTCAGTGCCGTACCTCGTCGTGAGCTTGTCCCCCAGCATCATTGTGGCGTTGCCGGTGGTGTTCTTCCACGAACGCTGCCACGCCCCCTCCTTCTCGGAGAGCAGGGTTACGGAAGCCGGTCCTGTCCACGGCGCGATGCCCTCTTCACACGCCGACGATGCGACGCATTGGCCTTCGATCTCGACCGTGAAGCCGGCCACGAGAGCTCCGCTGACTGCCTGCACCCGTAGGAAGAAGTCCGCGTCTTCCCCCTATATGACGTTTCGTCACTCGCTGGTCAAACGCGCACGTCAAGCAGCTGACCGCGCACGCTTCGCGATCAGCACCGGGGATCCGATCACGGGTTTCACAGGCAGGTCAACGGAACTTCACACAATCAGCCACTGGCCCCGGGGCTGGTTCTCCACCACCTTGCGCAGCTCGGCCACGATCTGTTCGTAGCGGCTGACGCTGCCGACCATGTCGGCGTTCTGGTCTCTTCGGTCATGGTGTTTCACCACCAACTGCGGTCCGGGACACGACACTTGAAGCCTTGACGAGACGCGGTCCACCTCTTGACTGAGAGTCGGACCGGCAATCCTAAGATCACAACAAATGACCGGAAGTGACCGAAGTCTGATCGAACGGTGCCGCACGTCGCCTCACTTCTCATCCTTGATCGTTTTCATGGTGAGGCGAGACCTCAAGCCGCGTACGGCGGGGTGGCCGGTGAGTTTGTCCATGACGAAGGCTTCGTAGGCGGTGTTGTCGGCGATGGCGATGAGGGCGAAGTAGTGGGGGCTGCCGTACATGCGGCGCAGGACGAACCGCTGGCAGGCGCGCATCAAGTCCAAGAACTCCAGGGCGTGGTCGATGCGTCCGGTACGCCGCCACGCTTGGCTGAGCGGCACGGTCAGATCGGGGACCGTTCGTGGACTCGGTCCGTGATCGCGTGGGCCAGTTCGACGGTGGTGCCCTTGCCGTGTAGGTCGGGGGTCAGCGGCGCTTCGGCGGGGCCGAGGGCCAGCACGTCCTCGATCGCGCCGAGGAGGTGAGCGGCCGCCCCGGGGTGTCCGAGGTGCTCCAGCATCATCGACGCGCACCAGATCTGACCGACCGGGTTGGCGATCCCCTGCCCGGCGATGTCCGGGGCCGAGCCGTGCACCGGCTCGAACAGGCTGGGGTGGTCGCGCTCGGGGTTGATGTTGGCGCTGGGGGCGATGCCGAGGGTTCCGGCGCAGGCCGGGCCCAGGTCGGAGAGGATGTCACCGAAGAGGTTGCTGGCCACCACGACGTCGAAGCGGTCGGGGTGCAGGACGAACTGTGCGGCCAGCGCGTCGATGTGGAGCTTGTCGACGTGCAC
>NZ_JBIDAU010000029.1:0-18418 GCF_043202655.1 Streptomyces sp. NPDC048171
CGGGCAGTTTCCCCATTCCGGTGGGGCCGCACCGCACCCGTGAGCTGGGCGAGGGGGGCGGCACCCCGCAGGCGGAGCCGGACGAGGACGCGTACAGCGTCGATGTAATCGGGGCACGCACAACCGCTGCGCCAAGACGGCCTGCTACTCAGACCGCCGGCTGCGCCGTTCCCGTATCTGCGGGGGACGCTTTCACACCAGAACCGGAATACCGGAAGTCCGTCTGGACCGGGTCCGGAGCGCACCCCGCCAAGGCGCGACGCAGTACCCGCGTGACGGCCGACCTCAACGGCCGAGGAGCCGACAAGGACAACAACCAGCCTGAGCCGCCCGCCGGACTCTCCACGGTCGACCGCTACTACCTCGCCTGGTTCCAATTCCAAAACGAACATGGCGCCGAACCCAAGCCCGAGCAGCTCTCTGCCTACCTGTCAGCGCACGGCATGCACGGACGTGGAGGAAAGCCGGTCAGCCCAGCCAACCTACGCCGCTACCTTCTCCCCTTCCGCCTCTACAGCCTGTGGGCCGAGCAGAGGAAGAAGGAATCTGTACCCTCGCCCGACATCATCGCTCAGCAATGCGCAACCCGCGGAATCACCGCCCAGCACAATAAGCCCCTCACCCCGCGCTACATCGCCCACCACGCCACTGACTTCGAACGACGCTGGCACGCCATCAATCACAACTACGCAGAGCCATTCTTCGCCCCGTAGATTGTGGCGGAACTCCCCCTCAGCGCGAGACGGGGAGTTCGGCCGACATCATCTGGGCGGGCGTTTGATCTGAGCCTCGGACGCGCTGCTGGGAGCCACGCGCGGCCTGACCGCAGCCCGGACCCACGGCATTCCCGCCGCTCTCGCTGCTGACGGCGTCAAGTGCTGGGCGGACAAGGCCTACTAGGGTGCGGGCGCTGCCTGCCGCGTCCCGTTTCGGAGCAAGAAAGCGGGCTGATCAAGCACTGCAACGCCTGGCCGGCAACCGCTGAAGGCCGGCCAGGCCGACGTCACCCGAGCGAGACACGCTCTGGGACCAAGGGCCCGGCGTCCAAATGAGCTGCAATGCGCGTGATGGTCCGGGCGTTGTCCTCGAACAGGTGCGCTTGCATGCCCGCCGCCTGGGCAGCCTCGACGTTGACTGCAACGTCGTCGATGAACAGGCAGTTCTCCGGCCCCACGTTCAAGCTGGCGCATGCTGCCTCAAAGGCACGCAGGTCGGGCTTCTCGATGCCGATCTCGTGGGAGTAGACGATGTGCTCTACCAGTTCGTCGAAGTGATACAGCGCCGTCTCCCGCTCCCGCGCGCCGACGAAGCTGTTGCTCAGGATGCCCAGCCTGCAGCGTCCCTGCAGCCCTCGCACATGGTCGATGAGGACCTCGTTCGGCGTCCCCAGATACTCCGCCCAGAGATCAGCCATGAAGGCTTCGACCTGGGGGGCGTCAAGACCCAGCCGGAGTGCCACCTGCTCGTGCACCTCGCGCTCGCTGATGCTCCCGAGGCTCCCGGCCCGCCATACGTCGCGCATCCGCTCGTGGACAGTGCCCAGTGGCAGTTCCAGCCGCTCTTCCCACCGTTGCACCCACCCGGTTTCCGGCGTGATCTCCAGCACGCCGCCGATGTCGAGGATGACGCAGGTCGCGGTCACTCGAACTCCCCCTCTTTCGTCCTTGACCAGCGAGCACAGACCGCCCGCTCATGTGATCGACAGAGCCACTGTCGTCCCTCCTTCTGGGGCAAGGTCAAGCGATCTTCGAAGCTTGTGACAGCCCTGTCGCAACCCGCCGACCCGACTGGCCTCAGACAGCAGGTGCCTTCAAAACTCGTGACGATCTGCGAAGCCCCCGACCGGACGATGCCGTCAGAACTCGTTAACAAACGCTGCCGAAAGAAGGGTTCTGGCTCACTTTCCGTGGGGTGGTTACGGATAGTCAGATCTTCGGGGCCATGCGATGGCGGTTTGGATGGGCGCGAAGCTGGGGTGAGGTGAGTTCGAGAGCCTGGTTGTCGCGTCCGGCGCTCATGTGGTTGAGCCAGCGTTCGTACCAGTCGAGGAAGTCGGTGGCGGAGGAGACGTTGGGGCCCCAGAACCCGTCGCTGTTGCCGATGAGGACGCGGCCGGTGAGGGGGCCGGTCACCGCGATGACGCAGACGTCGGTGCAGCCCATCTCGATGACGTGGAGGAAGAGGTCGCGTTCGTGACCCCCGGGTTCTGCGTCGTCGAATCCGCGGGGTGCCCCCGGTTCCTCACGCGGGTTCATGACCAGCAGGGAACACCGCTCCAGCGGCATGAGGCCGTAAAACGGCGCCGCGCCTGAGCCGCCGATGTGCGTGAGGAACTGCCGGTAGGCGTCGGGCAGGGCGATGTCGTGCTCGGCCTCGAACGCAGCGACGCGTGCTTCTGCCAGCTTGGGACCGAGGATGAACTTGTGTTGCTCTTCTCCGAAGGAGTGGCTGCGCAGTGGTTGGAACGGGATCGCGGCCAGCTTGCGGCGCAGGCGGGGTATGCGGGGATCCATGGTGCGTCTTCTCTCGTCCCCGTCACTCGTTCGCCGAAGGCTTGCCAGCACAGCTTCGCGCAGGGCCGCATCGGGACATTGCACCTGATCCAGCACCCTTTGATCGGTAAGGACCGAGACGCCTCCCTCGTCGTGCCCGTCCTGCTCGGGCCCGGCGAGACGGTCGATAGCATGCTCACCTCCCACGGCGGACTGGCGAAGCTGCTGACCGCCCTTTGGGCCCACGACGCACGAATCGTCGAGCAGCTTGCAGAACAGCGGGCCCGCAACAGCGTCACCGGCGTACAGAGCCGCACGGGCAGCGAGGACGATGAGGGCGTGGACGAACGAAGCGCGCTGTCGCCACCAGCAGCCCGGGAGCTGCTCAAGTTCTCCACCCCGCGCGACCCGGCGCAGCTGGCCGCGTTCATCAACCTGCGCGTCCTCAACCCGAGCACCAGCACCGGCCGCGCGACATCGAGGCTGCGGGCAACTATCCCCTGTCGCTCCCGTGATGCCGCATGCCCGGTAACGGCGAGATAGTCCAGGACCGGACCAGCGCCGACCGACGGCGAGACGAGCCGGAGGCAGCCGGTGCCACCAACTTCACGTAAGTGACCATTGGCCCCAGGACCTGCCCACGCCGGATTGAAGTCGAACGCCTACCGTCACGAGCGAATGACGCCTCTCCCGCAGCTTCACATTTCCTCCATGATTCCGCTACCGTCAACGGTTCAACAATCACCTCGGGGGAATCGTGACCAATCCATACGCGCCGCCGACAGCAGAACGACCGGCCCCGAAGTGGGCGAGGAAGCGCTACGTCGGGCCTGCCATCGCCATCGCCTTCTTCATCGGTATCGGAGCCGGCGCCAGCGACAGCCAGCCCAAGGAAGACGCCAAGACCGTTTCCGCCAAGCCGCAACCCACCGTTACTGTCACCGCCACAGAGACCGCCAGCGCTGAACCCGAGCCGGCTCCCACCGTCACCGAGACCGTCGAAGTCGAAGTCGAAGTCACGGAAACCGTCACTGCCGCACCCGCCTACGACAACAGCAGCGGCGGAAACGACAGCAACGACGACAGCAGCGGTGGCGGTGGCAGCGTCTACTACGAGAACTGCGCGGCAGCCCGAGCCGCTGGAGCGGCGCCTGTCCACGCAGGCGAGCCCGGTTACGGCCGCCACCTCGACCGGGACGGCGACGGCACCGGCTGCGACTGGGGATAGGCGACTGCGCCCTCCTCGACAAGGGATGCGAGGAGGGCTGGGGGTGTTGCCGACAGGGGCTCGCCGATGTCGGGGCTACGGAGACGACGACCAGGGGCGCGGCCTAACGAGCTCGTGCACCCCGCCTACCGTGCACGAGCTCGTTAGGGGCGTGGAGGTCTGCCTCGTTGGTGATCGCTTCCAGTTGCTCGGCGGCGGCGCCGAGAAGGTGTCACCTTGGTCCGCGTCCCGCATGCTCGTGTGGGACGCGGACTGATGTCGGATTACGGGGCCGCACTCATCCGGTCACGCGGCCGGAGTGCTGGCGGGTGGAGAGCTGGTAAGAACCGACGGGCCCGCCTGCGCTAGCGGGCGAATGTGGGGGCGGGCGTAGCGGTAGCGGCGCATGATCTGCCGCCAGGAGCGGGCGGTGACCGGGTAGGGGCGGTGGGCCATGCCGATCAGGATGGCAGACGGCGGAGGACCTGCGGGCCACATCGTCAACTGCCGCGCTGCAGGTACCTCGCCGACGCCGATCAGGCGTCTCTATACAGGCCGCCCTCGACTCGGGCGACACGCCCTTGCTTGAGGAGGCCGTCGGTGTACGCCGAGGTGCCTCTGGACTTGAGCGGCCGCTGCGGTCGCGGCAAGTTGAGCCCTTCCGCGCTAACTGTGGGTGCAGCCTGACGGCGTGCATGTCCGTTCCGCTCGGGGATGCCCGCGTTCTGTGTGCCGGCTCCTAGGAGCCCCTCTCAGTTTCGCGAGGACGCGCTGGCTGATGTCTCCACCTGCATCAAGAGCAACGGCTGGCCGCCCGGTGGGCGACACAATGCCGGTGAAGGAGCGGCCAGACCTGCAGCGCCCTGATGTGGTAGCCCTTCGTCGGGCAGCCCGCCGTGTGGGCATGGTGGATGGCAGCGCTGGGCGGGTTCCGGCCAGGGTGAGTGCCGAGTTCGCGCCTTGGCCCACTCGATACTGCGGGCGAAGGTCTTGATGGAGGTCGTGGTGATCCACAAGCGGCTTGCGGCGGAGTGCGGGATCACCAGCACCACCAGCGGACCAAACACTACGTGTACGAAGTCCCCGGTAGGACAACTCGGTATGAACCCGCGACTGCCGCCTCCAGCGGGACGGATACGATCACGCCGCGCCCGGGCGGCTCCCGAAGGAGCGGCATTATCGAACTTTGCCTACGGCGCCTTCAGACTGCCGCTACGCTACGTGCCGTTATCGTGTATGGACGGTGAGGTAGCGATGCAGAGGCTTTCGCTATCCGCCCGGGGGGTCGAAGTTGGGGCAGCAGCAGCCAAAAATCACGTTTGACGCGAAGTGTGGTCTGGACGACGACGAACGTGATCACGTCAAAGATGCGCTACTCGGGGTAGCTCGCAGCGACGACAAGAAGGTGTCTGAGGAGCAGTGCCGATTGGCAGGGCTATGGCCGGCTGATGTGACATCGGTACTAGTGCATGGACGGCTTTCCGGTGGGCGTGGCGGTGCACAGGTGTTGCAGGTCAGTGTTACTCGGGTCAACCGCCCCGCGTCTCTGCAGGTGGCCAAGCTCATGTCCTACAGCGAAGCAGACAGGGAGTGGAAGGCCTACAAGTCGCTCCGCGAGACCTTCGACTCCCATCTGTATGTGGCGATCACTGCCGTCAGTAGAGCCGTCCTAGAGGAACGGGGCACAGAGGCCCCGTTCAGTACGGTGGTTTACCGGCATGTCAGCGCGTGGGATCACGCTGCGGGTGAACTGAGCTCGCTCGAGGACGTGGTCACCGAAACTGTGGACGGCACTCGGAAGGTTGCTCACTGCAGCCAAACACTGAGCACCGTGATGACCTCCTTGAGGCAGAATCTCTACACCCCTGCATCTGAGCAGCAGGATGACCTAGGGAGCGGGAACGGCCGCTTAGGCGTCGACATTCAGGTCCGCGTCGACAAGATCGTGGCCAGTGGCGGGTCAGTTTGCCTGGTGGACGGGAATCCGGCGCCCGACGATGTGTTTCATCGGCCTTCATCATCTGAGGTTCTGCGGAGCGCGACCTCCCCGCCGGGCCCCAGACGCTCCCTTCATCCCGATGACCGCGTCGCGTTCACCTTGGAGAATGTCTCGGTCGAGGGGACAACTGTCCTCGGTGACTTCCGCTCCACTCGCATTCGCGTCGTCCTGGTGGGGGCAGCAAAGCAGCAGGTCGGCAAGGTTCGGGCTGGTCGTAGCGTTGAAGTGCAGGGGCGCGTGACGATGGTGCGGGCGCTGCAGTGGTCCAGCTTGCTACGGGATCACTTCGAGGGCGCCGACGCTGTGGACGAGGGCGAAGAGACACTCCGCTGGCAGGGGGTGACGGTCGCCCATCCCCTCGCCGGGTTGCTTGAGGTGCTCGATGCCGATCCCACCTTACGGCTTCGCTCTGCCGTGCACGGAGACCTCAACCCGCGCAATGTGATTCTGTCGGGCGATACTCCATTTCTGATTGATTTCGCGACCTTCAATACAGAAGATTTCACTCTCACTGACACTTCCTGGCTAGAAGTGTGCATACTGCGGGACTGCATGGCGGAGCGCTTGTCGTGGGAGCAGACAGTTCGCCTACAGCGCGCGCTGGGTGCGCTCACGTTGCTGCTGCCGCATTGGGCACCCACTCAACTCGCGCAGGCAGCGGAATCGCTGGCGGAGGCGCTGGGTGGACATGACTCCGTTCTGGGACGCTGTCTGTCGATCATGTGGCAGGTCAGAGCAGGGATATGGACGGTTGTCCCGGAGTCCTGTCGCGATGGATGGCCGCGGCAGTACTTCGAACACCTACTCTTGGCTGCCTGCCGCACCTTCAAATGGTCCGTTCCTGAGGCTCCCGAGCGGGTGCGGGTGTCGGCGGCGGTCGCAGGCGTCGCCTCGGAGTTCCTCTCCTGTCCCACAGGCCCTTCACGCTGGTGGGACCATGACGTAGACGCACTCGTCAGGGTCCTTCTCGCTGCGGAATCAGAGGACGCCTTCACCCAGCAACTTCTGGAGGAGGCTGTCCCACGCGCGAAGGATCCTCACCTGCGCACTGCGGTACTCAAGCGATTATCCGAAGGGCCTTTGCGTGAGGCCCGAAGCGTGCTCTATCAACGGTATGGGCAGGCGGATGACGGCGACTGGCGCGGTGATGACCGCTACATCAGCCTGGAGGGTCGTGAGCTGGCCCCCGGGCGGCCGTACCTGCAGCAGGGACAAGGAGCTCTGACATCACAAGCTCGGGACTGCCTGGAATTGCTGAGGGAACCGGCCGCGGTGGTACTACTGGCCGAACCGGGTGGCGGCAAGACGCGCATTGCGCGCGAGTTGGGCAAACGCGGGACCGCAGAACCTGACGCGCAGAGCTCACCGGAACTCTTGCCACTGCGGGCCACCGCCCTGCAGATCATGGAATTTCTGTTGCCCCGCGAGGGCTCGGAGCGCACTCTCGCCAGCTTCCTGCTGCAGCTGGCTGATGTGGGCCCAACACTGTCCACGCAGCAGCTGGGCTACTTGATCGATCTGGGATCGGTGCACCTGACCGTCGACGACCTGCACCTCGTGTCGGTACGGGACCAGCGCAAGATCCTCACCTGGATCAAACGGCTCCACAACCAGCAGCGGTCGCTACGGCTCCTCGTGTGTCAGCGCGTAGGGGACTTTCATCCTGAGACCCTCAGATGGCCGGCAGTCGTGGTCCACAAGATCCGCGAGAACGCAGCCCGTACCTACGCCAGCGAGGTGCTGCGCGACAGCGGCAAACACTGGCAGCACAAGCTGTCCGAGCTTGAAAGCCGACTGTTCGCCGACCCACAGGCCGCTGCCCTGCGCGACCTCGCAGGACGGCCTCAATTCCTGCGTCTGCTGGTCGACCACTTCGCCACGACAGGGCGTGTCCCGGCCCATCACGGAGAACTGGTCCGCAAGCACTTGGACGGCCTGCTGGACGCGAAGGGCACCGACGGTCTCGCTCCAGAACAGCTCCTGCGACTGTTGGGGCGCCTGGCCGAGCAGCTCGGCTCAGCCGGCTCCCTGGACCGGACAGAGGCACTGGCAGTCCTGAAGCAAGCCGCGCCGGAGACACCAGCCGAGAAGCAGCCGCCCGCCGACTTGCTGACCACTCTGTTGAGTACCGGAGTCGTAATCGAGTCTGTTGACCGGATCAGCTTCCGCTCTCCGCCGGTGCAGTCATACTGCGCGGCCGTCGCTCTGCAGCAGTACGGCATCGACCAACTCGATCGGGTGACCGAGCTGATCCTGCGGCACGGATGGCGCGAGCCCGCCGTGCTGCTGGTAGCTGACGAGCACACGCATCCGCGGACAGTCCTGGAAGTAGTCAGCGCCGGCGTCCGCGCCAGCCCCTGGTACGGAGCGCTCCTGCTACAGGCCGCTCCACAGCAGTGCACACAAGCGGTCCATGAGAGGTTCCTGCGCAGACAGGGTGAGGTGCTGCGCTCGGCCTACAGCGGTGTACCCGCCTGGAAGGGGTCGGCATACGCGCTGGCCAAGTACGGAGTTCCGGACGCTGTCCACATGCTGGTCAAAGTGGCGCGTTCAGCACACAGCGCGGCTGAGGCCGCGCTTGCGGCCCTGGACGGCCTGGTGATGATGCACCAATGGTCCGTTCCGGGGGCAACCCAGCGGCTGTCCGAAGTCATTCGCGAACTCCTGGACGCAAGACTGCTGCCGACAGGCGTCATCGGCGACACACGCGTCGTCGTACACGCTCTTCGCAGTGTGGAAGTTGCGCACCTGGAGGACCTGGCAGGTTACGCATGGAGCCGGGTGGACGACGGCCAGCCCTGGGAGATCGTCGTCCAGGCGTGGAACACCCTGCGCCAACTCGGCGTAGCCGTTGACCGGGCCCGCAGTCGTGTGTATGCCGACGCCTGCCATGCTCAGCTGGCGTACCTGGACCGGAGCTTGCTGGCAACGGCAGACACCGACACAGCCGAGCTACTTAACCAGCAACGGCTGGAGGTACTGCACGACCTGGCGGCCGCGGGCGAAGTCGAAACGCTGCTGCGATACCGGTTCCGCACGGGCTTGGCCGCGTATCCCAACTGGGGGCTGATGCTGCAGGAGGCGGTGACAGCCCGCCGTGCATGTGGCGGAACGGCCTCTGCCGAGATGGCTGCGCTGCTGGACGATCGGCTCCTGGAAACCGTCGGGCTGGGCAGCGAGCAGTGGAAGCGGCTCCTTACCCTCGAAGACGAGGGCGTGACGGCGATGGCCGCTCACTTCATCCTTGCCGCCAATGACGTAGTGAGCCTGGAGCTGCTGGGAACGGTGGCGGCGCAGGGCACAGCGCATTCACTATCGGTGGTCGCAGCCTTCGTGCACTGTCTGCCGCCCGAGGAGCACAAAGAGCTCGAACAGCTACTGGATCCCTTCCTTCCTGGCATGGATACCGAGATGGTCGAGGCGGTCGCCGGATTCGTCGCAGCCGCGGAGACGCTCCATCAGGAAACCGGCCGCCGGCTGGCCGTGCGGGTACAGCACGCACTGGCCGGCCAGAACCTGGCACAGGAGGCACTCCACTGGCCGTGGTGCACCACCTGGCGACGCGCGCTGCCCCCACGGGCGGAGATCCAGGATTTCGTCCGTGAACACGACGGCCTCGCTCCAGAACGACAACAGGGCCCCGATCCCACACTCCTGTCCCTGCTCGGCAGCGCCGACGTCCTGCTGGACGCGCCGTACGTCAAGCCGGTTCCGCTGGCTCCGCCACTGCGTACACGGCTACGGGACTTGAAGCCCTCCACACCTGATGGAGTGGGCGCCCATCAGTTCGTTCTCATGGCCGCCAGCGCCGGCCTGCCGGAGGAGCTGACCTTCGTCAAGCAAGTTGCCACCGACTCCTACAACGTCCAGACCATCATCCGGCACGCGCACGGCCGTCACGGACTGGTCGAAGTGACGCTAGCCGCTCACGCCGTCACGGCAGTCGGATACCTGGGCATGCTCGCAGCCAGGGAAGATCCCGACCTGGACGACACCACGATCACCGATCCGCTGGAGGCCCTGGGCCGCGATACCGGCGATATGCACCCCAGCATGGAGCGTGCCCGGCTGATTGCCCTGGGCTACTGGGGTCAACTGGCGCCCCTCTTGGGTGCTCTGTGCGCACGCGAGGACCCTATCCTCGCGGATGCAGTCCGAAACATCGTCACCTACTGGCTTCCCGGTCCTCGAACATCGACGAGTAAAGACACGTATTTCACCACGGTGGCGCACACGCTCTCCGACGAGCTGAACTCGAAACAATTGCCGCCGCAGACACGAGCACTGCTGACAGAGCTTCGTATCGGTATCGAGGACAGACTGGGGCGCTATGTCATCTGACGCATCACAGACCCATTTCCTTCTTTGCCACCTCGACGACGAGACGCCGTCCGGCCGCAGCCTCAGCCAGCGCCGCCTGACGCTCCGGTCCCTGCACGCACTCGTGGACGGCACGCTGGCGGCGCAACAGGTCCTCACCAGCCGTCAGCACATTCGCAGACGCCAGCAGACGCAGACGCGTCAACTGCGTCCGCATCTCCCGATACAGCGCCACAGCCTGCTGATGCTGATCCCCGACCGCGGCCGATTCCAGGCGCATCACGTCGGAGTGCTCCCAACTCGCCTCAAGGAACCGCACAAAGGCGTCGGTGAGTGCCTCGCGAGCCCAGCGGTGCTGCTCTCTCCGACCGCCCACCACTGTGGTCACCGTCAGTGTCGCCAGACTTGCGGCCGCAGCAGCCCAGGCCGCCCACGTATTCGCGTCCCCCATGGACCCATTGTCCCCGAGAGCGGCCCCACTTGGCTGGGACAATCCCCTCACGCAGACAAATCAGCCAATTTGCGTCTTGGCAGACACCGGCCACAGACCCGACAGTCATACCAGCAGGCAACGCTGCCGCGCAGCGCTGCCGTTGGACAACGCTCGGGGGGTAGGGGCCATGGGGGTTTCTGAGGACACACAGACCTGGCGCAGCCAATGGGAGACCGCACCACCCAAGGTCGTGGAGAGGGCCATGGTCGAGGTCCTGCGCACCTCCCCCACCCTTCGGCCGGCCCCGGCACGCAGGGCCCTGGCCAGAATGCTGGCCCATGCCCTGAACCGCACCTTCTCCACCGACGAGTCCGCCACACAGCTTGTCGAGGAACACCTGGCCTGGATCGTGGCACGCTGCCTGGACCAGGTAGATGAGACCCAGGCGACCGACGCTTTGGCGCACGCAGTGGGCACCGTAACCGGTGACAAAAGGATCATGGCCCAGCTGCGGTTGATCGCCGACCGGCAGCAGGCTCGCAACCGGCTCGGCGAAGACGAACTCAACACGCTAATGGCCCTACTGAGCTGCGAAGAGGTTCCTGACGCACGGGCGCTCGCCCAGGCCTGTCTACACCCCTTAGCCGCTCATTTGCCTGTGCACTGCACCGACGCCCCGAGCGTCGTTCTGCACCTCCTGCGACGCAACGCCCTGCCCGACGGGCTACCACCGTTCCTTGCCTTCCTCGAGCACCTGGCCGCCGTGTGGCAGCACCCCTCCCGTACCGAACTCCACGCCTGGACAGATCGGCACGCCCGCAGCCAAGGACTCTACGAACAGTTGCAGCAGTGCAGGCGTGGCGTACTGGACCGCCCCACCTTCCGCGGAGAGAACCGCGAGGCCCGAGTGATGTTCGTGCTGCTCCCAGATGGCCTCGACGACGATTACTGCATCCTGCGCGTGTGGCACGAGGACAGCCTCGGCAAGGGCATGCCTCCTACCCGGGACGCCGATGCCCGCGTGCCCCGCCGTGACCTTGGTGTCCACGTACACGACCGCCTACAGCAGGCGTTGACCCGCGTCGGACAAGCCCCGGCCCTCACCGTTGAGTTCTGGTTGCCAGCCCAGTTGGCAAACCTCCCCGTCGCCCAATGGTGCCGCCCCGGCCCAGACGATATCTGGCAGGCCGACTATCGCGTGGTGGTGCGCAGCCTGGACCGCCTGGCCGCTACGTCCTCCCACGACGACTGGAAACGTCGATGGGAACAGCTTATCGCCGGCCAGCCTCCGGCAGGGGTTCCTCTCGCCTGTCCAGGACAGCGCCACACTGGCCCGCAGCCCAGGGTGCAGCTGCTTGTGCTAGACGCTCCCCCGGATAAAGAGGAAGGCCTCGAGCAGCTCCTGAAAGGCATTCATTCCGGGGCCCCAGCGATCCTGTGGCACCGCAGCGACTGTTCCTCGCACGCATTCCGCCAGTGGGTCGATGCGCTGGTCGGACAGGGATCACTGGCCGACCTCCCCGCCCGCCTGGGGGAGCTGCAACACAAGCGCAAGGGCCTGGAGACCGATGCAGTGAGCGACTTGACCTTGCTGTGGGACGACCCGAACCGTCCCCTGCCCGTCGTCAAAGCCCTCACCTCACCGGATGAAGTGGTAACTCAGTGACCCTGTTCGACACCCAGCCGTGGATCATCACGGCCGCGCCAGTGCCCGCAGTGGATCACGAGTCGCGCAGCAGCCTGTCCGAGGAACCAGTCTTCCGAGAGCCGCCTCGTGACTGGCCCACCGGCTCCCCGGTGGCCGCTGTCGAGGCCGCCACCTCTGCCCTCAGCCCACTGTCCCGACTGGCCGGCACAGCTCCTCCCCCTGTCGCTCCCACGGTCTACGACCTCCCGCAGGGCCCTACCGACACCACTCAGGTGACCGACTGCGACCTAGTTCTGATCGTCGACACCAGCCCATCGATGTCCGCCTGGTACCCGACCGTCAACGCCATCGCCGCATGCCTATACGACCTGCCGCTCTTCCACAGCGTCCGTGTCATCAAGATGCAAAACCGCAGGCCTACGCAGTACAGCGACCTCTTCTCCACATCCGACACAGAGACACTCAAAGCACCACGCCTGTCCGAGGGGCGCGCCAAGGTCACCCTGATCATCACCGATGGAGTCGGCGCGGCCTGGCATCGCCACCTGCTCCATCAAGAGCTACACCAATGGGCAACCTCACACACCGTAGCCATCCTCCACGCCTTGCCTCACCATCACTGGGCACTGTCCGGCATCCGACCGCAACCCATCCAACTCCGCGCTCCCCATCCATGGTGCACCAACCAGGAACTGGAGACCGGCGAGCGTCCTCCGTCCACTAAGACGGCTAACGGAGACAGTGTTCTCATTCCCGTACTCGAGATCCGCAAGCGCTGGCTGGAGCAATGGACCCGCCTTCTCGAGACCGGCCCGCTGGTCCACCAACAGGCGCTCAACGTCAGTTCATCGGTGACACCGAGCCCGATTGTCCCTGCTCCCACTCCAGCGAGAGACGACGCCCCGCGTGCGGACCAGCTCATCACCGACTTCCATGCCAGCGCCTCGGAGCAGGCATTCAACCTGGCCATCCTCCTGGCAGCCGCACCGTTGAATCGCCACGTCATGCAGCTCATAAGTGCCGAACTCGCTCCCGCAGCCACTGCCCGCGACCTCTCCGCCGTCCTGACCAGCGGACTCCTGGTCAGCCTCGAACCCTCCATCGGCGTAGACAATCCCTACGGCAAAATCACCTTTGACTTCTTGCCCGGTGTACGCCAAAGCCTGCTGGCTCTTGGCGAATCCAGCCAGACGCAACGCGCAACTGCCCTGCTTGAAAACCGTCTTTCCCCCTATGCTCCAACCCTTCGCGGCATCACTCGACGTCTTCGCTCCCCCACTGAGGACGGCCTGCCTGCTCTGACCGAGCACAGCACCCCCTACCTTGAGATTGAGCGCTGCCTCCTTACGGCCCTGTCCGGAGCAACCACAGCACACCAAAGCGTCGCCAACGCCCTTCGCGACCGGCTCAACACAGGCGCATCGCGCCATCCGTCTGGCGCCGACACGTGACTCGGCGTCGTGCCGTCTCCGGGAGCACTTCCGGCCCCGGTGATCTGACCGGTGACGGCAGGTCGGACCTGGTAGCCCGGGACGGTGCGGGCGTCCTGTGCTTGTACCAGGGCACCGGCAGTGCATCCGCTCCCTACACGGCCCGCACAAGAATCGGCGGCGGCTGGAACACGTACAACGTGCTCAGCTGAACACGGGCTCAGTCACCCTCGCCGGGCGGCAAGCGAGGGTCTTGGCCCAAAGCGCCGGATCATGAGGCAGGCAGCCGGGATGAATCCCGGACTGCTGGCATGTGGTGGGGAACGGAAATCGAGTCCGTTTCTCGTGTCAACGCAAGCGGAGTACGCCAAGCGGGCCGAACTGGCCCGCGCTGAGCTCGCCTCCGCCCTCGGCAGCGCACCGAGCCCCGAGGCCGAGGCAAAGGCGAAGGCGCTCGCCGCGTTCTACGTCCAGGCCTCCGGAGGACTCGGGGAGCTGTATGCGCCGGTGTGGTCCCTGACTGCCGGCGACGCCGAACGTCCTGGGCTGCTCGGCTACATCAAGGGGTTGCGGTTCATCCGGATCGAGGCGTTCGACACCGACGCCGCGGTCACCACCACCGAACTGCTGCGCTTCGGACACTCCTGGGACGCCCCGTCCACGCTGTCGGCGGCGTGCAGAACGAGATCGATCGCCGCATCAGCTGACCATCACGGCCGAACCGTGACGCCGATGGTTCAGCCCCTGACGGCAACGGATCCAGGAAGCGGTGCAGGGGGTTCAGTCCCTGCTCCACGGCCACGGTCGTACCGGTGCGAGTGCCTGTTTCTGATGCAGGCATGCCGAGTGGGCCACCTCGGATGACTCCCGCCGGGAGAATGAGCCATATCATCAGTCGGCAGTCTTCGCGCCACGCTCCTGCGGCTGACAGCATGGGAACGACATCATGGGTAGATCCAGCTTTGGCAGCGAGACCAAGGACACCTTCATAGGCATGGTCGTATTCGGCCTCATCATTGCTTTCTTGGTCCACAGCTGTGACAACGACGACCCAGAATCAGGGCCCTCGCCACGCCCCGCGGTATCGGTGCCTGAGACACCACCCGACGTTCCAGAGGCAGAGGAAGACCCCGCCATCCCGGAGACCGGTGATGAGGAGGACGCCAGCGGCAGCACGGGCCGCCAAGATTCCGATGGCCAGGTGGGCATCCAGTTCGGATACGCCTGCTCCCCGGTCGGCTCTCTCGACAGAGCCGAGGATGGGCGTCCCGCTAAGTGCTTCATGGGCAAAGACGGCCGAGCCCGGTGGGGCTACGACTCGAACCGGGGATAGCCCCAACGCGAAGCGGGGTGGCGGTGGTCCGGGCGACCGTCGCCCACGACCTCCGCACAACCTCAGTGCTGGCTCAGTCGGTCGCGAGGATCAGACTCAGAGCCAGCAGGGCAAGGCCCGCCACAGCAGAGACGCTGCCCACGAACTTGAAGAAGCCGGGGCTGAGGCTTCCGGTTTCTGCGAGGCTCAGATTGCCTGTGCGCTGGGCTCTCAGCTCAAGAGCAGCCCTTCTTCGCTCCAGCATTGAGTCAACGGCACCGCCCAGATTGAACGCCAGCCTCCCTCCGAAGTAGACGCCTGCGGCCCCCAGGGCTATGAGGAGGAACAGGACCCCTGTCGGGTCGGATGTGTCTGCGGCCGAAGAGCGAGCGATCATGATCATGCCGCACAGCATCGCAGCTCGCTGAGCCGGATGTCACCTCATCGGCGACCGGGAATCTGCCCCGGATTTTTGACCGACTGTTCCATCCCGCAACCGGTGCTGACACATCGACGATGGCCCTGCACGGGTCGCCGCCCTGCTGCGTGCCTGGCACTGTTGAACCCTTGCAAGTGCCACATCTGCGGCGTGCCCAGAGAGGTGCACTGAGCCGGTCCCCTTGTCGACCTTCCGCCCGTCAGCGGCGTGCGCGCTACTGCTGAGCGAACCGGTCTGTCCCAGCTCAGAGTCCTGCGGAGCGGCGGGGACACGATCGCACCTCGGTGGGACTCAGTTCAGTATGCCGCCTCACATGGCTCCACATCATTCACCCGCGGGGAAGTGTCGGACATAGCAGCTCCGACCACCGTCGCGCCATCAAGCGCTTTCATGACTCGCTCATATCCCCCCTTCTCAAGGAACTGTGCGCCACGCGCCCAACTCTCGCCCGCCCTGTCCGTGAAGGTTAGGAACTCTGCACTCCAGTCAGCCATCTGGGAAAATTGAACCTTCCTCTGCCCCTTCCCCAGAACTGCGAACAATGACTTCGCCTCGAAGACGATTTCCTTGCACGGCGGCAGATTTATTTCCCGAAGCCCCAGAATCAGCACCTTACCCTCAGCCCAGTAGGCCTTTAAATATAGCTGCACGCTACTGACTGGATCGGGAGAGCGATTCACAAGGTGGACTGACCGGTCCTTCGCATTTGCCCAGAAGGAGCCCCCCTCCCAGTAATTTACGCGAGTCGCATGACCTTGCAGTCTACTCTCGCTTTCCTCTTGCGATTGTTCGAGTTGCTGCTGCGATACGACAGCACCGTAGTACGTGGCTACGCCGGTGAAGGCGAGACTCCCGATGGCCGCGACAGCACCGGCCGCGGTGCCGACGTGCAGCCAGGGAACGCGCCTGCCAGCCTCCGTTTCCTGCACCGGTGCCGACCGACCGTCACGGTGGCGCGAATGAACTTGGCTCGGCGCTGTTCGCCTGCGGGCGAGTCGAAGTCGATTACGCCTGTCCAGGTGGTCCGTCATGCCGTCTCCCCCGTGTGGCCCCTGACATAGACGCTGTCACACCATCTCCCGGTATGTGGCTACTTGCCGATCCTCCGACTATCGGCAGCAACGGCGCCGCGAGAGTGGCGCGAGTTTGGCTTCCTCGTTCCAGGTCCTGGACGGCGCCGGTGGCGAGGGCATCGGCGCTGTCCGGCAGGCGCATGGCCTCGCCGTCGGAGTGCACGCCGCCTGGACCCACCGCGGCAAGGGGACAGGTGTGGACGACGCCTTTCGACGAAGGCGGCTTTGCCCAGGTCCGCACGGAGACGCTGCCCGTCGAGCCTGGGCCGCGCCCGCCCCGCTGGAGGAGTGCACAGCGGGCAACGCCACGATGCCGTCGTGTACTTCATGCGTCTGGCGAGCGCCTGAGCACGCCGTTCTGCTTGCTGGAGAGCGGCCGTGCCAGCCCCTGCACCTGCCTTGGGGGGCGTCACAGGACGCACCTCCAAGGCGCCCTTCTCGCCGAGGAGGGCGCCGATTCGTCACCACGGCGTTTCGGGGGTGACGGGTTGTCGTTTGGTCGCGGGCCCCTGGCGGATGTCGAGGTAGCAGCGCAGCCGGACGCCAGGTTGTCCGGCTGCGCGGAAGGTGCGCTCAACTGAGGTGGTGGCCCACATTGAGGCCAGCACGGCGTGGAAGGCGAAGGCGGTCGCGTCGTCGGCGGCGGCCACGTCCACAACGACGAGCCCGGGCTCGGAAACGTGGACCTCGTTGATCTCCATAGTCTGCATGACGCCGCCCGTCTGGGGCGCAGTTCGCTCATGATCCGCCGGTTCACTCGGACGGGTGGCAGACTCGCGCGCGGGCGAGGGCCCTGGCGGGTCATTGGCTCCCGTCCGGCAGTGTCGATGGACCGAACGGGATCGGCACGGGGCCCTCCTGGGTTCCGTGAGCACGAGGGGACGGATGTAAGAAAGGCAAGCTAAAGGGTGTTGCAGAAGGCCGCGATCAGGGCATATCCGGTGTATGGGTGGGGTGTTGAGGGCCGAGCGGGTGTGGGTGGAGACGTTCACCGGACTGCGGGTCGATCAGTTCGACCGGCTGCTGCGTGCGGTGCGGGAGCGTGGTGGTGAGGGGTGCGGCTGGGGTCGTCCGTGGCGGCTGCCGCTGGCCGAGCGGGTGCTGCTGGTGGCCGTGTACTACCGCACGAACCTCACCATGCGGCAGCTCGCCCCACTGTTCGGCATCTCACCGGCGACGGTGTGCCGGGTGATCCAGCGGCTCGGCCCGCTGCTCGCCATCGAGCCGGCCCGGGCCGCCAGCGGTGCAGCCGAGCGGCTGTGGATCGTCGACGGCACCCTCGTCCCGGTCCGCGACCGCACGGTCGGGGCGTCCTCCCGCAACTACCGGTTCTCGGCGAACGTGCAGGTCATCGTGGACGCCGAGACGCGCCTGGTAGTGGCCGCGGCACGTCCGGTGCCCGGCAATACGTCGGATGCCAGGGCCTGGCGGGACTCCGGCCTGGCCGCGCACTGCGAAGCTGTGACGGTCCTCGGCGACGGGGCCTACATCAACACCGGGTTGATCGTCCCGCACCGCAAACGCCCCGGGCGCCCGCTGCTTAAGGGCGAGGAGGAGGACAACGCGCAGCATCGCAAGGTCCGCGCCCGTGTCGAGCACACCTTCTCCCGCATGAAGAACTACAAGATCCTCCGTGACTGCCGGCAACGCGGCGACGGTCTCCACCACGCCGTCCAGGCCGTCGCCCGCATGCACAACCTCGCCCTCGCCGCATGACCACACAGCCCCGGACACCCGCTCCGCCCTGCCTGATCACGGCCTTCTGCAACACCCTTTAAAGGCTGTCCCGTAACGGCTGGCCGCAGCTGAGATGATCTTGTGGTGTCTGGTGTGATCACGGCGTCGGAGTCGTCTTGGATAGCCCCGTTTACCGGGCTAACAACGGCTAACAAAATGGTCGTCGGGCCTGTGCTTACAGGTATCCCGGCTCGCCGTCGGCGTTGAACCTTGTCAGGGAGCGCTCCAGCAGTTCCAGAAACTGTCGTAGGTCATCGGCTACCTTGTCGAGCTCCGCTTCGTCCAGCGAAGCCGTCCGCGTCCGGTAAACGGCCCCATCAGGCCCCGC
>NZ_JBIDAU010000030.1:0-15821 GCF_043202655.1 Streptomyces sp. NPDC048171
CCCGCTGACACACCACCACACCCTTCGGCACCCCCAACGACCCCGACGTATACATCACATACGCCGCCACACCCCCCAACCCACCCACACCCAAATCACCCTCATCCAACCCCACACCAGCCCCCACCCCCACCACCCGCACACCACACTCACCCGCCACCCGACCAAACACCCCACCACCCGAACCCACATCCGCCACCGCAACACGCACACCACAATCCCCCAACACCACACCCACACGCGCCGCCGGCCACCCAGGATCCACCGGCACATACGCCCCACCCGCCTTCCACACAGCAAGCAAAGCAACCACCAAATCAACCGACCGCTCCAACGACACCGCCACCACACACTCCGCACCCACCCCCTCACCCACCAACACCCGCGCCAACCGATTCGCACGAGCATTCAACTCCCCATACGACACACCCACCCCACCCTGCTCCACCGCAACCGCACCCGGATCCCGCACCACCCGCCGCTCGAACAGGTCCGATACGGTCTGGGGCTCCGCAGTGGTGTTCCACCCGCCGAGGATCTGTCGCCGTTCGGCGTCAGTGAGGATGTCGACCTGCCGTACGCGTGCCTGAGGCTTGGCGACTACGCTGGTCAGGACACGTGCGAACCGCTGTCCGATGGTGTCCGCGGTCGTCCGGTCGAACATGTCGGCCGCGACCGTCAACGAACAGCTCAGGCCGGCCGGGCGGTCGTCGTCGTCATGCGATTCGGTCACAGTGACGCTGAGATCGAACTTGGCCGGCTTGCCCTCGGGCAGCTGAGCCTCCGTCCGGATGCCGGGCAGCTCGAGTGCCGCCTCGGTTGCCTTCTCGACGGTGAGCATGACCTGGAAGAGGGGGTGCCGGGCGCGTACCCGGGTCGGGGCGAGCACTTCGACCAGCCGCTCGAACGGTACGTCCTGGTGGTCGAGAGCGGCCAGGTCGTGTTCGCGCACGCGGGCCAGTACGTCGGTGAAGCTCGGGTTGCCCGTCAGGTCGGTCCGCAGGACCAAGGTGTTGACGAAGAAGCCGACCAGTCCGTCCAGTGCCTGGTCAGTTCGTCCGGCCACCGCGGTGCCGATCGGGATGTCCTCGCCCGCCCCCAGCCTGGACAGCAGTACCGCCAACGCCGACTGCACCACCATGAACGACGTGACACCCTGCTCGCGTGCCAGCGCCGTCAACTCCTCCTGCACGGTGGCCGGGAGGTGGAACGTGATCGCGTGCCCCCGGTGGGTGGGCACCGTCGGACGTGGGCGGTCCGCCGGCAGCCGCAGCTCCTCCGGGGCACCCTGCAGTGCCTCACGCCAGTAGGCGATCTGAGTTGCCTGCAGGCTTTCCGGATCGTCCTTGTCGCCGAGCAGTTCGCGCTGCCACAAGGTGTAGTCCGCGTACTGCACCGGCAGCGGCAGCCACTCCGGCTCCTGGCCCTGGCGCCGCGCCGCGTAGGAGGCCGACAGGTCCCGGGCCAGCAGGTCCGTCGACCAGCCGTCTCCTGCGACATGGTGGATCACCACGACCAGCCGGTGGACATCCGTCCCGCTGCGGATCAGCAGCGCACGCAGGGGGATCTCGGCCGCGAGGTCGAACCCCTGACCGATCTCCGCGGCCACCAGGGCGGCGGCCTCTCCTTGGCTCGCGACCTCGGCGGTCCGCAGGATGCGTCCCACCCTGTCCACGTCCAGCACCTGCTGGTACGGCTCGTCATCGTGAGCGGGGAACACCGTGCGCAGCACCTCGTGCCGAGCGATGACATCGCCCAGCGCTGCCTCCAGTACCTCGGTGTCGAGTTGCCCACTCAGACGCAGTATCACCGGCATGTTGTAGGTGGGGCTGGGCCCTTCCATCTGCGCCAGGAACCACAACCTCCGCTGGGCGAACGACAACGGCACCCGGCCCGGCCGCTCCCACCGCGCCAAACCCACCCGCGCCGCATCCGCACCCGCGATCCGCGCAGCCAACCCCGCCGGCGTCGACGCCTCGAACAACGCCCGCACACCCACCTCAACCCCGAACACCACCCTCAACCGCGACACCAACCGCATCGCCAGCAACGAATGCCCACCGAGCTCGAAGAAGTTGTCCTCCACCCCAACGTGTTCGACGCCCAGCACCTCCGCGAACACCTGACACACCAACTCTTCAGGCACCGTGGCAGGACCCCGCCCACCGGCAGACGAGTACGCCGGCACCGGCAGCGCCGCCCGGTCCAGCTTCCCGTTCACCGACAACGGAAGCTCATCCAGCACCACCACCGCCGACGGCACCATGTACTCCGGCAACCGGGCAGCAGCAAACCTCCGCAGGTCACCGTCCACCAGGCCGTCGCCCTCGGGCACGACGTAGGCGACCAGGCGCTTGTCACCCGGCACATCCTCACGGGCGACCACCGCAGCCTGCACCACCCCCGGATACGCCGCCAGCACAGCCTCGACCTCACCCGGCTCAATCCGGAAACCACGGATCTTCACCTGGCCATCGGCCCGTCCCATGTGCATCAGCCGCCCATCAGCAGTCCACCGGCCCAGATCACCGGTCCGATACATCCGCTCACCCGGCACGCCGTACGGGCATGCCACGAAACGCTCGGCCGTCAGGCCCTCCCGGCCCGCGTATCCCCGTGCCAGTTGGCCGCCGGCCACGTACAGCTCGCCCGTGACGCCTGGCGGGAGCAGCTTCAGATGCCGGTCCAGGGCGAAGACACGCAGACCCGGAATCGCCCGACCGACCGCACTTCCCCGCGACGCGCCAGCGCCGACACCCGCACCCGCACCCGCACCCGCGGGCGGATTCACGACCTCAACCGTGACGTGCACCGTCGTCTCGGTGATTCCGTACATGTTCACCAGGGTCGGTTCGTCGGGCCGGTGACGCGTCCACCAGCCGTCCAGCCGCTCCACGTCCAGCGCCTCGCCGCCGAAGACGACCCACCGCAACGAGGACCAGTCCTCGGTCGCGGGCCCGGATTCCTCGGCGCGCATCAACTCGTAGAAGGCCGATGGAGTCTGGCACAGGACCGTCACCTGCTCCTCGGCCAACAGCCGTAGGAACGCGTCGGAGGTCCGCGACACGTGGTGCGGCACCACCACGAGCCGGCCTCCGTGCAGCAAGGCCCCCCAGATCTCCCACACCGAGAAGTCGAACGCGAAGGAGTGGAACCACGACCACACGTCGTCGGCGCCGAAGCCGAACCGCCGGCGCAGCGCGCCGAACAACGTCGCGACGTTGCGGTGCGTCACCAGCACACCCTTCGGTGCGCCTGTCGACCCGGACGTGTAGATCACGTACGCCGGGTGCTCTCCGGTCGTCCCCGTATCCGGCCGGTCCGCCGCGCGCAGATCCGCGGACGACTCCGTCGCGAGAGCGGCCGTCACATCGAGGTCATCCAGCACCAAGGCCGGGACCACCGGACCGGCGGGCAGCACATCCACGAGCGCGCCGGTGGTCAGCACGCACACCGGCTCCGCGTCCTCCAGTACGTACGCGATCCGGTCCCGGGGGTAGGCGGGATCGACCGGCAGGTAGGCTCCACCGGCCTTGAGTACGGCCAGCAAGGCCACGACCAGTTCCGCGGACCGGTCCATCAGCACCGCCACCACGGACTCCGGCCTCACCCCGCGCCGTGTCAGGATCCGTGCCAGCCTGTTCGCCTGCTCGTCGAGTTCTCCGTAGGTCATGCTCTGGTCACCGGAGACCAAGGCCACGGCGTCCGGCGTCCGTGCCGCCTGTTCCTCGAAGAGTCCGGGCAGCGTCACCTTCGCGGCGACCGGCATGCCATCATCCGGCTCGCGCTCCCGCTGGCACTCCGGGAGGAGCAGGCTGCGCTCGTCCTCGGACAGGACATCGATCTCGTGGAGCCGTACGTCCGGGTCGGCGGCCACCTTCGTCAGCAGGCGGTGCAGCCGGTGCCCGAGTGCCGTGACGCTCTTGGCGTCGAACAGATCGGCCGCCCCGACGACCGAGCACCGCAGGCCCGTCGGTCGACCGTCCTCGAAGACCTCCGCCAGCGTCACGTCGAGATCGAACTTCGCCGGGAGCGGTCCGCCGGTGTATGCCTCGGCCCGCACGCCAGGCAGGTCGAGGGTCGCGGGGGCGTTGTTCTGGAAGGTGAGCATGACTTGGAACAGCGGATGGCGTGCCATGGAGCGCGGCGGTGCCATGAGTTCGACCAGCCGCTCGAACGGCAGATCCTGGTTCTCCAGCGCTTGCAGGTCGCGTTCGCGTACCCGGTCCAGGACCTCGCCGAAGGTCGGGTCCCCCGACACATCCGTACGCAGCACCAGGGTGTTGACGAAGAATCCGACCAGGCCGTCCAGGGCCTGGTCGGTGCGCCCGGCGACCGCGGTGCCGATCGGGATGTCCTCCCCGGCGCCCAGCCGCGACAGCAACACCGCCAGACCGGCCTGGACGACCATGAAGAGCGTGACACCTCGTCGGCGGGCCAGGGAGGCGAGCTCGGCATGTGCCTCCGCCGGGATGTCCAGTCGCATCGTGTGGCCCCGGTACGAGGCCTCCGTCGGCCGCGGCCGGTCCGTCGGCAGGTTCAGCTCCTGGGGTGCCCCGGCCAGTGCCTGCCGCCAGTGGCCGACCTGGGAGGCGAGGAGGCTGTCCGGATCGTCCTCCTCTCCCAGCAGGTCCCTTTGCCAGAGGGTGTAGTCCGCGTACTGGACAGGCAACGGTTCCCACCCGGGTGCACGGCCCTCGCACCGCGCCGCGTACGCCATCGAGATGTCCCGTGCCAACGGCCCCATGGACCAGCCGTCTCCCGCGATGTGGTGGAACACCACGACCAGCACCGAGGAAGCCGGACCGGTGTTGACCAGCAGGGCTCGTACCGGGATCTGGACCGAGAGGTCGAAGCCGTGGCCGATCTCGGCCGCCACCAGTTCCGCGGCCCGCTCCTCGTCGGCGGCTTGGACGACCCGAAGGACGTTCCCGACCTCGGCGAGGTCCAGCACCCGCTGGTACGGCTCGTGATCGTGCGCGGGGAAGACCGTACGCAGTACCTCGTGGCGCGCCAGCACATCCCCGAGCGCCGACCTCAGCACGTCTACGTGGATCTGCCCGGACAGTCGCAGTGCTGTCGGCATGTTGTAAGTGGGGCTGGGCCCTTCCATCTGCGCCAGGAACCACAACCGCCTCTGGGCGAACGACAACGGCACTCGCTCAGGCCGCACCCACGGTGTCAGACTCACCCGCGCCGCACCCGCACCCGCGATCCGCGCCGCCAGCCCCGCCGGCGTCGACGCCTCGAACAACACCCGCACACCCACCTCAACCCCGAACACCACCCTCAACCGCGACACCAACCGCATCGCCAACAACGAATGCCCACCCAACTCGAAGAAGTCCTGCTCAACCCCCACCCACTCCAGACCCAACACCTCACCGAACGCCTGACACATCAGCTCTTCGGCCACCGTGGCAGGACCCCGACCGCCGGCGGACGTGTAGGCCGGCGCGGGGAGTGCCGCCCGGTCCAGCTTCCCGTTCACCGACAACGGAAGCTCATCCAGCACTACCACCGCCGACGGCACCATGTACTCCGGCAACCGGGCAGCAGCAAACCTCCGCAGGTCACCGTCCGCCGGGCCGTCGCCCTCGGGCACGACGTAGGCGACCAGGCGCTTGTCACCCGGCACATCCTCACGGGCGACCACCGCAGCCTGCACCACCCCCGGATACGCCGCCAGCACAGCCTCGACCTCACCCGGCTCAATCCGGAAACCACGGATCTTCACCTGGTCATCGGCCCGTCCCATGAACACCAGCACACCGTCCGTACGCCACCGCACCAGGTCGCCGGTCCGGTACATCCGCTCACCGGCGCCGCCGTACGGGCATGCCACGAAACGCTCTCCGGTCAGCCCCGGACGATGGTGGTATCCGCGGGCCAGCGGCAGCCCCGCGACGTACAGTTCACCGGCGACACCGGGCGGGACCGGCCGCAGGTAGCGGTCCAGCACGTACAGGCGGGTGTTGGCGACGGGACCGCCGATCGGCGGGAGGGTCCCTTCCTCCCTGGAGCAGCGGTGCCAGGTCACCGCGATGCACGTCTCGGCCGGACCGTAGCCCTGGACGAGGTCGATGTGCGGGAACAGAGCGAAGGCCCGGTCTCGCAGGGCTCCGGGTACCGCCTCACCGCCGCTGGCCAGCTGCCGCAGGGTGGAGAGGCCGGACACGGTCGGCTCCTCCAGGACGCCGACCAGGGCCGAGGCGATCAGGTGTAGCACCGTCACGTCGTGCCGGCGTACCAGTTCCACCAGGTGAGCGGGGTCGGCCGTACTCCCGGTGGGCGCGATGACCAAGCTCGCGCCGATCACCAGGGGACAGAACGTCTGCCACACCGAGGGGTCGAAGCCCATGGGTGCGGTGAGCATCAGGCGGTCCGTCCGGTCCCATCCGAACTCCGCGACACGGGCGAGCACGTGATTGACCACCGCCGCGTGGGTGACCGTGACTCCCTTCGGGGTGCCGGTGGAACCGGAGGTGTACATCACGTACATCGGGTGGGCGGGGAGGAGCAGGGGGCGCTGACCGCCGCCCGCAGCGGCCTCGGTGCCCTCGGCCGGGTCAGGACCGTCGCCGACACGGTCCCCGATGCCGTGTCCGTCGACCGTGATCATCGGCAGGCCCAGTCCGGCGGCCCCTTCCTCCCGCCACGAAGGGCGGGCGATCACGCACACCGGACGCGCGTCGGCGAGCATGAAGGCGACGCGCTGTTCCGGGTACGCCAGGTCAACGGGGAGGTATGCGCCGCCGGCCTTCAGCACCGCCAGCAGGGCCACGACCAGGTCGATCGAGCGGTCCATCGCGACCGCCACCACCGACTCCGGGCCGACACCGCGTTCCACCAGCACCCGGGCCAGTCGTGACGCCCGGGCGTCGAGGCGGGCGTAGCTGATCTCCTCGTCCCCGCAGATCACCGCCGGTGCGTCGGGGGTACGCGACACCTGTCGCTCGAACAGGTCGACCACCGTGACGTCGGGCAGCGTCCTCGTGGTGTCGTTCCACTGTTCCAGCACCCGCGAACGGTCCCGGGGTGCCAACACCTCCAGCGCGGGCAGCGGCGTCGACGGCGCCTCCTCCAACCCGTCGATCAAGCTTTCGATGGCGGTGTGGAGCGACGCGCACACCAGCTCCGGATCGCCCGGTGTCGCCGTCCCGGCCGTCAGCACGAAGCCGGTCCCGGAGTCATCTACCGAGACCACCAATGGGTAGTTCGTCCGGTCCTCGGTCGACAGGACCGTCATGCCGGCCATCCCGCCGGCGTGGGTGTCGTCCCCGGGGACACGGTTTCCGTGACGGTAGTTGAACAGCGTGGTGAACAGCGGCACCGAGGCCGGTACACCGCCGGCCTTCTGTGCCAGGGCGAGGGGGGCGTGTTCGTGCACCAGCAGGCCGGCCAGCTGTTCCTGCATTGCCCGCACCGCGCTGAGAGCGTCCAGATCCGCTACGTCCATCCGTACTGGCAGCGTGTTCATGAACGGGCCGGGAATCCGCTCGGCACCCGCCCCCGCGTTCATGCGGCCCAGCAGCACGGTCCCGAACACCACGTCCGTCCGGCCGGCCAGGCTCGCCAGTACCCGCGCCCACGCCACGTGGAACAACGTCGCCGGACTCACCCCCAGCGCACGCGCCCCCTCCCGTACCCGCCGCGCCAGCAGGTCGTCCACCGCCATCCGCACCCGCTGCACATCGGAACCGTCGCCATGGGCATCGGCCAGGCCGAACGGCAGTGTCGGTTCCGTGACGTCACCCAGCAGCTGGGCGAAGTACTCCTCATGCTCCGCGCGGGACACGCCCAGCCGCGCCTGGGCCACGAAGTCCCGGAAGGGCATCGGCACCGGCAACTCGTCCCCGCGCCCGTCCAGCAGCGCGGCGACCTCGCTCAGCACCACCTCCAGAGCCGTGTGATCGCGCAAGAGATGGTGGACCTGCACCAGTGCCACCCAGCGCCCCGTCGCCGGGTCGGCCGCCACAACCACCCGAAGCAACGGCGCCCGCCGCACGTCCATCCACCGTCCGGCGACCTCCAGCAGCTCGGCCGCCGCGTCACCGTTCCCGGGCAGGACGACCTCTCTGACGGGGACGACGGCACGCCGCCAGACCACCTGCACCGGCTCGGGCAGCCCTTCCCAGATCACCCCGGTGCGATAGATGTCGTGCCGGTCCACCACCTGCTGCAACGCGGCCAGGAACCCGTCCAGCCGCGCACGGTTGTCGAAGCCCAGAGCGAGAGAGAGGAGATAGGGGTCCGCGTCGCCCGAGTCGGCGAGCAGGTGGTGAAAGAAGATGCCCTCCTGCAACGGCGCCAGCGGATACACGTCCGCTACGTTCGCTGCGCCGCCCTCAACCGACGCGCAGACCAGGTCGATCTGCGCCGCCGTCAGCTCCACCAGCGGCAGCATCTCCGGCGTGATGACCTGCGCACCTTCCCCGGGAATCCCGTTCGGCGGAACGTCCACCGCACCGCCGCCACCGGTGCTCGCGGCCGCGGCCAGGCCGGCCGGCGTCGGTGCCATCAGGAGGGCCCGCACGGACACGCCGAACCCGCGCTCACGCAGCCGGGACGCCAAGGTGACCGCCAGCAGGGAGTGCCCGCCCAGCTCGAAGAAGTTGTCCTCCACCCCCACCCGCTCCACACCCAACACATCCGCGAACACCTGACACACCAGCTCTTCAACAACCGTGGCAGGACCCCGCCCACCCGCAGACGAGAACTCGGGAACCGGCAACGCCGCCCGGTCCACCTTCCCGTTCACCGTCAACGGCACCGCGTCGAGCACCACGACCACCGACGGCACCATGTACTCCGGCAGCCGCTCGGCCGCGAACCCGCGCAGGTCACCGCTCCCGACCGCCCGAGCGTCGGCAACGACGTAGGCCACCAGACGCCGGTCGCCAGGAGCGTCCTCACGGACCAGCACCACCGCCCGCTCCACCGCGGGATGCGCCACCAGTACGGTCTCGACCTCGCCCGGCTCGATGCGGTAACCACGCAGCTTCACCTGGTCATCCGCACGCCCCACGAACACCAACTGCCCGTCCGACGTCCACCGGACCAAATCCCCCGTCCGATACATCCGCTCACCCGGCCCGCCATACGGACACGCCACGAAACGTTCCCCGGTCAGCCCCGGACGCTGGTGATACCCGCGGGCCAACTGCACCCCCGCCACATACAACTCACCCACCACACCCGGCGCCACCGGCTCCAGGAACCGGTCCAGCACAAACGTCCTCGTCGTCGCGAACGACCGACCAATCGGAACCGAACCCACACCCACACCCTGATCGGAACCAACCACATAGTGCGCCGAACCAACCGTCCCCTCCGTCGGCCCATAGTGATTCACCACCACCACAGCCGGATGCGCCTCACGCAACCCCTGCACCGCACCCCAACCGAGAGCCTCCCCACCCACCATCAACTCGCCCGTCGGAACACACTCCCCCGGCAACGCCTCCAGCAACGGCAAATGACTTGGCGTCACCTTCAAGAAGCCCAGACGACGCCCACCCAGCACCCCCGGCAAACCCTCATCCAGCCCCGACACAAACACACACCCACCCGACACCAACGCCGCATACAACCCCGTCACACCCAGATCAAACGACACCGACCCATGCAGCAGACTGCTCTCCCGCACCCCCGGATACGCCCCCACACACCACGCCACATAGTTGGCCAACGCCCCATGCGACACCACCACACCCTTCGGCCGCCCCGTCGACCCCGACGTATAGATCACATACGCCGCATGCCCCACCCCCACCCGCACCGGCTCCACCAGCTCACTGGCCGTCGCCGCCTCGTCCACCAGCACCGCCACACCCTCCGGCAACCCACCCGCCAACTCCGCACTCGTCAGCACGCACACCGGGCCCGCATCCTCCAGCAACCACGCCACCCGGTCCGCCGGAGACTCCGGATCAACCGGCAAATACGCACCCCCCGCCTTCCACACCGCCAACAACGCCACCACCACATCAACCGACCGCTCCAACAACACCCCCACCACCGACTCAGGCCCCACCCCACGCCCCCTCAACACACCAGCCAACCGAGACGCCCGCTCATCCAACTCCCCATACGACAACGACTCCCCCACACCCACCACCGCCGGCGCATCCGGAGTCCGCGCAACCTGCTCCCCGAACAACTCCGGCACCACACCCGCCGCCTCCACCACACCCGACTCATTCCACCCAACCAACACCCGCCCCCGCTCACCCTCCGACAACACCTCAAGCCCATGCAGCCCCGTGCCCGGCGCGCTCTCCAAAGCCTCGACAAGACTCCCGACCGCCGTGTGCATCAACCCGCACACCAACTCGGGATCAGCAGGCTGAAGTGCATCGGCTGTCAGCCGGAACCCGGTCCCCGTGTCATCCACTGCCAAGGCCAGCGGATAGTTGGTGACACCTCTCCCGTAAACCATCGTCACGCCGTCGATGCCGTTCAGATCGCCGTCGCCGGGATGCTCACCCGACAGCTGGGTGTGGCGATAGTTCAGCAGGGAGGTGAACAGCGGAGCGGAGGCTGGGACACCGCTGGCCTTCTGCGCCAGGGCCAGCGGGGCGTGCTCGTGCACCAGCAGGTCGGCCAGCTGGTCCTGCATCGCCCGCACAGCACCGATGACATCCTTATCAACGTGCATCCGCACCGGCAGAGTGTTCATGAACGGTCCCGGGATCCGGTCCGCGCCCCGCCCGGCGTTCATCCGGCCCAGCAGCACAGTCCCGAACACGACGTCCGTCCGGCCGGTCAGACTCGCCAGCACTCGTGCCCACGCCACATGGAACAACGTCGCCGGAGAGACACCCAGCCCATGGGCCCGCTCCCGCACCCTGTGGGCCAATAGGTCATCCACTGCCAGTCGCGCCCGCTGCACACCGGAACCATCACCACGAGCATCGGCCAATCCGAACGGCAGCGTCGGCTCCGTCACCTCACCCAACAGCTCCGCGAAGTAAGCCTCGTGCTCCGCGCGAGGCACCCCCAACCGAGCCTGAGCCACGAACTCACGGAAGGGCAGTGGCTCCGGGAGGCGGTCACCGTCCCCAGCCATGAACGCCGCCACCTCGCCCAGCACCACCTCCAACGCAGCGTGGTCCTGCAACAAGTGATGCGCCTGCACCAACGCCACCCACCGGCCCGGCTTCCCCGGCTCGGCCGCAACGTGCACCCGCACCAACGGCGCCCGCCGCAGGTCCATCCACTCTCCCGCCACCGACAGCAGCGCGGCGGCCGGGTCCCCACCACCCTCCTGCAACGTCACCTCGGTCACCGGAACCACCGCACGGCGTGCGACTACCTGCACCGGTTCAGGCAGTCCCTCCCACACCAGCCCGGTCCGATAGATGTCGTGCCGGTCCACCACCCGCTGCAACGCAGCCAAGAACCCATCCAGCCGCTCACGGCTGTCAAAGCCCAGCACCATCGGCACGAGGTATACGTCCGCCTCACCCGGGCCGGCCAGCAGATGATGGAAGAAGATGCCCTCCTGCAACGGCGCCAGCGGATACACGTCGGCGACGTTCGCCGCCCCACCTTCGACCGACTCACAGACCAAGTCGATCTGCGCGGCTGTCAGCTCCACCAGCGGCAGCATCTCCGGCGTAATCACATCCACACCCTGCTCCGGGACGCCATTCGGAGGTGCCTCCACCACACCCTCGCCACCAGCACCGGCCGCAGCCAAGCCTGCCGGGGTCGGCGCCACCAGCAACGCCCGCACCGACACCCCGAACCCACGCTCACGCAACCGCTGCACCAACGACACCGCCAGCAACGAATGCCCACCCAGCTCGAAGAAGTTGTCCTCCACCCCCACGCGGTCGACGCCCAGGACATCCGCGAACACCTGGCACACCAGCTCTTCGGCCACCGTGGCAGGGCTCCGCCCACCCGCAGACGAATACTCCGGCGCGGGCAGGGCCGCCCGCTCCAGCTTCCCGTTCACCGACAAGGGCAGCTCATCGAGCACCACGACGGCAGAGGGCACCATGTACTCCGGCAGCCGCTCAGCCACGAAGCTCCGCAGATCACCGTTCAGCGGACCGTCGCCCTCGGGCACCACGTAGGCGACCAGGCGCTTGTCACCCGGCACATCCTCACGCGCGACCACCACCACCTGCCCCACCCCCGGATGCGCCGCCAGAACCGCCTCCACCTCGGCCGGCTCCACCCGGAACCCACGCACCTTCACCTGGTCATCCGCACGCCCCACGAACATCAACTGTCCGTCCGTGGTCCACCGCGCCAGGTCACCCGTCCGGTACATCCGCTCACCCGAAGCGCCGAACGGGCACGCCACAAAGCGTTCCCCCGTCAGCCCCGGCCGCTGGTGATACCCACGCGCCAACTGCAACCCCGCCACATACAACTCCCCCGCCACCCCCGGCGGCACCGGCTCCAGGAACCGGTCCAGCACAAACAACCGCGCATTCGCCACCGGCCCACCCACCGACGGCACACCCACCCCACCCTCCGGCACCTGCCCGGCAGTCACCATCACCGTCGACTCCGTCGGCCCATACGTGTTCACCAACACCCGGCCACCATCCGCCCACACCCGAGCCACCTCAGCCGACAACAGCTCACCACCCACCAGCACCCGCTCCACACCGGGCACCCCCGCGGGGTCGACCACGCTCAGGAGGGAGGGCACCACACTCGCCACCTTCACCCCCTCCCGCACCACCAGGTCAGCCAGCAGCCCCACATCCGCCCGCTCCGCCTCCGACGCCACCACCAGACGGCCACCCGACGCCAACGTCACCGCAACATCCAGCACCGAACCGTCAAACCCGAACGACGCAAACTGCAACACACCCACCCCAGGACCAGCACCCAACACCGGACCCAAAGCCACCACCAAACCCACCACCGCACCCTGAGACACCACCACACCCTTCGGCACCCCCGACGACCCCGACGTAAACATCACATACGCCGCACC
This sequence comes from Streptomyces sp. NPDC048171, assembly GCF_043202655.1. Lineage (NCBI taxonomy): Bacteria > Bacillati > Actinomycetota > Actinomycetes > Kitasatosporales > Streptomycetaceae > Streptomyces > Streptomyces sp. NPDC048171. Next base: position 12,965 of record NZ_JBIDAU010000030.1, read on the forward strand.
ACCCGGCCCAGCACCCACAGGACCCGCCACCACCGGCGCAGACTCCACGCCCGGATCATCCACACACACCACCGGCACACCCACACCACCCGGCAACCCACCAGCCAGAGCACCGACGGTCACCACACACACCGGCCCCGCCTCCGCCAGCACCACACCCACCCGCTCCACCGGATACGACGGATCAACAAACACATACGCACCCCCCGCCTTCCACACCCCCAACAACGCCACCACCACATCAACCGACCGCTCCAACACCACACCCACCACCGACTCCACCCCCACACCCAAGCCCGCCAACACACCCGCCAACCGACCAGAACGCTCATCCAACTCCCCGTAAGTCAGCCGCTCCTCACCACACACCACCGCCACCGCACCCGCATCCCGCACCACCCACTCACCGAACAACTCCACCCACGACACCTCAGAGACCGGAGACACCAAACCGCTGTTCCAGCCATCCACCACCTGCCCCCGCACCACCGACGGCAGCACACCCACACCACTCAACGCCGCCCCCGGCGCATCCTCCAACGCCCCCACCAGCTCCCCCACCGCCACCTGCACCAACTCACACACCAACCCGGCATCCCCTGGAGCCACCGCATCAACCACCACAGCAAACCCAGACCCGAGATCATCCACCGCAACCGCCAGCGGATAATTCGTCCGCTCCTGCGCGAACAACAACTCAACACCCGTAGCACCACCACGCGCCGAGCGCCCGTCGTGCCGATAGTTGAACAACGACGTGAACAACGGGGCCGAAGCCGGGACACCACTCACGCTCTGCGCCAGCGCGAGCGGAGCATGCTCATGCACCAGCAGGCCGGCCAACTGCCCCTGCATCGCCCGCACCGCGCCCACCACATCCAGGCCCGCCACGTCCACCCGCACCGGAAGCGTGTTGATGAACGGCCCAGGAATCCGTTCGGCGCCCACCCCCGCATTCATCCGACCCAGCAACACTGTTCCGAACACCACATCCGATCGCCCCGCCAGACTCGCCAGCACTCGCGCATACGCGACGTGGAACAACGTCGCCGGACTCACTCCCAGCCCACGCGCACTCTCCCGGACACGCCCCGCCAGCTCGTCATCGACCACCAGCCGCGCCGACCGCACCCCCGTACCGTCACCACGAGCATCAGCCAGACCGAACGGCAGCGTCGGCTCCGTCACATCACCCAGCAGCTCAGCGAAGAACTCCTCATGCTCCGCACGCGGAACCCCCAACCGCGCCTGCGCCACAAAGTCACGGAACGGCAACGGCACCGGCAACTCATCCCCGCGCCCCTCCATCAACGCCGCGACCTCACCAAGCACCACCTCCAGCGCAGTGTGGTCCTGCAACAGGTGATGCACCTGCACCAGCCCCAGCCACCGCCCCGAACCATCGGGATCGGCAGCCGCGTACACACGCAGCAACGGTGCGCGCCGCACATCCATCCACTGTTCTGCCTGGGCCAACAGCTCCGCGGCCGCATCAGCGCCTTCCGGCAACGTCAGCTCGGTCACCGGAAGCTGGGCCCGGCGCAAGACCACCTGCACCGGCTCCGGCAACCCCTCCCACACCACTCCCGTGCGGCAGATGTCATGCCGGTCCACCACCTGTTGCAACGCCGCCAGGAACCCGTCCAGCCGTTCGCGAGCGTCGAAGGCCAGCGCCATCTGCATCAGATACGCGTCCGCCTCACCCGGCCCGGCGAGGAGATGATGGAAGAAGATGCCCTCCTGCAACGGCGCCAGCGGATACACATCCGCCACGTTCGCCGCCCCGCCCTCGACCGACTCGCACACCGACTCCACCTGCGCGGCCGTCAGCTCGACGAGCGGCAGCATCTCCGGCGTGATCACCTCCACACCCTGCTCCGGGATGCCGTTCGCAGGCACCTCGACCGCACCGCCACCGCTGCTCGACGCCGCCAGCGCCGCCGGTGTCGGCGCCTCGAACAGCACACGCACCGACACCCCGAGGCCCCGCTCGCCCAGCCGCTGCACCAGCGAGCCCGCCAACAGCGAATGCCCGCCCAGTTCGAAGAAGTTGTCCTCCACCCCCACCCGCTCGACACCGAGCACTTCCGCGAAGGCCTGGCAGACAAGCTCCTCGGCCACCGACCCCGGGCCCCGCCCACCGGCGGACGAATGCTCCGGTGCCGGCAACGCGGCCCGGTCCAGCTTCCCGTTCACCGTCAACGGCAGCTCGTCCAGGACCAGCACCGCCGACGGCACCATGTACTCCGGCAACCGTCGGCTCGCGTGTGCACGCAACACCCCTGGCAGTGCGGCGGCTTCGGCCTCGTCGGCTTCCCTGTCGGGTACGACGTAGGCGACGAGCCGCACGTCCCCCGGCACATCCTCCCGCGGAACCACCACCACCTGACCCACCCCCACATGAGACCCCACCACCGCCTCCACCTCACCCGGCTCAACCCGCACCCCCCGCACCTTCACCTGACCATCCACACGCCCCACAAAAGCCAACTCCCCACCCCCAACCCACCGCACCAAATCCCCCGTCCGATACATCCGCTCACCCACCCCACCAAACGGACACGCCACAAACCGCTCCCCCGTCAACCCAGCCCGCCCCACATACCCACGCGCCAACCCCACCCCCGCGATATACAACTCCCCCACCACACCCGGCGCCACCGGCCGCAACCACCCATCCAACACAAACACCCGCGTATTCCAAATAGGACCACCAATCAACGGCACCACCCCACCCGAACCCGAACCCTGACCAGAACCCCCACCAGAACCCGACCCCGGCCACACCCACGCCGTCGAATCCACCGACGTCTCCGTCGGACCATACAAATTATGCAACTCCGCACCACACAACCCC
>NZ_JBIDAU010000031.1:0-15759 GCF_043202655.1 Streptomyces sp. NPDC048171
GTGTGTGCGGCGATCTGGCTGTTCTTCGCCGGGCTGTGGATGGCCGGCCTGTACATCGCAAGGCGCCGGTACGCGAAGTACAGTCGCGTCCTCCAGGGCGCGGGCGTCGACTGGCCGCCGGCCTCGTCACTTACCTAGAAGCGCGGCCGGGCGCGCGAGGCGACGCCCGCGTCCTCCACCGCCTGTGCGGTGCCGCCGGTGAGGAGCGTGGCCGCGGCGACGCTGGTGGCCGCGGAACGGGTGCGGAGTCGAGTCATGTCTCTCTCTTGGTCTCGGACCTCGTCCCGAATTGCCGAGGTACGCGCCGATGCTGCCAAGGAGTGCCTGTGAACACGTCAAACGAGGAACTGACTTCCCCTGCAACGAGCGGGGTAGTCCCAGTGTCGTAGCGCAACCCGCCCCGCCCTGAGCTGCGTTGACAGGCGGCGGGCGGGTGCGTGTAATGAGGGTGGTGCCGCGTGGCGCCGGTCAAAGAGCAGTGGGCCGGCCGGCGATCGGGCGAGCGCCCTTCACCCAAAGGGTCCGTGATGCGTTCCTACTCCGCGCCCTGACACGACGTAGCCCCCGAGCACGTCGTCGTCCCTCCCGCACTTTCCCGGAGACCCGAGAACCGTATGCCCACGTCTTTCCAGCAGCCCGTCATGCACGAGGACGGGAACCTGCTCCTGCTCACCACCACCGGCGCCCGGACGGGGCGCCCGCGCACCGCCACGCTCGGCTACGTCCGCCACGGCGGCGCCCTCCTGGTCGTCGCCTCCAACCTCGGTTCGCCACTCCATCCCGGCTGGTACCACAACCTGCTCGCCCGCCCCGTCGTCGGCGTGGAGATCGGCTCCCGCTCCTTCGAGGCGCTCGCGGTCCCCGCCGAGGGGCCCCGGCGCGAGGAACTGTTCGCGCACGTCGTACGGGCGGCGCCCGGTTACGGCGACCACCAGGCCCGGACCGCGAGGCCGCTGCCGGTGGTCGTGCTGGAGCGGGCCGAGCCCGAGGGGTGGGAGGCGCCGCGAGAGGTCCGCACCCTCGCCGACAAGCTCCTGGAGGTGCACACCTGGCTGCGGGGGCAGTTGCGGCAGGTACGGGCCGAGGCCGAGGCGCACTTCGCGTCCCCGGGGCCGGCCGGTGCGCCGCCCGGCCTCGGGCTCCAGATCAGGCAGCGCTGCCTCGCGTTCTGCCAGGCCCTGGAGTTCCATCACGTGAGCGAGGACGGGCACCTGTTCCCGGGGATCGCCCACCACCACCCCCACCTGGCCGACGTCTTCGACCGCCTCGCCGACGAGCACCGTACGGTCGCCCGCGTCCAGGGCGAGCTGGCGGCCCTGCTGGCCGACATCGCCGTCGCCGACCCCTGGCTCTTCCGCGCCGAGCTGGCGGAGATGTCCGCACGGCTGAACGCCCACCTCGACCACGAGGAGGAGGTGCTGCTTCCGCTGCTGGCCGAGGTGCCGTGGCCGCCGGTCGCGCCTTAGTCGAACTCGAGTACCTCCTTGAGGCGGGCCAGGTCGGCGGCGACCGCGGAGGCGTCACGCTCGAAGTCGGCGTCGCTGGTCCCCGGCTGCCGGCGGACGGTGAACACCACCTCGCTGCCGGCGCCGTCGGCGATCACACGGACCGGGTTGTGGACGGTCTCCCCGGACGGCAGCGTGACGTGGTGGTCGAGCACCCCCAGTTCGTTGCGGGGGACGAAGGCCACCTCGACCCGCCCCATGGGAGAGGACTCTGCGACCCACCGGTCGCCGACCCGCTCCATGGACCCGCCCAGACCGTGGGCCCACGCGGGCAGGTTGGACGGGTCGGAGGCGTAGGCGTAGACCTCACCCACGGTGCGGTCGATGTGGACGCCGAGGTGGCGCGACTGCCTGTCTGTCCTGTCTGTGCCGTTCATGGCAGCGACGGTAGCGGGACGCCGGCGCCTTTCTCTTGAACGAATCGGACGGATGGCTGGTGGCAGGGCTCGGCGGCGTGACCCGGTGGCTCCGAGCCCGGCCGCCCGGGTCCGACTCGTCGTCGGCAAAGGCACGGGTGGGGCGGGCGTAGCGTAGGAGCCATGACGACGTACGGATCCTTCCCCGGCACCCGGCCCCGGCGGCTGCGGACCACCCCCGTGATGCGTCGGATGGTCGCCGAGACCCGGCTCCACCCCGCCGACTTCATCCTCCCCGCCTTCGTGCGCGAGGGCGTGCGGGAGCCGGTGCCGGTCGCCGCGATGCCCGGGGTCGTCCAGCACACCCGCGACACCCTCAAGAAGGCCGCCGCCGAGGCGGTCGAGGCCGGGATCTCCGGGATCATGCTGTTCGGCGTGCCGGAGGAGGAGAAGAAGGACGCAGTCGGGACGACGGGGACGGATCCGGACGGGATCCTCCAGGTCGCGCTGCGTGACGTGCGGGCCGAGGTCGGGGACGACCTGCTCGTCATGTCCGACCTCTGCCTCGACGAGTTCACCGACCACGGGCACTGCGGTGTGCTCGACGCCGAGGGGCGGGTCGACAACGACGCCACCCTGGAGCGGTACGCCGAGATGGCCCAGGTCCAGGCCGACGCGGGCGCCCATGTGGTCGGCCCCAGCGGGATGATGGACGGCCAGATCGGCGTCGTCCGGGACGCGCTGGACCAGATCGGGCGGGAGGACGTCGCCGTCCTCGCGTACACCGTGAAGTACGCCTCCGCCTTCTACGGGCCCTTCCGTGAGGCCGTCGGGTCCTCGCTGAAGGGGGACCGCAAGACCTACCAGCAGGATGCCGCAAACGCGCGGGACGCGATGCGCGAGCTGGCGCTGGACCTAGAGGAGGGCGCCGACATGGTGATGGTCAAGCCGGCCGGCCCCTACCTCGACATCCTCGCCAAGGTCGCCGAGGTCTCGGACGTGCCCGTCGCCGCCTACCAGATCTCCGGCGAGTACTCGATGATCGAGGCCGCCGCCGAGAAGGGCTGGATCGACCGCGACCGGGCCATCCTGGAGTCGCTCACCGGGATCAAGCGGGCGGGCGCCCGCAACATCCTGACCTACTGGGCGACCGAGGCCGCTCGCACACTGCGCTGACCGACCGGTGCCGGCCCCGCACGCACGGCGTGCGGGTGCGGGTACCCCTTCAGTACTCGAGCGCGTTCGCGGCGCTGGTCTGCCAGTACGTGACCGTCAGGGCGCTGTCGACGAACACGCCGTCCGAGGGCAGCGTGACCCGGGCGATGGAGCCGTCCTCGAAGGGGATGGTGAGGGTCTGCGTGTCGTAGCCGCCCTCGCCGCTGCCGTCGCCGGACGACAGCCGCACGCCCGCGTAGCCGGACTCGCCGGGGGCCAGCGTCGTCAGCGACTGCGGCTTGCTGGACTCCGCGACGGGCGGCACCGACTGGGCCTCGCCGAACCGGGCGGCCGGGTACTCGGGCAGCGCGCAGGTCTTCGAGCCGGTGTTGGTCGCGGTCAGCAGCAGGTGGTTGATGGGGCGGGGCGCGTTCGCCGCGGTGATCCGGACGTCGGAGGCGGAGCACCTGCCGGGGAGGCCCGGGTCGGACTGGTCTTCGCCCGCGCCCGCGCCGGCGGCGGAACCGGCGTTGGCGCCGTTGCCGTTGCCGGAGTTCGGTGCCTGGCCCGTGTCCTCCTTCGCCTCGCCCGAACCGCCCTTGGCGGACGGCTGGTTGTCGTTCCCGGCCACGGAGGTGTTGGCGGCCGGGGCCGGGGCCGGGGCGCCCGAGTCGACGCCGTCGCCCTCACAGGCCGTCAGGGAGAGCGCGGCCAGCGCCACCGTGGCGGCGGCGAACAGGCGGGTGCGAGTGGTGCGTGCGGACATGGAGGCCCCCTGTGAATCTGGTTACTGAGGTGAGCCGCTCGACCGTTCGCCGGGAGCGGCTGCTTGGATGACCACAGCTTGCGGTCGGGCCCGTCCCGGCCGCCAGCGACCGCGGAGCATACGGGACGGTGGGACGCCCGGAAGGCTCTGACCTGCGGGAACAACGTCCTTCTGGGACGCGGTACGGGGATGCGAGAGAGGGTGGAACGGTGGCGGGGGACGACTTCGCGGACTTGCTGCGGGAGTTGAAGGAGCGGTCCGGGCTCAGCTACGGGGCATTGGGCAAGCGGCTGCACATGAGCGGCTCGACCCTGCACCGGTACGTCAGCGGAGAGGTGGTGCCGGTCGAGTTCGCCTCCGTCGAACGCCTCGCCCGCGTGTGCCGGGCGACGCCCGAGGAACTGCTCGAACTCCACCGCCGCTGGATCCGCGCGGACGCGCTGCGCGGCGTGAAGAAGGAGGAGAGCGGGGAGGCCGAGGAGGCGGCCGGGGGGACGGAGACCGCCGGGGGGACGGCGACGGCCGGGGGGACGGCGACGGCCGAAAGGGCCGCGGGGACCGAGGCGACCGGGGGCGCCGAAGAGCCCGGGGGGCCGGGGGAAACCGGGGAGCCCGGGAGCCCTGGGGAGCCCGGAGGCCCTGGGGAGCCCAAGGAGCCCAAGGAGCCCAAGGAGTCCGGGGAACCCGAGGAGCCCGGCGTAGCCGTCGGAACCGCGGAGGAGGCCCCGTCCCGCCGCCGGGTCCCGCGCGCCGCGCTCTACGCCGCGTCCGGCGTCGTGGCCGTCAGCGCCGCCGTCGCGCTCGTGGCGAACCTCGTGCCGGGCACGGACGACGGCACCGGGCACGGTCGGGCCGGTGCCGTCGCGCACAGCTCCGCGCCGGTGTCCGGGACCGCCTCCGGATCCGCCACCCCGAGTGCCTCCGCGTCCCCGTCCGGCTCGCCCTCGAGCTCCCCGACCGCTTCACCCTCGGCGTCCCCCTCGCGTCCGGCTACCGCGTCGCCGAGCCGGGAGGCACCCGCCGGCGGCCCCGCGCTGACGGTGTCGACCACCCCGTACTACTGGGACGTGCCCTGCGACCATGCCTTCCTGGTCGACCGCAGCCCGAAGAACGTGCCGAAGCCGCCCCCGCAGCAGGACGCCGTCGGCTGGGCCACCCCCCTCAACGCGGTCTCCGCGAACCGGCAGATGACCGTTCTCACCGTGCAGGGCACCGGCCCGGAGACGGTGGTCCTGGAGGACCTGCACGTCCGGGTGGTGGACAGCGGACCGCCGCTGGACTGGAACCAGTACGTGATGGGCAACGGCTGCGGCGGCCAGGTGAACGTCACGGCCTTCGACGTCTCCCTCGACCTGGGCACCCCGCTGGCGACGCCGATCGGGGGTCAGCGGGACTTCCCGTACAGCGTCAGCGAGTCCGACCCCGAGGTCTTCCACGTCAACGCGCACACCAGCGGCCAGAACGTCAGCTGGTACCTGGAGCTGGAGTGGTCCAGCGGCGGCCGGCACGGCACGACCCGCGTCGACGACCACGGCAAGCCGTTCCGCACCAGCGCCTCCCGGGACAGCTCCTACTACGCGTACCCCCTCGGCAGTGACGCGTGGGAGTTCGTGGAAGGCGAGTGACACCAGGTTGCCGGTCACCACTGGCCCGCGCCGGTGCCTGTCCGTTGGCGGGCGCGGGTCCGCCGTGGTTGCTCGCGCAGTTCCCCGCGCCCCTGGGTGTGCTGCCGAGCCGCATGGCAAGAGGCCCCGCCCACCGGCGAGGGCTCGCACGCGTGTCCGTATCACGGAAATGAACTTGTAGGCGGCACGCACTTCTCTAGGCTGCGGCCATGACCCCGACCGAGACCGCGCCCGCCGACACCGCCGCCCCCCTGCCCCCGCTCGCCGCGCGGGCCCGGTCGATCGGTGGTTCGCCCGTACGGGACATCCTCGCCGTCACCACCCGCCCCGAGGTGATCAACTTCGCGGGCGGGCTGCCGGCGCCCGAGCTGTTCGACGCGGAGGGCATCGCCGCCGCGTACCGGGACGTCCTCGCGGAGACTCCCGCGCGGGCCCTCCAGTACTCCACCACCGAGGGCGAGCCCTCCCTGCGGGCCGCGCTCGCCGCCCGTACGTCGGTGCGCGGACTGGCCACCGACGCCCAGGACATCCTCGTCACCACCGGCTCGCAGCAGGCCCTCTCGCTCCTCGCCACGGCCCTGCTCGAACCCGGCGACACCGTCCTCGTCGAGAGCCCCTGCTACCTGGCCGCGCTCCAGGCCTTCGGCTTCGCGGGCGCCCGGGTCGTCGCGGTCCCCGGCGACGAGGACGGGATCGATCCCGCCGTGCTGGAGGAGCTGGTGGTGCGCGAGCGCCCCAAGCTGCTCTACACGGTCCCCACCTTCCAGAACCCCACCGGACGCACCATGCCCGCCGCCCGCCGGGGCGCCGTCGCCGAGGTCGCCGGGCGGTGCGGCCTGTGGATCGTCGAGGACGACCCGTACGGGGAGCTGCGCTTCGAGGGCGAGCGGGTGCCGTGGATCGCCTCCCGCGACGGGGCCCGGGACCGGACCGTGCTGCTCGGCTCCTTCTCCAAGGTCATGGCGCCCGGTCTGCGCCTGGGCTGGCTGCGCGCGCCCGCCGACCTGCTCCGGGCCTGCGCGGTCGCCAAGCAGGCCGCGGACCTGCACACCCCGACCGTCAACCAGCTCGCCGCGGCCCGGTACCTGGCCGACCGCGACCTGGACGCGCACGTCGCGCACGTCGCCGCCGCCTACGGTGTCCGCCGGGACGCCATGCTCGCGGGCCTCGCGGACGCGCTCCCGGCGGGGTCGGTGTGGACCCGTCCCGAGGGCGGCATGTTCCTGTGGGCCCGCCTGCCCGAGGGATACGACACCGCCGCCCTGCTGCCCGAGGTGGTCCGGCACGAGGTGGCGTACGTCCCCGGCGCCCCCTTCCACGCGGGCACCCCCGACCGTGCCACCCTGCGGCTGTGCTTCGTCACGCAGACGCCGGACGAGATCGCGGAGGGGCTGCGGAGGCTGGGGGAGGGGCTGCGGGGGGCCGGGGTGTCAGCGGGGGTGTAGGCCCGGGGCCTGGGACCAGGAGCCGGGGCAGCGGCGCCGTACCCGGGCGGTGAGGTCATGGCTGACGGCGCACGGACGGCGACGTCGTTCGCACGCGACGCGTACCCCGCCCGGACGAGCGTCCCGCGTGGGCGACTCGGCGACGGGCGTCCCACCAGGTCAGCGGGCGGGACGTCCCACGGTGCGGTCACTTCGCGGGGCACGGTGGCCGGAGACCCCGCCGGTCGCCCAGGCTTGCCGTCGATCACGCAGCGCACGTCAGCAGAGGGGAAATTGCATGCGAGTTCTTACGAAGGCGGTCGTCGGGGCGGCCACCGCCGCCGGGATCGCCCTGGGCGGCCTGGCCGCGGCGGGACCGGCCGCCGCGGCGCCGGCGCCGGTCCAGCAGTCGGCCCAGTCCGAGGTCGGCACACTCGCGGTGGTGAACCTGGGCTTGAGCAAGACCCAGGCGATGCGCTGGCAGTGCTGGCTGCGCGACCTGGGCTACAAGCCCGGGACGATCGACGGCCGTTTGGGCAGCAACAGCTGGGAGGCCGCACAGACGCTCTTCAAGCATCTGAACTTCTACAGTGGCCGCATCGACGGAATCGTCGGTTCCGGCACGGTCGAGGGGCTGCAGCGCTTCCTGAACTCGCGAGGCTACGGCTACAAGCTGGCCGTCGACGGGATCGCCGGAGAGCGAACCCAGGACGCGTTCGCCGACTACGCCGACAGGCACTACTGCTGACGCGCCCCGCCGGGGCGGGGCGCGTCCACGACGTGCTCAGAGACGCTCGGGCGTCCTGATCCCCAGCAGGGCCATGCCCTGGTGCAGGGTGCGGGCCGTGACGTCGCACAGGAAGAGGCGGTTCTCGACCTGCTGCGGCGTCTCGGCCTTCAGGACCGGGCACTTGTCGTAGAACGACGTGAACAGCGACGCCGCCTGGTACAGGTACGCCGTCAGCTTGTGCGGGGCGTACTCCGCGGCCGCCTCGAAGACCGTGTCGCCGAACGCGTCCAGGTGCAGGCCCAGCGCCCGCTCCGCCGCGTGCAGTTCCAGCTCCGGGTGGGCGGCGGGGGCGACCTCGCCGGCCTTGCGGAGGATGGACCGGATCCGGGCGTAGGCGTACTGGAGGTACACGCTGGTGTCGCCGTTGAGCGAGACCATCTGGTCCAGGTCGAACTTGTAGTCGCGGCTCGGCGACGTCGACAGGTCCGCGTACTTCACGGCGCCGATGCCGACCTGGGCGGCCCGCTCCTGGATCTCTTCCTCGGTGAGGTCCCGCGCCTTCTCCCGCACGACCTCGGCCGCCCGCTGCACGGCCTCGTCCAGCAGGTCCTCCAGGCGCACGGTCTCGCCCGCGCGCGTCTTGAAGGGCTTGCCGTCCGCGCCGAGCACCGTGCCGTAGCCCATGTTGTGCGCGGTGACGTCGTCGTTCAGCCAGCCGGCCCGGCGGGCGGTCTCGAAGACCATCCTGAAGTGGAGCGACTGGCGTACGTCGACGACGTACAGCAGCGTGGTGGCGTCCAGGTCCTGGACGCGGTTGCGGATCGCGGTGAGGTCGGAGGCCGCGTAGCCGAAGCCGCCGTCGGCCTTCTGCACGATCAGCGGGACCGGCTGGTCGTCCTTGCCGCGGATCTCGTCGAAGAACACCACGAGCGCGCCCTCGGAGCGCACCGCGACGCCCGTCTCCTCCAGGATGCGGGCGGTCTCGGGCATGCCCTCGTTGTACGCGGACTCGCCGACGATCTCGTCGTCGCGGATCTCCATGTCGAGCTTCTCGAAGACCGAGTAGAAGTAGACCTTCGACTCGTCCACGAACTGCTGCCACAGCTCGAGCGTCTCCTTGTCGCCGGACTGCAGGGCGACGACCCGCTTGCGGGCCCGCTCCTTGAACTCCTCGTCCGCGTCGAAGACGGCACGCGACGCCTTGTACACCCGGTTCAGGTTCGACATGGCCTGCTCGCCGTCGACCTCCTCGGCCGGGGCCAGCTCGCCGGGGTGCTCGAACAGGTACTGGATGAGCATGCCGAACTGGGTGCCCCAGTCGCCGATGTGGTGCCGGCCGATCGTCTTCTCGCCGGTGAAGTCGAGCATGCCGCGCAGGGCGTCGCCGATGACCGCGGAGCGCAGGTGGCCGACGTGCATCTCCTTCGCCACGTTCGGCTGGGCGTAGTCGACGACCGTGACGCCCGCGTCCTTCTTCAGCGGCACGCCGAGGCGCTCGCCGTCCGCGTACCGCGCCGCCAGGTTCTCGGTGATCGCCCGGTCGCCGACGGTGATGTTCAGGAAGCCGGGGCCGGAGACCTCGACGTCCTTGATCAGGTCGCCGGTGGTGATGTGCGCGACGACCTCGGTGGCCAGCTCCCGCGGGTTCGCCTTGGCCTTCTTGGCCAGCGCGAGGATGCCGTTGGCCTGGTAGTCCGCCCGGTCGCTGCGTCGCAGCAGCGGGTCCACGCCGGCGGCCTCCGGCCGGGTGGCCGAGAGGGCGGACGCGAGATGCTGCTGGACGGAGTCGCTGAGGGACGTGACCGAGGCCATGGAGTGGCTGCCGTTCTGCTCGGGTTCGTGGAGTAGTACAGAAGCCGAGTATCCCACGCGGTGAAAAGGGGTTTTCGCGGATGCGGGCCGGGCTGGGAGAATGGAGCGGTCAGCCGTGCGACCGTACCGGCTGCCCGAGCAGAACCATCAGGAAAGAGGACGTGCCGATCGTGGCTCAGAGCACAGAGACCACCGACTGGGTCTCCCGTTTCGCGGACGAGGTCATCGCCGAGTCGGAGCGCCGTGCCCCGGGCAAACCTGTGGTCGTCGCGTCCGGCCTCTCCCCGTCGGGCCCCATCCACCTGGGCAACCTCCGCGAGGTCATGACCCCGCACCTGGTCGGCGACGAGGTGCGCCGCCGCGGGCACGAGGTCCGGCACCTGATCTCCTGGGACGACTACGACCGCTACCGCAAGGTCCCCGCCGGGATCGCAGGCGTCGACGAGTCCTGGGCCGAGCACATCGGCAAGCCGCTCACCTCGGTCCCCGCCCCCGCGGGCTCCCCGCACCCGAACTGGGCCGAGCACTTCAAGGCCGCGATGGTCGAGTCGCTCGCCGAGATGGGCGTGGAGTTCGACGGGATCAGCCAGACCGCGCAGTACACCTCCGGCGTCTACCGCGAGCAGATCCTGCACGCCCTGAAGCACCGGCGGGACATCGACGCGATCCTCGCCCAGTACCGGACCAAGCCGAAGACCGCGGGCGGCGGCAAGAAGTCGCAGAAGCCCGTCGACGAGGCCGAGCTGGAGGCCGCCGAGGGCTCCGGCGCCGCCGCCGAGGACGACGGCAGCCAGGGCTCCGCCGGGTACTTCCCGTACAAGCCGTACTGCGGCAACTGCGAGAAGGACCTGACCACGGTCACGGCGTACGACGACGACTCGACCGAGCTGACGTACGCCTGCACCGCGTGCGGCTTCTCCGAGACGGTCCGGCTCAGCGAGTTCAACCGCGGCAAGCTGGTCTGGAAGGTCGACTGGCCGATGCGCTGGGCGTACGAGGGCGTCGTCTTCGAGCCCAGCGGCGTCGACCACTCCTCTCCCGGGTCGTCGTTCCAGGTCGGCGGGCAGATCGTCGGGATCTTCGGCGGCGAGCAGCCGATCGGGCCGATGTACGCGTTCGTCGGCATCAGCGGCATGGCGAAGATGTCGTCGTCGAAGGGCGGGGTGCCCACCCCGGCCGACGCGCTCAAGATCATGGAGCCGCAGCTGCTGCGCTGGCTGTACGCCCGCCGCCGCCCGAACCAGTCCTTCAAGATCGCCTTCGACCAGGAGATCCAGCGGCTCTACGACGAGTGGGACCGCCTCGACGCCAAGGTCGCCGACGGCAGCGCGCTGCCCGCCGACGCCGCCGCGCACGCGCGTGCCGTGGGCACGGCCGCCGGTGAGCTGCCGAGGACGCCCAGGCCGCTGCCGTACCGCACGCTCGCCTCGGTGGCCGACATCACCGCCGGGCACGAGGACCAGGCGCTGCGCATCCTCAGCGAGCTGGACCCGGCCGACCCCCTGGCGACGCTCGCGGAGGCCCGGCCGCGCTACGACAAGGCCGAGGCGTGGATCAACAACCACGTCCCCGCCGACCAGCGCACCATCGTGCGCGAGGAGCCCGACGCCGAGCTGCTGAAGTCGCTCGACGAGGCGGGCCGGCAGTCGCTGCGGCTGCTCCTCGACGGGCTGGCCGGCCAGTGGTCCCTGGACGGGCTCACCCACCTCGTGTACGGCGTGCCCAAGGTCCAGGCCGGATTCTCGGCGGACGCCACGCCCAAGGAACTGCCGCCGGAGATCAAGACCGCCCAGCGGACGTTCTTCGCGCTGCTGTACCACCTGCTCGTGGGCCGCGACACCGGCCCGCGGCTGCCCACCCTGCTCCTCGCGGTGGGACAGGAGCGGGTGCGGACCCTGCTCGGGGAGTAGACCTTCCGCGCCGTCAGCGGGTCAGGGCGAAGCCCGCGAACAGGACGCCGACCACGCTGACGGCGAGGAGGGCGAGGTGGCTGCCCCGGGGTGTGAGGTGCTCCGTGGGCTCGCCCCGGCGCCAGCGCTCCAGGATCTCCCGGAACAGCTTGCGCTGGGGAAGCAGGCCGAGGGTCAGGCCGATGTGGGCGAACGAGTACATGACGAGCGCCTCGCTCAGGCCGAAGCCGCTCAGCCGGCAGACGAGGACCAGCAGGACGCCGCCGGTGACCATCGTCAGCGGGTAGGCGATGCGGAACTTCCGGAAGGGGATCCAGCTGCCCAGCAGCCAGCTGGACAGCGCGGTGGCGGCCACGGCCAGCAGCACCAGCCAGACGACGGGCACGGACGTGAGCATGGTGTGTCCCCCCTGCCCGGAGGCGGGTACCGGCCTCGGTGGGCCCGGTACCCGCCCCGGTCGGATCAGCGGTCTGCGGTCAGCGGTCTGCGGTCATCCTGTGATCACCGCGAACCCGTGATCACCCGAAAAGGGAACCCAGCGTACCGGTGATGGGCGAGATGATGTCGCTGCCCAGCTGGGTGACCCGCTTGGCCACGGGCGACGCGACGCCCTCCAGGGTGGCCCCGATCCACTTCGACTGGCCGAACGTGAGCAGCCCCAGGCTCGTGCCGACGAGGGACCCCGCGAACTCGGAGCTGCCGAAGCCGTGCTCGATGCCCGTGAACAGCGTGCTGAGCCCCGCCGAGGCCAGGGAGACCCAGCCGAGCACCCCCGCCGCCGCGGCGACGGCCGGAGCGAACGGGCCGGTCCACGGCGCGATGAAGGCGGCGCCCGCGGCCAGGAACCCGGAGCCGATGCTGATCCAGTTGAACGCGTCGGCGTAGAACTGGGCGTCGTTCCACCACTCGTCCTTGTCGCCCTGCGAGCCGCCCGAGTTGGTCTTGTCGTGCGTAGGGCTGTCGGCGGGGTTGCGCCCCTCCTCCTTGGCCCGGCGCGCCGCCTCGGCCGCCTTGCGGGCCGCCTCCGCGGCCTCCGCCCTGCGCTTCTGGGTGACGATGCGGCGGGCGTCGGTGGCCGCGGCGGCCGCCTCCTGCGCGTCCTTGCCCGCGGCGATCGCGGACTGGCGCGCGCTGTTCGCCGACGCCTGGGCGCTGTAGGACGAGCGCATGGCGCTGCGCGCCGAGTCGATCGCCCGGTTCGCCGAGTAGTTGGCCGAGCGGCCGGCCTTGCGGGCGGTCGCCGCCGCAGCCTTCGCCCGGTTCGCGGACGCCTGCGCGGCCGCGGCGGACTTGTCGGCGTCGTCGGCGTTCTGGTCGGCCTGCGTCGCGTAGGTGTCCGCCTGCTTCGCGGAGGCGAGCGCCTTGTCCGCCCACTCCTTGGCCTTGTCCGCCGCGTTGCGGGCCTCCGCGGCCGCCTTCGAGGCGAGCTGCGCGTCCTCCTGCGCCTTGTAGGCGATCTTCGCGGCGGCGGCGATCGCACCCCGGACCGCCGCGATGTGCGTGGCCGAGTCGTGGTCGAGCTGGGCCGCCTTGTGCTGGACGAGGGCGATGAAGTTCCGGCGCATCCACGTCGGACCCTCCAGGGCGACCTCGGCGTACGCCTTGGTGTACATGCCGCCGGTGTTGAGCAGCGCGGCGGTGGCGACGCCGTCGTCGTCCCGGACCGCCTCGGTGTAGTCCTTGTCGAAGAAGTCCCGCAGCGCCTGGGGGGTGTTGGCGTCCAGGGCTGCGTTGGCCGCGGCGGTGACGGCCGGACCGGGCCGGGTGGACAGGATGGAGGCGATGCCGACCCGGCGGTCCTCGGCGGAGGCGGTGGTCAGTCCGTCGGTCAGGAAGGTCTTCACGGCGTCGGCCAGGTCGCTCGTCAGCGCCGCGTGCACGGCGTCTCCGACGGTGGCCGAGGACACTTCCGCGACGTGCAGCGCGGTCTCCCGGTCGTCCTGGTCCTCGGCGATCGCCCGGTCGGCGTCGATCCAGGCGTGCACGTCCGCGTCCGTGCCGGCCAGTGCGAACTGGGCGGCCTCGCGGGCCCAGGCGCCCTGCGAGGCGGCCATGCCGACGGCCGCCTTGCGGCCCAGGGTCGCGGCCAGTGCCAGGTCGCCGCCGGCCAGCGCCTGTTCGGCGCTCGCGATCCGGTCCTTGAGCTCCTGGGAGGTCTGCTGGTCCTGGGTGCGCCGGTTTTCCTGCGCGGCCCGGTCCTCGGCCTCCAGCTGGGCGAGCAGCGCGGCTTCCTCGAGGCCGTCCTCCTTGTCCTCCTCCAGGCGTGCGATCTCCGCGGCCCGGGCCGCCTCCTCGACCGCCTTCGCGTCCTCGACGGCCTTGGTCGCGGTCTCGGCGGCCTTGATCGCCTCGGCCGCGTGCGCGGTGGACTTGTTGGCGTAGTCGATGGCCTGACCCGCGTACTTGACGGCTTCCTCGGCCGCGTCGGCGGCCTTGTCGGCGTGTGCCGCGGCGGAGTTGGCGGCGTCGCGTGCGGTGCGCGCGGCGGACGCGGCCTTGTTGGCCAGGGCCTGTGCGGTGGAGGCCGCGTTGGTGGCGCGGTTGGCGGCGCTGTTCGCGATCGCGGCCTGGCGGCGGGCCTCGGCGGCCTCGGACTGGGCGGCGCCCGCCGCGGAGGCGGCCTGGGCCGCGGAGTTGGCGGCGGAGGCCGCGTTGCGCGCGGCGGACGCGGCGGCGGAGCCGGCCCCGGCGGCCTGGGAGGCCGCGGTGGCCGCGTAGTCGGCGGCCTTGGCGGCGGTACGGGCCCGTGCGGCGCCGTTGCGCGCCGCGACGGCCGCGTTCTTGGCCGCGCTCGCCTTGCCGGCGTCCTTGGAGGCGGCGATCGCCGCGTTGTACGCGCGCGCCGCCGCGTTGCCCGCGGTGGCGGCGGCCTGTGCGGCGGCGGCCGCGGCGAAGGAGGCGCGGCGTGAGGCGGTGACGGCGGTCTGGGAGGCGCTGATGGCGCTGCGGGCGGCCTTGGCAGCGCCCTGGGCGGCGCTCGCGGCCTTGCGGGCCGCCGCACCGGACTTCGCCACGTCGTCCTTGGCCGCCGCGGCCTCGGCGGCCGCCTTCTCGGCCGCCTGCTTCGCCTTCTCCGCGGCGGTCTTGGCCCGCTCGGAGGCCTCGACGGCGAGGTCGGTCTCCGCCTGGGCGCGCTTGCCCTCGCGCTCCACGACGGCGACGAGTTCCTCGATCTTCGCGGTCTCCTGGTCGCGGGCGCGCGCGATGTGCTGCCCGGTGTCCAGGAACCACTCCACCTCCTGGCGGCTGCCGCTCATCGCGCGGTCCGCGTACTTGCGCACCTCCGCGCCGCCGGAGGTCAGCATCGTGGCGACCTCCACCCGCATGTCCTCCTCGCGGGCCGTGAAGCGGCCCTCGGAGAGGAACGCCGCGAGGTCCTGCTCGGTACCGGCGTCCAGGGCGGCGGACGCCTCGCGTCTGACCGCCTTGCCGCCGGTGGCGGAGACCGTGGCCGTGGACACCTGGAGGTCTTCGAGCAGGCCGGGTCTGAAGCCGCCGTCGAGGAAGGCGGCCACCGCGGCGTCGCCGCCGTCCAGCGCCGCGGACGCCTCGCGCCGCAGTCCGACGCCGGATCTCGCGAGGTAGGCGGCCACGGCGACGCGGTTGTCCTCCGCCGTCACCGTGGCGAGGGTCGTGCCGAGGAACGTCCGTATGTCCGCGTCCGTGCCGTACATCGCGTCCGCGGCGGCGGCCTTGGTGGCCTTGCCGCCGGTCAGCCAGGCCCTGACGACCTTCGCCCGGTCGGTGTCCGGCAGCTCGAACGGTGTGGGCGGCTCGTCCGCCGCCGTCGTGGCGGCCCCGGCGCGGGCCGGCGCGACCAGGACGCCGGGCGTGGCGGCGACGGCCGTGACGGCGGCGAGGGTGCCGAGCAGGCGCCGTCGGCTCCAGAACACTGTCTCCATAGGGATTTCGTCCTCCAGGTAAGTGCCGTACGGCACTCGGCGGAATCATTCATGATGCAATTGCTCAGCAATTCACATTTCTGATGCGCCGTCAAATGATTCTGGAAAGACGGTTGTTCGGCCATCACGATCTCTTCACACTTGCGGTTACAACCTTCCGCCCTGGTGATCGGAGTCACACGCTCTGTTCAACTCACGCCCCTTTTGGGGTGGTTGGTGGTGTGGACATCTCGTGGAGAGATGTATTTGATGAGAAGGGAAGTCGAATTGCGGGAATTCATGGAATTCTCGAAAGGGCGTCCGCGCTACGCGATGTGCTCGTCCTCGAGTTCCGCCGTGTGACGTTCCTGGAAACGCATGACCATCCGCTTGGCATCCGCGTCCAGCACGGAAACCCCGTACGTCGCCTCGATGTTGTAGCCGAACTCCCGCGGCGTCGGGTAACCGCTGCCGCTGATCGACCGCTTGAAGACCTGGTAGTACGCGTCCTCGTCCGGCTCCGCCTGCGGGGTGCCGCCCCCCTCGCCCAGCTCACGGGTGCGGTGCGGCCCCACCGGAATGGGGAAACTGCCCG
>NZ_JBIDAU010000032.1:0-14353 GCF_043202655.1 Streptomyces sp. NPDC048171
GTCGACAGGGCCCGCACCGGCTCCGGCCGGGGAGCAGGAGCAGCAGCGGCGGGCCGGAGCCGCTCGAGCAGCCATCCCGGGAGCAGCTGCGGAACCACGTCCGCGGCAGACGTGCGCCGGTACGGGAGCCCCTGCGCAGCGGAGAAAGAGCCGGCCGCGATGACCAGACCCCCCACCCCGCGCACATCGATTAGCGGTCCAAGGTGGGGAGCAGTAGGCCCGGCGCCGGTCGCGCAGCCGATCAGCGGCCCGTCCTCCGGTTGCCGGAAGTACAGATGAACGCCACCAGAGGGCGTCAGGACCGTGTACGTGTCGGGCCACGCCTCCCCGGCCTCCGTCGCCAGCCGCTCGAGCACGTCGACTCCGCTGCTCGCGTAGGCGTACTCCGGCGGGAGGTCGCTGCCTTCTTTCCGCACGTCCAGGTCAACAACGAGCAGTCCCCGCCCGTCGGGCCCGCCGCGGCCGGTGAGGATGCCGACGTGCGCGCGCTTGAAGCGGCCGGACCACCAGTCCCAGACCTGCCGGGGGTCGGAGAACGGGGCGAGCTGCTCCGCGGTCGCATCCCGCCCGAACCCGGCAACCATCGGGCCTTTGTCGGTTCGGGAGCAGGGGATGACGGGGACACCACGTCCCAGCCACACCATGGCCACGGCCCGCTGCGTCTCGGTCAACGTGCCGGGGATCGGAGCAGCGGCCGGCGTAGACAGAGTGTCCCGTTCGATGCCATGCCGGGGGGTGGGTAGCGCTTTGGCAGCAGGTGCGGTGACCTGCACTTTCTGTGTCATAGCTGCGCCTCATCGCTGAGGTAGGGGGCAGCCACTTACGTAGACACCGGTCCGAGCCCAGTTCTTCCGCGAGCGGAAGAACTAGCTACTCTGGCAATGCACCCCACCATGAGTGCATTGCGTTCGGGTCTGCGTTGGGTGGCTGCCCAACGGACTAGGATTCCCGGAACGCGCCTCACGGGGCCCGCCGCGCCAACGGCGGGCCCCGACGCATTTCTGCACTCAGGCAGAGGCCGGGAGGTTCTGCTCGCTGTTGAGTTCTGAGCTGTGAATCCGGATGAGTCGGCCCGTCGGACCAACTCGCCGCATCCGCAGCTGACCGCTCAATGCCCACCGGGTCACGGTTCGCGTGGAAACGCGGAAGTGCTGCGCTACCTCACTGACCGTCAACCACTCGGGGCCGGTGGACGTTGCGTCCATCTGTGCCCTCCTGCGGCTCTAGTGCTTACAGAGACGATACCGGCCCCACGCGACACCCTGCAGAACCTCCTGAGGGCCTTTCAGGCGCCTTAGTGAGGCACTTCCCTAGGTAGGGAACAGTCCCGCAGCCGAGTTGCAGCACAAGTCGATCCCGAGTCCGTACCCGACTCGTGTCGATCTCGGCTGCTTGCACCCGTTCCGCCTTTCGTCTCGTGGGAGAACCGTATCCGGGAGAGGCGGACTTGTCTGAGGTGCCTTCCCTTGCCTCTCTGTACGTCTGTGGCGGGATTCTGTTACGCCCGGCCACTGTGGCAGCTCCTGGCGCACCAGGTTTCCGGGGTCTGCAAGTCGCGGTCGGTCAGGAGGGCGAGGCGGCCACGTGGGACAGCCCGGGGGCGTACACGTCCTCCCAGTAGGCGAGCGGTCCCTCTTCGTCGTGGAAGACGGTTGAGACGACGAGAACGGCCCGCGCGCTGCTCGAGTCGTCCGGGATGTGGAGTCGCCGGAGTTCATCCGGAGTGGCGATACGGGCGCTGTACCGCTCCGGGGAGAGGTAGACCGGCTGCCCGGTCCGCTCCTCGTAGAGCTGCTGCCACTGCCCGGGGAGGGGCTCCTGATTGGGGAGTTCGGGTACCGCTGCCGCGGCCCTGATGTGGTAGCAGGACACCGAGTAGACGCTCCGCTTTCCGTCCCGCACGAAGACGCGGGTGCGCACGGCGATCTCGTCCCGGAGGTCGATACCCAACGCTTCGGCCGTGACCAGATCATCTACGGACCGCAGGCCGGCCATGTGCTCTACGGAGGTCTCTCCCCCTAGAAATCCGGTACCTCCCCGCTTGATGAGCTCCATCCGGGATGCGCCGGAGCGGTAGGTGGCCTGCTGCTCCGCAACGACCGTGCCGAGGCTCCCCCGACTCGTGACGTGTCCTTCCTGCTTGAGCACGGCCAGCGCGCGACTGACCGTCTTCGCGCTCACGCTGAACTGCTCGCGGATCTCCTGGACGGACGGCAGCGCGTCTCCCGGACCCAACTGGCCGTCCTGAATCAGCGTGCGGAAGTGGTTCGCCACGTCGGCGTACCCCGCCCCGCTTGCCCTGTATGCCACTGGCTTGCCCCTTTCGCGAGTACGTCTCACTCCCGCCAAGGTACATGATGAACGCACAAGGTACATCTCTTGCGTTGCATCAGTTCTATATGTACCTTCATGGGTGTCGCCAAGGTTCATCACGAACCTTGAGTGGCGTCCGTAGTCGTGACATGGCACGGCCCCGGTGGTTGAGACCGGGGCCGCTGTCGGATCGCTGGTTGGAGCGACCTATGACTGAAAGTACCGCAGGTCAGAGCCGGGGTTCCCGGCTCGACACGATGACTCCGGAGCAGCTCACAGCAGCCGAGACGACGCTGCGTCGCGGCACGTGGGCGATCACAGCCGGAGCCGTGCTGTTCTCCGTCCTGACCGTGACGCCCCTCGTGCAGCGGGTGACGCCGGCCGGATGGGGGTGGACGGCACCGATCCTGCCCGTAGTCGTGGACGTAGCCGTCGTCATCGTGGTCAGGCTGGATGCGACCGTCTCCCGGCTCGGTGGCAGCACCGGGGGGTGGCCGGCCGTTCTCCGATGGCTCACGGGCGTGTTCACGCTCGCCCTCAACGTCGGGGACTCCGCACTCAAGGGCGATGGAGTCGGCGTCGCTGTTCACGCGGTTGCACCCCTTCTCCTCATCGTCACGGCGGAGGCCGGGCTCGCGTACAGGCGGAAGATCGCTGTTCAACTCGAGCAGCTCGAACGTTCACGACAGGAGGCCGCGGAGCGTTCACGGCAGGAGGAAGAGACCCGTCGTGAACGCGAGCGGCTCGCCCGTGAACAGGAGCAGGAGCGGGCCCGACAGGCGGAGCGGGAGGCCCGGGAGGACGCGGCCCGGCTCGAGCGGGAGCGCGCGGAGTGGCAGGCCGCGCAGGAGCGGGAGGCCCGCGAGCACACCGCGCAGGTGGAGCGGGAGCGGGAAGAGCGCGCCGACCGTCGCCGCTGTGAGGAGCAGGAGCGGGCCGACCGTGAACGCCGTGAGCGGCAGGAGCGGGAGGCTGCCGAACAGGCCGCCCGTGAACGCGAGCAGAGGGAGATCCGGGAGCGCGCGGAGGCTCTCCGTGAACAGCGGGAGCAGCGCGCCGTGAACAGCGGTGAACAGCGGCCCGCGCTCACGGCCGTGCCCATGAACACCGACCCCGTGAAGATGGCGGAGGCCGACGCCCGGACCTACATCGAGTCGTTCGGCCCCGGCGAGCGAACCGTGCGGCAGCTCGCGGACGCCACCGGGTGGTCCGTTGGGTGGGTGGCTGCCCGGCTCCGCGAGCAGCGTGGCGACGAGGGACCGGCAGTCGCGGGGGTGGCCCGATGACCGCCTTCCCCCTCCCCGAGCGGCAGCCGAACGGCCTCCGCCTCCTTGACCCCTACTGCTGCCAGGGTGGCGCCGCGATGGGCTGGTATCTCGCCGGCTTCGACGTGACCGGAGTGGACAGCCACCCGCAGCCCCGCTACCCGTTCCCGTTCGTGCTGGCGGACGCGGTGAAGTTCATCCGCGAGCACGGCCACGAGTACGACGTCGTCGCGGGCTCCCCGCCGTGCCAGCGGTACAGCGCGTGCCAGCGGATCCGGGGGCGCGAGCACCCCGACCTGATCGGCCCGACCCGGGAGGCCATGCAGTCCACCGGCCGCCCGTGGGTTATCGAGAACGTGGAGGAGGCCCGGCCCGAATTGCGGGGACCGGTGATGATGTGCGGCGCGTCGTTCGGGCTGCACACCTACCGGCACCGGCTGTTCGAGTCGCCGCTCCCGCTCGCCGTGCCGGAGCACCCGCGGCACGCGCACCACACCGTGAAGATGGGCCGACCGCTCCGTGAGGGCGACTGGTATCACGCGGTCGGCAACTTCTCGAACGTCCCCTACGTGCGCGCCGACATGGGGGTGCCGTGGATGAGCCGGGACGGCATCCGCGAGTGCATCCCGCCTGCCTACACCCGGTTCCTTGGCGTACAGGTCGCCGCGCTGCTCGGAGCGGGGGTGGCCCGGTGAGCCGTCGGCCGCCGCTCGGAGCGGCTCGCACCTGGCAGACCGTCATGGAGTCCGCCGACTACCAGTGCCAGTGCTCCGGGGGCCGGTGCGGCTCCCAGCACGCGAAGACCGGGATGCGCTGCCACCGAACCGCAGGCAGCCACCGCCTCATCGTCGCCCCTGCCGATCTGCTCCTCACCCCCGCGCAGGCCGCGGCCGTGCCCACGGAGCAGCTGCACGCGTGGTGCCCCGACTGCCACAAGAAGGCCACCAGCCGGCAGCGGGCCGCCGACCGCGAACTCCGGCAGCACGAGGCCCCCGAGCCTGCCGCCCTGTTCGACCTCTGATCAGCGCCACCGCCCCGGCCACCTGCCGTGAGGGCGCCGGATCGACTCCGGCCCGGGGCACTCCCCATCACCCACCTGACGAGAGCGGAGCAGGACATGGAGCACCTCCCCACCACCCCCGCCGTACAGCCCCTCCCGGGATGGCCCACCGTGCCGGCCGCGCCCGTGACCGGTGACGTGCAGCTCTACAGCGAGCAGTCCGGCACGGTCGTCTACGTCCCCGGGCCGGAGGGCCGCATGGTCGCCGTACTCCAGGAGCACCTGCCGACCGCCCCGGCCCTCTACCAGCCCCGTGACCTGACCCCGCAGCCGCTCATCGACCCCCGGGCGCAGCGCATCGCGGCCGGGGGTGTGCTCGCCGGAGGCGTCGGGTTCGGTGCCAGTCAGCTGCTCATCGGTGCCGGGCAGGTCGTGAGCGCGTTCGCCGGTCTCGGCAGCGTCGTGATGTGGGCCGCTATCGCGGTCGTTGCCTCCCGGCTCGCCCCCTCCCGGACCGCGGTTCACCACACCCACGTCACCAACACGGCCCGGTGGTTCGGGCGCACGACGACACACATCCGCTGACGGCTCCCTGTCGCCCCCGGCTCGCCCGGTGACGGCAGAGGGCCGGACAGCAGTCCGCACCCGACCAAGCAGCAGACGGAGGTCCGAGCATGGCCACCAGCACCAACGGAAGCAGCAGGGACAACAAGTTCGCCAACGTGGGAGCCGCCGCGGGCGGTTTCGTCGGGGGGTTGGGCAGCAGCTTCGTCCCGCCGGTCAACGTGACCGTGAACAACAACAAGGGAGCCGCCGGCCGCCCGGGCGGTGCGTCGTCGCAGTCGCTCTTGCCCTCGCCGGAGTTCTCGTCCCCGGCGCAGGTACGGAACTACTGCAACACCCTGCGGGCCGCGGGCGTGACGCTCTCCATCGAGGTCGCGATGGCAGCGGAGATCCTGCAGAGCGTGCTCGCCGCCGTGCCGGACCCGGAGGGGCGCGCGTTCGGCTCCCGCATCCGCGCGCAGAAGGTCGCCCGCAAGATGCGCAAGAGCGCGGACGCTCTGCGGGACGCCGCGAAGAACGCTGCCGCCGCCTACGCCTCGTTCCAGCAGGAGTACGAGGAAGAGATCAACCGCGTCCGTCACCGCGCCCGGAAGCCGCAGCAGCCGGTCATGAACTGGGCCCAGCAGTAAGTCACGAGGGAGGACAACGTCATGACCAGCAACCGCCGCGCACGGCGCACCGACTTCCTGGACGACGGAACCACCGTCGCGACCTACAACGGTCCCGGCCTGCTGCCCGGACAGGCGACCGGCAGCGGGGGCAGCCTCCGCGGCTACCTCCTGCGCCGCGCGATGCCGCACCTCCCCCCGTGGCTGGGGGTGGGTGGCGTGGGGCTCGCCGGAGGCGGCGCCTCCCTGATGTGGGCCGACTCCGCGGCGGCCGGGGTGGGTCTGACGTTGTCCTCCGTCGCTCTGACCGCTGCCACGTGGTGGGCGGGCCGGTCGACCAGCTCACAGCGTCGACTGCACTCCGCGATTACGGTCGCCGCCGGGTCGGCGTGGTTCACCTCTGCCGCGCTCGCCGGACCGCTCTCCGGCCCGCTCCCGGACCTGTACCTCATGGGCGGTGCCACGCTCGCTCTGTCGTGGAACGTCCGGATGATGCTGCGCACCAGCGACGGCACCGCCGGAGACAACGGGGACAAGGGGCTGCTCGCCAAGGTGGGGCTCGCCCGGGCGCAGATCGGGCAGACCACCGTGGAGCCGAACAGGGTCACGGCGTCCCTGGCCCTCGAGCCGGGGGAGCAGACCAACGACGACGTGACCAAGGCACTCGGCAGGCTTGCCTCCGCGCTGGACGTGCCGACCACCGCCCTGCGCTATCAGGGAGACGCGGACTCCGCGCGGCGCGGAGAGCTGGTCATCGTCCCGGAGGACATGCTGCGGGACTCCGTGGCGTGGCCGGGACCGTCGCTGCCCGGCGGCTCCATCGCGGACCCCCTGGTGATCGGCCGGTACGACGACGGCTCGCCGCTGGTGCTGTGGCTGCCCGGCTCCCCCGCGGACAAGCGCAACAGCACGCACGTCCTGATCGCGGGCGGCACCGGATCCGGTAAGGGCGAGACCGCCCTGAACCTGCAGACGGAGATCCTGTCCCGCCGTGACGTGATCGTGTGGTTCTCCGACCCCAAAGCGTTCCAGGACTTCCGGCCCCTGCTGCCCGCCTACGACTGGGCAGTGGAGGGTGGCGCCGCTACGGAGGCCATGGTGGAGGCGCTCAAGGCAGCCATCCCCGCCCGGACTCGGTGGCTCGGTGCGCACTCCTACCGGCAGTGGGTCCCGGAGTCTGCGCAGCAGCAGACCAGCCCGGCGCACTCCTGCCGGCAGGACGGGCGCGCGTGTGGCTGCGCCGGCATGCCGTTCCTCGTGGCGTGGATGGAGGAGGCCGCGAACACGCTGCGCGCGCTCGGGGACGACGCGTTCACCGGCATCGCGCAGGAGGCCCGGTCCGCCGGTATCTCCCTCGTGATCTCGCTGCAGCGACCCTCTTACGACCAGATGAGCACCAGCACCCGCGCGTCGCTGCCGTCCGTGATCGCGCTCGGATGCGATGAGCGGGACGAAGGGTTCTCCCTCCCGGACGCCGTGCTCGCCTCCGGTGCTCACCCCGGGGCGTGGGGCAACCGCCGGCCCGGATACTGCTACGTCGTCTCCCCCGGCATCCCGGAGGACCGCTACGCGAGCCCGGGCCGCGGCTGGCACTTCCCCGACCGCGTCCTGCCCATGCTCGAGGTGCTCGCGGACTGGGCAGCCCGGAACGGCGCCGATGCCGACCCGATCACGGCGTCGGCCGCGGCGAGCGTCGTCGGGAAGGCGTACACCGACCGCAAAGGCCCGGCCACGGCGCCGGCCGCGCAGGAGGAGGACGACATGGAACACGGCTCCCTCGTGGACCCGGAGGACGCCGACATTGACCCGGAGGCAGAGCTGCCCGAGCCGGAGCAGGGAGACGACGCTCCGATGTTCGGGCAGGAGACCGGGCGCAAGCCGTCCCCCGCGGAGGCCCGGGAGCTGTTCGCCCGCGCGCTCGAGGAGTTCGAGGAGGCCGGGCAGATGATCGTCGGTCCCAAGGACTTCCAGGACTGGTGCGACCGGCACGGGCTCTCCCGGCCGTGGGTGTCCGCGCGACTCACGGAGGCGTACCGGGAGGGCCGACTGCAGGAGACCGGGAAGGCCGGCCGGTGGCGGATCGTCCCCGCCCTGACACCCGCCTGACGCCTGACACCGTCACGGGCGCCTGACACCCATCCCCCTAGGCGAGAGCAGGTGTCACGCCCCCTGACACCCCCTCCTGACGCCGGCCCTGACACTCCCTGACGCCCGAGCCCTCGCCAACCCGGCGGGGGCTCTCGCACGTGTGCGAGGCATCGCACCTCTCGCACTCCTCGCACCAGTGCGAGCCATCTGCAGGACGGGTTCTGCTCCCGAATCGGGGGTGTCGCACTCCTCGCACATGTGCGACTCGTAGGCTCCGGCCATGCATGCACGCACCCACATCACGGCTGTCACGAACCAGAAGGGCGGGGTCGGGAAAACGGCGACCGCTCTCAACGTGGCCGGCGCTCTGGCGGAGGCCGGGCAGAACGTCCTCCTGATCGACCTTGACCCCCAGGGGCACCTCACGGACGGGCTCGGGATCGAGCAGGCCCCCGCCGGGGAGGGCACCGCGAATCTCTACCGGGCCCTCATCGGAGAGTTCACCGGCAGCCTCGCAGACCTGATTGCCCCGCACTCCGCGCCGGCCGGTCGGCTCGACCTCGTGCCCAACACGATCGAGATGTTCATGGCCGTGCGGGAGCTGGACAAGCAGCGCGCGCGGGAGCAGCGGCTCGCTCGCCTGCTCTCCCCGGTCCGCGGCGTCTATGACCACGTGCTGATCGATGCGCCCCCGTCGCTCGACATTCTGACCGACAACGCGCTCACGGCCGCCGATGGCGTGCTCATCCCCGTGCAGGCGGAAGACAGCTCCCTCAAGGCGTTGCGCCTGCTGCTCCCGCAGATTGCCTCCGTGGACGCCGACCTGCGGGACAAGCCGCTGCAGCTCCATGGGCTCATCGTCTCCCTGTTGCGCCGGCCCGCGACGAAGCTTGCGGAGTCCGTCATCACGGAACTCGAACAGCTGGACGGACTTCCGATCCTGGGGACCGTGCCGCTCGGAGTCGTCGTCACCGAGGCATGGCGCTCGGGCCGGACCGTCGTGGACTACGCCCCCGACTCCGAGCACGCGCAGGCGTACCGGACGATCGCGAAGGTTCTGACGGAGGCCGGCCGATGAGCCGCGGTAAGCAGCTGCCGCCCCCGTCCAGCGGCGGACAGGACCTGACCGCCCTTCTCCGGGCTCGCCACACGCGCAGCGACGACGGAGACGCCCCCGCACCGCAGACTCCCGCTCCTGCCGCCCCTGCTCCCGTACAGCGATCCTCCCGGGCCAAGGGGCCGGCGATGGACCGGCGGTCCTGGTACATGCCCAAGGAGTCCGCCGACGCGCTCGCCGCGGCCGTGGAAGAACTGCACTTCGCCACCCGGCAGCCCAAGCACGTCATCATGGCGGCTCTCGTCTCCGTCGCGCTCGAGCAGCTCCCGGCCGTAGAGCAGCGCATCCGCGACCGGTAGTCGCACCTCTCGCACCTCTCGCACCTCTCGCACTTGTGCGAGCCCTGTCCCGCCCGGGCCGCGCGGCGCGAGCCGTGCGGAACCCTCGAACGGCGGCCCGGTCCCCTCGTGCGCCTCCCGCCCCGCACCCGCCCTGCTCCCTGCCCTTCCTGTTGCTCCGGCGGGGGGTGGGTGGCGTAGAGGGGATGTCCGGGCATCCGGAGGCCCCCGACCATGGGGCTCGACTTGCGACGACGACGCTCCCCGGAATCCGGGCAGCGCAACAGATAGCGCAACAGTTGGTGCAACAGATGTGGGCCCATTTATCGGCCCCGACCACGGGCCCCGGATCAGCCCCCGGCAGCTCCCGTTCCTCCGGGCCCGAGCGAGCGGCGCGCGGACCGCAGTACGGGCCCTTGCGGGGGTTGCTCGCCCTCCGCTGCCTCCCGGCCGCCCTGCGTCTCGCAGAGCCTCTCCACGGGCAGCAGACGTGCTCCTGCTGCCTCCCCGGCCGGACCGCTCGCGGTCGGTCCCATGCCCAGCTGTCGACGCGTCACGGGCTGATCCTGCCGCCCTCCTGTCGGTGACCGAACGTCACCCCCGACTCCGGCGAGCGTCGTTCGTGTCCGCTGCTGTCCCCTCGTGTCGTCCCTGTCGGCCCCGAAACGCTCTCACCAGTAGTGTTACATCTATGCCAAAAAGTGTGTACAGTCGGAGGGTCGGCAGCCGACCGGGCAGCCGCCATGAGGGGGCAGACCATGAGCGACTACCCGTACCCGATCGATCCCGTTCCGGCCGGACCCGTAGAAAAGTCCCCGCGCGGATTCCGCGACGACGACGACAGCCGGACCGCACTGCTCGCAGAGCTCGAGGCGGCCGGAGTCGAACTGGGGGAGTACGACCGGCGGATCGTGGACTGGCTTGCCGGCTGGGAGTGGTCCACCGTCGCCACCATCGCGTCGTGGGTGAAGCGAGCAGGGCAGGAGCAGGGCAAGTGAGCACGCCCCGCACCCCCGCTCTCCGCCTCGTGATGCTGCTCCGGGTTTCCACGGCCGGACAGCTGGACGGGTACGGGCTCGAGGCGCAGGAGAAGGACTGCCGCCGGTGGGTGCGCGCAGCCGGCCCCGGGCTCGGAGGTGTGCGCATCGTCCGCGTGTGCACGGACGGAGGCGTAACTGGGAAGGCCGGCGACGACGAACGCCCCGGACTGTCCGAGGCACTCCAGCTCATCGCGGCCGGCGAGGCTGACGGCATCCTCGCGCCGAACCTTGACCGCGTTGCCCGCGAGCTGACGCAGCAGGAAGCCATCCTGTCCGTGGTGTGGGCCCACGGCGCCCGGGCGTTCACCGCCGACCGCGGCGAGCACCTGCCCGACGACGAAGACGATCCGATGCGCACGTTCGTCCGGCAGGTCATGGGAGCAGCCGCTCAGCTCGAGCGCGGACTCATCGCGAAGCGGCTGCGCAACGGGCGCAAGACGAAGGCAGCCAAGGGCGAGTACGCCTACGGGGCTCCGGCCTACGGGCAGCGTGCGGAGGAGAAGGCGCTCACCGTCGACTCCGCGGAGGCTGAGGTACTCGAGCAGATGCGAACCTGGCAGACGGAAGGCGTGCCCATCCGCCGTATCTGTGAGCGGCTCAACGCGGCCGGCATTCCCAGCAAGCGCGGGGGGAAGTGGCACCCGACCACGGTCGCGCGGCTGCTCTCCCCGGACGCCAGGGCAGCGGCACGTCGGCAGTCGGCGCAGGCTCGCGCAGCCGAGCGGGAGCAGACGAAGCGGCAGCGCGCCGACCGCATCCTGTCCCGGCTCACCTGACCAACGCCTAACCCAACCAACGCCAGGCCCGACCACAACCCCGACCACGGCAGGCCAGAGGCCCGCAGCCACAACGGCCGCGGGCCTCCTGCTTGTCGCTTGTCGCTTGTCGCTTGTCTTGTCGCTTGTCGCGCAGCAGGTCACTACGCGCATGGTCGGGTCCGACCGCAGGGTCGGCAGACGACAAGCGACAAGCGACAAGCGACAAGCCTCACGGGGCCTCACGGGTTTCTGGACTTTCTGGACCGCCCTACGCGCGCGCACGCGTCAGGGTTTTGGGACTTTTGGCACCGCTCAACGCGCGCGCACCCGCGAGGGGAGCAGCCCCTCCCCGACCTCCACGCTCGACCGGGCCGTATTGGCAGCCCGGACCCTGTACGGGTTTCCAAGGACGAGCAGCCTGCATCCGGTTACTGCACGGCTCCCGCGCGCGGTAAGACTTTCTCTACTCCATCAAGGCCCGCCCGAGCGGGCCGCGGCCCGCCGGTCCGGCCGGCCGCTCCTGCCTCCGTCACGCTGCCGACCGACCCACGGGCCGCACCATGAGGGACCGGTGGCACCCAAACCGCGCGCGTCCGGTCTGTCCTACTTCCTCGCGGGACACCTCGATATCCATCGTTTCTCCTCTCCGGCACGCTTGCGCGCCTAACCCCCGGCTCAGCCACGGTTCCGGCTGTCCGGAGGGGACACCTTTTCCACCACGAGGAGAGCCATGCCGACCCACGACCGCACCCTGCTCGTCACCGTCGCCGCTATCGGAGCCGCGCTCGCCGGAGTCGCCGTAGTCGTCGCTCCCTCCCTGCTGCCCGTGCTCGGGGTGACGCTCGCCGCGTTCACCGCGCTGATGCTGGTTCTCAAGCCGTGACGCCGGCCGGGAGCAGCAGTACGTCACCGGGCCGCCCTGTACGTGAACGTGATGACGTACCGGGGTGGGGGAGGACTCCCCCAGGCGCCCGACCGCGGACCGGGAGGTGCTGCCGGCGTCTCCCTGTACGGGTCTGGGGAATCCCGGCGCGACCGGTCGCGACACCTGCCGCGCGCGGGAGACCAACGCCCCTACCGCCAACCGCCGCGCGAACGTGCCGCGCCAGAACACACGCTTCGCGAAGGCACGTCGTCGGCCGCGGCTCAAGGAGAAGAGCAATGGGGAGCCGCTACGCGGCACGCCCTTCGAGCGGCAGCCGCCGGAGCAGCCCGAGCCCGTCTCCCGTCCGGCGGGGGGTGGATGGCTCTTCTTGGCTACCCACCCCCCGGCGGAGGCCGGGAGGGGTCCTGTCGGGTGCCGTCCAGGGGCCGAATGTGGTTGCCTAACGCAACTAGTGTGTAGGGTTGTGAAGGGTTTTCCGAAACTCTCCATGCGTGCGCACATGGAGGATTACCGGGAAACCCTTCATCTCCCTACACTCCTGCAGGTCAGAGCGTTTTACCCCTGCACGTGCGAGAGCCCCCACCCGATTATCGGAGGGGGCTCTCGCAGAGGTGCGTCAGTCGTCGTTCTCGTCGTCCGTGCCGGCGAGCATCAGGCCCCTGTAGACCTGCCCCGCGCTGCTCCGTTTCTTCTCGTATCCGCGGTTTGCGAGAGACTCCGCGAACTGCTTCTCGCTGTCCGCTTTCTCACCGCTTGAGAGGCACCATGCAGTCCATGCCGTGAACAGATCACGAGCCTTCACCGTGCCGTGAGGGCTGCCGATGGTCCGTTCTTCGAGGAACCTGCCCAGCACGTCAGAGGATGCTTTGTACTCCTCCGTGCGCACACGCACGACCTCCGGCGGGTTAAGTCCCTGCTCCTGGTAGGCGAGCCATCCCTCGTACACCCACGCCAGCACGGCCGGCGCGGCAGCCTTGAGCCGCTCGGGCAGTTTCCCGTCCCGCTCCTCTTCCGGGATCACCACGTCGAACGGCACCACGAGGATGCGGCGCCACACCGCCGGATCGTCGCCGCTCACGGCAGGCAGGTGGTTGGTCATCATGACCAAGGTGTGGGAGGGGTCGAACTGAATTGGGTTCTTGTGCATCAGGTTCGCTTCGATGGGATCACCACCGACCAACCGCTTCATCGCGGCCTCCGCGAACCTGCGCCCCTTCTCTGTCTCCGAGCAGAAGGCCAACCGGGCGCCACGCAACCGCATCTTGAACGCGCCGTGTCGCTCGTGCTTGGACTCCATGAGGATCGTCGGATCTACCTCGATCGCGTAATCCCCGAACGCGTTCGCCACGGCATCCCGGAGCGTGCCCTTACCGTTGGCGCCGCTGCCCGTGAAAATCGGCATGACGTGCTCTCGAACCTCCCCGAGCATCGCGTAGCCGAACAGCCGTTGCACGAACGACCGCACGTCGTCGTCCGGGAGGATGCGTTCGAGGAACGCCTCCCATTCGGCCGCTCCGTCCTCCGCGTTCTCGGCATCGTCCAGCCCAGCACCCGCCACTTTCGTGATCAGGTCATCGCGTGAGCAGTCCCGGATTTCCTCGGTGAGCAGGTGCACCGTGCCTGTAGGCGTGTTGAACAGGTACGGGTCGGAGTCCAGCCCCTTACTCGGAGTCGAGACCGGCGCGAGACTCGACGCAATCCGCGTGATCCCCTCGAGCCCGCTCGCGCTCTCCGACTTCCTCGCGTCCTTGTACAGATCGTCCCGGTCCTGCCCCTCGAGCTGCTCAAGCTCTCGCAGAGCAGTCTTGACCGTGGAGACTGCCGCCGCGATATCGACGCGCTGCTCATCCATGAGCCACCGGGAGCTGTCCCACTCGTGCCACCCGAGCCCGTGTACGTAGCGCAGTCGCTCGCCGTGCTCCGCGATGAACCGTTCAGCCATACGCAGTTGCCCGCGATGCTGGACCGGACGGGCAGGACGCCGGATCACCTTGCGCTGCGCCGGGGGCTTGGGAGGCTCGCTGCTGGTCTGCTCGCCGGCCCACATGTCGTCAGTCGTCGTCACGCGGCACCCGCTCCCCGGCCGGCGAGCCCGCGTTCCCACCCGGATCGGATCGTGCGCTGCGCCTCCCGCTCACTCTGCCCCGAGCGCAGAGCAGCGGCGAGCAGCTGCTCCCGCACCGTTGTCTCGTCCAGCACGGCCGGCGCCGTGTCGTGCAGCTCCCCCAGCCGGCGAGCAGCCGCGAACAGGCGTCGATTCCGCTCGCCCTCCGGTGCGTCGGCCACGTCGTCCGCGGCCCCGTTGAGCGCAGCCGCGGCGTACCGGTCGGCCCGGGAGGCAGTCGACAGGGCCCGCACCGGCTCCGGCCGGGGAGCAGGAGCAGCAGCGGCGGGCCGGAGCCGCTCGAGCAGCCATCCCGGGAGCAGCTGCGGAAC
>NZ_JBIDAU010000033.1:0-6652 GCF_043202655.1 Streptomyces sp. NPDC048171
GCCGCGCCGTCCAACGCGACCTACGCAACGCCACCGACATGCACCGCACCCTGATGCGTCTGGTCCCCGACGGCCTGGGCGACAGCCCCCGACAGACGGCCGGGCTCCTGTACCGCCTCGACGTAACCGACACCTTCAACACGCTCCTGGTCCAGGCCGCCACCCTCAACCCGACACGCCTGCCCAAGGACTACGGCCACGCCGACGTCAAAGACCTCACCCCGGTGTTTAACGCCCTCCACAAGGGCCTCGCCGTCCGCTACCGAATCGTCGTCAACCCCGTCAAATCCGAACGCCTGCCGCTGGAGAACAAGGGCCAGCGCGGCAAACGCATCGCCCTCACCGGACCGGAAGCCGACCAATGGTGGGCACGCCGCGCCCACGAGGCTGGCCTGCACCTGGCCACAGCGCTGCCCACCCCAGTCGCTGCTGTACATGGCCGCGGCGACAACGCCGCCGCCATGCGGCACCACCTGCTGCGCTACGACGGCATCGCCACCGTCACCGACCCTGACGCTCTCGCCGAGGCTGTACTGGTTGGCATCGGACGGGCCAAGTCTTACGGCGCCGGCCTGCTCAGTCTCGCCCGTGCAGTCCTATAGCCTGCCTTTCGACGGCTGCTAGGCTCACGAGTTCCTGGCCGCCGACACGGGGGTGCTCCGAAGATGGACATGATCGGACTGAACACCACGTAGTCATTTCGCCGACGCGGAGGTGGTCGGGAGACCGCGCACATGAGCCGCCGTCGGCATCAGTCCTCCCGGCCAAAGCGGGGGTGCTCCAGCCTGAACCTCGACGAAGACCTTGCTGTCTGAGTCCTTCCCGCCCACGCGGAGGTGCTCCAGTCGTCGGCACATGCATCGCCGTGACCCACGAGCCCTCCCCGCCGAAGCGGGGGTGTTCCGACCGTCTTACGCATGTAGGTAACGCTGACCCGATCCTCGAGGGCTTCTACCCGTCACCGTCGGCCAGATCGCCACCGGAACCGTCCACCGCCGTCACGGCAGCTGGTACGCGACCATGCCCGGCTATCCCGTCCAGCGCGCTGCCGGCCCGCACCAGGCCGCCGCCGCCCTCGTCGACCAGGGCAAGCGCCCCACGCTCCCCGCTCAGGCACCAGGAACGTACGCGCCCCCGACTGTCCGGATAGACGGATGGTCGGGGGCGAGCGTGACGCGGCAGGATGCTCCGCATGACCTTGCCCACCCCCGAGCCGCACACCGCCCGCCTGCGGCTGCGGCCGTTCACCGACGCCGACGCGGCGTCGCTCTACGCGCTGCACGGCAGCGCCCACGTGCTGCGTTACTGGGACTCCCCGCCGTGGACGGAACCGGCCCGCGCCCAGCGCTTCATCGCCACCTGCGGACGATCGAGGAGGAAGGCACGGGAGTACGGGTGGAGGCGGTGGTGGACGTCGTCCGCGATGAGGCGGGCCGGCGGGCCGTCATCCGGTACGTCTCCACCGGCCCCGCCCCGGGCCTATCTCTGGACGCGGTGCCGCTGTTCGGCAGGTGACCCCGTTCCCTGCTCTCTCTCGCCGTTTCGTCTTGCCTGTGCAACCGACTGTGCAGCGATGCTGCGGGGTGCGGACTGTGCATGGCGTTGGCGGTGTGCACATTCCGGCTGTTGGGGCTGCACAGTGCTGTGACCTGCGATGGTCGGGCCTGTGGTCGGGGCTGAACAGTCCATGGTCGGGGATTGTGCAGTCCATGGTTGGGCTGCGTATTGGCCCGTTTCTGCTGTTTCCTGGTGTGCGTAAGCGACTACGGTGGCGTCGACCGGGCGGTGATCACTGGGGGCTGGGATGCGTGCGACTGTGCAGGGACGACGAACCGAGGCGCTGTGCTGCGCTGTCGTGCTCGCCGGGGTGTTGGCCGGCTGCGGAGACTCTGGCGGTGACGGCAAGCCTGCGAGCTCTTCGGCGGCGTCGGCAGTACCGTCGGTGCCGGCCGCTTCGGCGTCTGGGACGCAGGACCTGCATGCCGCCGATGAGGTGAAGGTCTTGGCGGTGTACCGGGCCATGACCGAGGCGGAAGGCGAGGCCTACCGTACGGGCACGGACAAGGGCACCGGTCTTGAGCGCTATGCCACCCTGGACGCTCTTGGGCAGACCCGTCTGGATCTGGCCCGGATGAAGGAGGCCGGGACGGTCGTACGCGGCGAGATCGGCCACGATCCGGAGGTGACCAGCCTCGACCTTGAGGCGAAGACACCCACGGCGAAGCTGTCAGACTGCATCGACCTGTCGGAGTACCAGACGTACGACGTGCGGGCGAAGAAGGTGATCCCGCTGCCCTCGGAGCAGCCCCTGCGCTACATCGCCACCGCGACGGCAGAACGCTGGGACGGCCGCTGGATGATTACCGAGGTGAACACCCAGGGCGGCGGGGCATGCTGACCAAGCGTCGCATCACGCTCGCAGGATCGACGACGATTGCGGCCGTGACCGCGCTCCTGGCGGTCGGCACCGCACCCGCCTACGCCGATAGGGGTGGTACCGGCGTCGGCGCCCCCGGATGCCGGGGAGCCTCGAAATACGTCAAGGTCTGCGCGTCCGATCCCTCTAGTCGCGCGGGTTCGTCTGGGAGTTCGGGTGCGCCTGCGGCGGGTTCCGGGGCCGGCGTGGGTGGTAGGGGCGGCACGGCGGCGGCGAAGTGCACTTACACCAAGCTCGTCCCTCAGCCGCCGGCCAATAACCTGGCGATGCAGGACGGTAAGAGGCAGGGCGGCAAGGGAGCGGTGTACCAGGTGATGTGCCCGGACACGGGACGCATCGGTGTGGTCTGGGTCCCGGACGGTGAGCCGGCGCCCGCGCAGCCCGCGATCGATCCGGAGGTCCTCGCCCGTCGGGCGGTCGACTCGATGCGCCTGGATGGCCCGGACGTCGCTTCGCCGCGCCCGGGCGGCGAGTACGCGGTCGGTGTGCCGATGTGGCTGTGGGTCAACCAGGGTGAGAACACCTACGGCCCGGCGACCGCGACGGCTTCCGCGGGCGATGTCACGGTGACGGCCACTGCCGAGGTCACCTCGATCCGCTGGACCATGGGTGACGGTGCGACCGTCGCCTGCGCCGGCCCCGGTACCCCCTACCGCGGCAGTCAGAGCATGGCGGATTCCCCGGACTGCGGGCACCGCTATACACGCACCAGCAGCGGCTGGCCCGGCGAGCGGTTCCCGCTGACCGCCACCTCCACCTGGACCATCACGTGGGAAGTGTCCGCCGGCGAACCCGCGGGCGACGCGGGGGAGTGGACCGAGACCCGGGACAGCACCGTCGGTGTCCGCATCGGTGAGGTACAGGTTGTCAACTGAAGCCCCCTGAAGTGGGCGCTCCGAGTTCCCTGGGAGAGCCCAGTGCAAGCGACCGTGACCTGCATGGTCGCGGCTAGGTGCTTGCTGCCAGGGGTGAGCGGGCATGGCGCCAGTGTTCAGGCACTCACGGGTGCTGTGTGTGCATCCAGCTGGCCGTGTGGCCGGGGTGGGTGACGGGTTGCCAGATGGGTGCGGAGGGTCCGTGTTGTAGTAGTTCGGTTGTGGTGGTGGCCAGGATGGGTACCTTGCGCAGGAATGTGGGCGGGATTTGCTTGGCGGCGGCGTTGAGGGCGTGGATGCGGTTATCGACGCCGGCGGGGCCGGTGCCGGTGAGGACGAACAGCAGCCGCGGGAACAGCGGGTAGTGCCGCCGCCAGCTTTCCTCCTGCACAGCCAGGTGGGGTCTGGTGCCGGGCGGGGGAGCGGGTACGTAGCTGTGGAGGCGGGCGTACGCGCTGAGTTTCGCGGCGAGGCGTTCGGGTCCCATGGTGGCGCGGTCGACTTCGATGAACGCCCGCAGCATCGACCCGCTGTTCCCACCGCGGGTAGCGCGGCTGCGGTAGTAGAGCAGAGCGTCGGGGATGACCGCCTCGCCCCCACCGATGGGGTGGTGGACTTCGGGCATCCAGTCCAGAGGCTGGCACACGTCCCCATGCTGGCGGGCGTCCTGGACGAACGCGAGCCCGGTCTGCGTTACCGCCAGGGCGTGTCCGACGCGTAGCCGGGCGGCGGTCGGGTCGGATGCCATCCGCGAGGGTCGCCACCCTCGCAGTTCGGGCCATTCGGAGGCGATCTGCGCTCCGTACTGGGTGAGGAACCAGCAGCGGGTCCGGCCGGCCTGCGGCAGCGTCACCCGGTCCACCAGCCCCTCCCCGCGCAGCTTGGCAAGCCGCCGCCGTGTCTGCTCGATCCGCACCCTGGGCGCGACCAGCACATGCATCTGCTCCGTCGTCGCCATCCGCCACTGCGCCAAGACGGCCAGCGCGAGGCGGTCCCCGCCGCCCGCATCCTCGTGCACCATTCCTGAAAGCTCCTGCCGTGAAGAGTCCACGCGGTGCCGCTCTCAGCGTGCGGCACCGCTCATCTCGTCCACGGCACCAGCCCGCTTCGACCAGAAGGTCGACCACCGAGGCTCGACCACGGTCACGATGTGACAACACCGCCGCGGACCGAGCCCGCAACCCCTCCACGGTCCCTGCTGACAACCCCGCCGACATCTATTCGCGCCCTTCGCGGGCCTGGTGACGGAATGGCAGGTCATCACATCCGTAGAGTCGTGGCCGGGAGCCCGACATCCCCCTCTGCACACCCCTGCGCTGGTCACGGACTGGAAAGAAGAAAGGGAAGGGGGGAGGGACGGGCGTGGTGGTGGGCGGCCGGGGGATCGGGGCGGTCCCTGTCCCGGTTGTGCGTCGGCGGGGCCTTCGCGCGTCGCGCCGCATGAGGACGGCGCATCACAGGGAAGAGGGCAGGGGCGTAGCTTGCGGGGGTCAGGGTGCAGGCTGCCGGTTGGCCTCGGTGCCATCTGGGTGCTGGCAGTGCTTGTAGCGGGCGCGGGCTTCGGCTACGGCGCGTTGCCATCCGCGTTCGTTACCGCCGTGATGGCGCGCCAGTTGTGCGGCCATACCCCGCTGATAGCCGCCGGCCTGTCGGAGCGCGGCGAGGGCGGCGGCCACGGCCTGCTCACGTCGTTCGCGTCCCCAGCCGCCGCCGTGGTTGCCCTGTCCGTCGCCGGGCCGCCTCCCAGCCGTTCGTAGGCGGCCTGTGCCGGTGTCGGCCTGCCAGGCGTTCCAGAACGTTTCGACGGCTTCCTGGTCGTAGTAGTGGGTGCGTTGCAGCATGCAGGCCGCCTCTGGGAACCGGAGCTCTTCGGGGTACTGTTCCCGCTGCGCGTACCAGCGGGCCACGGTGGCCGCCGATGCTCCGGTGTGCTGCATGATCCACATGCGGTTGACAACCCACCGCTCGTCATAAATCCGGCGCAGCGCATCACTCATTACCGAAACCCCTTCAAGATGCTGGGCGCAGCACAGCGCCGTGACTCCCTTCCTCTACACTAGACCAGTCTCGTTGGAGAGAGACACTGGCGGTGAATTCCGGAAAGGGTTTGCCGACCCGCTTGATTCGGAATTCACCGCCAGGCGCATTCAGGCATCAATAAGAGGATGAATCCAAAAAAATTCGCCTTGATGGCAGGCCGTCGATAAAAGGCGGGCCGGAGGCCCATTCATTTCTCGCGGGGGCGGGCGCGAGTGGGGGCCGTATGGTCCTCCGGACCAATGCCGGCGCGTGCTCCGGGACGTCCTCCGGACTTCCCTCCGCCCGAGCCGCTCGGGGCGTCCTCCGGACATGCGCCCCGAGTGCATTTCAGGAAGGATCCTCCGGACCACCTGAATGCAGGAGGCCCCCACCCGCGCCCGCCCCCGCCCCCGCGTCTGTGGCGGAGGGGTGCCGGGTCGCCATCCACAGCACCCCTCCGTGCCCCGTGCGGACTGCGGGGCAGGAGACGGGCCCCAGGGAGCCACCATGGGCCCGCAGGGCGTCAGCCCACGGTGTAGGCGACAGGCGGATAGACCGCCTCGCCGTCGTCCTCGGGCACGGAATGGACGTCGAAGGCGTCCACATAGGTGCCGGGCTCACGGCCGTCCAGCAGCCCGGCGGCCTCAGCGGCCGGGCACTCGTTCAGGACACCCCAGCACAGGTGCCACGCCCGGACCGTCGCCTGCCCGCCGCCGGAGGCGGTGGACCGCACGTACATGACGCCAGAGCACAGCGTCTGAGCCAGTCCGCACGTCAGCAGGAACACGAAGTTGTCCAGGTACTTGGGCTCAGCCCCCACCAGGTCATCCGAAGTGCCCTTACCCTCCACAGTGACCGGAAGGACAGCGCTCAGAGGGCGCTCCATCCCTTCCATGTCCACCCCGAGCCTGACCACGTGCTCCCCAGGCACGAGCTGCGCCATCAGAGAGGCCATGACCGCGTGAGCCTCCTCGCGGGCTTCCGCGATCACGTTCAGAGAAACCGGCTTGAGTTCCATTTTTCCCCTTCGTCTGTTTGGAGAGAGAAGACCGGGGAGAGTTGCCGCTCTACCCCGACACTCCTAATTCTGCCCAACGGGACAGAAAGGAAACCGAATACAGCAAGAAAGTCCGCTCAAGCCGGAGGCGAGAGCGGAAGTGCCGGAGGCACCAAAACCAGCCAGCATTTCGTGCCGGAGGCACGCACGTCCTTAATTGGCCGGAGGCCAATTAAGGACGATCCGCCGGAGGCGGACCATTCGCGCGGGGACGCGCGAAACGAGCGAAGCGAGTATTCGGCTGCCGGAGGCAGAGCGAAGCGG
>NZ_JBIDAU010000034.1:0-6477 GCF_043202655.1 Streptomyces sp. NPDC048171
CCCGCCACCCCCGGCGGCACCGGCTCCAGGAACCGGTCCAGCACAAACAACCGCGCATTCGCCACCGGCCCACCCACCGACGGCACACCCACCCCGTCCTCCGGCACCTGCCCGGCAGTCACCATCACCGTCGACTCCGTCGGCCCATACGTGTTCACCAACACCCGGCCACCATCCGCCCACACCCGCGCCACCTCAGCCGACAACAGCTCACCACCCACCAGCACCCGCCCCAACCCAGGCACAGTCATCGGGTCCACCACACCCAGGAGAGAGGGCACCACACTCGCCACCTTCACCTCCTCCCGCACCACCAGGTCAGCCAGCAGCCCCACATCCGCCCGCTCCGCCTCCGACGCCACCACGAGGCGGCCACCCGACGCCAACGTCACCGCAACATCCAGCACCGAACCGTCGAAGCCGAACGACGCAAACTGCAACACACCCACCCCAGGCCCCGCACCCAACACCGGACCCAACGCCACCACCAAACCCACCACCGCACCCTGAGACACCACCACACCCTTCGGCACACCCGACGACCCCGACGTAAACATCACATACGCCGCACCACCGGGTTCACCGAGCACCGGACCCGCCACCACCGGCGCGACATCCAGCCCCGGATCGTCCAGACACACCACAGCCGCACCCAGACCGTCCGGCAGCCCACCAGCCAAAGCCCGAGACGTCACCACACACACCGGCCCCGCCTCCGCCAGCACCACACCCACCCGCTCCACCGGATACGACGGATCAACAAACACATACGCACCCCCCGCCTTCCACACCCCCAACAACGCCACCACCA
The DNA here is from genome assembly GCF_043202655.1 of Streptomyces sp. NPDC048171. NCBI lineage: Bacteria > Bacillati > Actinomycetota > Actinomycetes > Kitasatosporales > Streptomycetaceae > Streptomyces > Streptomyces sp. NPDC048171. The sequence goes on from NZ_JBIDAU010000034.1 coordinate 812, forward strand.
CATCCACCGACCTCCCCAACACCACACCCACCACCGACTCCACCCCCACACCCAAGCCCGCCAACACACCCGCCAAACGACCAGAACGCTCATCCAACTCCCCGTAAGTCAGGCGCTCCTCACCACACACCACCGCCACCGCACCCGCATCCCGCACCACCCACTCACCGAACAACTCCACCCACGTCACCTCAGGCACCGGCTCGACAGTGGCATTCCACCCCGCCACCACCTCATACCGCTCCGCCTCCGACAACAACTCAACCTGCCCCACCCGCACCTGCGGATCCTCAACCACAACCGACAAGACCCTCACCAACCACCGACCGACCCGCTCCACCGTCCCCGCATCAAATAGATCCACCGACCCCGTAACCGACCCCCGCAACCCGCCAGGACGACCCTCACCATCGACCACCTCACCCAACGACACATCAAGATCAAACTTCGCTGCCCCCTGGCCGACTGAAGCCGGCGCCACCCGCAGCCCAGGCAGGTCAAGCTTCGCCTGGCCCAGATTCTGTACTGCCAGCATGACCTGGAACAGCGGATGCCGCGCCAGCGAACGATCCGGCGCCAGCACCTCCACCAACCGCTCGAACGGCACCTCCTGATGCTCCAACGCCGCCAGACTCGTCTCCCGCACCCGCCCAAGCAGCTCGCCGAAGGTCGGATCCCCCGACACATCCGTACGCAACACCAGCGTGTTGACGAAGAACCCGACCAGGTCGTCGAGGGCCTGATCGGTGCGGCCGGCCACCGCAGTACCGACAGGAATGTCCTCCCCCGCACCCAACTTCGACAGAAGCACCGCCAGCGCGGCCTGCACCACCATGAACAACGTGACACCCTGCTCACGCGCCAGCGCCGCCAACCGCGCATGCACCTCCGCCGGAACCTCCACCCTCACCGTGTGACCACGATGTGACGCCACCGTCGGCCGCGACCGGTCACCCGGCAACGCCAGCTCCTGCGGCGCCCCGGCCAGTGCGTCCCGCCAGAAACTGACCTGTCCGGCCAGCACACTGCCCGGATCACCCTCATCACCCAGCAGCTCCCGCTGCCACAGGGTGTAGTCCGCGTACTGCACCGGCAATGGCTCCCAACCAGGCGCACGACCGTCACATCGCGCCGCATACGCGACGGAAATGTCCCGCGCCAACGGCCCCATCGACCACCCATCCCCCGCCACGTGATGCACCACCACGACCAGGACGTGCACGTCCTCATCGACCTCCAGCAGCAGCGCACGGAACGGCACCTCAACCCCGAGGTCGAACCCCCGCCCGCACTCCTCCGCCACCAGACCCGCAACCTCACCCTCACCCTCACCAGCCCGCACCACCCGCAACACCTCACCCACCACAGAAGGCACCAACACCTCCTGATACGGCTCCCCCTCCACCACCGGGAACACCGTCCGCAACACCTCATGCCGGACGACAACATCACCCAACGCCGCCCTCAACGCAGCAACATCCAGCACACCCTCCAACCGCAACGCAACCGGCATGTTGTACGTCGCACTCGGCCCCTCCAACTGCGCCAAGAACCACAACCGCCGCTGAGCAAACGACAACGGCACCCGCCCAGGCCGCACCCACGACCTCAGACTCACCCGCGCCGCACCCGCACCCGCAATCCGCACCGCCAACCCCGCCGGCGTCGGAGCCTCGAACAAGGCCCGCACACCCAACTCCACCCCGAACACCGAACGCACCCGCGACACCAACCGCATCGCCAGCAACGAATGCCCACCCATGTCGAAGAAGCTGTCCTCCACCCCCACTCGTTCAAGACCGAGGACGTCCGCGAACACGCCGCACATCAGCTCCTCGGCCACCGACGCCGGTGCCCGCCCGCCACCGGCACCCGTGTACTCCGGCGCCGGCAAAGCCGCGCGGTCCACCTTGCCGTTCACCGAGAACGGCAACCTGTCCAGTACCACCACCGCGGACGGCACCAGGTGATCCGGCAACCGCTCACCCACGTACGCACGCAACCGCGCAGACAGGTCGTCACGCGCAACGTTGCCGCTCCTGGGGACCACATATGCCGTCAGCCGCTTGTCACCGGACGTGTCCTCTCGGGCGATCACCACTGCCTGAGCCACACTCGAGTGGGCAGCCAGCACCGCCTCGACCTCACCCGGCTCGATCCGGAATCCACGCACCTTGACCTGGTTGTCCGCCCGGCCGATGAACACCAACTGTCCGTCCTTGGTCCACCGGGCCAGATCCCCCGTCCGGTACATCCGCTCCCCCGGCGCACCGAGCGGGCACGCTACGAACCGCTCACCGGTCAGGTCAGGCCGACCGTGATATCCCCGCGCCAGCCCGGTCCCGGCCACATACAGTTCGCCCGCCACCCCGGGCAGAACCGGCGACAGAGCAGCGTCGAGCAGGTAGATGCGCGTGTTGTCCATCGGCCGACCGATCGGCAGCACCGATGGGACTGCGTCGGCGTCCCCAACCAGGATCTGGGTAGCACACAGGGTGATCTCGGTCGGCCCGTACACCTGCCGCACCGCAGCCCCGGGAGCAGACGCCAACACCGCCGACACCGCTGCCGACGGAACCACGTCCCCACCTGTCAGCACCTCGCTCACTCCGGCGAAGCACCCGGGGTCCTCCTCCACCAGCATGCGCAGCAGTCCCGCGGTCACATGCACGCGGTCGAGCTCGTACTCCGCCACCAGCGACCGCAGGACACCGGCATCCAACTTGCCGGCCGGGGCCAGTACGACCGCTCCCCCGATCGCCAGCGTCACCCATGTCTCAAGCACCGACGCATCGAACTCGTACGGGCCGTGCCCCAACATCCGCCCCGGCTCTCCCCAACACTGATCCACCACCAGCTCAGCCAGATCCCGTTGGGTCACCACCACGCCCTTCGGCCGTCCCGTCGATCCGGACGTGAACATCACGTACGCCGCCGCTCCGGGCTCAGTCGGCACCGGCACGCCCGTCGGCTCCACCTCGGCCAGCTCCGTGACTACCGCCGGGTCGTCCACCGCCACCACCGGGACCGGCAGCGCATCGGGCAACCCAGCGGTCAGGCTGCTGACCGTGACCATGCACACCGGCCCGGCCTCCGCCACCAGCAACGCCACGCGCTCTTCCGGATAGGAGGGATTGATGAAGAGATAGGCGCCCCCTGCCTTCCACACCCCCAACAGCGCGACCACCGCGTCCGCGGACCGTTCAAGCATCACCCCCACCACCGACTCCGAACCCACCCCTCGTGCCCTCAACACGCCTGCCAGCCGCGATGCCCGCTCATCCAACTCCCCGTACGACAACTCGACCTCGCCGCACACCACCGCCACCGCACCCGGATCCCGTACCACCTGCTCCGCGAACAGCTCCACCCACGTCGCATCGGGCACCGGCCCGGCGGTGTCGTTCCAGCCGGTCACCACCTGGTGCCGTTCCGCCTCCGACAGCACCTGGACCTGCCCCACCCGCGTCTGCGGGTCTGCGGCCACCAGCGACAGCACCTTCACCAAGCGCTCGGCGACCGCATTCACGGTCCCCGCGTCGAACAGATCCGCCGCCCCGGTGACCGACCCCCGCAGCCCCACCGGGCGGCCTTCACCGTCGACCAGCTCACCCAACGACACATCAAGATCAAACTTCGCGACACCCAACCCACCGGACACCGGCGCCACCCGCAGACCCGGGAGGTCCAGCCTGGCCTGGCCTTGGTTCTGGAGGGTGAGCATGACCTGGAACAGCGGATGCCGCGCCAACGAACGATCCGGTGCCAGCACCTCCACCAACCGCTCGAACGGCACCTCCTGGTGCTCCAGCGCCGCCAGACTCGTCTCCCGTACGCGCCCCAGCAGCTCGCCGAAGGTCGGATCCCCCGACACATCGGTGCGGAGCACCAGGGTGTTGACGAAGAACCCGACCAGGTCGTCGAGGGCCTGGTCGGTACGGCCGGCCACCGCCGTACCGACAGGAATGTCCTCCCCCGCACCGAGCCGGGACAGCAGTACCGCCAGCGCGGCCTGCACCACCATGAACAACGTGACACCCTGCTCACGCGCCAACGCCGCCAACCGTGCATGCACCTCCGCCGGGACCACCAGCGAGGCCGTGTGGCCCTGGTGCGACGCGGCCGCCGGCCGCGACCGGTCACCCGGCAACGCCAGCTCCTGCGGCGCCCCGGCCAGTGCGTCCCGCCAGAAGCTGACCTGTTCGGCCAGCACGCTGTCCGGATCATCCTCATCACCCAGCAGCTCCCGCTGCCACAGGGTGTAGTCCGCGTACTGCACCGGCAACGGCTCCCACGCCGGAGCCTCACCCGCACACCGCGCCGCATACGCCACCGAGATGTCCCGCGCCAACGACCCCATCGACCACCCATCCCCCGCCACGTGATGCACCACCACGACCAGGACGTGCACGTCCTCATCGATCCCCAGCAGCAGCGCACGGAACGGCACCTCAACCCCGAGGTCGAACCCGCGCCCGCACTCCTCCGCCACCAGATCCGCAACCTCACTCTCACCAGCACGCACCACCCGCAACACCTCACCCACCACAGAAGGCGCCAACACCTCCTGATACGGCTCCCCCTCCACCACCGGGAACACCGTCCGCAGCACCTCATGCCGGACGACAACATCACCCAACGCCGCCCTCAACGCAACAACATCCAGCCCACCCTCCAACCGCAACGCAACCGGCATGTTGTACGTCGCACTCGGCCCCTCCAACTGCGCCAAGAACCACAACCGCCGCTGAGCAAACGACAACGGCACCCGCCCAGGCCGCACCCACGACCTCAGACTCACCCGCGCCGCACCCGCACCCGCAATCCGCACCGCCAACCCCGCCGGCGTCGGAGCCTCGAACAAGGCTCGCACGCTCACCTCGACCCCGAACACGGACCGCACCCGCGACACCAAGCGGGTCGCCAGCAACGAATGCCCACCCAGCTCGAAGAAGTGGTCCTCCACACCAACCCGCGTCAGCCCCAACAGCTCCGCGAACACACCACACAGGATTTCCTCGACCGCGGTCGTCGGCCCCCGCCCACCCTCGGCCGTCCCGTACTCCGGGTCGGGCAACGCCGCCCGGTCCACCTTGCCGTTCACCGAAAGCGGCAACTCATCCAGCATCACCACCGCCGACGGCACCATGTAGTCCGGCAGCCGCCCGTCGGCAAAGGCACGTACCTGCCCGGCCAAGTCATCGCCATCATCCGCACCGGCCCCGTGAGTGGCGACCACATACGCGATCAGTCGCTTGTCCCCCGGCACATCCTCGCGTGCGACCACGACCGCCTGACCCACCCCCGGATGCGCGGCCAGCACCGCCTCCACCTCACCCGGCTCCACCCGGAACCCACGCACCTTCACCTGATCGTCCGCACGGCCTACGAACACCAGCTGCCCATCCGCGGTCCACCGCGCCAGGTCACCGGTCCGGTACATCCGCGCACCCGAACCGCCGAACGGGCACGCAACAAACCGCTCAGCCGTCAGCCCCGGCCGCTGGTGATACCCCCGCGCCAGGCCCATACCCGCCACATACAGCTCCCCCACAACACCCGGCGGCACCGGCTCCAGACCACCATCCAGCACATACACCCGCGTGTTCTCCAACGGCCGCCCAATCGGCAACACCCCCGGCACCGAACCCGACCCCGACCCCACA
>NZ_JBIDAU010000035.1:0-5963 GCF_043202655.1 Streptomyces sp. NPDC048171
TGTGGGGTCGGGGTCGGGTTCGGTGCCGGGGGTGTTGCCGATTGGGCGGCCGTTGGAGAACACGCGGGTGTATGTGCTGGATGGTGGTCTGGAGCTGGTGCCGCCGGGTGTTGTGGGGGAGCTGTATGTGGCGGGTATGGGCCTGGCGCGTGGGTATCACGAGCGGCCGGGGCTGACGGCTGAGCGGTTTGTTGCGTGCCCGTTCGGCGGTTCGGGTGGGCGGATGTATCGGACCGGTGACCTGGCGCGGTGGACCGCGGATGGGCAGTTGGTCTTCGTGGGCCGTGCGGATGATCAGGTGAAGGTGCGTGGGTTCCGGGTGGAGCCGGGTGAGGTGGAGGGGGTACTGGCCGCGCATCCGGGGGTGGGCCAGGCGGTGGTGGTCGCACGCGAGGATGGCCCGGGAGACAAGCGTCTCGTCGCATATGTGGTTCCTAATACTGGCGAGATCACAGCAGCGGACTTGCGTACCTATGTGGGCGCTCGGTTGCCGGAGTTCATGGTGCCGTCGGCGGTGGTGGTGCTGGATGAGCTGCCGTTGTCGGTGAACGGCAAGGTGGACCGGGCGGCGCTCCCTGCCCCGGAGTATTCGTCTGGCGCTGGGCGGGGTCCTGCCACGGTGGCGGAGGAGTTGGTGTGTCAGGTGTTCGGTGAGGTGCTGGGTGTGGAGCGGGTGGGGGTGGAGGACAACTTCTTTGAGCTGGGTGGGCATTCGTTGCTGGCGGTGTCGTTGGTGCAGCGGCTGCGTGAGCGTGGGTTCGGGGTGTCGGTGCGGGTGTTGTTCGAGGCTCCGACGCCGGCGGCGTTGGCTGCTGCGGGCAGTGGTGGGGGTGTGGTGGAGGTGCCTCCGAATGGGATTCCCGAGCAGGGTGTGGAGGTGATTACGCCGGAGATGCTGCCGCTGGTCGAGCTGACAGCGGCGCAGATCGACTTGGTGTGTGAGTCGGTCGAGGGTGGGGCGGCGAACGTGGCGGATGTGTATCCGCTGGCGCCGTTGCAGGAGGGCATCTTCTTCCACCACCTGCTCACCGGTCGGGGTGAGGCGGACGTCTACCTTGTGCCGATGGTGCTGGGCTTTGACAGTCGTGAGCGGCTGGATGGGTTCTTGGCTGCGTTGCAGCGGGTGGTGGACCGGCATGACATTTATCGGACTGGGTTGGTGTGGGAGGGGTTGCCGGAGCCGGTGCAGGTGGTTCGGCGGCGTGCGGTGGTTCCGGTCACCGAGGTGGTTCTGACCGGGGAGGTTGGTGATCCGGGGGCTGAGCTGCAGGCGCTCGCCGGACGGTGGATGGATCTGCGGCAGGCGCCGTTGTTGCGGGTGCATGTGGCGGCTGAGCCGGGGGGGTCGGGGCGGTGGCTGGGGCTGGTGCAGGTGCACCACCTGCTGCAGGACCACACCGCCGTGGAGGTGGTGCTGAGTGAGGTAGCGCTGCTGATGGAGGGGCGCGGGGATGAGTTGCCGGTGCCGTTGCCGTTCCGGGACTTTGTGGCGCAGGCGCGGTTGGGAGTTTCGCGTGCGGAGCATGAGGAGTTCTTCGCTGAGCTGTTGGGTGATGTGACGGAGTCGACGCTGCCGTTCGGTCTGGCTGATGCTCGTGGTGACGGTACGGGTGTGCGGTCGGCGCGGTTGCGGGTGGATGACGGTCTGGCGGGGCGGGTGCGGGAGCAGGCGCGTGGGCTGGGGGTGAGTCCGGCGACGTTGTTCCATGTGGCGTGGGCGCGGGTGCTGGCGGGTCTGGCGGGGCGGTCGGATGTGGTGTTCGGGACGCTGTTGCTGGGCCGGATGAATGCCGGGCGGGGCGCGGACCGGGTGCCTGGGCCGTTCATGAACACGCTGCCGGTGCGGATGGACGTCGCGGACACGGATGTGGTGGGTGCGGTGCGGGCCATGCAGGCCCAGCTGGCCGGCCTGCTGGTGCACGAGCATGCTCCGCTCGCCCTGGCGCAGAAGGCCAGCGGCGTCCCGGCCTCAGCCCCGCTCTTCACGTCCCTGCTGAACTACCGTCGTGGTCCTCAGTCTGGCGCCGCTTCCACTTCCGCACAGGGCGACCGTCGCGCCTTGGCCGGCGTGGACCTGGTACACAGTCAGGACCTCACGAACTATCCCTTGGCCGTGGCGGTAAATGACGACGGTTCAGGGTTCGGACTCACTACCGATGTGATTGCTCCGGCTGATCCGGGACTCGTGTGCGCATCGCTGCACACCGCCCTGGACGGGCTGATCACTGCGCTGGAAGAAGCTCCCGAAGGAGCACTGCGCGAGATCGCGCTCCTTTCCGGTGCTGAACGCGAGCAGCTGCTGGCGGGCTGGAACGACACCGCCACCAGGGCTTCAGACACCACGCTGGCTCAGCTGTTTGCGGAACAGGTGGCTCGGGACCCGGGTGCGGTTGCGGTGGTGTGTGGGGATGAGCGGTTGTCGTACGGCGAGTTGGATGAGCGGGCGAACCGGCTGGCGGAGGTGTTGACCGGTCGGGGTGTGGGACCGGAGTCGGTAGTGGCGGTCATGCTGGAGCGGTCGGTTGAGCTGGTGGCGGGGCTACTGGCGGTATGGAAGGCCGGTGCTGCCTACCTTCCGGTCGATCCCGGCTATCCCTCTGAACGGATCGCGTTCACGTTGTCCGACGCCCGCCCGTCGTGTGTGCTCACGACGCGTGCGCAGGCTGGTGGATTTCCGGCAGACCTGACCGTGCCCGTGCTTGCCGTCGACGAGGCGGAGCCGGCTGGTAGGGGTGAGTGGTCGAGTCCGGTCCTGACGGCCGGGCATGCGGCGTACGTGATGTATACGTCTGGGTCGACGGGGCGGCCGAAGGGCGTGGTCGTCACCCATGGCGGCCTGGTCAACCACATGTTTTGGATGCAACGGGTGTTCGGGCTGGATGCGTCTGACCGAGTGCTCCACAAGACGCCGTTCGGGTTCGACGCGTCGGTCTGGGAGCTGTGGTGGCCGTTGATGTCCGGGGCGGCGTTGGTGATCGCCGCCCCGGATGGACACCGTGATCCGGCCTATCTGGCGGAGTTGATGCGGCTCGAGGAAGTCACTGTCGCGCAGTTCGTTCCTTCGTTGCTGTCGGCGTTCGCCGCCGAATCCGCGGCGGTCGATTGCACAAGCCTGCGGATGCTGTTCTGCGGTGGCGAGGTATTGCCGGGTGCTTTGCACAAGCGTGTCACCGATCTTCTCAGTGTGGAGTTGTACAACCTGTACGGGCTGACGGAGACGACGGTCGATTCGACGTCTTGGCATGGCAGCCCGAGTGAAGCGCTGGGCGGGAGTGTTCCGATCGGCCGGCCGGTCGACAACACGCGCGTCTATGTCCTGGACCGGTTCCTGGAGCCGGTGCCGCCGGGTGTGGCGGGGGAGCTGTATGTGGCCGGCACGGGTCTGGCACGGGCGTACCACGAGCGACCGGGGCTGACGGCTGAGCGTTTCGTTGCGTGCCCGTTCGGCGGTTCGGGCGAGCGGATGTACCGGACCGGAGACCTGGCGCGGTGGACCGCGGACGGGCAGTTGGTCTTCGTCGGCCGTGCGGACGAACAGGTGAAGATCCGTGGGTTCCGGGTGGAGCCGGGTGAGGTGGAGGGGGTGCTGGCGGCGCATCCGGGGGTGGGCCAGGTGGTGGTGGTCGCGCGTGAGGATGTGCCGGGGGACAAGCGCCTGGTCGCGTACGTGGTCCTCGCGGCTGAGGGTGCGCAGGGTGATGATCTCCGAAGGCTTGCTGCTGCCCGGTTGCCGGAGTTCATGGTGCCGTCGGCGGTGGTGGTGCTGGATGAGTTGCCGTTGTCGGTGAACGGGAAGCTGGACCGGGCGGCCCTGCCCACGCCGGAGTATTCGTCTGCGGGTGGGCGGGGTCCTGCCACGGTGGCCGAAGAGCTGGTGTGTCAGGTGTTCGGTGAGGTGTTGGGCGTCGACCGCGTGGGGGTGGAGGACAACTTCTTTGAGCTGGGTGGGCATTCGTTGCTGGCGGTGTCGTTGGTGCAGCGGTTGCGTGAGCGTGGGTTCGGGGTGTCGGTGCGGGTGTTGTTCGAGGCTCCGACGCCGGCGGCGTTGGCTGCTGCGGGCAGTGGTGGGGGTGTGGTGGAGGTGCCTCCGAATGGGATTCCCGAGCAGGGTGTGGAGGTGATTACGCCGGAGATGCTGCCGCTGGTCGAGCTGACAGCGGCGCAGATCGACTTGGTGTGTGAGTCGGTCGAGGGTGGGGCGGCGAACGTGGCGGATGTGTATCCGCTGGCGCCGTTGCAGGAGGGCATCTTCTTCCATCATCTGCTGGCCGGTCGGGGTGAGGCGGACGTCTACCTTGTGCCGATGGTGCTGGGCTTTGACAGTCGTGAGCGGTTGGATGGGTTCTTGGCTGCGTTGCAGCGGGTGGTGGACCGGCATGACATTTATCGGACTGGGTTGGTGTGGGAGGGGTTGCCGGAGCCGGTGCAGGTGGTTCGGCGGCGTGCGGTGGTTCCGGTCACCGAGGTGGTTCTGACCGGGGAGGGTGGTGATCCGGGGGCTGAGCTGCAGGCGCTCGCCGGACGGTGGATGGATCTGCGGCAGGCGCCGTTGTTGCGGGTGCATGTGGCGGCTGAGCCGGGGGGGTCGGGGCGGTGGCTCGGGCTGGTGCAGGTGCACCACCTGCTGCAGGACCACACGGCGCTGCAGGTGGTGCTTGGTGAGGTCGCAGCACTGATGGAGGGGCGCGGGGATGAGTTGCCGGTGCCGCTGCCGTTCCGGGACTTCGTGGCGCAGGCGCGGTTGGGAGTTTCGCGTGCGGAGCATGAGGAGTTCTTCGCTGAGCTGTTGGGTGATGTGACGGAGCCGACGCTGCCGTTCGGTCTGGCCGATGCTCGTGGTGACGGTACGCGTGTGGAGCAGGCGCGGCTGGTGGTGGATGACGGGCTGGCGGGGCGGGTGCGGGAGCAGGCTCGGGGGCTGGGGGTGAGCCCGGCGACGTTGTTCCACGTCGCGTATGCGCGAGTGCTGGCGAGTCTGGCCGGGCGGTCGGATGTGGTGTTCGGAACAGTGTTGCTGGGCCGGATGAATGCGGGGGTGGGGGCGGAGCGGATTCCGGGGCCGTTCATCAACACCCTTCCGGTGCGGATGGATGTGGCGGGCCTGGATGTGGTGGGTGCGGTACGGGCGATGCAGGCCCAGCTGGCCGGCCTCGTGGTCCACGAGCACGCCCCTCTGGCCCTGGCACAGAAGGCCAGCGGCGTCCCGGCCTCGGCCCCGCTGTTCACCTCGCTATTCAACTATCGCCATGGCGGCCCGTCGGCGGGTGCTGGTGCTTCGGTGCCTGGTGGTGCTGCGGGTGTTGAGTTGCTGTTCGCGCAGGAGCGGACGAACTATCCGCTGGCGGTTGCGGTGGATGATCTCGGGTCTGGGTTTGCGGTGGTGGTTGATGCTGTGGCTCCGGGGGATGCCGGGTTGGTGTGTGAGTTGGTGCAGGTGGCGGTCGGGGAGCTGGTGGGGGCGTTGGAGGATGCGCCGGGGGCGGCGTTGAGTGGTGTGGGTGTGCTGCCGTGGTCGGTGCGGGGGCAGGTGGTGGATGGCTGGAACGACGGTGCTGTGCCGGTGCCTGAGGCGACGTGGGTGGAGCTGTTCGCGGAGCAGGTGGTGCGAGATGCGGGTGCGGTGGCGGTGGTGTGCGGGGATGAGTCGTTGTCGTATGGGGAGTTGGATGAGCGGGCGTCTCGGTTGGCGGGTGTGTTGAGGGGGCGTGGGGTGGGGCCTGAGTCGGTGGTGGGGGTGTTGTTGGAGCGGTCGGTTGATTTGGTGGTGGCGTTGTTGGGTGTGTGGAACGCGGGGGGTGCGTATGTGTTTGTTGATCCGTCGTATCCGGCGGAGCGGGTGAGTGTGGTGCTGGCGGAGGCGGGGCCGGCGTGCGTGGTGACGTCTCGGGCTTTGGCTGGTGGGTTGCCGGGTGGTGTGGGTGTGCCGGTGGTGTGTGTGGATGATCCGGGCGTGGAGTCTGCGC
>NZ_JBIDAU010000036.1:0-5776 GCF_043202655.1 Streptomyces sp. NPDC048171
CCGGGCGAGGTCGAGACCGTACTGGTGGCGCATCCCGCGGTGGAGCGGGCGGTGGTGCTGGTCCGTGAGGACGCTCCTGGCGACCGGCGTCTGGTCGCCTACGTCGCCGCCGACCGCGAGGGCGACGGGGATGACGGACTGACGGCAGAGCTGCGCGCAGCCGTGGGACAGCGGCTGCCGGACTACATGGTCCCGTCCGCGGTCGTAGTGCTGGACGGCATGCCGTTGACGGCGAACGGCAAGGTGGACCGGGCCGCGCTGCCGGCGCCGGAGTTCAGCTCGGATGTGAACGGTCGAGGTCCTGCCACGGTGTTGGAAGAGATCGTGTGCGGGGTGTTCGCAGAGGTGCTGCGGCTGGAACGGGTGGGAGCGGAGGACAACTTCTTCGAGCTGGGCGGGCACTCCCTGCTGGCGGTCACCTTGGCGTCCCGGCTGCGTGACCGCGGGTTCGGCGTGTCGGTGCGGGCATTGTTCGAGGCGCCGACACCGGCGTCGCTGGCAGCGGCGGCGAGCGCCGGTGTCGGGGGCGTGGTGGAGGCGCCGCCCAACGGGATTCCGGAGGGCGCGGAAGTCATCACGCCGGAGATGCTGCCGCTGGTCGAGCTCACGCCGGCGCAGATCGACCTGGTCTGCGCGTCGGTCGAGGGCGGGGCCGCGAACGTGGCGGACGTGTACCCGCTGGCACCTGTGCAGGAGGGCTTCTTCTTCCACCATTTGCTGGCCGGCCCTGGTGGGACGGATGTCTACTTCGAGGGGATCGTGCTGGGCTTTGACAGCCGTGAGCGGCTGGACGGGTTCCTGGCGGCGTTGCAGCGGATGGTGGGCCGCCACGACATCTACCGGACCGGGGTGGTGTGGGAAGGGCTGCCCGAGCCGGTGCAGGTGGTCTGGCGGCATGCCGTTGTCCCGGTGACCGAGGTGACCCTGTCGCGTGACGGGGATCCGGTGGCGGAACTGCGGGCCATCGCCGGGCGGTGGATCGACCTGCGAGACGCGCCGTTGGTGCGGGTGCATGTGGCCGCGGAGCCGACCAGCGAGCGTGGCGACCGCTGGATGGGCCTGGTGCAGGTGCACCACCTCCTCCAGGACCACACCGCACTGGAAGCGGTGCTTCGAGAGGTCGCGGCGTTCATGGAGGGACGCGACGACGAACTGTCGGCACCACTGCCGTTCCGGGACTTCGTGGCCCAAGCCCGGTTGGGGGTCTCCCGCGAGGAGCACGAGGAATACTTCACGGAGCTGCTGGGCGACGTGACGGAGCCGACGCTGCCGTTCGGCTTGTCCGATGCTCGTGGTGATGGCTCCGATCTGGAGCAGGCGAGGCTGAGCGTGGATGCCGGGCTGGTGGCACGGGTGCGCGAGCAGGCCCGTGAGCTCGGCGTGAGCCCGGCGACATTGTTCCATGTGGCGTATGCGCGAGTCCTGGCGAGCCTCGCCGGCCGGACTGACGTGGTGTTCGGGACCGTGCTGCTCGGCCGCATGAACGCTGGGCGGGGTGCGGATCGGAATCTGGGCCCGTTCATGAACACCTTGCCGGTACGCGCGAACGTCGCCGACGGCGACGTGGTAGGTGCGGTGCGGGCGATGCAGGCCCAGCTGGCCGGCCTGCTGGTGCACGAGCACGCCCCGCTCGCGCTTGCGCAGAAGGCCAGCAGTGTCCCCGCACGCGCCCCGCTGTTCACCTCCATTTTCAACTACCGGAACAGCCAGCGGTGGGGTGCGCTGCCGAACGGCGGTGACAGGGTCGGACTGGCCGGCGTGTCCGTGGTGCACCGGAGGGGAGGCACCAACTACCCGCTGACCGTGGCGGTGGACGACATGGGCTCCGGGTTCGGGCTGACGGTCGATGCCCTCGAGCCGGGTGACCCCGAGTTGGTGTGCGGGTTGATGCACACGGCGGTCGAGAGCCTCGTCGAAGCTTTGGAGAACGCGCCGGGCACAGGGCTGCATGGGCTTGAGGTGTTGTCGGAGGGCGAGCGGGAGCGGGTGCTGGTTGCCTGGAATGAGTCGGGTGTGGTGGAGGCGTCGGGTGTGGTGCCGGAGTTGTTCGCGGAGCGGGTGGTGCGGGCTCCGGGTGCGCCGGCGGTGGTGGATGGGCGGGTGGAGTTGTCGTATGGCGAGTTGGATGAGCGGGCGTCTCGGTTGGCGGGTGTGTTGCGCGGGCGTGGGGTGAGGTTGGAGTCAGTGGTGGGGGTGATGTTGGAGCGGTCGGTTGATGTGGTGGTGGCGTTGTTGGCGGTGTGGAAGGCCGGTGGTACGTACCTGCCGATCGATCCGGAGTATCCCGCGGATCGTGTGGCGATGATGTTGGAGGACGCGGGCCCGGTGTGTGTGGTGACCAGTGACGGGCTGGTCGGACGACTGCCGGAGGGCCTTGGGGTGGTGGTGGATGAGGCGGTGGCGGCCGGTGAGCCGGTGGAGCCCGTGCGGGTGGAGTCGGGGCATGCGGCGTATGTGATCTACACGTCGGGGTCGACGGGGCGGCCGAAGGGTGTGGTGGTGTCGCATGCGGCGCTGGCCGCCTATGTGACCTGGTGTGTGGAGGCGTATCCGGGGGTGCGGGAGAGCAGTCTGCTGCACGCGTCGGTGTCGTTCGACGCAGGTGTGACGGGTCTGTTCGGAGGGTTGGTGAGCGGTGGGTGTGTGTTCGTGTCCGGGCTCGACGAGGGTCTGCCGGCGGTGCTGGGTGAGCGTCGTCTGGGCTTCCTGAAGGTGACGCCGAGCCATCTGCCCGTGCTGGAGGCGCTGCCGGAGGAGTGTGTCCCGACAGACCAGTTGATGGTGGGTGGAGAGGCTCTGAGCTGGGGCCTGGTGGAGCGGTGGCGCGAGGCGCACCCGGGGCTCGCTGTCGTGAACCACTACGGGCCGACGGAGGCGACGGTCGGCTGCGCGCACTACGAGATCGGTGCGGGTGAGGGCGGCGGGGGTGCGGGTTCGGTTCCGATCGGTCGGTCGTTCGCGACGACGAGGACGTTCGTCCTCGATGGATGGTTGCGCCCGGTGGTGCCGGGCGTGGTGGGTGAGTTGTACGTGGCGGGGGTGCAGCTGGCCCGCGGATATCTCGGTCGTCCTGGTCTGACCGCGGAGCGGTTCGTGCCATGCTCGTATGGCGGACCGGGTGAGCGGATGTACCGGACGGGGGACTTGGTCCGGTGGACGATCGACGGGCAGCTGGTGTTCGTCGGGCGGGCGGACGACCAGGTGAAGGTGCATGGGTACCGGATCGAACCTGGTGAGATCGAGACCGTACTGGCCGCGCATCCGGACGTCGACCAGGTGGTGGTGATCGCCCGCGAGGACACCTCCGGCGACAGGCGGCTGACGGCGTACGTCGTGGCCGAGGACGGCGGTGGTGTGGGCGCTGGTCTGGCCGCCGAGCTCCGTGCCCATACGGCGCAGAGGCTGCCGGAGTACATGGTGCCGTCCGCGGTCGTGGTGCTGGACGAGTTGCCGTTGATGGTGAACGGGAAGCTGGACCGGGCGGCACTGCCTGCACCCGACTACGGGATCGCGGGCGGCAGGGGACGCGGGCCGGCCTCGGTGGTCGAGGAAGTCGTGTGCGCGGTCTTCGCCGAGGTGCTGGGCCTGGAGCAGATCGGGGTCGACGACAACTTCTTCGAGTTGGGTGGTCACTCGCTGCTCGCGGTGTCGTTGGTGTCGCGGCTGCGCGAATGGGGACTGGGGATCTCGGTGCGGGCGCTCTTCGAGACACCCACACCGGCCGGGTTGGTCGAGGCCGGCAACGGACCGGTTGTGGAGGTCCCGCCGAACGGCATTCCGGACGGCGCCGAGGTCATCACGCCCGAGATGCTGCCGTTGGTGGAGCTCACGGCCGCGCAGGTGGAGTTGGTGTGCGCGGCGGTCGACGGTGGAGCGGGCAACGTGGCGGACGTGTATCCGCTGGCGCCGTTGCAGGAGGGCATCTTCTTCCACCACCTGCTCGCCGATCCGGGGGAGGCGGATCCGTACCTCCGGTCTCTCGCCATGGGCTTTGACAGCCGTGAGCGACTGGACGGGTTCCTGGCTGCCTTGCAGCAGGTGGTGGACCGGCACGACATCTACCGCACCGGCGTGATGTGGGAAGGTCTGCCCGAACCGGTGCAGGTGGTGCGGCGGCACGCGGTCGTTCCGGTGACCGAGGTGACGCTCACGGACGGCGGGAACCCGGCGGCTGAGCTCATCGCGATCGCCGGCCGGTGGATGGATGTCCGACGGGCGCCGCTGCTGCGGGTCTACGTGGCGGCGGAGCCGGGCAGCGAGCGGTGGGTGGCACTCGTACAGGTGCACCACCTGCTGCAGGACCACACAGCGTCTGAGGTGGTACTGGGTGAGGTCGCGGCCCTCATGACCGGGCGTGGGGACACCCTGCCGGTGCCGCTGCCGTTCCGGGACTTCGTGGCCCAGGCGCGGCTGGGCGTGTCCCGCGCGGAGCATGAGGAGTACTTCGCCCAGTTGCTGAGGGACGTGACGGAGCCGACGCTGCCGTTCGGCCTGGCCGACGCCCGTGGTGACGGCACCGGCGCCCAGCAGGCACGCGTGATGGTTGACGACTCCCTGGCGGAGAGGGTGCGGGAGCGGGCGCGTGGGCTTGGGGTGAGCCCGGCGACGTTGTTCCATGTGGCGTGGGCGCGAGTGCTGGCCGTACTGGCCGCGCGGTCGGACGTCGTGTTCGGGACCGTGTTGCTGGGCCGGATGAATGCCGGGGCGGGAGCTGAGCGGATCCCCGGGCCCTTCATGAACACGCTGCCGGTGCGGATGGACGTCGCGGACACGGATGTGGTGGGTGCGGTGCGGGCGATGCAGGCCCAGCTGGCCGGCCTGCTGGTGCACGAGCATGCGCCCCTCGCCCTGGCCCAGGCGGCCAGCGACGTCCCGACGTCCGTCCCGTTGTTCACGGCGCTGTTCAACTACCGCCACAGCGGCCGAGTGCGGTCGGACGAGCCGCAGTCCGGCGCCACAAGGCCGGGTGGGGTGGCCGGCATGAGGGTGCTGCTGGGTGAGGATCGTACGAACTATCCGTTGGCGGTCTCGGTCGATGATCTGGGGGTCGGATTCGGGCTGACGACCGGTGTGGTCGCGCCCGGCGACCCGGAGCTCGTATGCGAATTGCTGCAGACGGCGGTGGAGGGCCTGGTCACGGCCCTGGAGGAAGCGCCACGGACGCCGTTGCGTGCGGTGGAGGTGCTTGCGCCGTCGGGTCGTGAGCGGGTGTTGGCGGAGTGGAACGACACCGATCGTGTGGTGTCCGAGGAGACGGTGGTGGCCCTGTTCGAGCGTCAGGTGGCGCGGGATCCGGGTGCGGTGGCGGTGGTGTGGGGGGATGAGTCGCTGACGTATGGGGAGTTGGATGAGCGGGCGTCTCGGTTGGCGGGTGTGTTGAGGGGGCGTGGGGTGGGGTTGGAGTCGGTGGTGGGGGTGTTGTTGGAGCGGTCGGTTGATTTGGTGGTGGCGTTGTTGGGTGTGTGGAAGGCGGGGGGTGCGTATGTGCCGCTTGATCCTTCGTATCCGGCGGAGCGGGTGGGTTGGGTGGTGGGGGATGCGGGTCCGGTGTGTGTGGTGACGGTGAGTGGTCTGGTGGGGTTGGTGTCTGGTGTGGTTTCGGTTCCGGTGGTGTGTCTGGATGATCCGGGTGTGGTGGTGGAGTTGGCGGGGGTGGATCCGGGGGTGGATCTGGGTGTGGGTTTGGGTGTGGGTGGGTTGGGGGGTGTGGCGGCGTATGTGATGTATACGTCGGGGTCGTTGGGGGTGCCGAAGGGTGTGGTGGTGTGTCAGCGGG
>NZ_JBIDAU010000037.1:0-5319 GCF_043202655.1 Streptomyces sp. NPDC048171
AACAAACCCGCCCGCTCATCCAACTCCCCATACGACAACGACTCACCCCCACACACCACCGCCACCGCACCCGGATCCCGCACCACCCACTCCCCAAACAACTCCACCACCGAACCCACCACCCCCACCACAGGCGCATCATTCCACTCCACGACCATCCGCTCGCGAACGAGCGGTGACACCACGGCGACCTCACCCAGAGGTGTCTCCGGTGCACTCTCCAGCGCCTCGACCAAGCCTTCGGCCGCGTTCTGCAGCAACGCGCACACCAGCTCCGGATCCCCCGGCGCCACCGCATCAGCCGTCAGCCCGAACGCGGTCCCCAGATCATCCACCGACACCGACAGCGGATAATTCGTCCGGTCCTCCATCGACAGCATCGCCACCCCGGCAAGACCACCATTCCTCCCACCGCCACCGCCGTCCCGGCGGGGCTGACCGCCATGACGGTAGTTGAGCAGGGACGTGAAGAGCGGGGCTGCGGCGGGAACGCCGCTGGCCTTCTGCGCCAGGGCGAGGGGAGCGTGCTCGTGCACCAGCAGGCCGGCCAACTGCCCCTGCATCGCCCGCACCGCGCCCACCACATCCAGGCCTGCCATGTCCACCCGCACCGGCAGGGTGTTCATGAACGGCCCCGGAATCCGGTCCGCACCCCGCCCGGAGTTCATCCGGCCCAGCAACACCGTCCCGAACACCACGTCCGACCGCCCCGCCAGACTCCCCACCACCCGCGCATACGCCACATGGAACAACGTCGCCGGACTCACCCCCAGGCGACGGGCCTGCTCCCGCAACCGGTCTCCCAGTCCGTCATCGACCCGCAGCCGCCCCTGCCGCACACCCGTGCCGTCGCCGCGCGTATCGGCCAGGCCGAACGGCAGCGTCGGCTCCGTCACGTCCCTCAGCAGCTCCGCGAAGAACTCCTCGTGCTCGGCGCGTGAGACCCCCAGCCGGGCCTGGGCCACGAAGTCACGGAACGGCAGCGGCTCAGGGAGAGCATCGCTGCGCCCTCCCATGAACGCCGCGACCTCGCCCAGCACCACCTGCAGTGCGGTGTGGTCCTGGAGCAGGTGGTGCACCTGCACCAAGCCGAGCCACCGCTCACCGCCCGGCTCGGCCGCCACGTGTACGCGCAGCAGCGGCGCCCGTCGCAGGTCCATCCAGCGTCCGGCGAGCGCGAGCAGCTCGGCCTGCGGGTCATCACCGTCCCCGGTCAGGACCACCTCGGTGACCGGGACGACCGCACGTTTCCGGACCACCTGCACCGGCTCGGGCAACGCCTCCCACACCAGCCCAGTGCGGTAGATGTCGTGCCGGTCCACCACCCGCTGCAACGCCGCCAGGAACGCGTCCAATCGCGCACGGCTGTCGAAACCGAGCATCATCGGCACGAGGTAGACGTCCGCCTCACCCGGGCCGGTGAGCAGGTGGTGGAAGAAGATGCCCTCCTGCAACGGCGCCAGCGGATACACGTCGGCGACGTTCGCCGCCCCACCCTCGACCGACTCACAGACCAAGTCGATCTGCGCCGCTGTCAGCTCCACCAGCGGCAGCATCTCCGGCGTGATGACCTCCGCCCCCTCCGGAATCTCGTTGGGAGGCACCTCCACCACACCCCCGCCACTGCCCGCAGCAGCCAACGCCGCCGACGTCGGAGCCTCGAACAACACCCGCACCGACACCCCGAACCCACGCTCACGCAGCCGCTGCACCAACGACACCGCCAGCAACGAATGCCCACCCAGCTCGAAGAAGTTGTCCTCCACCCCAACGTGTTCGACGCCCAGCACCTCCGCGAACACCTGGCACACCAGCTCTTCGGCCACCGTGGCAGGACCCCGCCCACCGGCAGACGAATACTCCGGCGCGGGGAGGGCCGCCCGGTCCAGCTTCCCGTTCACCGACAACGGCAACTCATCCAGCACCACGACCGCAGAGGGCACCATGTACTCCGGCAACCGCGCGCTCCCGAGGGCACGCACTTCGCCGGACAGTTCGTCGCCCCGTCCAGCATCACCCTCGGGCACGACGTACGCGACGAGGCGCTCATCACCCTGGGTGTCCTCCCGGGCGACCACCACCGCTCGAGCCACCTCGGGATGTGCCGCCAGGACGGCCTCGACCTCACCCGGCTCGACCCGGAAGCCGCGGACCTTCACCTGATCGTCCGCACGGCCTACGAACACCAGCTGCCCGTCCACCGTCCACCGCACCAGGTCACCGGTCCGGTACATCCGCTCACCCGCATCGCCGAACGGGCAGGCCACGAACCGCTCCGCCGTCAGCCCCGGTCGCTCGTGGTACGCCCGTGCCAGGCCCGTGCCGGCCACATACAGCTCCCCCGCCACACCCGGCGGCACCGGCTCCAGGAACCGGTCCAGCACATAGACGCGGGTGTTGTCGACCGGCCGACCGATCGGAACACCGATCGGACCACTCCCACCTGCCGTTTCGCTCGTACCGCCGTGCCAAGACGTCGAGTCGACCGTGGTCTCCGTCAGCCCGTAGACATTGTGCAACTCCACGTCCCACAGGCTCGTAACCCGTTGATGCAGAGCGTCCGTCAGCGCCTCACCGCCGCAGAACAGCATCCGCAGACTCGTGCAATCGGCCGCGGCGGACTCGGCGACGAACACCGACAGCAGCGAAGGTACGAAGTGTGCGGCGGTGACCTCCTCACGCCGCACCAAGTCCGCCAGGTAGGCCGGATCACGGTGGCCATCCGGGGCGGCGATCACCAACGCCGCCCCGGACATCAACGGCCACCACAGCTCCCAGACCGACGCGTCGAACCCGAACGGCGTCTTGTTGAGCACTCGGTCCGACGCCTCCAGCCGGAACGTTCGCTGTGCCCAGAGGAGATGGTTGGCCAGGCCTCCGTGGGTGACCACCACGCCCTTCGGCCTCCCCGTCGACCCGGACGTATACATCACGTACGCCGCATGCCCGGCCGTCAGGACCGGACTCGACCACTCATCCCTACCAGCCGGCTCCGCCTCGTCGACGGCAAGCACGGGCACGGTCAGGTCTGCCGGAAGTTCACCGGCGTGCGCATGCGTCGTAAGCACACAGGACGGGCGGGCGTCGGTCAGCGTGAACGCGAGCCTTTCGGAGGGATGGTCCGGATCGACGGGGAGATAGGCAGCACCGGCCTTCCACACCGCCAGCAAGGTCACTACCAGCTCGACCGACCGCTCCAGCATGACCGCCGCCACCGACTCCGGCCCCACACCCCGACCGGCCAGCACCCCCGCCAGCCGGTGCGCCCGCTCATCCAACTCTCCATACGACACACGTTCATTTCCATACACGACCGCGACAGCGCTCGGGTCCCGCAGCACCTGATCCTCGAAGAGCGACAGCCACGTCGTTTCCGGCTTTGGTACGGCGGTGTCGTTCCAATCGGTCACCACCTGGTGCCGTTCCGCTCCCGACAGGACCTGGACCTGTCCCACCCGAACCTGCGGGTCTGCGGCCACCAGCGACAGCACCTTCAGCAACCGCTCGGCGACCGCATCCACGGTCCCCGCGTCGAACAGATCCGCCGCCCCGGTGACCGACCCCCGCAACCCCACCGGGCGGCCCTCACCGTCGGTCACCTCACCCAACGACACATCGAGATCGAACTTCGCCACCCGCGGACCGCCGGACACCGGCGCCACCCGCAGATCGGGGAGGTCCAGCCTGGCCTGACCCAGATTCTGGAGGGTGAGCATGACCTGGAACAGCGGATGCCGCGCGAGCGAGCGGTCCGGTGCCAGCACCTCCACCAACCGCTCGAACGGCACCTCCTGGTGCTCCAGCGCCGCCAGACTCGTCTCCCGTACGCGCCCAAGCAGTTCGCCGAAGGTCGGGTCCCCCGACACATCGGTGCGGAGCACCAGCGTGTTGACGAAGAGCCCCACGAGATCATCCAGCGCCTGGTCGGTACGGCCGGCCACCGCCGTACCGACAGGAATGTCCTCCCCCGCACCCAACTTCGACAGAAGCACGGCCAGCGCAGCCTGCACCACCATGAACAGGGTCACGCCCTGCTCCCGCGCCAGTGCCGTCAGCTGCGCGTGCACCTCCGCCGGGACCACCAGCGACGCCGTGTGGCCCCGGTACGAAGCCGCTGCCGGTCGCGGCCGATCCACCGGCAGCGCCAGCTCCTGCGGCGCCCCCGCCAACGCGTCCCGCCAGAAGCTGACCTGTGCGGCCAGCACGCTGTCCGGATCATCCTCATCACCCAGCAGCTCCCGCTGCCACAGGGTGTAGTCCGCGTACTGCACCGGCAACGGCTCCCAACCAGGCACACGGCCCTCGCACCGTGCGGCGTACGCGACGGAAATGTCCTGAGCCAGGGGGCCCATCGACCATCCGTCCCCTGCCACGTGATGCACGACCACCACGAGCACGTGCGCATCCGCACCGGTCTCGAGCAGCAGCGCCCGCAGCGGCACCTCGACAGCGAGGTCGAACCCGTGCCCGGTCTCCTGCGCCACCAGGTCCGCCACCTCACCCTCGGACACCCGCCCGACCCGCAGCACCTCCCCCAGCTCACCGACCGCCAGAACCCGCTGATACGGCTCCCCGTCCACCACCGGGAACACCGTCCGCAACACCTCATGCCGCCCCAGCACATCACCGAACGCCACCCGCAGTGCGGCAACATCCAACGCACCCTCCAGACGGAGTGCGATCGGAATGTTGTACGTCGCGCTCGGCCCCTCCAACTGCGCCAGGAACCACAACCGCCTCTGGGCGAACGACAACGGCACCCTCTCAGGCCGCACCCACGGTGTCAGACCCACCCGTGCCGCGCCCGCACCCGCGATCCGCGCCGCCAGCCCCGCCGGCGTCGAAGCCTCGAACAACACCCGCACACCCACCTCAACCCCGAACACCACCCTCAACCGCGACACCAACCGCATCGCCAGCAACGAATGCCCACCCAACTCGAAGAAGTCCTGCTCAACCCCCACCCACTCCAGACCCAGCACCTCACCGAACACCTGACACATCAGTTCCTCCGCCGCCGTCGCCGGGGCGCGTCCGGTGTCGGCTGCGGCGTATTCGGGGGTGGGGAGCGCGGCTCGGTTGAGTTTGCCGTTGATGGTCAGGGGGAGTTCGGGCAGGGGCACGAAGGCTGCGGGGATCATGTAGGCGGGCAGGTGTGCGGCGGCATGGGCTCGCAGGTCGGCGGTCAGGACCGCGTCTGGGGCAGTTGTGGTGTTGGTGGTGTTGGTGTCCGTGACGGGGACGATGTAGGCGATCAGGCGGGTGTCCCCGGGAGTGTCCTCACGGGCGACGACAGCCGCCTGCGCCACCCCGGGATGC
>NZ_JBIDAU010000038.1:1875-3637 GCF_043202655.1 Streptomyces sp. NPDC048171
CAGGGTGATGGGTGGTTGGTCGTTGTTTGAGAACTGCACAGTGGACGCGAGCATCTGTGGCCAAGTTTTTAAGGGCGCACGGTGGATGCCTTGGCACCAGGAACCGATGAAGGACGTGGGAGGCCACGATAGTCCCCGGGGAGTCGTCAACCAGGCTTTGATCCGGGGGTTTCCGAATGGGGAAACCCGGCAGTCGTCATGGGCTGTCACCCGCTGCTGAACACATAGGCAGTGTGGAGGGAACGCGGGGAAGTGAAACATCTCAGTACCCGCAGGAAGAGAAAACAACCGTGATTCCGGGAGTAGTGGCGAGCGAAACCGGATGAGGCCAAACCGTATACGTGTGAGACCCGGCAGGGGTTGCGTGTGCGGGGTTGTGGGATCTCTCTTCCACGGTCTGCCGGCCGTGGGACGAGTCAGAAACCGTTGATGTAGGCGAAGGACATGCGAAAGGTCCGGCGTAGAGGGTAAGACCCCCGTAGTCGAAACGTCAGCGGCTCGTTTGAGAGACACCCAAGTAGCACGGGGCCCGAGAAATCCCGTGTGAATCTGGCGGGACCACCCGCTAAGCCTAAATATTCCCTGGTGACCGATAGCGGATAGTACCGTGAGGGAATGGTGAAAAGTACCGCGGGAGCGGAGTGAAATAGTACCTGAAACCGTGTGCCTACAAGCCGTGGGAGCGTCGGACATCAAGCTTGCTTGGTGTCTCGTGACTGCGTGCCTTTTGAAGAATGAGCCTGCGAGTTTGCGGTGTGTTGCGAGGTTAACCCGGGTGGGGAAGCCGTAGCGAAAGCGAGTCCGAACAGGGCGATTCAGTAGCACGCTCAAGACCCGAAGCGGAGTGATCTAGCCATGGGCAGGTTGAAGCGGAGGTAAGACTTCGTGGAGGACCGAACCCACCAGGGTTGAAAACCTGGGGGATGACCTGTGGTTAGGGGTGAAAGGCCAATCAAACTCCGTGATAGCTGGTTCTCCCCGAAATGCATTTAGGTGCAGCGTCGTGTGTTTCTTGCCGGAGGTAGAGCACTGGATAGGCGATGGGCCCTACCGGGTTACTGACCTTAGCCAAACTCCGAATGCCGGTAAGTGAGAGCGCGGCAGTGAGACTGTGGGGGATAAGCTCCATGGTCGAGAGGGAAACAGCCCAGAGCATCGACTAAGGCCCCTAAGCGTACGCTAAGTGGGAAAGGATGTGGAGTCGCACAGACAACCAGGAGGTTGGCTTAGAAGCAGCCACCCTTGAAAGAGTGCGTAATAGCTCACTGGTCTAGTGATTCCGCGCCGACAATGTAGCGGGGCTCAAGCGTACCGCCGAAGTCGTGTCATTGCGATATATACCCCCAACGGGGATCGTGATGGGTAGGGGAGCGTCGTGTGCCGGGTGAAGCAGCCGCGGAAGCGAGTTGTGGACGGTTCACGAGTGAGAATGCAGGCATGAGTAGCGATACAAACGTGAGAAACGTTTGCGCCGATTGACTAAGGGTTCCTGGGTCAAGCTGATCTGCCCAGGGTAAGTCGGGACCTAAGGCGAGGCCGACAGGCGTAGTCGATGGATAACCGGTTGATATTCCGGTACCCGCTGTGAAGCGTCAAACATCGAGCATCGTGATGCTAAGGCCGTGAAGCCGCCCTGATCTCTTCGGAGTTGAGGGGAGTGGTGGAGCCGCCGAACCAAGCGGTTAGTAGGTGAGTGATGGGGTGACGCAGGAAGGTAGTCCATCCCGGGCGGTGGTTGTCCCGGGGTAAGGGTGTAGGCCGC
>NZ_JBIDAU010000038.1:3733-5152 GCF_043202655.1 Streptomyces sp. NPDC048171
TGTGGCTGAGACCTGATGCCGAGCCGATTGTGGTGAAGTGGATGATCCTATGCTGTCGAGAAAAGCCTCTAGCGAGTTTCATGGCGGCCCGTACCCTAAACCGACTCAGGTGGTCAGGTAGAGAATACCGAGGCGTTCGGGTGAACTATGGTTAAGGAACTCGGCAAAATGCCCCCGTAACTTCGGGAGAAGGGGGGCCACATCCGGTGACGAGTCTTGCACTCCGAGCTGGGGGTGGCCGCAGAGACCAGCGAGAAGCGACTGTTTACTAAAAACACAGGTCCGTGCGAAGCCGTAAGGCGATGTATACGGACTGACGCCTGCCCGGTGCTGGAACGTTAAGGGGACCGGTTAGCTCAGATTCGTCTGGGCGAAGCTGAGAACTTAAGCGCCAGTAAACGGCGGTGGTAACTATAACCATCCTAAGGTAGCGAAATTCCTTGTCGGGTAAGTTCCGACCTGCACGAATGGCGTAACGACTTCTCGACTGTCTCAACCATAGGCCCGGTGAAATTGCACTACGAGTAAAGATGCTCGTTTCGCGCAGCAGGACGGAAAGACCCCGGGACCTTTACTACAGTTTGATATTGGTGTTCGGTTCGGCTTGTGTAGGATAGCTGGGAGACTTTGAAACTCGCACGCCAGTGTGGGTGGAGTCGTCGTTGAAATACCAGTCTGGTCGTGCTGGATGTCTAACCTGGGTCCGTGATCCGGATCAGGGACAGTGTCTGATGGGTAGTTTAACTGGGGCGGTTGCCTCCTAAAGAGTAACGGAGGCGCCCAAAGGTTCCCTCAGCCTGGTTGGCAATCAGGTGTTGAGTGTAAGTGCACAAGGGAGCTTGACTGTGAGACCGACGGGTCGAGCAGGGACGAAAGTCGGGACTAGTGATCCGGCGGTGGCTTGTGGAAGCGCCGTCGCTCAACGGATAAAAGGTACCCCGGGGATAACAGGCTGATCTTCCCCAAGAGTCCATATCGACGGGATGGTTTGGCACCTCGATGTCGGCTCGTCGCATCCTGGGGCTGGAGTCGGTCCCAAGGGTTGGGCTGTTCGCCCATTAAAGCGGTACGCGAGCTGGGTTTAGAACGTCGTGAGACAGTTCGGTCCCTATCCGCTGTGCGCGTAGGAGTCTTGAGAAGGGCTGTCCCTAGTACGAGAGGACCGGGACGGACGAACCTCTGGTGTGCCAGTTGTCCTGCCAAGGGCATGGCTGGTTGGCTACGTTCGGGAGGGATAACCGCTGAAAGCATCTAAGCGGGAAGCCTGCTTCGAGATGAGGACTCCCACCCCCTTGAGGGGTTAAGGCTCCCAGTAGACGACTGGGTTGATAGGCCGGATCTGGAAGCACCGCAAGGTGTGGAGGTGACCGGTACTAATAGGCCGAGGGCTTGTCCTCAGTTGCTCGCGTCCACTGTGTT
>NZ_JBIDAU010000039.1:0-2828 GCF_043202655.1 Streptomyces sp. NPDC048171
GTGCCGGGGGTGTTGCCGATTGGGCGGCCGTTGGAGAACACGCGGGTGTATGTGCTGGATGGTGGTCTGGAGCTGGTGCCGCCGGGTGTTGTGGGTGAGTTGTATGTGGCGGGTGTGGGGGTGGCGCGGGGGTATCGGGGGCGGTCTGGGTTGACGGCTGAGCGGTTTGTTGCGTGTCCGTTCGGCGGTTCGGGTGCGCGGATGTACCGGACCGGAGACCTGGCGCGGTGGACCGCGGACGGGCAGTTGGTCTTCGTCGGGCGTGCGGACGAACAGGTGAAGATCCGTGGGTTCCGGGTGGAGCCGGGTGAGGTGGAGGCGGTGCTGGCCGCGCATCCGGGGGTGGGCCAGGCGGTGGTGGTCGCACGCGAGGATGTGCCGGGGGACAAGCGCCTCGTCGCCTACGTCGTGCCCGAGGGCGAGAGCGAGGGGGAGGGCGAGGGCTCGGACGGGGGTTCCGGCACGGGTGGCGTGGACGGCCGACTCAGTGCCGAGCTCCGGGGCCTTGTCGGCGAAGAACTGCCGGACTACATGGTCCCAGCGGTGGTGGTCGAGCTGACCAGGCTGCCGCTGACCGTGAACGGAAAGGTGGACCGGGCTGCGTTGCCGGCGCCGGAGTACGCCATTGCCGGAGGGGAGCGTGAGGCCACCACGGAGGAGGAACGGATCCTCTGCGAGATCTTCGCCGATGTCCTCGGTTTGGACACGGTGGGTCCTGACGACGACTTCTTCGAATTGGGGGGTCACTCCCTCCTTGTCACGCGATTGGTGAGCCGCATTCGTTCGAGGCTGGGCGTCGAGGCGGGGATCTGGCTCCTGTTCGAGGTTCCGACTCCCGCCAGGCTGGCCCTCCGCATCGCGGAGGCAGCTCCGGCACGGGTGACTTTGAGGTCGTGGGAGCGGCCTGGGCGGGTGCCGTTGTCGTTTGCTCAGCGGCGGTTGTGGTTCTTGGCGCAGTTGGAGGGGCCGAGTGCGACGTACAACATGCCGGTTGCGTTGCGGTTGGAGGGTGTGCTGGATGTTGCTGCGTTGAGGGCGGCGTTGGGTGATGTTGTCGTCCGGCATGAGGTGCTGCGGACGGTGTTCCCGGTGGTGGAGGGGGAGCCGTATCAGGAGGTGTTGGTGCCTTCTGTGGTGGGTGAGGTGTTGCGGGTGGTGCGTGCTGGTAAGGCTGAGGGTGAGGTTGCGGGTCTGGTAGCGGAGGAGTGCGGACGCGGGTTCGATCTCGGGGTTGAGGTGCCGTTGCGGGTGTTGTTGCTGGAGGTCGGTGTTGATGTGCATGTGTTGGTGGTGGTGGTGCATCACGTTGCGGGGGATGGTTGGTCGATGGGACCCCTGGCTCAGGACATTTCCGTCGCGTATGCGGCGCGATGTGACGGTCGTGCGCCTGAGTGGGAGCCGTTGCCGGTGCAGTACGCGGATTATGCGTTGTGGCAGCGGGAGCTGCTGGGTGATGAGGGTGACCCGGGCAGCGTGCTGGCTGGACAGGTGGGTTTCTGGCGGGACGCGTTGGCGGGGGCGCCGCAGGAGCTGGCGTTGCCGGGTGACCGGCCGCGGCCGGCGGTGGCGTCACATCGTGGTCACACGGTGAGGGTGGAGGTTCCGGCGGAGGTGCATGCGCGGTTGGCGGCGCTGGCGCGTGAGCAGGGTGTCACGTTGTTCATGGTGGTGCAGGCCGCGCTGGCGGTGCTTCTGTCGAAGTTGGGTGCGGGGGAGGACATTCCTGTCGGTACTGCGGTGGCCGGCCGTACCGATCAGGCCCTCGACGATCTGGTCGGGTTCTTCGTCAACACGCTGGTGTTGCGTACGGATGTGTCGGGGGATCCGACCTTCGGCGAGCTGCTTGGGCGGGTGCGGGAGACGAGTCTGGCGGCGTTGGAGCATCAGGAGGTGCCGTTCGAGCGGTTGGTGGAGGTGCTGGCGCCGGATCGTTCGCTGGCGCGGCATCCGCTGTTCCAGGTGATGCTCACTCTTCAGAACGTGGATGGGGCGGGTCTGGACTTGCCGGGGGTGCGAGTGACGCCGGTGGGGGTGCAGCTGGCGGCAGCGAAGTTTGATCTTGATGTGTCGTTGGGTGAGGTGGTTGATGGTGAGGGTCGTCCTGGTGGGTTGCGGGGGTCGGTTACGGGGTCGGTGGATCTGTTTGATGCGGGGACGGTGGAGCGGGTCGGTCGGTGGTTGGTGAGGGTCTTGTCGGTTGTGGTTGAGGGTCCGCAGGTGCGGGTGGGGCAGGTTGAGTTGTTGTCGGAGGCGGAGCGGTATGAGGTGGTGGCGGGGTGGAATGCCGCTGTCGAGCCGGTGCCTGAGGTGTCGTGGGTGGAGTTGTTCGCGGAGCAGGTGGTGCGGGATGCGGGTGCGGTTGCGGTGGTGTGTGGTGAGGAGCGGCTGACTTACGGGGAGTTGGATGAGCGTTCTGGCCGGTTGGCGGGTGTGTTGGCGGGCTTGGGTGTGGGGGTGGAGTCGGTGGTGGGTGTGGTGTTGGAGCGGTCGGTGGATGTGGTGGTGGCGTTGTTGGGGGTGTGGAAGGCGGGGGGTGCGTATGTGTTCGTTGATCCGTCGTATCCGGTGGAGCGGGTGGGTGTGGTGCTGGCGGAGGCGGGGCCGGTGTGCGTGGTGACGTCTCGGGCTTTGGCTGGTGGGTTGCCGGGTGGTGTGGGTGTGCCGGTGGTGTGTGTGGATGATCCGGGCGTGGAGTCTGCGCCGGTGTTGGCGGGTCCTGTGGGTGCTGGGCCGGGTGGTGCGGCGTATGTGATGTTTACGTCGGGGTCGTCGGGTGTGCCGAAGGGTGTGGTGGTGTCTCAGGGTGCGGTGGTGGGTTTGGTGGTGGC
>NZ_JBIDAU010000040.1:0-2155 GCF_043202655.1 Streptomyces sp. NPDC048171
AGGTGGAGGCGGTGGTGGGGTCTCATGTGGGGGTGGGTCAGGTGGTGGTGGTTCCGCGGGAGGATGTGCCGGGGGACGTGCGGCTCGTCGCCTACATCGTGCCGGCGGATGCAGAGGGAACTCGGGCCGGCGAGGACCTGACCGCGGAGCTTCGGGCATTTGCCGCCGGGCGGCTTCCTGGCTCCATGGTTCCCTCCGCGTTCGTTTCCCTGCCACATTTCCCGCTGACGGCGAATGGCAAGCTCGACCGCGCTGCCCTACCCGCTCCGGAACACGGAGCCGCAGGCGGCGGCCGTGAACCGGCCACACGGGAAGAACGCCTCTTGTGCGAGGCATTCGCGACGGTGCTCGGGTTGGACCGGGTCGGGGCGGACGACGACTTCTTCGAACTCGGCGGACACTCCTTGCTCGCGACCCGTCTGGTGTCTCAGATAAGGGCGGTCCTTGGGGCCGATGTAGAAATGCGGACGCTTTTCGAGGCGCCGACGCCGGCGGCACTCGCGGTGCGACTTGAAAGTAAGCGGAAACCTGCCCGGCCGCCTCTGCGGCCCATGCGTAAGGAGGGGGACGCCCGATGACTCCGTTGTCTTTCGCCCAGCGGCGGTTGTGGTTCCTGACGCAGTTGGAGGGGCCGAGCGCGACCTACAACATGCCGGTGGTGCTGCGTCTGGAGGGTGCCCTGAATATCGGGGCGTTGCAGGCGGCAATGAGCGATGTGATCTCCCGGCATGAGGTGTTGCGGACGGTATTCCCTTCCCTTTCCGGAGAGCCGTACCAGCAGATCCTGGCCGCGGATGAAGTGGGGGAGGTGCTGAGGGTCAGGCAGGCCACCGAGGGGGAGGCCGCGGATCTCGTTGCGGAGGAGACCGGGCGCGGGTTTGATCTGTCGACCGAGGTGCCACTGCGTGGGTTGCTGATCGAGACCGGTGCGGACAGGCATGTGCTGGCGGTCGTGCTCCATCACATCGCGGGGGACGCCTGGTCGATGGGCCCGTTGGCGCGGGACATCTCTGTCGCCTTCGCGGCGCGGTGTGACGGTCGTGCGCCCGCTTGGGAGCCGTTGCCGGTGCAGTACGCGGACTACACCCTCTGGCAGCGTGAAGTACTCGGTGACGAGGACGATCCGGGCAGTGTGCTGTCGGAGCAGGTGGGCTACTGGCGTCGAGCGCTCGCTGGGGCGCCGCAGGAGCTGGCCCTACCGGTCGACAGGTCGCGGCCGGCGATGGCCTCGCACCGGGGTCACACGGTGACGCTTGAAGTCCCGGCGGAGGTGCATGCTCGGCTGGCGTCGCTGGCGCGAGAGCAGGGCGTCACGCTGTTCATGGTGGTTCAGGCCGCTCTGGCCGTGCTGCTGGAGCGGTTGGGTGCGGGAGACGACATCCCGATCGGTACCGCGGTTGCCGGACGCACGGATCAGGCACTGGATGACCTGGTCGGCTTCTTCGTCAACACTCTCGTGCTGCGAACCGACATGTCAGGTGACCCGACCTTCAGCGAGCTGCTGGCACGGGTACGCGAGACCAGTCTTGCTGCCCTCGACCACCAGGACGTGCCGTTCGAGCGGCTCGTGGAACTGCTGGCACCAGACCGGTCTCTTGCCCGCCACCCGTTGTTCCAGGTGATGCTCAGCGTTCGCAACACAGGCCAGGCGACGCTCGAGCTCGCCGGTCTGCGTGCCCAGATGGTGATTGATCACGTACTGCCCTCTCGATTTGATCTTGATGTGTCGTTTGGTGAGGTGGTTGACGGCGAGGGGCGTCCCGGAGGGTTGCGCGGGTCGCTGACGGGGTCGGCCGACCTGTTCGACGCTGACACCGTGGAGCGGATCGGACGCTGGTTGGTACGGGTGCTGACAGTTGCGGTGTCCACGCCGCAGATGCGGCTTGGACAGGTCCAGGTCCTGTCCGAGGCTGAGCGCCTTCAGGTGGTGGAGGGCTGGAACGACACGGGTGTGCCGGTGCCTGATGTCACGTGGGTGGAGCTGTTCGCGGAGCAGGTCGCACGGACTCCGGATGCGCCGGCAGTGGTAGGTGAGGATGAGTCGCTGACGTATGGGGAGCTGGATGAGCGGGCGTCTCGGTTGGCGGGTGTGTTGAGGGGGCGTGGGGTGGGGTTGGAGTCGGTGGTGGGGGTGTTGTTGGAGCGGTCGGTTGAT
>NZ_JBIDAU010000041.1:0-1972 GCF_043202655.1 Streptomyces sp. NPDC048171
TTCGCACGAGCATTCAACTCCCCATACGACACACCCACCCCACCCTGCTCCACCGCAACCGCACCCGGATCCCGCACCACCCGCCGCTCGAACAGACCCACCACCGTCTCCTCGGACACCGCACGGTCAGTGTCGTTCCACTCCACCAGCACCCGCTCACGACCCGACGGCGCAAGCACCTCCACCGCACGCAGTGGGGTGCCAGAACCGGCCTCCAGCTCTTCAGTGAGGTTGTCGATCACCGTATGCAGCAACTGGCACACGAGGTGCGGGTCTTCCGGAGCGACTACGTCAGTCGTGATGGCGAACCCCGTCTCCAAGTCATCCACCGATACGGCCAGCGGATAGTTGGTGGACTCCCGGCTGTAGACCATCTCCACGCCATTGAGCTGGTGCCGACTCTGGTCGGAGGGCACGTCGGCTCCTCGACGACCGTGGCGGTAGTTGAGCAAGGAAGTGAACAACGGTGCCGAGGCCGAGACTGCACTTGCCTTCTGTGCAAGCGCGAGCGGGGCGTGCTCGTGCACCAGCAGGCCGGCCAGCTGGGCCTGCATGGCCCGCACCGCACCCACCACATCCGTGTCCGCGACGTCCATCCGCACCGGCAGCGTGTTCATGAACGGACCAGGCACCCACTCCGCACCAGCTCCGGCATGCATCCGGCCCAGCAGCACGGTCCCGAACACCACGTCCGTCCGGCCGGCCAGGCTCGCCAGTACCCGCGCCCACGCCACGTGGAACAACGTCGCCGGGCTTACCCCGATCGTGCGGGCTCCCTCGCGGACCCGCGCCGCCAGCCCGTCGTCCACCCGCAGCCGCGCCGACCGCACACCGGCGCCGTCACCATGAGCGTCGGCCAGGCCGAACGGCAATGTCGGTTCCGTGACGTCACCCAGCAGCTGGGCGAAGTACTCCTCATGCTCTGCGCGGGACACGCCCAGCCGCGCCTGGGCCACGAAGTCCCGGAACGGCAGCGGCACCGGCAACTCCTCCCCACGCCCCTCCATCAGCGCTGCGACCTCACCCAACACCACGTCCAACGCCGTGTGATCCTGCAACAGGTGATGCACCTGGACCAACCCAAGCCACCGGTCCGTTCCAGGTGCCGCAGCTACACTCACCCGCACCAAGGGCGCCTGCCCCACATCCATCCACCGTCCGGCGACCGCCAGTAGTTCATCGGCAGGATCCCCGTCCGACGACAGCCTCACCTCGGTCACGGGAACGATCGCACGCCGCCAGACCACCTGCACCGGCTCGGGCAGCCCTTCCCAGATCACTGCGGTGCGATAGATGTCGTGCCGGTCCACCACCTGCTGCAACGCAACCAGAAACTCTTCCAGCCGCTCACGACTGTCAAAGCCCAGCACCATCGGCACCAGATACGCATCCGCCTCACCCGGCTCGGTGATCAGGTGGTGGAAGAAGATGCCCTCCTGCAACGGCGCCAGCGGATACACGTCCGCCACGTTCGCTGCGCCGCCCTCCACCGACTCACAGACCAAACCGATCTGCGCCGCCGTCAGCTCCACCAGCGGCAGCATCTCCGGCGTGATGACCTCCGCCCCCTCCGGAATCCCGTTGGGAGGCACCTCCACCACACCCCTATCGTTTCCTGCAGCTGCAAGCGCCGCCGGCGTCGGCGCCTCGAACAATGCCCGCACGGACACGCCGAACCCGCGCTCACGCAGCCGGGACGCCAAGGTCACCGCCAGCAGGGAGTGCCCACCCAGCTCGAAGAAGTTGTCCTCCACCCCCACCCGCTCCACACCCAACACATCCGCGAACACCTGACACACAAGCTCTTCAACAACCGTGGCAGGACCCCGCCCACCCGCAGACGAGAACTCGGGAACCGGCAACGCCGCCCGGTCCATCTTCCCGTTCACCGTCAACGGCACCGCGTCGAGCACCACGACCACCGACGGCACCATGTACTCCGGCAGCCGCTCGGCCGCGAACCCGCGCAGGT
>NZ_JBIDAU010000042.1:0-1865 GCF_043202655.1 Streptomyces sp. NPDC048171
CCGGAGTATTCGTCTGCCGGTGGGCGGGGTCCTGCCACGGTGGCCGAAGAGCTGGTGTGCCAGGTGTTCGCGGAGGTGCTGGGCGTCGAACACGTGGGGGTGGAGGACAACTTCTTCGAGTTGGGTGGGCATTCGTTGCTGGCGGTGTCGTTGGTGCAGCGGTTGCGTGAGCGTGGGTTCGGGGTGTCGGTGCGGGTGTTGTTCGAGGCGCCGACGCCGGCGGCGTTGGCTGCTGCGGGCAGTGGCGGGGGTGTGGTGGAGGTGCCTCCCAACGGGATTCCGGAGGGGGCGGAGGTGATTACGCCGGAGATGCTGCCGCTGGTGGAGCTGACAGCGGCGCAGATCGACCTGGTGTGTGAGT
Organism: Streptomyces sp. NPDC048171; assembly: GCF_043202655.1. Classification (NCBI taxonomy): domain Bacteria; kingdom Bacillati; phylum Actinomycetota; class Actinomycetes; order Kitasatosporales; family Streptomycetaceae; genus Streptomyces; species Streptomyces sp. NPDC048171. The sequence continues at coordinate 362 of NZ_JBIDAU010000042.1, forward strand.
CGGTGGAGGGCGGCGCGGCGAACGTCGCCGACGTGTATCCGCTGGCGCCGTTGCAGGAAGGCATCCTGTTCCACCACCTGCTCGCCGGGGTCGGCACGGCAGACGTCTACTTGGTGCCGATGGTACTGGGCTTCGACAGCCGTGAGCGGTTGGACGCGTTCCTGGCGGCGTTGCAGAGGGTGGTGGACCGGCACGACATCTACCGCACCGGGCTCGTGTGGGAAGGGCTGCCGGAGCCGGTGCAGGTGGTCCGGAAGCATGCGGTCATTCCGGTCACCGAGGTGTCGTTGTCAGACGGCGGAGATGCGGAGGCCGAGCTGCTGGCGGTAGCTGGTCGATGGATGGACCTACGGCAGGCGCCGCTGCTGCGGGTGCACGTGGCGGCGGAGCCGGCGAGGCCGGGCCGGTGGGTGGCGTTGGTACAGGTCCATCATCTGTTGCAGGACCATACGGCGCTTGAGGTGGTACTGGGCGAGGTCGGGGCGTTCATGGCCGGCCGCGGGGACGAGTTGCCGATGCCGCTGCCGTTCCGTGACTTCGTGGCCCAGGCCCGGCTGGGGGTTCCACGCACGGAGCATGAGGAGTACTTCTCAGGTCTGTTGGGTGATGTGACGGAGCCGACACTGCCGTTCGGCCTGGCTGATACCCATGGGGACGGGTCGACGGTGAGGTCGGCGCGGTTGAGGGTGGACGACACAGTGGCGGGGCGTATCCGGGAGCAGGCCCGTCGACTGGGTGTGAGCCCGGCGACGTTGTTCCATGTGGCGTATGCGCGGGTGGTGGCGAGTGTGGCGGGGCGGTCGGACGTGGTGTTCGGGACGGTGTTGTTGGGCCGGATGAACTCGGGGCGGGGTGCGGACCGTATTCCGGGGCCGTTCATGAACACCCTGCCGGTGCGGATGGATGTGGCAGGTCTTGATGTGGTGGGTGCGGTGCGGGCGATGCAGGGGCAGTTGGCCGGCCTGCTGGTGCACGAGCACGCCCCGCTCGCCGTGGCGCAGAGGGGCAGCGCGGTACCGGCTTCGGCTCCGTTGTTCACGTCTTTGCTGAACTACCGTCATAGTGGTCAGCCCCGCCGGGACGGCGGTGGTGGTGGGAGGAATGGTGGTCTTGCCGGGGTGGCGATGCTGTCGACCGAGGACCGGACGAACTATCCGCTGTCGGTGTCGGTGGATGATCTGGGGACCGCGTTCGGGCTGACGGCTGATGCGGTGGCCCCGGGGGATCCGGAGCTGGTGTGCGCGCTGCTGCAGAACGCGGCCGAAAGCCTGGTGGAGGCGCTGGAGCAGGCGTCTGGGATGTCACTAGGTGCGGTGCAGGTGCTGCCTGATGGTGAGCGGCAGCAGATCCTGGGTGAGTGGAATGATGCGCCTGTGGTGGGGGTGGTGGGTTCGGTGGTGGAGTTGTTCGGGGAGTGGGTGGTGCGGGATCCGGGTGCGGTGGCGGTGGTGTGTGGGGGTGAGTCGTTGTCGTATGGGGAGTTGGATGAGCGGGCGGGTTTGTT
>NZ_JBIDAU010000043.1:0-1514 GCF_043202655.1 Streptomyces sp. NPDC048171
GACCGAGTCCACGAACGGTCCCCGATCTGACCGTGCCGCTCAGCCAAGCGTGGCGGCGTACCGGACGCATCGACCACGCCCTGGAGTTCTTGGACCAGATTCGCGCCTGCCAGCGGTTCGTCTTGCGCCCCATGTACGGCAGCCCCACTACTTCGCCCTCATCGCCATCGCCGACAACACCGCCTACGAAGCCTTCGTCATGGGCAAACTCACCGGCCACCCCGCCGTACGCGGCTTGGAGTCTCGCCTCACCATGAAAACGATCATGGTGAGGCGCGGTCTACCCTCGTGGGGTGTCGCCCCTCGCGCTTACCGCTTCTTCGCACTCGAAGGCGTCTGCCGCCCTCGTCTACGCAGCACTTCTGGATGCGGAATCCTGGCCGTCGTGGTCTGCCTACGCGGACGTCGAGTGGGATGTTCCTGCGGGTGTCGACCGACCGGCACGCGTGGGTGACGTGCGCACCATCCGTTCCCGCACCGGACGTGTGTGCTGCCGCGAGCGCATCGTTGAACTGGTTCCGGACCAGCGGTTCAGCTACGGACAGGCCGCAGAGCTGTTCGCATCTCATCGGGGGTCTGTGGACCTGGCCCGGGCCGCCCATGGAGGTACCGACATCACCTGGTCAGTGACCTACCGGCACTCCCTCCCGCTCTTGGACGTGCTCAGGAGACGGCGCTTGCAGGTTTGGGTTCACGATCTCGCGTCATACGCCAACTCAATCGTGAGCCGTAACTCATGAAGCGCGTTGTGAGTTCATGATCCACGCTTCTTGAGGCGCCTCCAGCAGATCAGGCTGCAGCCCAATGAAATGAAGGCGTCGTGGAGTTCGAGGCGTCGTTCCCACCGGACGGCGAGGTCACCAAGGAGTGACTGGGGCCGCCGGCGTGGTCGGCCAGGCTGGCCGGCGACGGGTGCGATGCCGTCCACAAGAGCGAGCGTCTGGGTGATGTCGTTGACGTTCGCCGCGGTAGTGATGACGTGGAGCGGGGTGCCTCTGCCGTCGCAGATCAGGGGTGTTTGCCACCCGTCTTCCGCCGGTGGACCGGTGACGGACCGGTCGCTAACCCCCCTTTCGCGTCGACGTGAGAGCCGTCCACGCAGGCGCGGGACCAGTCGAGCACCAGCCGCCGTGCTCGGACTCGGATGCTGGCCATGGTGGTTCCGTGTCCGAGCACGCGTACGGCCATGTTGGTCGGTGCCGGGGACGAAACGATTCTCGTCACAGCCGTTGCCTGCTGTGGGTGTGTCGGTCTCTTGGGTGGGGACGGACTTGTCTGGGTGTGGCGGGGCTGCGGGTCGGGCGGGTCGGGTGGGTTGGGTTGGGTTAGGGGGTGGGGTGGGTGGTGAGGGTGGTGGTGAAGATGGGTTGGTTGTTTTGGTGGCCGGTGATGTGGGTGGTGTGGGGTTGGGTGTGGGGTTGGCTGGGGGTGTGGGTGGTGATGTGGGTGGGTTGGTCGAGTTCGGCGTATTGGGTGAAGTGGGCGGTGAGGTGGTGGGGGTGGGTGGGGGGTTG
>NZ_JBIDAU010000044.1:0-1436 GCF_043202655.1 Streptomyces sp. NPDC048171
AGAGCATGCTTTTCACCGAGTTGGTGTCGTCCCGGTTCAGGTTCGCGTAGGGAACTGGCTGGACGACGTGGATGTCGATGAAGCGTGGCTTGAGGGTCATCGGGGATCTCCTGTGGGTGAGAAGGGTCAGTCTCGGTCGGCGCCGGCCGTGATCCGATAGAAGTCCTGCAGCCAGCGGCGGCTGATCCGCCCCGACTGGTACTGCCAGTCGACGAGGTCTGCCAGCAGCTGCCCCCAGTCAATGAAGAGGCCGGTGGTGCGTACCTGATTCACCGCAGCAGGGAGGTGCAGGTGGATACCGCGCAGGCTCTGCCGCGTCAGGAGATTGATACGGCTCTCTGCGGCGCTCATCCGCATCGGCTTGCCCTTTACGGTGACGGCCTGGCCCAGGGTGCCACCGAACGAGGAGCCATACGGGGACGGCCCGAGCGGAGCAGCCTCCTCGGCGGGTTCCCCCTCCTCGTTGGGAGCATGGCTCTCTGCCGTCTCGTGTTCGTGTGCGGTGTCTTCGTCGTCTTTCTGGTCAGGTGAGAAGGCGTGTCGGGGCTGGGCCGCGATCAGCGAGGCCACCGTGTAGTGGGCCTGGGCTGTCGTGTCGTTGCACCCTTCCGGCAGCCGCGGTGTCAGCAGGCGGTGCATGGGGCGTGTGCGCGGGTGGTCCAGGTCGCGGCGCAGGCCCGCGCGCAGCGCCGCACGTGCACCGGGGTCTGTGCGGCACAGACGTTCGATGTGTGTGGTGAATGCGGCATACGTGGCGCGATTCCTCTGCCGATTGGTCGCTTCAGGAGCTTGGAAGGTCACAGCTTGTCCTCGGGTCGGCGGGCGACAGTCACGACTTCCTGGCGGCAGTTCTCGTCACCGATTGTCCATCGCCTTGTGCGGGTCTTTCAGGGCGGCGAGGATGATGGCCTTCGCCCGGGTGACGGCTTTCGCGCCCCGTGGTGTGCGGGTCACAGAGGCGGTGACTGCCTCGTAGGCGTCGAGCGCATGCCGCCCGAAGGCCCGGCAGGCGGCCTCGAAGTCGAATTCGGTGTCCATGGCGCCGCCCGAGCGTGTCAGCTTCCGGAAACGGGACCAGAACTCGTCCTCTGCCGACGGCCAGTAGCGGGCCGCAGCTGCGTCCTGCCAGGCCCTGGGATCGTTCTTCTTGTCGTCCGTGTACTTCAGCCAGGCTTCCTTCGTGGCCTGCTCCAGCCGGTTCCCGAAGAGCTCGCCGAGTTCACGGAGCTGGCGTACGGGCCGATCGGTGTGCGTCGCATCCTCTTCCACCCGGGACAGGAGCACCGGGGTCACGGAGTCGACGTACTGGTGGTTGGCTGCCTGGCTGGCGTCCTGCTCGAAGCCGAGCGCGCGGACCCGCAAGTACTCGCTGACGTCGAAGGCATGGTCCATGACCTTCGGCTGGATGGGGCTTTCGTCGTCCAGTTGCTTGAGCA
>NZ_JBIDAU010000045.1:0-1307 GCF_043202655.1 Streptomyces sp. NPDC048171
CCTCAAGCCACGCTTCATCGACATCCACGTCGTCCAGCCAGTTCCCTACGCGAACCTGAACCGGGACGACACCAACTCGGTGAAAAGCATGCTCTACGGCGACGTCCTGCGTACCCGCATCTCCAGCCAGTCCTGGAAACGGGCCATCCGCGAGCACTTCCAGGACACACTCGGCCACAACGCACTGCGCACACGCCGTATCGGCGAGCGGGTCACCGAGGTCCTGCGCGGGCGCGGATGGGACCAAGCGCTTGCCGAACGCGCGGGTGCACATGTCGCGGCGGGCAGCAGCATCAAGTGGGAGGTGGCCAAGGGAAAGGACCGGCAGCCCATCACGAACAAGGTCCTGACCAACGCGCTCGTCTATCTTCCCGACGACGCTGTCGAGGAACTGGCCGACATCGCCGAAGCCCACAAGGAAGAGCTCACGACCGACTTCACCGGAAAAGGAAAAAGCAAGCCCGAAAGCGCCCTGAAAGGAAAGATTGACAAAATCCTAGTCAAAAAGAACGGGGTCATCAACCTCTTCGGCCGCATGCTCACCGAGGTCGACCAGGCCAACGTCGACGGTGCCGTCCAGGTCGCACACGCCTTCACCACACACACCACCGAGGTCGAACTCGACTACTTCGCAGCCGTCGACGATGTCACCGCAGCGAAAGGCGACGAAACAGGCAGCGGCCACATGGGCACGGCCGAATTCAGCACCGGCACCTTCTACCGCTTCGCCACCGTCGACCTCAAGGAACTCATCACGAACCTGAGCGACGACAGCGACATCGCACTCGACGCCGCCCGCGAACTCGCCGGCCAGTTCCTGCGCTCCTTCATCGAGTCCCTGCCCCAGGCGAAGAAGAACTCCACCGCCCCGCACACCATCCCGCACCTGGTCCACGTGGCCGTCCGCTCCGACCGGCCGCTGTCGTTTGCCGCAGCCTTCGAAGAACCCGTACGGTCAGCCGGACACGGCGGCTTCGTCGGGCGCTCCGTAGAAGGCATCGACGCCTACGCCAAGGCCGCGAACACCCTCCTGGGCCCCGACCGCGTGCTGCACGCGTCACACGCTTCCCTCGAGTTCGACAAACTCGAGCACCTCGGCGAGCGCCACGCCTCCTTCGACGCTCTCGTCACCGCCGCCGTCGACGTCGCGCTCCCCGAGGCCCTGCAGTGACCGACCGCCCCTCCCGAGGGTTGCTGTTGCGTCTGGCGGGCCCACTCCAGTCCTGGGGCACCCACAGCAAATACACGCGACGTGACACAGCCCGATTCCCCACCCGGTCCGGCATCGTGGGCATGCTCGCCGCAGC
>NZ_JBIDAU010000046.1:0-1128 GCF_043202655.1 Streptomyces sp. NPDC048171
GTACGCGTCCTCGTCCGGCTCCGCCTGCGGGGTGCCGCCCCCCTCGCCCAGCTCACGGGTGCGGTGCGGCCCCACCGGAATGGGGAAACTGCCCGTGTCCTCCGGAGAGGGCTCCTGGACGGGCGGCGGCTCCTCGAACTGCTGCCGGTACTCGTCCGCCTGCTGCTGCTCCGCGTACCACTGCGCGTACTGCTCGTCCGGGTCGTAGGCGGGGTCGTAGCCACCGCGGTACTCGACGGACTGCGGATCCCGGGCGTGCAGCCACTGGTTCTGGTCCGGCTCGGGCTCCGGCTCCTCCCACGCCGGCTCCGGCTCCCGGCCGTCCGTCAGCTCGGGACGCCGCTCCGCGGCCGGCTCGGCCTTGCGCAGCGAAGGCGGCGAGGACGGGGCCCCGGTGCCCTCGGCGGCCTCCTCCGGGCGCGGCGCCGGCGGCAGCAGGGCCGGTTCGATGCCCGCCGCCGCCAGACCCGCCGGGGCGGTCTGCGCGAGCGGGACGCCGTAGCGGGCCAGGCGCAGCGGCATCAGGGACTCGACGGGCGCCTTGCGGCGCCAGGAGCGGCCGAACCGGGAACGCAGCCGGGCCTGGTAGACCAGCCGCTCCTGCTCCAGCTTGATCACCTGCTCGTAGGAGCGCAGCTCCCACAGCTTCATCCGCCGCCACAGCAGGAACGTCGGCACCGGCGAGAGCATCCACCGGGTGAGGCGGACGCCCTCCATGTGCTTGTCGGCGGTGATGTCGGCGATCCGGCCGATCGCGTGCCGGGCGGCCTCGACGGACACCACGAACAGGATCGGGATCACGCCGTGCATGCCGACACCCAGCGGGTCCGGCCAGGCCGCCGCGCCGTTGAACGCGATCGTCGCCGCCGTCAGCAGCCACGCCGTCTGGCGCAGCAGCGGGAAGGGGATGCGGATCCAGGTCAGCAGCAGATCCAGGGCGAGCAGCACGCAGATGCCCGCGTCGATGCCGATCGGGAAGACGTAGCTGAAGTTCCCGAAGCCCTTCTTCAGCGCAAGTTCCCGCACCGCCGCGTAGGAACCAGCGAAGCCGATCCCGGCGATGATGACGGCACCGAAGACGACCATGCCGATGAGAACGCGATGCGTCCGGGTCAGCTGTAGTGGCGC
>NZ_JBIDAU010000047.1:0-1037 GCF_043202655.1 Streptomyces sp. NPDC048171
TGGACACCGAATTCGACTTCGAGGCCGCCTGCCGGGCCTTCGGGCGGCATGCGCTCGACGCCTACGAGGCAGTCACCGCCTCTGTGACCCGCACATCAAGGGGCGCGAAGGCCGTCACCCGGGCGAAGGCCATCATCCTCGCCGCCCTGAAAGACCCGCACAAGGCGATGGACAACCGGTGACGAGAACTGCCGCCGAGAAGTCGTGACTGTCGCCCGCCGACCCGAGGACAAGCCGTGACCTTCCAAGCTTCCGAAGCGAGCAAGCGGCAGAGCGATCGCGCCGCGTACGCCGCATTCACCGCGCACATCGAACGTCTGTGCCGCACGGATCCCGGTGCCCGTGCGGCGCTGCGCGCGGGCCTGCGCCGCGACCTGGATCACCCGCGCACACGCCCCATGCACCGCCTGCTGACAACGCGGCTGCCGGAAGGGTGCAACGACACGACAGCCCAGGCCCACTACACGGTGGCCTCGCTGATCGCGGCCCAGCCCCGACACGCCTTCTCGCCCGACCAGGGAAACGACGAGGACACCCCAGACGAACACCGAGCGGCAGAAAAGCAGGCTCTCCGAGGTGAGGGGGAACCCGCCGAGGAGGCTGCTCCGCCCGGGCCGGCCCCGTATGGCTCCTCGTTCGGTGCCACCCTGGGCAAAGCCGTCACCGCAAAGGGCAAGCCGATGCGGATGAGCGCCGCAGAAAGACGCATCAACCTCCTGACGCGGCAGAGCCTGCGCGGTATCCACCTGCACCTCCCCGCTGCGGTGAATCAGGTACGCACCACCGGCGTCTTCATCGACTGGGGGCAGCTGCTGGCAGACCTCGTCGACTGGCAGTACCAGTCAGGGCGGATCAGCCGCCGCTGGCTGCAGGACTTCTACCGGATCACGGCCGGCGCCGACCGAGACTGACCCTTCTCACCCACAGGAGATCCCCGATGAACCTCAAGCCACGCTTCATCGACATCCACGTCGTCCAGCCAGTTCCCTACGCGAACCTGAACCGGGACGACACCAACTCGGTGAAAAGCATGCTCT